>NZ_JAVTIY010000007.1:0-248080 GCF_031843745.1 Microbacterium sp. WCS2018Hpa-9
GCGACCCCGGATGCGAACTCGACCCCGCACGCCCGCCGACCCGGTGCATGGCCGGAACGGCATCCGGACCGCCCGCTTCCGGTGCGGAATTGACCTCGCATGAGAGGCCGACGCGGTGCGGGGTCAAAAACGCATCGGAATCAACGGTTTCGGATGCGAAAGTGACCCCGCACGCGAGTCGCGATGCGGAAGTGACCCCGCACGGGAGCAGCGATGCGAAAGTGACCCCGCACGGGAGCAGCGATGCGAAAGTGACCCCGTCCGGGAGTCGCGATGCGGAATTGACCCCGCACGCGAGCGCGAGATGGGCAGCGAGCAGAGGGTTCAGCTGACGGCGGATGCCGCGCCCGAAGCGGATGCCGCGCCATGCCCGACCGTCTCGACCGGCACGGCCGCGGCGGCGGTGATCTTCGCCGCCATGCCCGCGAAGATGAAGCCGTGGAACGGCAGCACGCCGAGCCAGTACAACCGACCGGCGAGTCCTCGGGGGAAGAACACCGCACGCTGCTCGTAGCGCGAACCGTCGCCGTCGGGGAGTGCGCGCAGCTCGAGCCATGCGTCGCCGGGCACCTTCATCTCGGCGCGCAGGCGCAGCAGTCCACCGCTCGCGGGGGAGGCGTCGGTCGCGCGTCCGGGCTCTTCGACGGCCTCGACGCGCCAGAAGTCGATGGCGTCTCCGATTCGCGCCTCGGCCTTGCTGCGGCGTCCGCGGCGAAGGCCCACGCCGCCGACGAGGCGGTCCATCCAGCCGCGCACGGCCCAGAGGAACTTCGACGAATACCAGCCGTTCGTGCCGCCGATGCCGATGATCACCCGCCAGAGTCCGTCGACCGGTGCGGCGGTGCGCAGCTTGCGCGTGTCGGTGAACACGGTGCGACCGGCCCAGTCCGGGTCGCTCGGCAGCGGATCGCTCGGGGCGCCCGAGACTTCGGCATCCTGCCAGCTCGTCTCGATGGTGTCTGCGGCGTCGCGACCCAGCGCGAGCGAGACCGCCGTGCGATACGGGGTCAGCCCGCCGTCGGGGCGGGGGATGAGGTCGTCGATGGCGCGATCCTTCACGATGCACTCGTTCTGCAGCGACGCGACGAGCGGGCGCGCGATCGACCGCGGAACCGGCGTCACGAGGTTCACCCAGTGCGACGCGAGACCGGGAGTCAGCACCGGCAGCGCGGCGATCGCTCGCTGACGGAGTCCGGCTTCGAGCGCATAGCCGTTCATCATCTGGCCGTAGCGCAGCACGTCGGGTCCGCCGATGTCGACCGCGCGGTTCACCTCGTCATCCACGCGGGCAGCCCCCAGGAGGTAGTGCAGCACGTCGCGCACGGCGATCGGCTGGATGCGGTTGCGCACCCACTTCGGCGCCGGCATGTACGGCAGCACATCGGTGAGGTGACGGATCATCTCGAACGACGCAGAGCCCGAGCCGATCACGACGCCCGCCTGCAGCACGAGCGTCGGCACGCCCGACTCGAGGAAGATCTCGCCCACCCGCACGCGGGAGCGCAGGTGCGGCGACAGCTTCACGTCGTCGGGGTGCAGGCCCCCGAGGTAGACGATGCGCCGAACGCCGGCCTTCGCCGCGGCATCCGCCACCGTCGTGGCCGCTCGTTCATCGCTCTCTTCGAAGCCCTTGCCCGCGGTCATCGAGTGGATCAGGTAGTAGACCACGTCGACGTCGCGCATGGCGTCGGCGACGGCTTCAGGATCGTCGGCCGAGCCCTCGACGATCTCGCACTCCGCGCCCCAGGGGAAGGATGCCGCACGCGCGGCGTCACGGGCCAGCGCGCGCACCTGGTACCCGGCGTTCAGCAGTCGCGGTGTCAGGCGCCCGCCGATGTATCCGGTGGCTCCGAGCACGAGTGCCCGAGGGGCCGATCCGTCTTCGCGGGGGAGGGCGCGCAGGGCCTCTTCGTGCCCGGTGGGCTGGGTGAGCTCGGTCATCTCCTGAGCGTAAGCGGAATACATCAATATTTCACTAGGCTGGCGATTCACTAGTTCACCTAGTAATCTTTTCTCTGAGGAAGGTGATCACATGTCGACAGCAGCGCAGTACCCCACACGTCGAGATCTGCGATCGCGCCGGATCAGCTCGACCGACTCCCTCGACCTCGCCCCGCTCTCGGCGCGCGCGGCCGTCGGCAGCTCGACCGGGATCCGCCGCGTCCCGCTCGCTCCCTCGGGCACGCCCCTGTGGAAGTCCGCCGGAGTCGCCGGCCTCATCGCGATCATCGCTGCGGCAGCCATGCCGCTGGCTGCCTTCGCACTCGACATCCCCCTGTGAGACGACACCGCAGGATCCCGACCACAGACCACCGCTGATAAGAGAAAGGATCCCCCATGGGACTCGATGACAAGATCAAGAACGCCGCTCAGGACCTCGCCGGCAAGGCGAAGGAAGCTGCCGGCAAGGTGACCGACAACGAGAAGCTCGAGGCGGAGGGCCGCGCCGATCAGGCGAAGGCCAACGTCAAGAAGGCTGGCGAGAACGTCAAGGACGCGTTCAACAGCTGACACCAGCAACACAGTGCGGGGAGGCGGCAGATGCCGCCTCCCCGCCGTTTGTGCGGCCCGTCATATCAAGCGGATGCCGCAAGAGAAGGAAGATGGCACGATGTCCGATCCCCTGAAGAGCACCACCCTGAACCTGTGGCAGCGGCTGATCCGTCGCCTGCGACCGGCGGCAGACGAACCACGACGACTCACCGTCGAAGACGTCACGGTCGTCGACCGCCCGATGCTGCGCCGCGCCGTCGCCGGCACCGTGGTCGGCAACCTCATGGAGTGGTACGACATCGGCGTCTACGGCTATCTCGCCGTGATCATCGGCCGCGCGTTCCTGCCGGATGCGTCCGCGGGCGCGCAGTCGCTCTTCTCGCTCGGCGTGTTCGCGGTCACGTTCATCGCCCGTCCGCTCGGCGGCATCGTGCTTGGCCAGCTCGGTGATCGGCTCGGCCGCCAGCGCGTGCTGGCCTTCACGCTGATCATGATGGCGGCGGCGACGTTCCTCATCGGCGTGCTGCCCGACTTCTCCGTGATCGGCCTCTGGGCGCCGATCCTGCTCATCGTGCTCAAGCTCGCGCAGGGCTTCTCGACCGGTGGCGAGTATGCCGGCGCCACGACCTTCATCACCGAGTACGCGCCAGACAAGAGCCGCGGCTTCTATGCCTCGCTGCTCGACCTCGGGTCGTACATGGGCTTCGCGATCGGCGCCGCGTTCGTGTCGATCCTGCAGCTGACGCTGTCGGCCGAGACGATGCAGGGCTTCGCCTGGCGCATCCCGTTCCTCGTCGCACTGCCGCTCGGGCTCATCGCGATCTACTTCCGTCTCAAGATCGAAGACACTCCGGCTTTCCAGGAGGCGCAGGATTCGGCGAAGCGCGCGGCTGACGACGCGCAGGCCTCTCCGGATGCGCCGAAGGGCGTCCTCGCGCTGATCCGCGCGTACTGGCGCGAGCTGCTCACGGCCTTCGTGCTGGTGGCCGCCGCCAACACAGTCGGGTACGCCCTCACCTCGTACATGCCGACCTATCTCACCGGCACTCTGGGCTACGACGAGGTGCACGGCACTCTGCTCACTCTGCCCGTGCTCGTGGCGATGGCGCTCTGCATCCCGCTCACCGGCAAGCTCTCCGACCGGATCGGACGCCGCAAGGTGCTGTTCATCGGGTCGATCTCGGCGATCGTGCTCGCCGTGCCGTCGTTCCTGTTCATGATGCACGGCGAGATCTGGTCGACCCTGCTCGGCCTCGTGCTGCTCGCCTTCCCGGTGACGTTCTACGTCGCGAACCTCGCGTCGTCGCTGCCCGCGCTCTTCCCCACATCGTCGCGCTACGGCGGCATGGGCATCTCGTACAACCTCGCCGTGGCGCTCTTCGCCGGCACCGCGCCGGTCGTGATGGAGGCGCTCGTGCAGCTCACCGGCTCGTCGCTGGCGCCGGCCTTCTATGTGATCGGTACGTCGATCGCCGGCTTCATCGCCGTGATCGTGCTCAAGGAGTCGGCGCGCAGGCCGCTTCCGGGTGCCATGCCGAGCGTGCAGACGATCGAGGAGGCCGTCGAGCTGGTCGAGACGCAGGAGGACAATCCCGACCTCGATCTCGACGAGCTGTTCCCCGAGCGGGTGGCGGTCGCAGCGGATGCCGAGGGAGAGGCGGACGCTCAGGCGAAGGGCGACGTCGACAGGGCCTGATCGGAGCGTCGGGTGGCCGGCCGATCGTCGGCCGGCTCTCAACGATCACTCGCCGGAGGACTCGGATTCCTCGTGCGAGCGGATGACCTCGCGCAGTTCCTGGTCGAGATCGGACGCCTCTTCGATGGCCGAGGTCATGCCGGCGAGGAACCGCGTGACCACGGCGCGCTCCTTGTCGCTCATCTCGTCGACCAGTGCCAGCATCCGCCTGTGCATCGCACCGAGGGTCTCTCGCACCTCGTCGTCGCTGCTGACCGTCGGCACCACGATTCCGGCACGTCGATCGGTCGGGTGCGGCGCCCGCCTCGCGTGCCCGCCCTTCTCCAGGCGGTCGATGAGCGTCGTCGTCGATGCGGTGGAGATGTCGAGCATGCGGGCGATGTCGATGGCTCGCACGATGCGGCCGGCCCGCTGCTCGCGCAGCAGGAAACGCAGGGCGACGAGGTCGGTCTCGTTCATCTTCATCGAGATGCGTGTGCGTTCCCGCATCGCGGTCTCGGCCGCGCGGTAGCGACGCAGCAGGTTCAGGACGTCGACGGTGCTGGCGCTGTCGGCCTCGGGGTACCAGTAGCCGGAACGGCCGAACTCCTCAGAGCGCTCCATCACGCCACCTCGCCATCATCGCTCAGGCTTTCTTCACTTCCACGGGGTTCCGCTTCGCGTGCGAGCATCTCGGCCGCGCCGGACTCGACCTCGGCCGGCACGATCCGGAGTATCCCGCCGGTGATCGCGTCGTGTTCGGCGGTGACGATCTGATCGATCCGCCACGCAGGCACGGAGGGAAAGTCCGCGCGCAGACGGTCGATCATGTCGGCGTACATGATGTACCCGGCATCCTCGAGTGCGAATCGCTCGACCATGAGGCCCCTTTCCCAGAATTCCATCATCTCACTTCATCAGAGTGGCTGGTCGCATTGGATTTCGCTAGGCAACCTGGTTACCTGTTTGTCGAGTACCATGGAAGGGTCAGGGGGTGACGCATGAGCAGCAGGACTGAGACGACGACGCGGGTGACCGAACTCGTCGCGCGTGTCGACGAACTTCGCAGGGCCGAGGCCCAGTTCGGGCGACGCCTTGCCGCGGTGCGCGCGCCGAACGACACCGACAGGGAGGCGATGAGGTACATCCTCGACGCCCCTGATGACGCCCCCGCCACGCCGGGCGGGCTCGCCGCTCACCTGAACGTCAGCACGGCGGCGATCACGAGCCTGCTGCGTCGACTTCAAGAGCGCGGTCAGATCGTCGTGGGGCCGCATCCTGCCGATGCCCGCTCCAAGGTGCTGCGCCCGTCGCTCCGCGATCTCAACGCGCAGGCTGATGAGCTGACGCAGCGCATCGAGTCGCTCGCCAGCGAGTTCACCCCGGAGCAGACCGATACGATCACCCGGTTCCTGCGACGCCTGGCCGAGGAGATCGGCGACCTCCCCTAGGTCCGACTGTGATTTAGCTAGGTAACCTAGTAATCTATTTCTCAACGTAATGTTCGTCTGAGGGAGAGATCATGGGACGTCTGACGTACGGCAACACAGCAACGCCGATCGAGCTCGACGATCGGTTGATGACGCACCTGCGGCTCGTGATCGTGACGAAGCTGCGGCGAAACGAGTCCTTCCCGCTCACGCTCGCGATGGGCGACGGTGTCGCAGAGACGATCTGGGTGCACGCATCGATTCCGCTGCGCTTCTCGATGACGCAGGAGGCAGATGTCGATCGTTCACTGGTGGTGGCGATGATGAACGCCGCGAGCTCCGCGGGGGGCCTCGATCTGACCCGTGAGGAGTTCGCCCGGGCGGTCGACGGCTCGCGCACCCTGCATGCGATGAGTGCGTGAACCATGTCTGCCCGCATCAGGAATGCCGCCAAGGCCGTGACCGGTGCTCGGGTTCGCTCGGCATCCCGGCCGCGAGGGCTGTGGGTCGAGGTCGACCCCGGCTTCCATGTCGGCAATGACCGACGTCAGTTCCTCGGTTCGATCACCGGCACGCCCCGCGAGGGATTCAGAGCGTTCGGGGCGCAGTCCGACTTCATCGGTCAGTTCGACCGCCTCGATGACGCGAAGGCTGCGATCGTTGCGGCGTCGATGCTCACCGAGGAGCCAGCGCAGGTCGAACCGCTGCTGGGCTGATCGCGGCGAGGCGTCGACTCCCGCGTCGGAAGAGCGATTTTCGGCGACGCCCTGAGGCGTGTACGGTCGTTGCTGTGACTTCGATCGAATCGATTCGACGGCCCGCCACGGACCGGGCGACCCGTCGCGCGCGGATCGCCGTCTCGGCGCTGTTCCTGACGAACGGCGCGCTGTTCGCCAACATCCTTCCTCGCTACCCCGAGATCAAGGCCGCACTCGAACTCGACAATGCCGGGTACGGACTCGCGATCGCCGCATTCCCCGCAGGAGCCATCGCAGCCGGGCTCTTCGCCGCTGTGCTGATCCGCCGTTTCGGCTCGGCGCGGATCGCTGTGATCGGCACGATCGCCACGGGGCTGGGTCTGCTCGCCGCGGCGCTGGCGCCCTCCGGCATCCTGTTCGCCGTCGCCCTGCTGCTCGGCGGAGCATTCGATGCGATCACCGACGTCGCGCAGAATGCACACGGGCTCCGGGTGCAGCGGCGCTACGGCCGCTCGATCATCAACTCGTTCCACGCCATCTGGTCGATCGGTGCGGTGCTCGGTGGCGGCATGGCTGCGGCGGCGATCGCCCTGCAGCTGCCTCTCGGCGTGCACCTGGGCATCTCGACCGCGGTGTTCGCGGCGGTGGCCTTCACGGCGCTCTGGTTCTGCCTGCCGGGTCGCGATGAAGAGGCGGATGCCGAGGCGACGGCCGAACCGGCCGAACTGCAGGCCACGGTGCGCCGTGGTGTGAGCCCTCGCACCGTGATGATGCTCATCGCGCTCACGCTCATCGCGATGGCCGGGGCGATCGCCGAAGATGCAGGCAACTCGTGGGCGACCCTCTACCTCAGCGACTCGCTCGGTGCTGCCGCCGCGATCGCACCTCTCGGATTCATCGCTCTGGTCGGAGCGCAGTTCATCGGACGGATGCTGGGCGACGGCATGACTGACCGCTTCGGTCAGCGCGCCGTGGCCCGCGTCGGAGGCCTGATCGCCGCGGCGGGCATGGCCCTTGCGCTCATCTTCCCGAGTGTGCCCGGAACGATCGCCGGATTCGCCGCCGTCGGCTTCGGCATCGCGACCCTCATCCCGGCGGCCATGCATGCGGCGGACGAGCTGCCGGGCCTGCGGCCGGGAGCCGGTCTCACGATCGTGTCGTGGTTGCTGCGCCTCGGGTTCCTGCTCTCGCCGCCGTTCGTCGGCTTCATCGCCGACACCGAGAGCCTGCGGGCCGGGTTGATCGTGGCACCGGCCGCGGCGTTGGTCGCGGTGCTGCTCGCCGGCGTGCTCGACAAGCGTCGCCCGCGGGGGTAGGCGGCGCCGGTGGGCTCGCACAGCGCGTCGGCAACCACATCGGGGGCCGACAACGCCACTTGCCGAACCGGACGTGGATCGGGGGCCGACACCTGGTGTGTCGGCCCCCGAAACGGTGGTGACACCCGGCCCGGGTCGAACCTCAGAGGGCGGTGTAGCCGCCGTCGACGAGGTGGTAGCTGCCGGTGATGAAGCTGGCGGCGTCGCTGGCGAGGAAGGCGATGAGGTTCGCGACCTCGTCGGCCTGGCCGAGACGGCCGATCGGGTGCTTGCTCACGAGGAAGTCCTTCGCAGCGGCATCCATGCTGGCGAGCAGCGGGGTGTCGATGAAGCCGGGGCCGACCGAGTTCACGCGCACGCCCTGGGCGGAGTACTCGAGGGCGGCCGACTTGGTCATGCCGACGACCGCGTGCTTGGCCGCGACGTATGCGGGCGAGTTCGCGAAGCCGACGCTGCCGAGGATCGAGGCGATGTTGACGACCGAGCCGCCGCCGTTCGCGAGGATCGAGGGGATCTGCGCCTTCATGTTGCGGAAGACGGCGTTGAGGTTGATCGAGATGACCTTGTCCCAGGCCTCATCGTCGTACTCGGCGGTGGGGGCGGATGCTCCGCCGATGCCGGCGTTGTTGACGCCGATGCGCAGTGGGGCGAGCGTGTTCGCGAGCTCGACCGAGCTGGCGATCCAGCCGGTGTCGGTCGCGTCTCCGACGGAGGCCTCGGCGATGCCGCCGGCGGCGCGGATCTCCTCGACGACCGCATTCGCGTTGTCCGCGTTCAGATCGTTGACGACCACCGCTGCGCCGTTCTGGGCGAGCAGCAGCGCGGTCGAGCGACCGATTCCGCTGCCTGCTCCCGTCACGATCGCCGAGCGGTTCGAGACGTCGTACTGAGCCACGAGTGGCTCCTCTCTCGGACGGTCACGGTGCCGGGAGATCTTCTCGGACGGTCCGTCCTCGGCTTCCAGCCTACGCCTCCGATGAGGAGATGGATTCGTCTGAATGAATCTCGGCGGGTCGATCCAGGCCCCGGATCGAGGCCCGTTCGATGACCGGCATCGGGATCAGCACGGCGCCGAGCGGGCGCTCGCCGAGCAGCATCTCGACGGCTGTGCGCCCCATCACGTCGTACGGGAGCCGCGCGGTCGTGAGCCCCGGTCGCTGGAAGCTGGCGAGCTCCTCGTCGTCGAACGAGGCGACGGAGATGTCGTCCGGCACGCGGAGTCCTCGCTCGGCGATCGCCTGATAGGTGCCGAATGCCACGCCGTCGTTGCCGGCCAGGATCGCCGTGATGTCGGGGTGCGCGTCGAGCATCTGCAGCGTCCGCGTGTATCCGATGTCGGGGTTCCAGTCGGGGACGTCCATGATGAACGGATCGACGCCGGCCTCGGCGAAGGCGGCGCGGATGCCGTCGAATCGCGGGCCGATGGTCACCGAGTGCAGGGGAGACGAGACCGCGCGCGGGTTGTTGCCGATCACGCCGACGCGGCGGTGGCCGGCGTCTGTGAGCAGGCGCGCCATCGCGTGACCGGCGGTTCGTTCATCGGGGAGCACGGAGGGATGCCCCGTCGTCGACGTGCCGTTGACGATCACGACCGGCACGTCGGCGGGTGTCTCGGGCACCTCGATCATGCGGGCGCCGAGCAGTCCGATCAGGATGCCGTCGACCCGGCGGTCGATCATCGCCTGGATCTCATCCGAGATGGTCGCGTCGTCGCCCTCGGTCTCGGCGATCAGAACGGTGTGGCCGTGCTCCTTCGCCGCAGACAGCAGGCCGCGGATCATCTCAGAGGCGTAGCGGGTCACCGTGATCTGATCCGAGATGAAGCCGAGTGTCTTCGTCCTTCCGAGGCGCAGGCTCTGGGCCGCGGGATTCGGTCGGTAGCCGAGCTCCTCGGCCGCAGCGCGGACTCGGCGCGCCGCGTCGGCGGAGAGGCGTGAACCCGGCCGGTCGTTCAGGATCATGCTGACGGCGGTCTTCGACATGCCCGAGAGCGCGGCGACGTCGGCGAGCGTCGGCCTGCGATCGACGTTCTTCGGCACCGGCTTCCTCCTGTCGTGACATCTCCAGCTTAGGCAGTGCATAGGATGCCGTGGAACCAGGCAGGTTGAATTGATTTAGCAAAATCATTGCGGCGTCACATCCGTGATGCTAGCCTCGGCGATGCTGAATCAATTTAGCTCCGTGGCAGGGACTCGCTTCCCTCGCTGCGAAGTCATTCACACAGGAGAGAACATCGTGGTTGATCTCACTCGCAGGGCTCTGTTCGGCGCGATCGGATTGGGAATCGTGGGCACCGTCGTCTCGTGGCCGAGGCTCACCGGAGCCGACATCTCCGGACGCGGCACAGACACGCTGACGGTCGCCCTCTTCGGCACCGCGCAGGACGCGGTGGCGCGTCAGGCGCTGGTCGACGGCTTCCAGCGCAAGCACCCCGGCATCTCGGTGCGCATCGTGGCCATCCAAGGGCAGGACTGGAGCGAGTACTTCGCGAAGATCCTCACGATGATCGCGGCCGGCACGCCGCCCGACGTCGTGACGGTCGCGACCGAGGGAGCGCAGCTCTTCGCCTCGCGCCTCGCACACCCGCTCGACGACTATGTGCGCCGCGACGCGTCGGAGATGAAGGAGTACTTCGACGACGTGAACCCGACCCTCATCGAGGCGTTCATGTATCAGGGCAGCCTGTTCCAGATGCCCGACAACTTCAACGCGGCGAACGTGTTCTACAGCACGAAGGCCATGGAGCGCGCGGGGCTCGAGCGCCCCGCCGACAACTGGACGCTCGAGGACTTCCTCGGCACCGCCCGTGCGATGAAGAAGAGCGCGTCGGGGCAGTTCCTGCCGTACTTCTGGAACAACCGGCTGTGGGGCGGGGTCGTCCCCTGGCTCTACGTGAACAACACGAGCTTCCTGCACGAGGAGAAGGCGAGCGGCGGCGACTGGCTGTGGGACCGCTTCTATCCCGACCAGCCGGCCCGCAGCGGAGGCTACGTGTGGAAGCAGGCCGACGCGCTCAACGAGCACGCGGTCGAGAGCTTCTCGGTGCTCGAGCGCATGGTCTCGGAGGGCCTCGCCGCGAACCCCGCACAGGGCGGCGGCAACGAGCTGGTCTCGCTGTTCTCCACCGGCTCGGTCGGGATGACCCCTGCTGGTGGCTTCTGGGTCAGCGGCCTCGAGGAGGCGGGGGTCGCGAACGACGCCTACGACGTGACCTACTTCCCCCGGATGGCGGGGCAACGGCACCAGTTCGGTGCGGGAGGCTACGCGATCATGGAGACTTCGCCCCGCAAGGACGCGGCCTGGGAGTGGCTCAAGTACTGCGTCTCGGTCGAGGGCATGACGATCGCCCACCCGAAGCCCGACTCGTCACTCCCTCGTCGTTCGCTCAACGCCGAGCTCTACGGCGCGGGGGTGGGGCCTGCGCACTGGGAGGTCTTCTACGACACCCTCGACAAGTTCCCCGACACCGGTCCGATGCCGGCGCCTCCGCAGCAGGCCGCCGTCGAATCCGCGCTGCTCAAGAACGTGGTGTCGACCATCACGAACGGTCCATCCGGAGTCCGCCGAGGGCTCGAGACGATGCAGCGAGATCTCGAGCTCGCACTGGGGGGAAACTGATGTCCGAGAACACCACCCGCACTCTCACCGTGCCACCCGCAGCGCGTCGCGAGACCGGCACGGTCGCCCGCTCGGGGCGCTCCATCATCTGGGTCTTCCTGGCACCGACCCTGATCGGTCTCGGGCTGTTCAACTTCGTCCCGATCATCGGATCGTTCGTCCTGGCCTTCTTCCGCTGGGACATCATCTCCGACCCGGTCTTCGTCGGATTCGACAACTTCGTCGACCTGGCGGCCAACCCGACGGTGAGCGTGTCGTTCCTGAACACCATCGGCTTCGTCGTCGTCGCCGTCATCCTGCAGCTCGGGGTCGCTCTCGTGCTCGCGGTGCTCGTCCAATCGAAGATGCCGAACTGGCTGCGCACCTTCTTCCGGTCGGCGCTGTTCTTCCCGCTGATCCTGTCGGCGGCATCCGTCTCGCTCATCATGGCCTACCTGTTCAACCAGGAGTTCGGCCTCGTGAACCAGACGCTCAATCTGATCGGCATCGCGGATGTCGGATGGCTGACGACCGGATTCGGCGCGAAGGTCGTGGTGCTCCTGGTCTACGTGTGGCAGAACTTCGGGTTCACGTTCCTGCTCTTCATCGGAGGGCTCGCCGCGATCCCGAGCGAGGTCTACGAGGCATCGTCCCTCGACGGTGCGGCGGGGTGGACGCAGTTCCGCATGATCACGCTGCCCCTGGTGAGTCCGACGCTGCTCGTGGCATCCGTGATGGCGATCATCAACGCCCTGCAGATCTTCGACCAGCCGTGGGTGCTGACCCGCGGGGGCCCCGGCGACGAGACCCGCACCGCCGTGATGGTGATCTACGAGTCCGCGTTCCGACAGCTCGACTTCGGTGGCGCGTCTGCCATCGGCATCGTGCTGACCCTTCTCATCATGCTCGTCACGGCCATCCAGTTCCGGCTGAGCCGCCGATTCGTCTTCTACGGGTGAGGCCCATCATGACAACGACAGTCGCAAAGAAGCGTTCCTGGCTCTACACCCTCGGCACGGGCGGCAAGTTCGCCCTGCTCGGACTCGCGGCCCTGCTGACCCTCGGGCCCGTCGTCTGGACCCTGATCACGGCGCTCTCGCCGACCGACAGCGTGACCCAAGAGGTGAGCGTGGGGTTCGGCGCCTTCGCCGACGTCTTCACCAAGATCCCGATCTGGCTCTACGCCTGGAACAGCGCCCTGGTGGTGATGCTGGTCGCCGCCGGCCAGATGCTCTCGGCTGCGATGGCCGGCTATGTGTTCGCGAAGTTCGAGTTCCGCCACAAGAAGCTGATGTTCGCGCTCATTCTCGCGACGATGATGGTGCCGCTGCAGGTGACGATCGTCCCCGTGTTCATGCTCGTGAGGGGCATGGGCCTCGCCGACACGCTGCTCGCGCTCATCGTGCCTGCGCTCCCCACCGCGTTCGGCACGTTCCTGATGCGTCAGTACTTCATGGGCATCCCGACCGAGCTGGGTGAGGCCGCCCAGCTCGACGGGGCAGGACCCTGGCGCACGTTCTTCGGCGTCTATCTGCCGCTGGCCACCCCCGGGCTCGCGATCGTCGGCATCCTCGCCTTCAACTATCACTGGAACGAGTTCTTCCGACCGCTGATCATGACCATCAGCGACCAGAACTTCACGCTGCCACTCGGCCTGGTGACGCTGCAGGGCAACCTCGGCACCGGCAGCGTCTCGACCGTGCTCGCCGGCGTGATCCTCTCGATGATCCCGGCACTCCTGGTGTTCTTCTTCGGGCAGAAGCCGCTGCGCGAAGGACTCACAGCGGGCGTCGGCAAGTGACCGACGCCCACCCCTCAGAGAAAGACGACTGCCCCTTTGACCCCCACTGACCTTCCCCCGGTCCTCAGCGCTCGACCGCGTATGCATTTCGCTCCGCGCAACAACTGGATGAACGATCCCAACGGTCTCGTGTTCCACGACGGCCTCTATCACCTGTACTTCCAGTGCAACCCGCACGGGGTCTCGCACGCGGACGTGAGCTGGGGGCACGCCACGAGCACCGATCTCGCGCGGTGGACCGAGCACGACCCGGCGATCCTCTGGGACGACACGGCGCAGATCTACTCCGGCTCCGTCGTGGTCGATCACGGCAACACCTCTGGGTTCGGCACGGCCGAGGAGCCCCCGCTGGTGGCGCTCTACACGGCGGCCGCGGCCGGGCGCCAGGCGCAGGCTCTCGCCTACAGCACCGACGGCGGATACGTCTGGACGAAGTACCGGGGCAACCCGGTGCTCGACCGCGGCACGAGCGATTTCCGTGATCCGAAGGTGTTCCGCTATGACGACGGGGCCGACGCGTACTGGGTCATGGTCGCGGTCGAGGCGGAGGACAGGCAGGTGCTCTTCCACCGCTCCGACGATCTCAAGACGTGGACCTATCTCTCGTCGTACGGTCCGGCCGGCCCCGTCGGCGGGGTCTGGGAGTGTCCCGACATGTTCCGGCTCGCCGTCGACGGCGATGAGGACGATGTGCGGTGGGTGCTGCTCATCAGCCTCAACCCCGGAGGCATCGCGGGCGGCTCGGGAACCCACTACATCGTGGGCGAGTTCGACGGCGCGACCTTCCGGCCGACTGAGCCCCTCCCGACTCCCGGGCCGGAGCTCCTGCTCGACCGCAGCCAGTCGCGTGAGGAGCTGGAGGCGTACGGCTGGATCGACTTCGGTCCCGACTGCTACGCCGGCGTCACGTTCGACGGCCTCGCCGGGCACGAGCGGACGCTGATCGCCTGGATGGACAACTGGCAGTATGCCGGCAGCATCCCTCACGATGAGTCCTCCGAGTACCGCAGCGCGATGACTCTTCCGCGCAGGCTCTCGCTCACTCGCGATCGACGGGGCGTGGTGCGTCTGCGGCAGACGCCGGTGATCGAGGTCGGGTCTGACGAGATCACCGAGCTCGGCTCGCTGACGGGCCGCGTCGCCGTGGCGGCGGGACTGGGAGATGTCGGATCGACGGATGCTGCGCTGGCGGATGCTGTGCTGGCGGATGCTGTGCGGATCCGTGTCACGGCGGAGTTCGGAGACGCGGAGAGCGTCGAATTGCGCATCGCGGATGCTGACGCCGGCGACGTCGTCATCCGGCAGAGCCACGCGAACGGGCGCATCGACGTCGTCCGACCTGATGTGGTTCCCCCCGCGGGGGTGGGCGGGTCGATGTCGATGCCCATCGCGCATGCGGGGGAGATCGCCTGGGAGATCTGGATCGACGCGCTGAACGATCGGGTGTCATCGCTCGAGCTGTTCGCGGAGGACGGCGACCGGGTGCTCACCGCGTTGATCCCCGCCTCCTCGCATCGCACATGTTCGCTGGCGGCCGTGGGGGGAGCGCTGCGCGAGGCGCGCGTCGCCGTGGCAGAGGTGCCGTGCTGACGGTGCCGAGCTGAGGTAGCCGGCGCGACGGCTGCGTTCGCGCGAAGTTCGTCGACCCATCGCGGAATACCCGGAGAGGGTATACGCTTATCCATAATACCCCCCTGGGGTACTAGGTACGAGAGATGGAGACATGATGACGAAGAACGAGTTCCAGGTGACGGGCATGACCTGCGGGCACTGCGAGATGTCGGTCCGCGAAGAGGTCTCTGAAGTCCCCGGCGTCGAAGACATCCAGGTGAGCGCGCAGACCGGAAAGCTCGTCGTCACCGGCTCTGCGTCGGTTGACGATGCGCAGATCCTCGCCGCGGTCGCAGAGGCAGGCTATTCGGCGGTGCGGACGGCATGAACGCCGGCGCACGGCTCGGCCTCTTCGGGGCCGGCCTCGTGGTGGCGTTCGGCGCGGCCTTCGGGCTCGCCGGCGTCATCGTTCCCGCGAACGCGGTCAGCGACTGGACGAAGGGTGCGGAAGGGAACAATCACGATGGTCACGTCGAGAGCGCTGCCGGCGCGGATGGCTCGGCGAGTGCCGCTGCAGACGATCTGAAGGGCCTTTCGCTCGGCCTCGACGGATATGTGCTGTCGGCGATCGAGGCGCCGGCATCGCCGGGCGAAGCCGGTGAGCTGGCATTCCGCATCGAGGATGCCGCCGGCACCCCGGTCACGGACTATGCGACCGCGCATGACAAGGAGCTGCACCTGATCGTGGTGCGATCAGACGGGAGCCAGTTCCGTCACGTGCATCCGGTGCTCGACGAGGCCACGGGAACGTGGTCGCTGCCCTGGGAATGGACGCAAGCCGGAACCTACCGCGTCTTCGCGGACTTCACCCCCGCGCAGGCGGACGCCGCTTCGCTGACTCTCACGCGCACTGTTCAGGTGGCCGGCGAGTTCGCACCCGTCGTGCCGCACCCGACTCGGATCGCTCAGGTCGATGGCTTCACGGTCTCGCTCGACGGCGACCTCGAAGCGGGCACAGCACGGGATCTCACCCTCACCGTCACGCAGGACGGTCGACCGGTCACCGCACTGGAGCCGTATCTGGGGGCATTCGGTCACCTCGTCGCACTGCGCGACGGCGACCTCGCCTATCTGCATGTGCACGCCGCGGGTGACGAACCCGAAGCGGGCGAGACGTCGGGGCCGGAGATCGCGTTCGTCGCGGAAGCGCCGACCGCGGGTCGATACCTGCTGTACCTCGACTTCCAGGTGGACGGCACGGTGCACACCGCCGAGTTCGTGCTCGACGCCGCTCACGCAGAGGGCACGACAGAGCCCGAAGGTGATGCGCACGACGACGGGCACTGACCGTCGAGCCTCACCTCTGCCGCAGCTGATCGCTGTGGCCCCCAGCTACAAGCCACAGAAGGAACGAACATGAGCATGTCAGCACCCCCGAGCGCGGGGACAGGTGTCGAGTTGGAGATCGGCGGCATGACCTGCGCCTCCTGCGCGATGCGCATCGAGAAGAAGCTGAACAAGCTCGAGGGTGTCGTGGCGACCGTCAACTACGCGACCGAGAAGGCGAAGGTCATCGTCCCCGATGGGTACGACCCGGCGGCGCTGATCGCCGAGGTCGAGAAGACGGGATACTCGGCGGCGATCCCCGCCCCGAAGGGCCGCACGCGCGACCAGGCGGCGGACGGAGATGCCGGCGCTGCAGACCCTGAGCTGCTGTCGCTGCGCAACCGCCTGATCGGCTCGATCGTGCTGACCGTGCCCGTGATCGCGATGGCCATGATCCCGGCGCTGCAGTTCACTTACTGGCAGTGGGCCTCGCTCGCGCTCGCGTCTCCGGTCATCCTCTGGGCGGCATGGCCGTTCCACAAGGCCGCGTGGATGAACCTCAGGCACGGCACCGCGACCATGGATACGCTCATCTCCCTGGGCACGTCGGCCGCATTCCTGTGGTCGCTGTACGCGCTGTTCTTCGGCACGGCCGGCACCCCCGGAATGACCCACCCGTTCGAGTTCGCACTCGCTCCGTCCGACGGGGCAGCCAACATCTACCTCGAGGTCGGCGCCGGGGTGACGATGTTCATCCTCGCCGGTCGATACTTCGAGAAGCGGTCGAAGAAGCAGGCAGGTGCAGCCCTGCGCGCCCTGCTCGAGCTCGGCGCGAAGGACGTCGCCGTGCTGCGCGGTGGCGTCGAGACGAAGATCCCGGTCGAGGACCTGCAGGTGGGAGATCAGTTCGTCGTGCGGCCGGGCGAGAAGATCGCGACCGACGGCGTGGTGGTCTCGGGCACGTCGGCCGTCGACGCGTCGATGCTCACCGGCGAAGCGGTGCCGGTCGAGGTCGCAGAGGGCGACACCGTCACCGGTGCCACGACGAACGTCGGCGGCCGGCTCGTGGTGCGCGCCACCCGCATCGGCTCTGACACGCAGCTGGCGCAGATGGCGCAGCTCGTCGAAGACGCGCAGACCGGGAAGGCCGAGGTTCAGCGTCTCGCCGACAGGATCTCGGGCGTCTTCGTGCCGATCGTGATCGTGATCGCCGTCGTCGCACTGGGCGGCTGGCTCGGCGCGGGGTTCCCCGTGACGGCGGCGTTCACCGCGGCGGTCGCCGTGCTCGTGATCGCGTGCCCGTGCGCGCTGGGCCTGGCGACCCCCACCGCGCTGCTGGTCGGCACCGGGCGGGGGGCGCAGATGGGAGTGCTCATCAAGGGCCCGGAGGTGCTGGAGTCCACCCGCAGGATCGACACCGTCGTGCTCGACAAGACCGGCACTGTCACCACCGGCAAGATGACGCTCGTCGACGTGGTCGTCGAGCCCGGCACCGATCGCACCCAGCTCCTGCGACTGGCCGGCGCGTTGGAGGATGCCTCGGAGCACCCGATCGCCCAGGCGATCGCCAAGGGTGCGACGCAGGAGGTCGGCGCGCTGCCGACGCCCGAGGACTTCGCGAACATCGAGGGCAAGGGAGTGCAGGGGATCGTCGACGGTCACGCTGTGCTCGTCGGCAGGGATTCGCTGCTCGCCGAGTGGTCGCAGACGCTGAGCGGCGAGCTCGCATCGACGAAGGCCCGCGCCGAGGGCGAGGGCAAGACCGTCGTCGCGGTGGGCTGGGACGGGCAGGCGCGAGGCATCCTGGTCGTGGCCGACGCGGTGAAGGCCAGCAGCGCCGAAGCGATCGCCCAGTTCAAGGAGATCGGGCTGACTCCCATCCTGCTCACCGGCGACAACGACGCGGTCGCCAGGCGGATCGCGGCAGAGGTCGGCATCGACGAGGTCATCGCCGAAGTCCTGCCGAAAGACAAGGTCGACGTCGTCACGCGGCTGCAGCGCGAAGGAAAGGTCGTCGCGATGATCGGTGACGGCGTCAACGACGCGCCCGCACTCGCGCAGGCAGACCTCGGCATCGCGATGGGCACAGGGGCGGACGTCGCGATCGAAGCATCCGACATCACCCTGGTGCGCGGAGACCTGCGCAGTGCGGTCGATGCGATCCGACTGTCGCGCAAGACGCTCGGAACGATCAAGACCAACCTGTTCTGGGCGTTCGCGTACAACGTCGCGGCGATCCCGGTCGCCGCGCTCGGAATGCTCAACCCCATGCTCGCCGGCGCGGCGATGGCGCTGTCGAGCGTCTTCGTCGTCGGAAACAGCCTGCGCCTGCGCGGGTTCCGAAGCGTCATCACGCGGTGACACGCATGGTCTCTCGCAGCGACGCGGAGAAGGCCCGCGAAGCTGACGACGCCATCGCTCGCCTGGTCCGTTCATAACCATCCGTCGAACTATTGGAGAAGCCCACCATGACTGACCGCATCGAACTCGAACTGAAGGACGCGAACGCTGGTTGCGCGTGCTGCGCCGCCCCCTCGAACATCGAGGCATCCGCTCCTGTGGCGGCCCCGGTCTCGGAGGACGTACTGATCACGGGAATGACGTGCTCGCACTGTGTGTCGAGCGTCAGTGAGGAACTGAGCGCGCTTGACGGTGTCGAATCCGTCGCTGTCGACCTGAACGTCGGCGGCGCGTCCCGAGTGACGATTCACAGCACCGCCCCTGTCGACCCCGCGGCCGTGAGGTCTGCGGTCGAAGAGGCCGGCTACAGCCTCGCGACCAGCCAGGCCTGATTCACTTATCCGTCCGCACCCGGCTCGACCCCGGGCGCATCGAACAAGGAGTTCTGGTGAGCCAGCACGACGAGCACACCCATCACACCGCGGGCGAGAATCACGGCACCGCGCCGACGGAGCAGCATGACCACGCGGCGATGAGCCACGACCACGGCGCTCCTCAAGAACACGCCGGTCACGGCGATCACGTGGGCCAGTTCCGGCGGTTGTTCTGGATCATGCTGATCATCGCGGTCCCTGTTGTCGGGTTCTCGACGATGTTCTCGATGATCCTCGGGTACCCGCTGCCCGATGCCGCATGGGTCGAGTGGGTATCCCCGGTTCTCGGAACCGTCATGTACGTGTGGGGTGGGACCCCGTTCCTCACCGGCGCCGTGAGTGAGCTCCGAGCACGCAAGCCCGGAATGATGCTGCTGATCGCCCTGGCGATCACGGTGGCGTTCCTTGCGTCCTGGGGCGCGAGCCTCGGTGTGCTCCACCATGAGCTGGACTTCTGGTGGGAGCTGGCGCTGCTGATCGTGATCATGCTGCTCGGTCACTGGATCGAGATGCGATCCCTGGCACAGGCGACCTCAGCATTGGACTCCCTGGCTGCGTTGCTGCCCGATGAGGCGGAGAAGATCGAGGGCGATACGACCGTCACGGTCGCCCCGTCTGATCTGCTGGTGGGCGACGTGGTGGTGGTGCGCCCCGGCGGGCGGGTCCCCGCGGACGGACGGATCGTGCAGGGCTCGGCCAGCATGGACGAGTCGATGATCACCGGCGAGTCCCGGCCCGTGCGCCGCAGCGACGGCGACCAGGTCATCGCCGGCACCGTCGCTACCGATTCCGGTGTGCGGGTCGAGATCACCGCTATCGGTGAGGACACCGCTCTCGCGGGGATCCAGAAGCTGGTGACCGAGGCGCAGAATTCATCCTCGCGGGCGCAGCGGCTCGCTGATAAGGCGGCGGGATGGCTGTTCTGGTTCGCGCTCGGCGCTGCCGCGATCACTGCGATCGTCTGGACCGTCGTGGGCATGCCCGACGCCGCGGTTATCCGCACGATCACCGTTCTGGTGATCGCCTGCCCGCACGCGCTCGGTCTGGCTATCCCGCTCGTCGTGTCGATCGCGACAGAGCGCGCCGCCCGTGGGGGCGTGCTGATCAAAGACCGTCTCGCGCTGGAGAGCATGCGCACCGTCGATACCGTCCTGTTCGACAAGACCGGCACTCTCACCAAGGGCACCCCCGCGGTGACCGCGATCGACCCGGTCGTCGGGACCGATCCCGACCAGCTGCTGGCCTGGGCCGCGGCCGCGGAAGCCGACTCCGAACACCCTCTCGCTCGCGCGATCGTGAACGCGGCGAAGGAGAAGACTCTCCCGGTCCCCTCGTCAGCCGACTTCGAATCCTCCCCGGCGGTCGGGGTCCGTGCACGTGTCGACGGACACGTTGTGCAGGTGGGCGGCCCGTACATGCTCGAGCATGAGCACGCCTCCGAGCTACCGGTCGCCGATGAGTGGCGCAATGAGGGTGCGATCATCCTCCACGTGCTCGTCGACGGTCAGGTCGCGGGTGCCCTTCGCTTGGCCGATGAGATCCGCTCGGAGTCGCGTCACGCAGTCGAGGCCCTCCATGAGCGCGGCTTGCAGGTGGTCATGATCACCGGTGACGCCGACGCTGTCGCCGCATCGGTGGCGGGTGAGCTCGGCATCGACCGGTACTTCGCCGGGGTGCGACCGGAGGACAAGGCCTCGAAGGTGAAGGAACTGCAGGGCGAGGGACGCAAGGTTGCGATGGTCGGAGACGGTGTCAACGACGCCCCCGCCCTCGCGCAGGCCGACGTCGGTATCGCCATCGGCGCCGGGACGGATGTCGCGATCGCCTCCGCCGGCGTCATCCTCGCCAGCGACGACCCCCGGTCGGTGCTCTCGGTGATCGAGCTGTCGCGCGCCAGCTACCGCAAGATGAAGCAGAACCTCTGGTGGGCCGCCGGCTACAACCTGCTCTCCGTCCCACTCGCCGCCGGCGTGCTCGCTCCCATCGGGTTCGTGTTGCCGATGTCCGTCGGCGCGCTGCTGATGTCACTGTCGACCATCGTCGTCGCGCTCAACGCGCAACTGCTGCGCCGACTGGATCTGCGCCCCGACGCGGTGACAGCCAAGTAGGTGAGGACTAGTCAGGGCGACGGACGTAGGCTGAGCAGAACGGGAGGTGAGTATGTCACTGATCGATGTCGCACGACAGGTGCGGGGACCGCGCACGCTCACCCGCGCCGTCCTGGCCGCCCTTGCAATCTCCTTGGGAATCATCGCCGGGCTCCTCGCAATGCACTCCTTCAACTCGCACGCATCGACAGCCAGCCATCATGGCACGGTTGCTGTCAGCATGCAGTCCGGAGCACCCGAGCATCATCATGACGCCTCATCCGCCGCATCCGCCGCCCTGTCGCCGAGCACACCGGCGACAACCGAAGGGTGTGCGACGTGCGGTGGCGGCGACCCGATGACGTGGATGGCATGCGTGCTCGCGCTGCTGGTCGCCACAATCCTGTTCGGGCGGGTAGGGCTCGGCTGGAGACACACCCCGCTGACCGTGATCGCGGCCACCACGACGCCCCAGAGGCACGCTCGTGCTCACGACCTACCGCCACCCCCCTCTCTCACGGTTCTCTGCATCAGTCGCACGTGATGACGCGCCAGCCTGCCTCGCAGGCAACGCACCCCTGGCACCGGCACCCGTCGGGCCTCATCACCGACCCCTGGAGAACACTCATGAAAATCCGCCCCGCGGCGATGGCCGCGCTCACACTCACCGCACTTCTCGCGCTTTCCGGATGCGTCGTCACCACCGGCTCCGACGATGGCATGGATGGCATGGATCACGGCAGCGGCTCCTCCGCACCCGCCGACGCGAACACCGAAGACATCATGTTCGCCGCCATGATGATCGAGCACCACGAGCAAGCCGTCGAGATGTCAGACACCATCCTCAGTAAAGAGGGCATCGACGAGCGAGTCGTCTCGCTCGCCGAAGAGATCAAGGCCGCTCAGGAGCCCGAGATCCAGACGATGGATCAGTGGCTCGAAGAGTGGGACGCCGGCATGGGCGGCATGGGCGGCATGGGCGGCATGGGCGGCATGGACCATGGCGACGGCATGATGTCCGACGAGGACATGCAAGCCCTCTACGATGCCACGGGTGCCGAGGCGAGCCGTCTGTTCCTCGAGCAGATGATCGAACACCACGAGGGCGCCATCGACATGGCGCAGGACGAAGTCGACGACGGTAAGAACAGTGACGCCGTCGCCTTGGCCGAGACGATCATCGCCACGCAGACCACAGAGATCGCGACGATGAAGGAGATCCTCGCGACCCTGTGATCCATGAGCGGGGTGCGGAATCTACCGCGCCCCGCTCGTCGATCCGTGTCCACGCGATCGTGCCCGACGCTCGGTGATCTCCGTCACTGAACGCCCAGCTGCTGCGGCGCATCGACCTTGCTCCCGAGGCGAGTGTTCGGAGCGTTCGGGGCGGTGAGCCGGGGATCGCGCAGACGACGGCTGTCGACGCATCGCTCGTGCTCGTTCAGTCGGTGAGTCCGGGGTCTGTGGTCAGAGAGATGGATGCCCACACCTCCAACCCCAGAGGGGCCAGCCCATCGATGATCGCGTGTCGCACGTCGTCCTCTTCGCTGACGTCCCACTGAGACGCCATGACGACGAAGTCGACCTCGACATACAGTTTCCGACCGACTTTGCTCGATCGGACGATGGGCTCACCGAGTGCGAACCGCTCTCGGACCTGTGCGACCACCCGGGCGATCTCATCGGCCACAGCGGCAGGAGGTGCTCCCTCGAGCAGTTCATTCAGCCCGGAGCGAATCAGCCGGACCGGGATTGGAGCGAGGATCGCGCAGGAGATAAGCACCAGTATCGGGTCGATGTACTGCACGATCTCGCGGATCTCCGTGCGCTCGATGACCATGGCGGCGACTGCACCTGCTGCCATCACGATGCTGAGCACGGCTCCGGCGCGCCACTGAGCCGCCTCTGCCACGACCAGATCCGACCCGCGGGCGATGCGTGGCAGCCACGACGCTGCGAACCACCCGACGCCCGCGGTGATGGCTCCATAGGTCACGATGACGACAGGGTTCACGGCAGAGCCGCCGTCTCGGATCACGACCACAGCGTCTCCGGCGGCATACAGCAGGGTCCCGGCGATGGCGACGCCCTGGATCGCGACGACGAAGGGCGCCAGAGCGTCTCGCCCGAACGGGAACCGGCTCGTGGGACCCGCGGCCACCGTGGTCGAGGCCTTCAAAGACGCCCACGACAGGATCAGGCCGATGAGCATGTAGGCGCCGTCGAAGATGATGATGCGGGTGCCCGAGAGCATGCCGACGATCAGGGCGATCACTGCCAGCGCGACCGACAGTGCAATCGACACACGGAGGCTGCGCTGCTCCGCTTTCGCGCCTTCACGCGTGCCGGTCATCACCTTCGCCCCCGGGCGCTGGTTCCATCAGGTCTCCGCTCGCCTCGCACCGACTCGGCACACTTGCAATGTAGCGGAACGGTGCATCGACGTCATCAGGACGCGAGTCGTCCGGGTGCCACGAGGCTCACTCCGTGACCTCGTGGCCGTCGGCGAGCAGCTCGGCAACCAGCAGACGTCCGCTGCGGCCGGTGCCGCCGCGCACGGTGATCTTCATCGGTGTTCTCCCTCGGGGGCGTGAAGCGGTTTCGGGCGTGGCGGGTGCGCGGCGACGGATGCCGCGAACCGGGTGAGCAGGCCCTCGAAGGAGACGATCTCGTCGACCGTCCAGTCGGCGAGAAGATGCTCGAGGTATTCGCGCCGGAACGCGAGAGAGTGCTCGCGGAGGTCGAGTCTGGCATCCGTGAGGGCGCGCCGCCTGGGAGCGCTGAACTCCAGATGCTCACGTGTGCCGGGTTCACCGTGGAGACGGGTGGTGCATGTGTTTCGTGCGGAGCCCTGGTGCAACCCACCGGCATGTTCGATTCTTCTCTGCATGCCCCTCGAACAAGCCCCAGATGCTCGATTGACTCACACGCAGGCGCGCAAGTCTCGACCTGTTCGGTGGGGATACCTGCAGCAGACGGTGGCTCGGCACGGCATAGTGACGTCGCGCTTGGTCGTCTGCCCGCCGGATACCTCGGATGGGGAGCGCCGGTGGGCGCATCGGTTCTCCTGCTTCGCTCCGAGCGCCCTGGGCGGTGGGACCGTCTGCTGGCTGCTCCTGATCGCTCTGGGAGCATCGCCGGAGATGTCTGCGATCGTGCTCGTCGCCCTCATCGCACCCGTAGGGATCTATCTGTGGCGGAGAGCGCGGCCGGTCCGCGGCCGCACCATCGCATTGTGGTCGAGCCGGTCGGGGTTGTGTCCGCATCCCGATGACGAGAAGCGCGAGGAAGCACTTGCGGTGCTCTCGTCCGTGATGCAGGCCGCATGTGACGACCTGCGGCGCGGAGTGATGACGACAGACGCCTTCGAGCGCATCTGGGTCTCCGTCTACATGGATGCGCTCCTCGCAGACGTGGCAGTCGGAGCGCCGGCGGCACGACGTGATGCCGAGAGCGATCGTTAGAGCACTCCAGATCGCCCCCGAACGGGCGTTCACTTCATGCATCTGCCGTGCCGATCGTCGTCTTCCGAGTCCTCCTGACGATCGTGTGATCGGGCCTGGCTCGCTGCGATGGCTCCGCTGCGGTCACGAGCGAGGGGGTCGTCTGGTGCGGAACGGCGAGGGTCATTCAGCCTGTGCCGCACCAGGATGGATGTCGACACGATGCTGTGCAGGATGCTCACGAGATGTCCGCGCGTGCGGCGGCCAGCGCAGGAGACACTCGGGGTTCGCCGCCCGCGACGGCCGGGCGGGGCCGCACATCGTGCAGTGTCATCGCGCCCGCACAGGGAACGGCGAGCAGGTCGCCTTCCCTCAGGTCGCCCGGCAGAAGCGCGACCGGGTGGGGCCACGAGGCGCCGCCGACGTCTCCGGGGATGAGTTCGGTGCGCGCGTTCCTGCTGGTCGAGGTGCGCCCAATCAGCCGACATTCACTCCACTGCGCTGAGACGCCGTCGAACGTGCAGTCGGTCAGAGCGATGCGCTTATCCTCCTGCGTGTCGACGCGGAGCGTGACCCGAAACACCAGGACGGTGACGTCGGTCCCCCCGCCGAAAGCCCTCTCGCGGGGCATGCCCGGACGTGGGAGGTCTCCGGTGAGCAGCGCCGGCGTGCCGTTGAGCTCGACGAGCCTGGTCAGGGAGATTCCGCCGACCACGACGTCGGAGACGATCGCGTGCGTGTGCATCGGCCAGAGGTCGATCGCGAGGGGGTCGGGAATGCTCAGGCGCATGGTGGGAAGGATCTCCGTGAGGGTCATGCCTCAGTCCTACGGCGCATCCCTCTCACGGGGAACGTGCCCCTACGGAACTCATGCGCATCCTTCCGATTCGCTCACGAGCCGCTCCGATGCGTCGCTCACGTGTGCAGTGGCCGTCAGAGCCGGGCTTCGTGAGGGAGCCATGAGAGTCGCCCTCGTGTGCGTATGTGTTCCGTTAGAGCGACGTTGCCGGGTCGCGGCGGGGTGTTCGATCGGGAGTGGCGCCCGCTTTGGGCAGTCCGACTCCGTGCTACTGCAGCGTGTGATTGTCGCCCTGTGGGCCGCCGCCCATCTTCTCGACGGAAGGCTCACCTGACGTGGCACTCATCGACAACGGCATCTACGTCGACGGCGTGCGCTGCTGCACCCCCGACAATCTCGAAGAGACCTATGAGCGACTGCGGGAGCACGAGGGGATGGCGTGGATCGGATTGTTCCAGCCCACCGACGAAGAACTGGAATCCGTCGCCGCAGAGTTCTCCCTGCACCCGCTCGCGGTGGAAGACGCTCGCAAGGGCCACCAGCGCCCGAAGCTGGAACGTTACGGCGACACTCTGTTCCTCGTCCTCCGACCCGCGTGGTACGTGGACGACACCGAGACGGTGCACTTCGGAGAGATCCATCTCTTCGTGGGTCCCTCGTTCGTCGTGACCGTCCGGCACGCAGCCAGACCTGAGCTGTCGACCAATCGCCGGTGGCTCGAATCCCGCCCGGAGCTTCTCCGGCTCGGACCCGAGTCAGTGCTGTACGGGGTGCTGGACGAAGTCGTCGATGGGTATGCACCGGTCGTCGCCGGGCTGGAGAACGATATCGATGAGATCGAGGATGAACTCTTCCGTGGGGACGAATCGGTGTCACGAAGGATCTACGAGCTCCTCAGCGAAGTGATCGGATTTCAGCGAGCGACCTCACCCCTTCGAGGCATCCTCGAGGCGTTGCTGCGCGGAGCCGAGAAGTACCGCACTGATGAGGAGCTGCAAGCTCGCTACCGCGACGTTCTCGATCATGTCCTGCGCATCGCAGAACGCGCCGACGCCTTCCGCGTTCTCCTGGAGAGCGCCCTGACGGTCCACAGCACGCTGGTCACGCAGCAGCAGAACAAGGCGATGCGGGAGCTCTCGGAGGCGTCGCTCGCGCAGAGCGTCGAGACTAAGCGTCTCTCGGAGCAGGCGATCACTCAGAACGACGAGATCAAGAAGATCACCGGGTGGGCGGCGATTCTCTTCGCCCCGACACTGGTCGGCACGATCTACGGCATGAACTTCGTGCACATGCCGGAGCTCGAGTGGGTGTGGGGCTACCCGCTGTCGATCCTGACCATGGTGGGCCTCGGAGTCGGTCTCTGGGTGACGTTCAAGTGGAAACGGTGGCTGTAGATGTCGGAGTCGCGCGTGGCGAAGGGCTGGGCAGAGAACGGAGGGCGGTCCCGTCAGGTCTGGGGAACCCTCAGGACCACCAGAGCCGGTATCGCTGGGGGCTTCACCGGCCCACAGATCGCAGTCTTAAGCGACCTGTGGTCAACGTATCTCTCCCGCTCTGGCTCCCGGTAGGGACCAAAGTCCTGCGACGTCTCTCATGGTGGCGTTCTCGCGGCGCCTTGCTCCGCTCGCGATCAGGTGGATGCGGAATGGGACGGGTGTCAGAATCGCGATGTAATCGGACTAAGTCCGATGTAAAGCGCAAGATCCACTCCGTCGCGATCCCGCACCCGCGACGGGTTGTTTCGATCATACGGATGGGGTCGGACAGTCCGCCTCCGAGACTTCTGCATCTCGATGGTGTGCATCTCCTCGACCCGTCGTTTCCCGATCCCCCGAAACGACAGCTCTAGCGTCGAAGTTCGTAGCCCTGCTCGTTGAGGAGTTTGATTGCGATCTCGAGCAGCGCCCCAATGAACTCGATGAGGTTTGCAATCAACTCCTCGTCTGGTTCGTATAGAGCCCCGCCCATCTGAGGTGTAGATGGGGGGGTCTCGATCGCGTGGCGCAGAGTGGTGATGAACTGCCCGTGCGCGTGAGCCGAAGTAATTGCCCAATAGTTGAAGGTCTGCAGCGTGGGGCCTGGAACGCGACTCGCTATCTTCCTTGTGATCGAGGAGGGGTCGATCAATGGTGCGCTGAGAATGTCCTTGGGATCAGACCCGAGGTTGGTCGCCGTGGTCCTGAGAAAACGCCCGAGTGCTGCTATTCCCTGTTCCGTCTTGTCATCCGGCGTTCGCGCTTTGCGCAGAGCGTTCGTCAGCTTCAGCCCGTGCCTGTACTCGATACGAGCAATCTCGAGTGCCCTGCGGACTCTAGTAGAGGAATCGGTGCCGTCAAGAATCCAGATGACCTCCACGAGCCCCTCCAAGACCGGGCGGAACAACGTGTAGTCAGCCTGCATGTGGAGGAGCAACACGTCCTCGTCGGGGCTAGCGGCAAGCTCCGCCCAAGCGGATACATGGTCTGCAACGGTGAGGACGAGCCCGGAGACTATGGCGTGAGGGATGACGATGTTTCCTGCGAGGGCTTGATCTTCCTCTGCCATCGACCCCTGTCGAACCGTGGGCACTCCACTCTTGATCGCCGCCGCGAAATCCCGGAAGCCTTCGACGGCACCGCCGAGAGTCTGCAATGTCGAACGCTTTGTCATAACACTGAGCGTACGGGTGGATTGAACGCCGTCTGATACACCGAGAATCGCGGTCTCGCCTTTAGCGAATGACTCCTGCTCATCTAGGCGGTCCTACTTATTGACGCGGTAGCCGAGTCTCTTCACGGCTTTCGCGAGGTACACGTTCGCGCTGGATGAGTCCAGGCGGGTGTGCACCAACGGCAGCTGGGGGAACGAGTCCTCGGCGGGCGAGAACAGTGTCACCATCGGGCCGAAGTCGATCGATGACACATGGTAGAGCCCGTCGATGCTCGACCCAAGCTGGTCATGAATCGCATTCGCCCAGTTCCGGGTGTATCGCTTGGGCCCCATCTGAATCGAAGAGGTCGTGCCGTTGATCACAGGCCAGTTGCTGGTGAGGTCCAGCAACCGAAGCTCCCGCGTCGGTCGCCAAGCCGCGAGGGTACTTCCACGAGCGCGCCGGTTGATAATCCGCCCCTTCTGAAACACCTCGCCGAGAGCTGTTGTAGATCCAGCGGCTACGTACATCACGCCATAATCGGCATGATGCTGCTGCGGCTCGGGATGCGGGTCAAAGCGCATGGTTCTGACCGGCCCGAAGTGCCGCAGCTCGTCCCACGCCTGTGGATGAGCACCCCTTGTAGCGAAGACCCGCCAGAGGAGCCCATCGTATGTTCTCAGGTGCTCGCTGGCGTCGAGTGTGAGCGACGCCGGGGGCGTTGCGGGGACCTTCGCGCTCGACGGGCTCACCTGATGTCGGCGTCTTCGAGGATTCCCACTACGGGTGCGGGGTCCTTCGCGGCAGCCAGCCACTCGATCGGCGTCATCCACTCCTTGGGGTCGACCGAGTCCTCGGTCGACCGCAAGTCATCCTGAGGCGTTGTCATGAAGCCTTCGACGTCGGCTGGATCCCAGTCGGATGGGATTGCTCTAACGAGCAGGGGGAGATGGGGGATCGTGGAGACCTTCTCGCCTGGAATGAACTGCCATCGAGGGTAGAGACGGATCCTTCCGGCCCGGAAGCCGTACAAAGTGTTCTTGCTTTGTCGGTGACGCACACTGGAGGCATCGATCCCGAGCAGCGCTGCAACTTCGGACGCGGTGTACGTATTGGTGAGGGCGCGCACGTGAGTCTCGCGCTCGAGCTTGGCGAGCCCGCCGCTGGTGACGAATGCGGATGCCTCGGCGAACTCCTCCGGAGTGAAATCGCCGGATTCGATCAGGAAGTTGGCTTCCTGCTCTGTGAGGCCCAGTTCGGTCGATTGACGGTCGGTCATCGCATCGGCGAGCTCGTCGATGAGTGCGTTGAACACGGATACGTCGACGTTTGACGTCTTCGCCACCTGCGCAAGGCGCTCGACACCGGCTTGTACGTCGGTCTTTGCTGGGGCCTTGGTCGCCACGACGAGCTTTGGGTTCCCGTCGAGGGATCGACCTGTCACAGTGCCGCGGCCCACAGCGACCTCGCGACCGGCGACGCGAGCCGAGGCGGCACGGGTGCGACTTTTCTTCACGGCCATCTGGCCTCCTCGCGTCGTCATCTGGTTAGCGCGTACACGCATTATCTTACGCGCGCTTTTGCGTGTATGGATCCGAGGAAGGTGTCAAGGTGCGAGCGGTCAAGCGCTCCCCTGGCGTGGGAGCAGGGCGCTGAAGGAGGCATATCGTCCGCGCATTCAAGGCGGCACCCCATCCCCTGACCACCTTCCTCCCCGGCGGGCCACGTCTTCAACGCGCAGCAATCAGCGAGGGTGTCGTTGGCCTACGCTTGAATGCTTGCGTGGGGAAGAACAAAAAATCTCGTAGAAACAAGCGGCCTCGATCTCAACCGCGCGCGGTGAGCGCCGCGCAACGGGAGCCAGACGCACTCGAACAGGCTTTTTCAGCGTACGATCCGGACGAGCTCTGGACGTTGGTATTCGCCGCCGCCACGTCCCCGGGCAACAGGCATCGAT
This sequence comes from Microbacterium sp. WCS2018Hpa-9, assembly GCF_031843745.1. Lineage (NCBI taxonomy): Bacteria > Bacillati > Actinomycetota > Actinomycetes > Micrococcales > Microbacteriaceae > Microbacterium > Microbacterium sp. WCS2018Hpa-9. The sequence goes on from NZ_JAVTIY010000007.1 coordinate 29,637, forward strand.
CGGTGACATTGGGAAGCAGCTTCGCGGCCGCACTACGAGCCTCCGCCGCTCCGGCATCAGACGATTACCACCCGCTGCCGTCGATCCAAGCACTGTCCGATCTAGCGGCTACCACCTATGGGATCGGCCCGGCGCGTGAAGACTTCATCCCGACCGACCCGACCCGAACAGCCTTACTCACCGTCGGCTCGGAGTCGCTGCGTGCAGTGCCTGGCCTCACCGAACGGCCGGTCGCCGACCTCACGCGTTCGCTCCGAATGGCGGAAGCGGTAGACGGTCGGCTCCGCAGGCGATTTCGATTCGGTATTGCGAACGTGGTGAACGTGGCGATGAGGTACGGCGACTTCTGCGTCCGCCACCTTGCGGACGCGTGGGTGCCAGCCCCGGATCTCGAGCTCAACGATGAGGTTTCATTGCCGGACGTTGAGTTCGAAGCGACGCGGGCCTTCCTCAACCTGGGCCCTCTCGACCACATCGAACTCGGTGAGGCTGACAAGAGAGCGTTGGAATGGATGACGATCTCCGCAAGTGAGGCCGCATTCGATGCTGAGAGTCCGTCCAGTCCGTTCGGGAGGTTCCTTCGCTTTGCTGACTCAGCGGGCGGATTCCGATGGGTGCCGCCACTCTTCATCCCAGAGATCATGGCTCATGCCGTACAAGAACTGGTATCCGCGCTTGATCGAGACGGGCATGCGCGACGAGCCCTCAGGGTTTCTTGTCTGAACCAGATCCGCCGGGCCCTATGGCGCTTTTCCAACAGCTTGATCGAATCCCCTCCGAACAGCGAAAGTGTCGATTCCCCGCTTCGAGGGATCGACGTTCAGTGGCTGGTGCCGGTGAATCCATCCACATGCATAGCTGTCTCGGTCATCTATGTTCCCGACCTGGGGTCCACCCCACCGCCGCGCATCGGCTCAGTGGAGCTGGCTAAACAGATGAGGTCGCACGCCGGTCCACTGTCGGTGCGCATGGCGGGCGGACGACAAGGGACCATCAGGCCGGGCGCGGAGGTCATCCCGCTGACGGTTTTCGCCGCGGCCGGTCACATCGCTGTGCCGCAAGCTTTCGGCGAAGCAAACCTCGCGCTCGAAGACTTGACTTGGATCTCAGAGACGGCCACGTCCCGCGATGATCTCTACGCATTCGCGCGGGATCTGAGCGCTCCCGATTTCCCCGAGAGTTTCGGGTGGGAGGCGATCAACTACTGGGAGCCATGGAAGGCCAATGGCAAGTCGTTCTTCAAGGGTGGCATGGTACCCACCGCCATCTACTTTGAAGCCCACGCGGGCGAGGCCGAGTGGGATCGCGCGGTAGAGCTATCGGATCTCGAAGCGTCGCTCCTCAGAGTCGGGCTCCCTCCGCTTCGTGACCTGCGAGCAGCGGAGGTTGCTCCGGGGCCGGTCGCCAATGTCGCGGCGCTCGAAGGTGACGCCACCTACGACGTCGACCGCGGCGTCAATACCGCGCCGGATGTCGTCGGGTGGTCCCTCGCGCTTACCGAACCCCCCGTCGCTGTGGCACGGGCGAGCTCGGAGGACCTGTCCGCCGACTACCGACGGTTCGTCTTTGACTTGTGCGGCGGGCTGATCTACGGCTTTGCTGCGCTTGGTGATCGATGGCGTTCCGCGCACCAGGCGATCGATGTGCCCGGATACGTCCTCCATCTCCACACATCGGAAGCGGTCTCGGGTGAATCATCCGGCGTGGTCACGCCGTATCTCGACCCGCACGCGCGTGCCGTCGATGAACCAGTCAACTTTTTGTGGCGCATCGATGTCGAGGGATTCGCAGATTCGGCGAATGGAGATCCGTACGCGGCGAATCTCCTAACAGGGGACGCAGTGTTCGATCTGCTCCGCGCGGGAGGCGTGGATGTCGAAGCGGCGGCGGCGCTCCGCGACCAGTGGCGCACAGCGAAGCCCTTTCTCATCTTGGAGATGAAGCAGGCGCGGACCACTCTCAATCACCTGCCTGGTCCGTGGGGTCTACGACCCTCTGACGAGAGCCGCATGGTTGCGGCTTTGGGGCGACGACTCCACGGTGCCGGCGTCGAACCGGGAGAGTACCGAGCGGACGACGCGAATCGACTTACCCGCGAGCATCTTGCGCCGGTTGCTCTCGAAACTCTGCTGGAAGGAATCAAGAGACACGACGTGAGCGAGGTGGTGTTGACGGGGATGGAGCAGCTGGCGAGAGTGATGGACAGCGCTATTCATCAGCAAGACGATCTGTCCCGAGTCGCCGCGAACCTCTCTACCGAATGGGACCCGCTCACCCGCACCGCCGAGCTCTCGGCGGAGACACTTCAGCTTCGTCAATGTAACGAGATCGTGGTGGAAGCTGCCTTGCGCATCCTGGACAAGCCGACGGAAGCGAAGCCGATCACTCCTCAGGCGTGGAGCGGTCTTCTTGCCGCCGCAGACGCATACCTCACCGCGACCACACTGAGCGAGCGGATGTATCACCAAGTCGCGCCCGCAGTCATCAACCTCAGCCCAATGTACGAGCTCGCCGTCGACGATGATCCGCATCCCGACGCATCGGCGTGGGGCCTGCGAAACGACGAACTGAGCCGCGCGGCCGCGAGCGTTCGGCTGTATGGCGCTGAAGATGGCGATTCGCTTCTACAGACGAACGAAGGAGACGACCTTGAGGGCGCTTTCCAGCGTGCATGGGGGGCGACGTCGCAGGACATGCTCTCCACCCTCGCCGCACTCGCGAAATGGGAGACCTTTGAGCCAGGCAGGACGACCGCGCACGTCACAGTGGCCGAGGCAACAGCATGGGGCTGTGACGCGCTAGGCCCGGGCGCGGATGAGGCGAAGAGAACGCGTGTCGAAGCCGCTATCCGGATGCTCACCAGCACGGCCGTCCAGATACAAGCCGTCGAGTGGAAACCCTGGCAAACGCGCACGCGGCGTCACCGGCTCCTCGTGCAACCGCTGGTGCAAGACTCGGACGGACGGCTCATTGTCAGCCCGCAGTACTTGCTGACGTCCTTTCAGGTCTACTACCGCCACCTACTCCAAGGAGTTCTTCCCTGGGCGGGGGACGTTCCTCAGCCTGTCACCGACGCGCTTGCGGACCGCCGTGCGCGCCGCAACATTCGGTTCGAAAGGTTCCTCCAAGACCGGCTAGAGCAACTCGGATACACCACGGTCGCCCGCGTGAAACCCAACGACCACGCGCGACTCGGCGTGCCGACTCTCACTACCGAAGTTGACCTCGTGTGCGGACGCCCTGGAGACAGCACCCTGTGGCTGATTGAGGCCAAAGACCCCGCATCAGTTCACGGATTCGCCGAGACGGCACGCCAACTGCGCTCTTTCTTCCGGGACCAGCTAGGGACCCGCGCTACCAAGCCCTGCTACACCACGCAGCTGTCCCGAAAGGAGAGCGAACTGGCGCCCCACGTTGCGAGCATTGCGGCGCGTCTGGGACTCGGCGACCCCCCGCAGGGAGAGCAGTTCCACCTGAGCACCCTCTTCGTAACCCGTAATCTCACTCCGGCAAGCTACGTCGACGAGCGGTATCGGGTTGAGACGGCGACGGAGTTTCTCGCAGCTCGAGGCCAAACGCCGTAGGCGACATGCGAGAGCGGCGGCGCGCACGAGTTCGCGTCCCCAGCAGGAGCTCTATCGCCACTTCTGAGCCTCGATGATCCGAGCCAGGGTTTCCACGTCGCCGCCGCGCCTGAACCATTCCACAGGGCTCTGCTGCCCGTCGGTGACCATGACCGGCTGGGGCGTCGCCATGAGAGCCGATACCGACACCCATCCTTTGTCTTTCACAATGTCAATGATCTCGGTCAGGTGCGGCAGGATTTTTCCTGGCGACGAGAGACTGAACTGCCACGACGGAAACCGTCTGGAGTGGGCAACATCGACGGCGTACAACTCGCCACGATCGGCGGCGGCGAAGAGCGAGTCCTCGTCCATACTCAAGAAGGCAGCGGCTGCGGACGCGGACATGGTTTGAAGCACGCCCGTCAGAAGGGTGCTCGCTACACTCGCCAGAACACCGCCGCGAGCAACCCGAGTCGATGTCTTCTCGAACGACTCGGGCGTGAAGGCCTTGGACCGGGTGAGATAGCTGATCTCCTGCGGCGTCAGCTCTTCCTGATCCGCGATCGGTCGCTCTGCGAGCAGCTGGTCAGTCAGCGCTCGAACGATGAAGTCCCCGTCGGCGTTCAACCGAGCGACGGCGTCAGTGAACGCCGCGATCACATCGGTGGATGGCTGTGCATGCCAAGGGCGGGTCCGTGGCTGGCCATCGGTTTCATCCATGTGCGACAGCGTAGATGAGCCTTCGCCGGAAGGGGAGGCCTCCCTGGGCATCGACGTCGCGCACGCCACAGAGTCGATGTCAGGCGACTAGATGTAGTTCCTCGGGACGTTGTGATCACGTGAGTTAGCGAAGACCTCCGGGCAGGATGTGGGTTACCACACTCACATTCCACACACGGAGGTCTTCGTGACTCACGCTAACGCACCCCTGACGCCCGTTGGTCGGGCTCGGCTGGCCGACCTGATCAACACTCAAGGCTGGTCGGTGCGGCGAGCGGCCGAGCGGTTCCAGGTGTCGCCGGCAACAGCATCGAAGTAGGCCCGGCGAGCTCGCACGGGCGCCTCTGAGGCGGATCGCTCTTCGCGGCCTCGTCGCAGTCCTGCGCGCACCGCGCGGCGCCTCGAGCGGCGGATCATCGCACTGCGGTTCACGAGACGATGGGGTCCGCACCGGATCGGATATCACCTCCGCATGCCCCGCTCCACCGTCGAGCGGGTTCTGCACCGATACCGGATGCCGATCCTGACGCACGTCGATCAGGCCACCGGCCTCCCTGTCCGGCGACCGAAACCCGTTCGCTACGAACGAGGACAGCCGGGCGACCTCATCCACGTCGACATCAAAAAGCAAGGCCGCATCCCTGACGGCGGCGGGCATCGCATGCTGGGCCGCACCATCGGGAACCGGAACAACAAGAAGAAGGGCCGCGGTTACGCGTTCCTCCATCACGCCGTCGATGACCACTCCCGGCTCGCCTACTCAGAGATCCTCGACGACGAACGCAAAGAGACCGCATCAGCGTTCTGGGCCAGAGCCGAGGCCTTCTTCACACGCGCGGGCATCACCGTCCGAGAGGTCCTCACCGACAACGGTTCTTGCTACCGCTCACACGCGTTCGCGACCGCTCTCGGCCCCGACATCAAACACCGATTCACGAAGCCCTACCGCCCGCAGACGAACGGGAAGGTCGAACGCTTCAACCGCACCCTCGCCCACGAATGGGCCTACGCCGAGACCTACGCCAGCGACGAAGCCCGAGCAGCCACCTACGACGCCTGGCTCCATCACTACAATCACCACAGACCCCACACCGGCATCGGCGGCCACACACCCTCAGACCGCGTTCACAACCTCACGGGGAAGAACAGCTAGCGCTGGGGGCGAGGAGGACTCAGCGCCACAGGTCAAAAAGCCCAGACGAGGTTCGCATCGGGTCCTGTTACTACTTGCGACATTCGGGGCAGTGGGCGTGGGGTCTGCGGGTTCTGGTCTGAATCTTGGACGGCCACGAATATCCGCAAGCGCAGATCCACATGACTTTTCGACCAGACCCGACGGTGACCTCGGTAGGAGAGAGGGCGTTCGCTGGATCCCATTGCTTGGCGAGATCGGGGCGCAGCGTCGCAAGGTCGTTCTCGCCAGGGATGGGCAGCTTTCCTGCGCAGTAGGGGCAGCCGCAGCCGGAAGTGCGGTTCTTGACGGTCGCCGGCCACGAGTGGTTGCGATGGCAGATCCATGACACCTTCACGTGGGATGAGACTGTGACCTGGTTCGGTGAGCAGTCGTTGCTGGGATCCCATTGTGCGGCGATATCCGGTCGGCGTGTCGCGAGGTCAGTGGCTCCCGGGATGGCGACCCGTCCGGAGCACGAGGGGCAACCGGAACCAGCATGTCGATTGGCGACTGTCGCTGGCCAGGTGTGGTTCTTCGCGCAGCGCCACAGGGCTTCATAGGAGCTACTAACGGTCACTTCGGACGGTGTCCGGTCGTTCGCCCCTGCTTCGTGGTCCCACTCCGAAGCCAGATGAGGGTCGAGAGTTCCCAAGTCGTTGAATCCTGCGAGGACGACCCGATTCGCGCATACGGGGCATCCCGTCTTGTCCGTCGTGCGACCCCAGACGGGAAGCTCCCACGTGTGACTCAGGCCGCAACGCCATACCGCGGGGTAATCCGAGCCCGCGGTGACCTCGCTCGGAGTCTTGGAGTTCGCGGGGTCCCACTGTTCGGCGAGTTGAGGGTGGGTGGTGGCGAGGTCGTTGAAACCGGCGAGGGTGCGTTGGTTGGAGCAGTACGGGCACCCGTATCCTGAGCAACGGCCGCCGACAGCCGCGTCCCAGCTATGGTCGCAGGGGCCTCGCCACCAGACGACACGATCTGATCCGGGGGTGACTGTCTCCGGAGTGATGGAGCTGTCGTTGCGTTCGTAATCCCACTCTGCTGCGAGGCCTGGGTGAAGAGTGGCTAAGTCTGTTTCACCTGGTATCGCCCGGCTACCGCTGCAGTAGGGGCAGCTGCTTTCTTGCGTGGTGCGGGAGCGCACCTGGGCGGGCCAGGTGTGCTCTTGAGCAGTACACAGCCAGTTGATTTTCCGTGCGGAGGTGACGCTGACGTGATGAGGGTCCCCGCGGTTGGCTCCTGGGGTGGTGTCCCATTCCGCGGCGATGTCCGGCCGCAGGGTGCCGAGGTCGGTATGTCCAGGCCAGAAGTCCATGCCGATGCAGTATGAGCAGTTCGTCTCGGCAAAGCCTCGCACGTGGGGGCTTGCTTCCCAGGAGTGCCCCTCTTCGCACAACCACCAGGCTTTGTGGGAGACATCTACTCCCGACCAGGGGTCTCGGGTGGGCGGGTTGCGATCCCAGTCCCATTCGGAGATGGCTTGCGGGTGTCGGAGGATCCATAGCGGGTAGTTGGCGGTGGCGTCGAGGATGCGGGGGACGTCGACGGTGTCGAGGGCGGCTTCCAAGGGGCGGAACTTCGTGGGGATGGTGTGGCGGCGGAGGGGTCGGAGCCAGAGAATCACCCGTTCGACGAGGACGTCGCTGTTGGCGAAGCCCAACGTTGCGTTGATGTCGAGTCGTAGATCTGCCGCCGACTGAGTGCGCCATCGTGCGCAGTGCGAACGATTGGACAAGATCTGCAGAACGCGCACCGTCGCGCGGTACAGATGTGCGCGGCGATCGATCTCGCGTGCCGCGCTCATCAAGGACTGATTCTGCCCGGTCTCTCCGTCCTGGGCGGAGAGGGTGTCGTTGTCGCGCACCATGGCCCACACTTGACTGTGCAGCTGCGTGGTGACCCGACCAGTAGCGACGAGTCGACGGAAGGAGAGTTCCGCGTTCCGAAGCGTGGGATCGAAGGGAACGATAACCTGGGTATCGAGTTCGGTTCCGGGACCGACCCACACCATCTGCCCCGGGTGTCGGAGACAGAAGTTTTCCCGATCATGGGAAATTTGCTCGATCGTCTCCCCGGCACTGCATAGGCGGCACAGGAAGCGCTGCGGGTAGGCCCGTGTGGAGTCCGGTTGCGCTAGACGTTTCATGCGGAGGTAGTGACCGGCCGGGCGCCCTGCCGTCGCCTCGACCGCCCGAGCGGCCGCTTCATCGTCGATCCAGACGCGGTGGATGTTCGGTTGCGCTCGGCTGGTCAGTGCCCTCTCGGCGAAATCGAACGGCACTCCTGCGGCGCGGCATTGCCGCTGCGCGTAGGAGCGTGGCGTCTCAAGATGATGCCACTTGGGTCGTTTCGCCCACGCCTGCGTGCTGGTCATGCGGCGTCCACCAAGTCGTCCAGGGTGACGTTGTGTGTGTTGAGCGTGGTGCGCCGGAGAGTATCGAGAACCCCGAAGAGTCCCTCGCGGGTTACGGTCTCCGAGGTGCGCGATTCGTCGCGCAAGATGGACGCGACTAGGCGGTCCACGATCATCGCGAGAACGGCGAGTTTCCCGTCGGCGGCGTGGACTAGCGTGCCGGCGTTGCGGGTGAGAAGGCCGTGGACGTGCCCACATAGTGGTAGGAAGCTGTCGAAGGTGGCGACCCATTTGATCCATTGTTCGAAGTCCTCTTGGACGGCGGGGTCGATCTTGTCGAGTGTGACGAAGTCGCAGCGTGCGCTGACTTGCAGCCCGTCGCCCGTCTTGAATGCTTGGTCGAGATTGATTCCAACCAGGACGACGGTCGCACAGGACTCATTCTGGAGAGCCTTGATGACACTGGAGGGTTCAGTCCCGCCAAGCTTGTGCGCTTCGTCGATCACCAGCAGCTTCGTGCCATGTCGATGGAGGGCTTCGACGGCAAGCTTCCGCAGCCGGTCGGTGGCAATCTGTTTGGGGAGAACGATGGTGGGGGCGAGAAACTCCACGATCTGGGCAAGGAGAGCTTTCCCGGTCGAGTGTTCGGTCATCTCCACCCAGACGACCGGTGCGTCTCCGTCTCTGAGGTAGTCGGGGTGTTGGGCTGCGTGTCTGCGTTCTACGGATCGAGCCAACAGGAGAGCGAGTTCTGTCTTGCCGGAGAACATCGGCGCGGATACCATCAGCCCGCGCCGCGAGTTCTTCAGCCGAGGGTTGATTCGGATGAGGTCCTCCAGAATGCGAGCGCAGACTGCTTGCTCGCGCGTCTTCACCCTCAACGTCAGCCGGAGAAAGTCTTCGCGAGCTTGGTCGTATAGCTCTCGGGCTTCACTATCCAGATCTGTGTACTGCCGGAAGGTGATCTTCGGCGGCGATGCGGGCTCGGCGTCGAATGCTTCTCGAAGCCCTGCAAGGCTGGTCTTGCGGTCATGGTGGAGGACGAGTGGGGTGATCTTCATGGATCAAGCTCCTCTGCTTGAGCGAGATGTATGTCGGGGGACGTCCAATCGATGGTGCTGATGTCGACGGGTTTGGCCCATTGCCGTAATGGGATCGGTGTCGTTGTCGAGGGGCCTGACTCGCGTTGAGCTTCGACCTTGAGGCGCTGTTGCTCTCGCTTGTGTTGGGTGCGCTTGCGCTTGTCTCCTCGCTCGCGGCTTTCGACATGATCGATCCACTCCCGGCGGCGATCGGGATCGTCGATAGCGGCGTCGGGGTATCGGGTAAGGAGTTTCATGTCGATCTCGGCGACCATCGGTGCCGTCTTCTCTCGCAGAGCGACGTCCCAACACTCGATCCACAAGCCGGTTTCCGGGTGACGTACCCAGACGGCATTCGCGTTGTAGGGGTCGAAGCTCACCGGGAACTTCCTCGCTCTCGCGGATCCCGGTTCAGCGCCCGTGAGGGAGCGACTGCGGAGGTCCTCCAGGTCGGGCGAGTCGTAGCGGCGATTGTGGAGATCGATCCCTGCACGACCGATCATGCGACGTTCGGTCGGCAACAGGGCGAGGTACTCCTCGACTCCGAAAGGCACTGGGACGCCAGGCCCGACGCTGAAGAGTTCGGTGTACATCTGATTCGGGGTGAAGATCCGTCCGGGGGAGCTCGTCGACTTCAGGCCCTGGTGCGGTTTGTTCAGGTAGATGTTGGATATCCAACTGTCCAGGATGAGCCGGAGCGAGTCCAAGGTGAGCGTGGGGTTGTCGCGGGCGCCTCGATGCGCCACGGAGTTCCCCACGAAACCGGCCAACCATGCGGCGAAATCTGATGAGAGGGTGCCGAAGTTGCGTTCAACATGTGGCTTCACCGTCGGCGTTCCGGAGGGCGCGAGCTCCCTGTGGATTCCGTACGCACGGCAGGCATCTCTGAACGTGCGGGACCGAAAATCAGCTCCGCCGTCGATGGTGATTGATCGCGGAAAGATCCATGGGAGAGCCAGAGACTCGTCGCTGAGGTAGGGGTTCACCTGCTTCATCAGCGCGGAAGGCAAGGCGGCTGACCCCGAGAGAGTGGCAGCGCCCGAACCAGGCACGGCTTTGCGCCCGATGATGGCTCGGGCGAGCAGGAGCGCATGATCGAATCCGCCAGGGCTATCCGCGTGGATCGCCCAAGCGAGCGGCACTCGGCTGGCGACGTCGAGAAGCACGGTGAGTTTCGGACGGAACTCACTGGTCTCATCCCAAACGAGAACGTCGAGGTCCGTTGAATCGATCTCGCATCGCTCTCCAAGTTGATAGGCAGCTCCGGAGTGGTACTGACGCTTTGGGCTGTTGTCGGTGTTTCTCCGGGTGGTCGCTTTGTCGAAGCTGTAACGGCCTGCAGCCCGCTCGTTGATGTAGCCCTGGAGGGTGCGAGCCTTGATCTCACAAATGGGGTCGCCCGGGTAGGTTGTCTCGAGCGCTCGCCTCACCAAGACAGCGCAACGCTTTTTGCTACTCGTGGCCTTGTCCGTCTGGCGATCGAGGAATCGATCGATGATCGTCACCAGCCGCGGATCTGCCCGGCTGATGGCGAGTCGCTGCTCGCCCTTCCGGTGCATGCGGGCATTCAGCCCCGCTGCACCGTCTTGCTGGTAGGTCTTCCATAGGAGGTGAAAGGTACTGCGCGCTCGCCCCAGTGACGTGCCTTTCAACTCCAGCAGCTTCGCGTCAACGCGTGCGTTCTGAGTCGTCAGCGCAGGGTCATACTGCGCCCGAGGAGTGGAAGCCAACGGATCCATTGGTCTCCCGGTGAACGCCTCAAGGAGATGGGCCTCCATATCGCACACGTTGGTCGGCCACGCGTCCCCGTCCGGACGAAGCGATACCGCGCGCTCGCGTTGAGCCGTGCCGGCATGGCGCAGGAACTCGTCTACGGACATGATGAGGTGTCGATCGGGTGCGTTCTCGGACCGGAGCTTCACCTCTAGGCCGGGGATGATGTGGGCCCAGACCCAGATCTCGCCGTCAATGTCGAAAGAGTCCCCGAGTTTCAGCTTGCTCTCGTCAGACACTGATCGCATCCGTTCTCTCCCGACGTGCGGTAGTCAGTAGCGCGTTGCTATTGAAGACCGCAGACAGATCGAGCGCGAGAAGTCTGCGCCAGGCGAGGTTGTCAACCCATGCGCAGGCAAGAGGTGGGCAATCTGGTGATGCCAGCTCGCACAACTCCCGGCGAGTCTTGCTGTCAGTTGCCGCGTCGAGGATCCTGTCCTCGACGTCAGCAGGCGGCCTGCAACGGTCATGACGCGACGCCGACAACCATTCGACCACGCGGGTCGCATGGATGCTGTGGCCGGAAAGTACCTGATAGTGCCAGCCGAGCGTTGCCGACACAACCGCGGTTTCATCGAACTGCAGTTGCGCAGACTTGTCGATGCGTTCCTTTGGCCTCACGTCTCGAACGGCGTAGGAGTCGTCCGACATCTGCAATAGGAAATCCGGCACGTGCCAGTGACCCGCCATCGGCGAGCGAACGCCGAACACCACGCCAAATGGCTGCGACCACACCTTTGCTACTTGCCCGCCGAAATCGAGCCACATCAACTCGTCGCGCTCGAACTGAGACTCACACCATACGTGGCTACGGGTGCGACTCCAGAAGTACTCAGACCCCGTGAAAAAGTGGCTTGCGCCCTTCGATACTCGAACCTTCATCGGGTCGATGACCGACCAATCCAAACGGCCGAGACTTCGGTTGACCGGTGCGAACGAGACGCTATCCGCGTAGCCGGATGCGGAACGATGATCGCGCGGCACCCAGTGCAGCTCCGAGCCCTTCGAGAATCGTCGCCGTGCGATCAACCGTGCAATCTCAGCTGGCTTCATCACCACTCCAAGGAAGGCGGAGTACCTGAGTAGGCACATCGTTGTCGCCTGCGCCCAGGATCCGCCGGGTCGGCTTTGCCTGGCTCCCGACACACCGGTATGGCTCGGATTAGAGTTCGATCTGATGTCCGGCAACGACCGAACGAGAACACTGATGCCACCGCCGAGCAATCTGCAACGCTGAGACGGTGTGCAGGCGGTCGTCGTCGGAATTGCGTTGGAATGACGCAGTTGGCCTTCAGCTGACACGTCATCCTCCCGGAGGTGCTCTGTGTGTCAGCAGACCGAAGTTGCCGACGCGGCGACTTGCCCTGGCGGACGTCGGAAGCGGTAAGAGGCCCGCAGGACGGTGGCCCGGTTCGGCGGACGCATAGGGGATCTGCGTAGAGTGCGAGATGTGCCTCGAAATCCTCGCTTTCGCACCATTCGTGGTGCGATCGGAGCCATGCTCGCCGCGGTGTTCGCCATCGGTCTGAGCGGGTGTGCGCCGGATCCGGTCAGCGATTCCTTCCTCAAGGGTGAGAACACCGGGTATGTGGCCGCTGGCGGCGCGATCGTCGAGATCCCGATCGACGAGCGGAGCGAACCGGTCGACTTCAGCGGCATCACTGAAACTGGTGATGATTTCGACAGCGCAGACAACGCCGGCAAGGTCACGGTGGTGAACTTCTGGTACGCCGGGTGCGCGCCGTGCCGCATCGAGGCGAAGGATCTCGAAAGCGTCTGGCAAGAATACGGCGGCGAGGATGTAGCTTTCATCGGCATCAATACCCGCGACCAGGCCGACACTGCCCAGGCTTTCTCTCACGAGTTCGGCATCACCTACCCGAGCCTGATCGACGTGAACACGGCCGAGGCGAAACTCGCTTTCTCCGAGGTCGTGCCGATCCAGGCGACACCGACGACTCTCGTGCTCGACAGGCAGGGCCGTGTCGCCGCCCGCATCATCGGACCCATCGACGGCACCTCGATCCTCTCGACGCTCGTCAAGGACGCTCTGGCGGAGACACCGTGAACGCCGACACCATCATCGGGTCCGGTGCGCTCTGGCTCGCAGTCCCCGTCGCGATGCTCGCTGGCCTCGTGTCGTTCTTGTCGCCCTGCGTGCTCCCGCTGGTCCCCGGCTACCTCGGCTTCCTTGGCGGGGTGGTCGCGCCGGACTCGAAGGGTCGCGCGACGAACGCAGTCGCGCCCCAGCGCCGTCAGCTCGTAGTCGGCGTACTGCTGTTCATCCTCGGCTTCAGCGTCGTCTTCGTTCTCATCACCGCGCTGGGCGGCACGGCCGGCGTGTTCTTCCTACGCTGGGGCGACCTGGTCACACGCATCCTCGGAGTCGTCATCATCCTGATGGGGCTCGTCTTTCTCGGGTTGTTCAATTTCGCCCAGCGGGAGGTCCGCTTCCACGTCGGCTCCCGGGCCGGAATCGCAGGGGCGCCGCTACTTGGAGTGGCACTTGGTATCGGCTGGGCACCGTGCATGGGTCCGACGCTTGCCGCGATCATCGCGCTTTCGTTCAATGCTGGCGACCCTGTCCGTGCCGGCTTCCTCGGCCTCGCGTATTCGCTCGGCCTCGGCATCCCGTTCCTGTTGGTCGCATTCGGGTTCGGTTGGGCGGCGAAGACGGTCGAGTTCCTCCGTCGTCACATCCGGGTGGTGAACGTATGCGGAGGCATACTGCTGATCGTCCTCGGAATCCTGATGGTGACAGGGCTGTGGACCGACATCATGTCGCGGCTGACGGCGGTGATGGGTAGCGTCATTCTCCCTCTCTGAGATCCCTAGCAAGGATGTCGCGAGTGACGACTGGAGCAGCCCTCTCTACCCAACTGGTCATTGTGGGTGGCGCCACTTCGTGCTCCCATGTCGGAGCCTTAGATATAGACGCCGCGGTCTTCCATGAATCGGACGGGGTTGGTGTAACCACCATTGATGTAGACCTCGAAATGCAGATGGCAACCGAAGGAGCGTCCAGTGTCACCCGCGTAAGCGATGACCTGGCCCGAATTGACCCATTGCCCCCTGCCAACGAGGATGCCACTGGGTTTGATGTGCGCGTACCCGGTGCTGACGCCCCCGCCGTGTTGGATGCGGACGTAATTGCCGTAGTTGCCGTTCGCGCCGGCGTAGTCCACTGTTCCGGAGTTGGCGGCGTAGATCGCCGCTCCGCAGCCATTGGCCATGTCCGCGCCGTAGTGGTAGCTCGAGGAGCAGCCCTGCGAACCGCAGATCGGGGTCCGCGGGCCGTAGCTTGAACTTCGGCCGCCCCCGTGGGGCCGGACCCAACCGCCGCTACCGGCAGAGCCTCCGCCGCCGCCGTTGCCGCCACCGTTGGCTGCCGCTTCCGCGGCTTCGCGTTCGCGACGGGCGCGCTCTTCGGCCTCGCGCGCGGCCACACCCGACTGGTAACCAGCGACAGTCTGCGTGGTGGTGTCTTTCAGCGCGGCGAGCTGCGCCTGCATCGTCTCGAGGTTCGCGGCTTGCTCGTCGAGCGCGGCCTGTGCGGCGTCGGCCGCTTCTTGTGCCGCAATCATCTTCTGCTCTGCGACCTGCTGCAGGCGGTCTCGTTCGTCGCGGGCAACCTTCGCCTGATCGGTCAGCGATTGGGCGGTGTTGCGCGCCGAGATTGCGCCATCGTAGACCGACCGGTTGTACTCGAGAAGCTTGTCCATGGTGCCCAGGCGTGACAGGAGCTCATCGGCGTTGGCCGCGGAACCGGAGAAGAACAGTTGCAGTGCTGAATCATCTCCACCGTTGCGATACAGCTGTGCCGCAACTTGACCGGCCCTGCGCGCAGAGGTTTCGGCAATCGCTGATTGTTCGTCCGCCTGCGCCTGCAGGCTCTGAGCTTCCGTGATCGCAGCGAAGTACTCCTGCTGCGCTGCATAGAACTCGTCGGAGGCTGTATCGGCAGCAACCTGAGTCTCAGCGACCTTCCGCGTCAAGGACTGGATCAGCCCTTCGATTCGGGTGATCTCGGCAGCCTTGGCAGCTTCGTTGTTCTTGGCGCGTTGCACATCGTCCCAACTCGGGTACGACGCAGCGTACGCCGCTGAGTCGCCGGAGCCGATGCCGAGTGCAGCGAATGCAGCGACACCGAGCGCGCCGAGCCCGAAAGCGCCACGTCGAGTAACACTCAGCTTCCAGAACGAGTCGCGTTCGGCGGGCGTGGGTGCACAACCGCATTCTTCAGCCGCCTCCGTAGCCGCAGAGACGAGTCGTCCGTTCACTGTGCCCTCTCCTCGAGCTCGGCTTCGTGGATTCTGCTGCCATGGGCGCGCAGATTGGCCACGCTTGCATTGCCCGCCGTCTGGTCCATCGGCCGTACGTGGCCGCCGAAGTCGCGCCGACTCGCTCGTGATCTCTGATCAGTGGCCCATATCTGTCGCATCGAATTCGAGTTCGACTGTCCTGACACGAAGTTCACGCTTTCGGGTCCGTGTGGATGTCGGGGCTCACCTTGTTGTGTTTGTTCTTTTTCACTTGCCGTACGACAACGGTGGTGGCGATCACCGCGGCACCTATGACAGCCACGGCGATGATGAGCGGGATCGCGATCGAAGCCACCTCGTTCTCGCCTGCGGATGCCGCCGGGGCAGGGGTGTCCGCTGCGGGAGGTTCGGTAGTTGGCACAGCAGAGGGCGACGCCTTTGCCGGTTGCATCCGTGATTGTTCGTTCCCGCATGCTGGTTGGTCCCATCCCAGCCCTGGCTCGATGCCGGTGGGAGCGTACGTGAACGTGAAGCTCTCGGATATGGGGTGACCGTCGCTGGAGACGGCGTTCCAAAGCACGGTGTAGACGCCGGGTTCTCCGAGTGCGACCGGGGTGGTGAGGATGTTGCGGTCGATGGTGGAGCAGCTGGATTCGTAGAAGAGGCCGTCGGGTCCTTGCACTTGGGCGAAGCTTGCCTGGCTGAAGTCAATGAGTTCCCCGCTGAACGTGAGAGCGACGTCGTCGAGTTGGGTGACGGTTTCGTCTGCCCCGGGCACGGTGTCCAGGAGGTTGTCGTGCGCGAGAGCTGCGGGGGCCGGTGCGGCCACGATTCCCAGTGCGATGAGGGCAAGAAGTGTGCTGGCGAGCCAGCGGGTGCGGTGGGTGGAGGTCACGGGCGTGGGTCCTTTCGTCCGGCGGGCACGGGGGTGCTGTCGGTAGGTCTGTTGTTGCGTTTCGTGTGGAGGACGGAGAAGCCGGTGAGGATTGCGAGCATTCCCGCGATCATCAAGGTGGCGGCTCCGGCGAGGGCCTGGTCCTGCAGGGGGGTGGGTCCCCACGTCCGCCCCATGGCGCCAAACCACTCCGCGACGATGAGGTCGGAGCGAGCGATAGTGGCGATGCCGAAGAAAGTGGCCACGCCTGTGAGCGCAGTGAGTGAGGCCACACGCCACCGCCCCTCGGGAGTCGTGGACGCGTTCGGGGAAAGCGATCGTACGAAGAGGCACCCGGTGACGAGGAGCTGGCTGATCATCCATTCCGCTCCGAGCTGGTCGTAGAGCGACCATCGGAACAGGTCGGAGTAGTGGAACAACCACAGCGACGTGGCGAACAGGGACGCGGCGACGACGGGGCGACGAGTAAACCGGGCCAGGGGGCTGTGGGCGGCCCAGAGAAGCCATTCGCGCGGTCCTCGGCTTCCATCGTCCCGTGGGTGGATGACCAAGGTTGCGAGGGTGATCGGCGCCGCGAAGACAAGGAGCAAGGGGATCGCGAGACTGAGGAGAGCGAAGGCGAGGAATCGCATACTGATGAGCGAATCGTCATAGGCTGCGATCGGCCCACTGGTCGTCCACAGAAGCGCCCCCATCCCCGCAATCCAGCTGATCGTGCGCCTGGCTGGCCACGGATACCCGCGGCGCCGTGCGCGTCGGACGCCGACGAGGTAGAAGACGATTCCGAAACCCGCGACGAGCACCCAAAGGAGGTCGGGACTCCACGCCGTGAACCATCTCTGCAGGGTGAGTGCGACCGGGACGGGTGCGTCGGTGAGGATCTCCGCGGCGGTGGTCTGCGGCAGGGTGATCGCATCGGCGGGGGCGGCGGTGCGGGCGAGGGCGGCGGCGACCCCGCTCGCGACACCCATGAAACCGAGTTCGACGCACACGATCATCCAGAAGGCGCCACGGCCCTCGCTGGTCTTTGCGATGAGTCGGCGGCGGTAGGCGGCACCCAGGACGCCCATGACCAAAAGCGCGCCGATCTTTGTGAGAAGGAGGATGCCGTACGGTGAGGCCAAATCCTCCCACCGGCCGAGGGCTGTGAGCGTCCGCGCGTATCCCGAGACGGCGACGCCGATGAACGCGATGAGCGCCACCGTCGAGTACCGGCGGAGCAGGTTCTCGAGTTCGCGCGGCGAGCTGATCGGTCGCGCGACGACGAGCAGGATGAGCCCCCCGAGCCATACTGCTGCTGAAATGACATGCAGGACGAGGGACATGACAGCGGGATCGTGATTGGCGAGCTCACCCGAATGACCTTGGGTGGCCATGGGAATCAGACTGATGATCGCAAGCACGGTTGTGATCATGACCGCACCATAGCTGCGAACAGCGAATGCGAGGACTGTCACGACCGAAGCGAGGATCGCGGTGATGAGCCATGATCGTCCCAGCTCCGTGTCGAGGAGGAAGCGACCGAGCTGCGTGCCGAACTCGGCACTCAGGTTAACTTGCGGATTGAATGAGGACAGGAAGGTGAGGTAAGCCACCACCCCGCTTGTGAGGGTGAGGGTCGCGGCGCCGGCGGAGGCAATATCGAGCGCGACGGTGAAGGGCTTCCCTGCCGAGGGGAGAGCGAACACCGCCAGCACCAGGGGCCCGAGCATCGCCGCACCGGACAGATTGACGAACAGTTTCGCGGCCGGGAGTCCCCATCGCACGAGCGCTCCAGGGTCACTCGCGAGTCTTGGTGCAGCTCCTCCACCAATCACGAGCCCGATGACCACAGCGATGAGTGCGGCGGCAACGAGAATCGTCGGTCCAACGATCCGGAGAACAACGGGATTCATGGAGTGGTATCCCCTGTCTGAGCGCCAGCAGCGTCCGGGTCTTCCGTCACAGGTGCCGTGCATTCACCGGTCTTGGGGAGCTGCTGGATCGCCCCGGCAAGAGATTCGAGAACCGCGTCCGCCGACAGGGTGGTCGTGTCCACGTACACCTGGGCAGCTGGATCTCGGCCGTAGGTTGTGAGCCGCAGATTCGGGGTCTCCTCCTCGTCGACGATCCAATCGACGCCCCCCAAGCTGACACATTGCAGCGTGGTGGGGGCCGGGGGCTCCAACCCGCAGGTGAGGAGCACGCTACTGGGGGTGCCCCATCCTGCGGTGGCCTGAGCGTCCGTCCAGACGCGAGCCTGGTCGCCAATCGAGTCCGGTAATCGTACGGTGACCTCTGCGCACAGCGGGTCATTCGCGTTCGCTGCGGGCTCGAGGTGGACGGTGGGTGCGCAGCTGGTGAGCACAAGCAGTGCGCACAGCGCCGCGCCAGAGGTCAGAATCTTGAGCTTCACAACGTCATCCATCCGTCTTCCTGGGAGTCAGCATGCGTCCGTCGCTGTCGGATCGACATGACGAGCAGCGCTAGTACCGTTCCGATACTGAGCATCCAGCCGAGCCACGGCATCAGCACGACAGCGAGAGTCGTGCCGGCGCGGAGGGGGACCTCGGTGATCTTCGCCGCGGTCGTGTCCACCGCAACCTGAGCCAACACTTTTCCATCGCGGCCGATGACTTGACTGGTCCCGGTGGTGGAGACGTTCACCGCAGTTCTCCCTGTTTCGAGCGCGCGTATGCGGGCGATGGTCAGCTGTTGGAGGTTCTCGTCCGTGCCTCTGAAATCCGCATTGTTGGTTTGAAACACGAACATCTGCGCGCCAGCGGACGCGCTCTGGTGGATGACGTCGTCGTAGATGACGTCGAAACAGATCGCCAGACCGATGGGCACATCGCCAACGTTCATGAGGGGCGTGTTGGAGCCGGGCGTGTACTCGCGTTGTATCAACCCGATGAGATCGGGGGCGATGGCTTCGTAGAACCAACGGTCCGGCACGTATTCGCCGAAAGGGACGGGGTTGGCCTTGTCGTGGAGCTGCTGCGGCCCGGCGCTGGTCCACAGCATCGAGGTGTTGAACGTGTCAGCTCCGCGGGTGGTTGCCGCATTCACCAGTGCCGGAGCGCCAGCACCCTGCACGAGTCGATCAAGGCGGCCTGCGACGGCGGCATCGCGCAGGGGATCGGCGTCGACGGCCCCTTCTGGCCAGACGAGAAGGTCCATTTCACGCCCCAGGAGCGGAGCGGTCGCTTCTTCCTGTGCGCGCAGGATGTCACCTGTTGTCCTGGTGTCGAAGTAGCCGCTGGGACCGTTGCCCTGCACCCATCCGACGCGCATCATTCCCGCTTGCTCAGTCGGGAACAGAGGGACGGCCATCGCGGCAACGACGATGACCGCCGCTGCTGCTCCCGGCTCCCACCGGCGGAGGGTGAGGGCTTCCACGACGCTTGCGCAGACGAGGATTGTCAGGAAGGTCAGCCCGGTTGTCCCCACCCAGGAAGCGGCTTCCGCGAGCGGGCTCTCGGCAAGAGTGAAGCCGATTCGCGCCCACGGGAACCCGGTGTACGGCGCATTCCCCATCAGCGTTTCCCGCAGCACCCACACCCCGGCGACGAGCACAGGAGTGATCGCGTGATACCCGAATCCCGCCCGCGTGGTGGCGACACGATAGGCGAGTGCGATCAGCGCACCGCCGGCACCGAACAGCAGGGATTCCAAGCCAGCCAGCGCGACCCATGGGATGGGCCCCAGAAACCGGGTCACCCATACCAAGTGAGTGAAGTAGAAGGCCGTCCCGTAGACGAGGGAGATCAGGAACGCCCCGGGAACAGAGCGTCCGCGAAGCGTCCACAGCCCGATGGTTGCGCTCACGAACGTCGCGGGCCACCACCCGGACGCGGGGTAGGCGAGATCCAGCATGCCTCCTGCGATGGCGGACGCGACGATCGCTACGGGAAATGGCACCGCAGCTGCCAGGAGCGCATCGTGCGCACTGGCGTTGCCGCGCCGTGGTCGAACGGAGAGGGCGTGTCCCACCAACGGGTCAGCGGTCACGGTCATGAGTGCCCAGGTTTTTCAGGTAAGCGTTGTACGAGTCGAGGTCGGCGTTCCCGTGCACGTCGGCATACCGATCCGCCGCGGCAGCACGAGCGGTGTCGCTTCGGAACCAACGATGCATCACGTAGATCAACATCAGTACGGTCGGGGCTTCACCGTAGGACCATGCCAGAGCGCCGGCTAGCTGCTGATCGGCGAGGGGATCGATGCCCAGTGCTTCGGTGGGCGCGACGAACGAGCCGACCAGGATCGTACTGGCCATCATGAGAAACACCCCGAAGAATGCGTGGAGCGCGGCTTCGGCAAAGACGTCCAGTGCACGGGCACCATGACCCAACCTGACCGGCAGCGGATCGGAGGACAGGATGGGGATGGTGAAGAGCACGCCGGCGAGGAGGAATCCGACCTCGAGTGCGACGTGACCCCCGGGGAGAGCGAGGATGGCATCGGCAGCACCCGCAAGGTAGATGCCGTAGAACGCGAACAGGTAGAGCGGGACAGTGGCCCACGGACTGAGTATCCATTTCGCGGCCGGGCTTCGAAGAGCACCGTGGGCCGCTGTGAGGACTAACCGTCCCGCTCCATGATGCGGTGTCGCTCGCAGAAGAAGGGTGCCGGGAGAGCCCAGGACGAGGAGCGGCGGCACCATCATCATCAGAGTGAGCTGCTGGAACATGAAAACGGACACCAGCGCCTGGCCGTAGGTTTCAACGCCTAGACCAGTGACCGCCGCGAGGAGAACACACCCGAGAAGGAAGCTGACCGTTCGCCACACGGGCCACCGACGCCCGCGCGTCCACAACCGGATCGCTCCGACCAGATACAGCACAGCGAGGATCCCCGCGACTATCGGTAACACCGGAAGCGGGATGTCCGCCGGTGCGAGGAACGCCTGCAAAGACGGGGGACTTTCGAGGATCTGGCCGCTCACACGCATGGTCGTGACAAGAAGATCGCGCTGTTCACTTCCGGATCACCTTGATCGTCGCCCCCGCTGCCAGGAACGCCACGGCCGCGATGGGCTGTGCTGTGGTCCACACGACACCGGAGAAGGGGAAGGGCATTACCGGGTTCCAGAGCACGGCGATCGCGAGGAAGACCGGGATCCACCACCAGTGGCGTGCCTGCAGCGCAAACCACGCGACGATCAGCCCGAAAATTGAGGCGATGAAGAGGACGAGGGGCGCCCAATTCGCCTGGAAGAGCGCCGGGGCGAGGAACAGGATCGCGGCGGCGACGAGGCTGGGGGCCAGGGCGTTCCGCTGGTAAGTGGAGGGGACACGTTCTTTGGGACTCATGGGTGAACCGTTTCTTCGGCGGGTACAGGGTCGACGGGATCGGGGCGGGACGAGGGGTCTGGCCGGCGACGGCTTATGCGCAGACCCGCGACGATGAGGAACACGGCACCGATGCCGAGAGCGACATCGGCGAGGTTGCCGATGAACAGGTTCCCGTAGGCAAGGAAATCGGTGACGTGCCCGATCCCGAACGCGGGCGGCGAGAATAAGCGATCGATGAGGTTCCCGATCGCACCGCCCACGATGAA
Organism: Microbacterium sp. WCS2018Hpa-9; assembly: GCF_031843745.1. NCBI lineage: Bacteria > Bacillati > Actinomycetota > Actinomycetes > Micrococcales > Microbacteriaceae > Microbacterium > Microbacterium sp. WCS2018Hpa-9. The sequence goes on from NZ_JAVTIY010000007.1 coordinate 51,004, forward strand.
ACCGAAACCAACCGCCGACCACACGTTGCGGGCTCGGGTAGCGGCACCGATGAGGGCCGCGGTGACAGCGAGCCCGACGACGGTGATGACCCATGTGGAGCCTTCCCCGAGCGAGAAGATCGCCCCGGGGTTGAAGGCCAGTTGAAGACCGAGCCAGTCACCGATCAGCGGTATACGCGCATCCTGTCGCAACGTGTTCAGAGCAAGAGTCTTGGTGCCTTGATCGATCAGGATAACGATGGCGGCGACGATGAGCACCACGGCCGACCGGCGGACTCGATCACGCATCGGCGTCTTCCCCCGCGGCCGCGGCATCCTCAGCAACTTCGGCGCGATCCCGCTGGTGACGGCGGCGCCCGGCCATCATCACGCCCACAACCCCGACCCCCAGGATGATAGCCAAACCGGAGAGGAAGAATAGGGGCAGCATTTCGAAGGCACCGCCTCCGGATGGTGTGCCGCCGTACGTTTGTGCCGGCGATGCGGTTTCCGTTTCTTCGCTGCTCTGTGGTGAGGCTTCAGGGGTGGGGCTTGCGGTGGTTGTGCCGGATCCCGTGTCCGTCGCGGGTCTGACGGTGTACACGTACTCTCCGCTGATCGGATGCCCATCGGCGGAGACGGTCTTCCATCGGACAGTGAAGACACCGGTCGCGGCGTCCGGGGAGAGGTGCTGCGTGATAACGTCATCGGTCGCCTGGGGGGCGTCGACTGCGACGTTTGCTCCGGTTTCATCGACCACGTCGATGACTGTTGCGCCGTCACCATCCGGAAGCAGCCCGGTGAACATCAGAGAGATCTCGTCGGGAGAGCCGTCGACGGCCGAGTCGGCGTCGGGGTACGCCGAGACGAACTCGTCGTGAGCGGCGGCCGGGGCTGTGGTCCCCAGCACGACGGATGCCGACACCATCAGGGCGGCGGCGGCGAGGGCTGTGATACGTGCCGAGAGGCGTTTATGCATGGGTGTCGTGCTCTCCGGGGTGGGATTCGGGTTCGATCTGGAAGGTGGAGTGTTCGATGCTCACGGCGAAGTGCTCGTTGACGCATTGCTGAAGTGATGTCAGCAATGCGGCGGAAGCTTCCATCGTGACGGTGTCATCGACCACGACATGGGCGGTGAGCGTGGGGAGGTCGGTCGAGACTTGGGTCGCGTGAAGGTCGTGCACCGCGACCACGTGCGGAAGGGCAAGGATGTGGCGGCGGACATCCTCGAGGTCGAGGCCGGCGGGTGTGGACTCCAACAGCACCCGACCGGATGCTCGCAACAGGATAAGAGTGCGGGGAATGATGAGCAGCGCGATCAAGACGCCCGCGACGGCGTCCGCCTGATACCAACCGAAAACGGCGATGAGGATGGCGCTGGCGATGACGCCGACGGAACCGAGGGCATCGTTGACGACCTCGAGGAACGCGGCGCGCATGTTGAGATTGCGTCCGCGGCCGCTGAACAATACGAGCATGGAGGCGATGTTGGCGACGAGACCGACGATGCCGAAGAACAGCAGACTCCCCGATGCGATCTCAGGGGGCTCGAACAGCCGCCGTACGCCTTCCACGAGCGCGAAGATGCCCACCCCGAGCAGCAAAGTTGCTTGAGCGAGCGCACCGAGAACCTCCGTGCGTCGAAGACCGAAGGTGTACTTGGGAGTCGGGGGACGATTCATCAGATGCGCAGCGGTGACGGCCATCGCCAACCCGACGACATCGGTGAGCATGTGCGCCGCATCAACAAGCAGTGCGAGGCTGCCTGTGATGATTGCGCCGATCACTTCGACGATGAAGACCGAAGAGGTGATCGCGAACGCGATGACCAGGCGATTGCGGGGAGTGGCGTCACCGATACCGTGACTGTGCCCTGTGTCTGTCATGGTGCTCCTTTACGGCCGTCCAACGATGTGCCGGGCGACGATCGCCGCATCACGACCCGCCCCAGCGAGGGTGCCCGCATCTGCCCGGGAGTAACGCGGCATGCCAACAGTGAACAGTCCCGGGATGCGTGCATTGACGTGCAAAGGCTGCCCGGGCGGCTCCGAATCGGGCAGCCATGCGTCCGCCGGCCTGTACCCGGTCGCAAGGATCACGGAATGCGGCTTCACGGACGCCCCATCGGCGAACATCACGGTGTCTCCGTGTACCTCCGTCACGGCGGCGGCATGAGTGACGTCTGTCGAAGCTACGCGGGGGCGTGACTCAGACATCGGACCCCGACGTCGCAGCCTCGACCAGATGGGCCGCTCCGACACCTCTGAGGATTCCGCTCGAGTGGAGAGGGTGACGTCGTGGGAGGAAGCGAGCTCTTCTGCAATCTCCACTCCGCTGAATCCACCGCCAACGATCAACACGCGGCCGGGAGGTATCTGGGCGGGATAGAGGTACTGGCTGGAATGCAGCACAACACCGGGTACTGCCAGTTCCAGGCGCCAGCCCGGCACGCGCGGCACCGCGGCAGCTCCCGTTGCACAGACCACATTTCGGGTTTGCACTTCCCCGGCGGAGGTCGACAGATGCAGTGTGGATCCGTCGCCCAACCGGGTGATTCCAAGAGCACGAGTGCCCCACACGGTCTTCACACCGAGGGCGTTCTCCACCGAAGACAGGTAATCGGACATCTCATCCTTACTCGGATAACGGTCTCCATCGCCCGGGAAAGGAAACCCGCGGACGACACTGTGGCGGGCCGCGCTGCGTAGCTTCATCGACTGCCACCGTGTGGCCCAGCTTCGTCGACCGGGAGGTGCAGAATCGATGATCACGAAGTCCTTCTGCGGCTCAAGCCCGGAGGACCTGAGTGCGGCGGCTGTCGCCAACCCGGAGTGCCCGGCGCCGACGATGATGACGCGACGGTGCGATAGCGAACGCGCCATCATTCAGCACCGTTCACCGCGGCTTCAATGGTGTCCTCCAGGTCATTCCACGTCTCCAGCACGACAGGCTCCCCATCGATGAAGAACGAGGGGGTACTGCTGACACCGAGCTGCTCACCCTCGTCTAGATCGAACTGGACCCGTTCTGCAGTCGCCGGATCAGCGACCGCATCATCGAACGCGGCCATATCCAATCCGAGTTCCTCCGCAAATCCCCGGAACAGGTCCGCACGAGACTCTTGAGCCTCACCCCATTGAGACTGCGTCTCGAACAGGCGGTGATACATCTCTTCCAGCCGTCCCTGCTGCGCTGCGGCTTCGGCAGCGATCGCGGCATTCTTCGAGTTGAGATGACCCGGCAACGGGAAGTAGCGGATCACGTACGTGATCTCGCCATCGAACTTGCCACGGAGATCCTCGACGAGGGGATAAAAAGCACCGCAGGCCTCGCACTCGAAATCGAGGAACTCGACCACCGTCACCGCCCCATCTCCTCCGTCATCGAGGACATGCGAGTTCTCACGGACGACCTGTGGACCATCAGCGGCCCCCGTCTCGGGTGCGGCAGCTCGACTCTGATTGACAAGGACGAACACCAGCGCAACGATCAGCAACACCACGGCGAGAGCCACGGTGACAAGTACCGCTTTCATAGAAGATTTCATAGACACTCCAGACACACACAACGAACGAGGACGACCAGGGGAGCGCCATCGAAGAGATGGCGCCGCCAGATCAGGTTCGCGACAGAGAAAGCTGTGTGAGAGAAGGAGGCAATACGAACAGGCGCCCCGTCATGGCCGCCAGTGATGGTGCGCGCGGCAAACGTTCACGAACGCGAGAAGAGGGGACGTGACGGCGGAAGATCCGCGTGACGATGAGCACCAAGAAGCAGCAGAGGATACCCAAGAGGCACCCGGCGACGCCGATCATGATGTCGTTCGCAGTATCCCCAGCCACGACATGTTCCGCAGTTGCGCCGACACCGCTTTCACCCGAACCCGCCGCGACAGGGCCAGCAGAAGACGTACCTAGTGACGACGAGGATGTCGTGCTCAGATACGCAGTCGCATCCGTCGCGTCACGATGGCCGCCCGGCCACGCTCCGACGATGAGAAGAAGTGCCAATCCGAGGGCCGTAATGATCTTCGTTATCATGAACTCGTCGGCGCGGCTGTCGCTATTGCGAATGCGACCTTGGACGACCATGACCTCAGGATGGTACCAGCCCCACCAATCAAGATCTGTTGCGAACCCGAGAGCCACGCGCCCGAAGGTCAAACTGAAGTTACTGTCAGCGTCCGCGTCCCACAACCGAGCAACCCAGTTGATTTCGGGGCCTTCGAAAGTGGCTCCGTGGGAGCGGGGTAGTGCCGTCGAAGCGGGATGGTTCAGACCTGGGCGGGTACGGAGGTTGCGGCAGGTGACCGCAGGGCAGCAGGGCGCCGCGCCGCGCGCACCCCGTTGAGGATGACGAACACTTCCGCGATCTCGTGCACGAGAACTACACCGGCAAGCCCGAGCACGCCGAAGAGGGCGAGCGGGAACAACACGAGGATGATCGCCAAGGCGAGCACGATGTTGGCGGTCATGATCCGGCGACCGCGACGAGCGTGCGCGAGCGCGCCGGGGATCAATCGGAGATCGTTCCCGGTAAAGGCGACGTCGGCAGACTCGATGGCAGCAGCCGAGCCCTTCAGCCCCATGGCGATACCGACGGTGGCGGTCGCGAGGGCGGGGGCGTCGTTGATGCCGTCACCGACCATGGCTGTCGGGCGCGCGGCGGCGAGTTGTTCGATGACCGTGGCCTTGTCCGCAGGGAGCTGCTCTGCGCGGACGTCGGTGATGCCCGCCTGTGCCGCAATCGCGCGGGCGGTGCGTTCGTTGTCCCCGGTGAGCATCGTGATCCCGATACCGGCATCCTGCAGCAGTCGCACGGTTGCGGCGGATTCAGGGCGCAGCTCGTCGCGGATGCCGATGAGCCCGGCAATCTCGCCCTCGGCTTCAACGACGACCACGGTCATGCCGTCTTCGGCCATCTCATCAGCGGCCGAGTGGAGGACTCCGGGGGCGAGCCACCGGACGTTGCCGACGCGGACCAGGGTGCCGTTGACGCGGCCGGTGATGCCGTGGCCGGCGTCTTCGACGACGTCCACGGCTCCAGCTGCGCCGGGGGCGGCCGTGGTGATCGCGGCGGCGAGCGGGTGGCTGCTTGTCTCTTCGACTGCTCCCGCCCAGGTCAACAGCTCGTCCCGTGAGATGCCGGCTGCGGGGCGCACGTCGACGACGGCCGGCTCGTTGCGGGTGAGGGTACCGGTCTTGTCCAGCGCCACCGCCTGGATGGTGCCGAGCTGCTCGAACGCTTCCCCGGACTTGATCACGACGCCGAACTTCGACGCGGACCCGATGGCGCTGATCACCGTGACCGGCACCGCGATCGCAAGAGCACAAGGAGACGCGGCGACGAGGACGACGAGTGCACGCTCGATCCAGGTCGACGGATCTCCGACGATGAATCCGAACACGGCGACAAGGGCCGCGGCGATCAGCACCACGGGGACGAGGGGGCGGGCGATCCGGTCAGCAAGCCGCGCGCGGTCGCCCTTGCGGGCGTGGGCCTGCTCCACGAGGGACACGATCTGGGTGAGCGAGTTGTCGCGCCCGTCCGCGGTCGCCTCGATCCGCAGCGTCGATGCACCGTTCACCGAGCCCGCCGCGACCGCAGTGCCGGGATGCACGTCGACCGGGATGGACTCACCGGTGATCGCGGATGTGTCCAGGCTCGAACGCCCTTCGACAACAACACCATCGGTGGCAACACGCTCGCCTGCTCCAACGATGAGGATATCGAGCTCACGGACATCCGCGGCCGGGATCGTCGTGTCGCCGGCGAGACGAGAGACACGCACGGTCTCCGGGATCAGGGACAGCAGGGCACGCAGACCCTCTTTCGCCCGATCCATCGCACGGTCCTCGAGAGCCTCCGCCAGCGAAAACAGGAACGCCAAGGTCGCAGCCTCACCGACATGGCCGAGCAGAACCGCACCGATCGCGGCAATCGTCATCAGCAGCCCGACGCCAAGTCGACCCCGGATCAACCGGCGGATCGCACCAGGAACGAAGGTGTAGGCGCCGGTCAGCAGAGCAGCCCATTGCAGCACAAGCGCGGGGATTTCGATACCCGCCCACTCGAACGCGTACCCGGCGACCAGGAAAAGGCCCGACAGCGCGGACGGCAGTAGCGCGATGTCGCGCCACCACGGCGGACGCACCTCGATCTCATCGTCATCCACGCCTGCCTTGGACGGCAGCGCCGGTCCGCAGCAAGCATCGCCTTCCTCATGGGCCTCGGAGGACGTGGCATTTCGCACCGGGTCGGGCTCGCAACATGCGTCTCCCGTCCTGTGGGAACGCGTCAACTCAACGCGCTGAATCGTGCGAGCCTTCCGGGGCTCGTCTGGGCCGCAGCACTCTTCACTCATGCGCAGCACTCACACTTCTCGTCCGTGCACGGAAAACCCTCGTCAACGGCGACGACCGCTTCCAGCATGTGTCGTAGGCCCACTGCGAGATGCGGGTCCGCGATCTCGTAACGCGTGCGCCGGCCTTCCGGGGTCGCAACAACCAGACCGCACCCGCGCAGGCACGTCAGATGATTGGAGACATTCGTACGTGTGAGATCCAGTTCGCGAGCGAGCTCAGCTGGATAGCCAGGCACATTCAAGAGCGCAAGAAGGATCCGCGAGCGCGACGGGTCTGCCATCGCGCGACCGAGACGGTTCATCACATCAAGACGAGAAGCAATAGTCAGCACACGATGACTATACAGGCCAAGCTGACCAATCATGCGGCCTGGGCTGACCGTCGGGGAACCGCCTCTGCTTCGCGTCTGTGAACTTTCTAGCGCTTGCCGGTCGAGAATAGACTCACCCATAGTGCGGTTGATACCCCCCCCGGGAGTGCCGTGAAAGCTCCGATGAGGTGGAAGCTCGATATGGCGAGGACCGTGGCGCAGGCGATGAAGACCGGCATGCGTCCGGAGAGGTTGCAGCGCTGATCATGGCGACCGTTCTGGTGTGAGCCACCTACCGGACGGGGGCGAGGACGGTCGTGTCATCGGGTGCGATCTGGACGATGCCGCGGTCATCGACCACAACGAAGCTGTCGTCACCGATCGCGGTGAAGGCCTGGGCGGCCCCTTGGAGGGGGTCGAGGCGCTGCCATGTTCCTTCGGTGTTCTGAGACCAGAGGGCGCCGTCCGTTCCGACTCCTGCGAGCGTGCCGTCGGGTCGGACGTCGAGGGCGTAGAGCAGTGGGGCGTCCGCGACGGGGGCGAAGCTGGCGCCGTTATCGGTGCTGAGAAGTAGTCCTTCTTCTGCCGCCGCGTAGAGACCGTCGTTGGTGGCTGCGAGGTCTGCCGCGGCAAGTGTGGCGCCGCGGTTCCATTCGCGACCGTTGTCAGTGCTGATGAGCAGGTCGACCCCGTCAGAAGCGATCCCGTAGAGAGTGCCGTCCGGTCCAGCGGTGAGGGTATGGAAGTCCGTAGTGCCGGTGAGAGCGATCGGTGACCAGGTTTCGCCGAAGTCGTCACTGCGAATGACGCCCAGGTTTGGGGAGCCGAGCTCTGCGGGTGTCTGCGTGCCCGGGTGTCCGGATGCTAAGAGGGCATCGTCGAGGACGGTGAATCCCATCGCATCGAAGTCGTAGCCTCCGATGGGACCGGCGAGCGCACCTTCGGGTGTGAGGGTGAAGATTCCCCCGTGGGTGGCTACGAAGAGGTTCTCACTGTTTGGGTCAGCGGCGACACCGTGAATGTGTTCGATGACGGGGGGAACCGCATCGGTGCCGGAGGTTTGTGGTGCGGCGCATCCGGTGGCGGTGACGGCTATAAGAGCGATCGCAAAAGCGGGTAGGGGTGAGTAGCGGTTCATATGGCTCCGACTTGAAGAAGTGCGTGCGGGTACGCACCCGGGGTGCGCGAATGAGACACGCAGCGTGGCGTCACCGGTGTGATGGCGAGAGCTGCGGGGAAGAGCCAGCCGAGGGGTGCGGGAGGAATCCCGCACCCCAGGCGTGAATCAGAGCGTGGCGAGGAGGTCTTCCATCGTGGCGATCTCCGTGGTCTGCGCCTCGATGATCGTTTCGGCCAGAGCGACCGCGTCGCTGTTCTGACCGTTGTCGACCTCTTCCTGGGCCATCTCGACGGCACCCTCGTGGTGCTGGATCATCTGCTCGAGGAACAGGCGGCTGGCGTCCGCACCGGTGGCATCTTCGAGAGCCTGCATGTCCTCGTCGGACATCATGCCGCCGCTGTGATCCATGCCCTCCATGTCGGCGGTGTCAGCGCCCCACTCTTCGAGCCACTGATCCATCTTCTGGATCTCGGGTTCCTGCGCGGCCTTGATCTCTTCAGCGAGAGCGACGACACGTGCGTCGACGCCGTTCTTGCTGAGGAGCATGTCAGACATGTCGATGGCCTGAGCGTGGTGTTCTTTCATCATGCTGGCGAACATGATGTCGGCATCGTTGGCGTCCGCGGATGCCGGGGCGGAGCTGCTGCTCTCGTGGTCCATGCCGGGCATATCGCCGCCGCCGGACGTGGTTCCGGCGCAGCCGGCGAGTCCAAGCAACGCAACGAGGGTGAGCGCGGCAGTCGCCGCAAAACGGGTCTTCATGATGAGTTCTCTCCAAGAGTCGATGATGGCACCCAGCGAGACAGGCTGGGCGAAGGGCGTTACCCGCAGAATGCGGGTAGCGCGTCCATCACGTGCGACTGATGCAGAGAACGGTGAGGGATGGGGGCCGCAGTGGATGCAACGAATCTCGGAGGCTCAGGAGCGATACGGGCGCTCCCGGGGAGCGTCCAAGGGCTCGCGACCAGGCGGACGGTCGCGCAAGCAGCACGACGGCGATGAGGAGCGCGAGTACGCAGGCCATCCACGCCATACCTGGATCGTCAGAACACGTGGCACATCCCGCCCCGTCGATCGCTGCGTCTTCCCCAGGCATGGGTGCAGGGTGAACGTCGGCAGAAGCGGGCGTGACGGTGATGGTCTCACTGTGCCCGGAGGGCATCGAGTGCGTGTTCATCGAATGCATCGCTAAGAGTCCGAAGATGACGGAGAGAGCGACGGCGACGACGGTGAGGAGAGTGCGGGTGAGCGTGCGCTGGTCATGCACGCGCCGTGCAATCGTGATCAACACCGTCCCACCTCTCTTTCCTCCAGGGTACGTCGCCGCCGCCCATGCGCCTACTCGTTGACGACGGCGTCCGGGCTCAGGTTCAGCCGGCGCAGCAGCTGCGCGTTCAAAGCGACAACGATCGTGGACAGCGACATCAACACCGCCCCCACGGACATCGGAAGCACAAACCCGATGGGTGCGAGCACGCCAGCCGCGAGCGGGACGGAGAGGAGGTTGTACCCGGCGGCCCACCAGAGGTTCTGCTTCATCTTCTGGTAGCTGGCCCGCGACAGCTCGATTACGGAGATCACGGACCGGGGGTCGTCGCTGGCGAGGATCACGCCCGCCGAAGCGATCGCGACGTCCGTACCCGCACCGATCGCAATCCCGACATCCGCCTGCGCGAGCGCAGGGGCGTCGTTCACGCCGTCACCGACCATTGCGACCTTGCGGCCTTCGCTCTGCAGCTCTTTCACCTTCGAGGCCTTGTCCTCCGGCCGCACTCCCGCGAAGTACCGGTCGATACCCAGATCGCCCGCCACCGATGCGGCGACCGCGTCAGCGTCACCGGTGATCATGACCACCTGCACACCACGCTCATGGAGAGCATCGACCGCGTGACGCGACTCCGACCGGATCTCATCCGCGAGGCGCAGTGCGCCCGCGACCTGCCCGTCGACGAGCACGTGGAGGATGATCGCACCCTCGTGACGCCACTCGTCGGCAACAGGCAGCTCATGGGCGTTCTCCTGCTCGAGCATATACGGGCCACCGACCTGCACGACGTGTCCATCGACACGCGCACGCACCCCGACCGCCGGGGACGACTCGAAGTCCGACGAGGACGGGACACGGAGAGTCTTGTCCTTCGCCGCGTTTACGATCGCGCGAGCGAGGGGGTGCTCGGAATCCGCCTCTGCCGCGGCGGCCCATGCCAGCAGCTGGTCAGGGTCAGTCTCCAGGACAGGATCGATTGCAGTAACGGCGGGGGTGCCCTTGGTGAGGGTGCCGGTCTTGTCGAACAGGACGGTGTCGACCGTGCGCATGCTCTCCAGCGCGAGACGATCCTTGATCAGGACGCCACCGCGAGCGGCCCGCTCGGTTGCGATCGACACGACGAGTGGGATCGCCAGGCCCAGAGCATGCGGGCAGGCGATCACCAGCACGGTGATCGTGCGGATGACGGCCGCGTCAGGCTGACCGACGATCGTCCAGACAACGGCGGTGATCGCGGCAGCGCCCAGTGCGAACCAGAACAACCACCCCGCAGCCTTATCCGCGAGCCGCTGCGCGCGCGACGACGAACTCTGCGCTTCGGTGACGAGTTTCTGGATTCCCGCGAGAGCAGTGTCCTCACCGATCGCGGTGATCTCCACCCGCACACCAGAATCGGTCGCGACCGTGCCGGCGATGACCTGGTCGCCGTCGCTGCGGCGCACGGGCCGGGACTCTCCGGTGATCATCGACTCGTCCATGCTGGCCGAGCCCTGCACGATCCGCCCGTCCGCGGGGACCCGGCCGCCGGGGCGAACCACCACAACATCCCCCACCAACAGGTCGGCCGGGGCGACCGTGACCGTCGTGTCGCCTTCCACCTTCTCCGCCTCGTCGGGGAGCAGCGCGGCCAAAGAATCCAACGCTGACGTCGTCTGGGCGAGGGAGCGCATCTCGATCCAGTGACCGAGCAGCATGATCACGATGAGCAGCGCGAGTTCCCACCAGAAGTCGAGCTCGTGATGCAGCACACCCAGGCTCGCACCCCACGACGCCAAGAATGCCACCGTGATCGCGAGCGCGATCAGCAGCATCATCCCGGGCTTACGCGCACGGAGTTCACTCACCGCGCCGGTGAGGAACGGCGCCCCACCCCACACATACATGACCGTTCCGAGAACCGGAGACACCCACCCGACCCACGGGGCGTCTGGCAGCGGGTATCCGAGCAGCATCGAGAACATCATCGAGAACCCGACAACCGGGACCGCGAGGACCAGCATGATCCAGAACAACCGCCGGAACTGGCCCACATGATCGGCATGGCCAGCGTGCCCACCGTGGCCCTCCTGACCGGCGTGCTCTTGAGAAGCACCGTGCTCGTGGCTCATCGCCGCGTGGTCGTGCTCCGTGGTAGGGAACCCGCCGTGATTGGGGTGCGCGGCCTGATTGGTGTGCTCGTCGTGCTGGCTCATCGGAACTCCTTGCTCGGATGCGCCCGGGTCAAGCCGGGCGCAGACAGATAGCCGCTCAGGCCTGGCCGGTCGCGAGCGTGTAGCCGGCCTCTTCGACCGCAGCCTTCACGGCGGCGTGATCGACGGGTGCGGCACTGTGGATGGTCACCCGGGAGGTGGCGCCAGCGTTCAGGTCGATGGTGACGGATTCGACACCATCGACAGTGCTCAGCTCGTCGCTGACGCTGGATACGCAATGCGAGCACGTCATCCCGGCAACCAGAATCTCCTCCGACACCAGAGACACACCCGAAACGGATACCTCGGTGGTCGATGGGACAGTGCAGCAGGCGCAACCGTCGGCGGATGCGTCCTTGAGTCCGAGTTCGATGCGATCAGTCATGGTGCGCTCCTTCAATTCAGCAGACGTGGTGGTCATGAACGGACAAGACGGGCGATTGCTTCGTTGGCCTCGCGGACCTTCTCTGCCGCAACCTCGCCGCCCTCGGTACTCGCCTGGGCGACGCAATGACTGAGATGGTCCCCCAAGAGCGACAATGCGACCGTTTCGAGAGCCTTCGTCGCCGCAGAGACCTGCGTGAGGATGTCGATGCAGCACTTGTCGTCGTCGACCATCCGCGCGATACCCCGCACCTGACCCTCGACACGGTTCAACCGCTTACGCAGATCAGCCTTGTTGTTCTCGTAGCCGTTCATACTTCCAAGATACCCCCTGGGGGTATCCAACACAATGGCACGCAGATCATTCCCGCGGGTCGGACCGACCTCAGGCGTGAGCTTCGTCACCCCTGTGCGGACTCTGGATCAGGTGTTGCTTGTGGCCATCGAGCTGCGGGTGCTGACAAGAAACTCATCCAGGTTGGGGAGGTGGGAGTGGACACTTCGGCGTGCGCGCTCAGTGACTTCATCTACCCGTTCACGGGTGGCGTGCGCGTCGACAGCGAGGATCGCGTCGCCTTCCAGGCGATGTCCGTTCCAGCGGAGTCTGATGCGGTCGACAGCGGTGATGCCGTCGACATGATCGAGGGCGTGCGCAACCTTGTCGACGAGTTCTGGTTCGACGCCGTCCAGCAGGCGCCGTCCGACGCTGCGGACCGTTCCGATGAGGAGGACGAAGATCGCGACCGAGATGACCAGGCCGACGATGGGATCTGCCAGAGGGAAGCCGAGGAGCACGCCGATCCCGCCGGCCACGACGGCGAGTGAGGTGAATCCGTCTGTGCGGGCATGGATGCCGTCGGCAACAAGGGCGGCGGAGCCGATTCGCTGCCCGACTCGGATGCGGTAGACGGCGACGATCTCGTTGCCGAGGAATCCGATGATGCCCGCGGCGATGACCCAGCCGATGTTTGTGAGGGGCTGCGGGTTCAGGATGCGGTGGATGGATTGCCAGGCGGCGGCGATTGCGGAGAGGGCGACCACGAAAACGATGAACAGCCCCGCGAGATCTTCGGCACGGCCGAGCCCGTAGGTGTAGCGGCGCGAGGCTGCACGCCGGCCGAGGATGAAGGCAACCCACAAAGGAACAGCGGTGAGCGCGTCGGAGAAATTATGGACGGTATCAGCCAAGAGCGCGACGGAACCGCTGAAGATGACCACGACAGCCTGAAGGACGGTTGTGACCAGCAGGATCAGAAGGCTGATCTTCAGAGCACGGATGCCTGACCGGTTCGCCTCCAACGCATCATCGATGGAATCTGCCGCGTCATGGGAGTGGGGCACGAAGAGTCCGTAGAAGAACCCCTTGATGCCGGTCGGGTGGTCATGGTGTGCGTGCGGGGCGCCGTGGTCGTGGTGCCCGCCGTGCGAGTGATCGTGGGTCGGACTCATTCGCTCGCCCGATCCGCATGATGGTGTCGGGGTGTGCCACCCAGGGAGTGTTCGGCTTGGAAGATGGCGTCCGCGACCAGTCGGGATGCGTGCTCGTTGTCTAGCCGGTAGAAGACCCTTTGCCCGTCCTGACGGGTGGAGACGATGCGAGCCAGACGAAGTTTCGCCAGGTGCTGCGATACCGCGGCTGGTGACTTGCCAACCGCGTCGGCGAGGCTGTTCACCGACAGTTCCGAGGCTTCCTGAAGAGCGAGAATGATCCGCACCCGTGTTGCATCCGCGAGCATCCCAAACACTTCCACCGCCAGCTCAACGAAGGAACTATCCGGCCGATACCCACATCCTTGCGTATCTGCACTCATACGCAGATACTACGACATCTCTGCATCAGCGCTGGCAGCAGCTCGAGATCGCCTTCGGGGACCGATTCTCGATGTGGCCCGCGGCTTGTCCGATGCCCGTCAGGCAGGATGTCTCTCGCACATCCCTCAATACGCTTGCTTTTCAGGACGGGTCGCCGTTGATCGCCCTTGCCACGGTCTCGGCGCACCAGTCGGGATCACTCAGTGGAAGCTGGTGTCCACCCCGATGAGTCGAGACGGTGAGGTTCGGATAGGAGCGTGCGAGCCGATCGGCCAGTCCGGGCACCGGCACGGGGTCATCGGTGCCGTTGACAAGGAGGACGGCGATGTTGCGCCGCCCCAGGGCCTCCAGTGCGGGTAACCAGTCATCCGACATCACGATCGAGTTCAGGGCGCCGGAGTACGACAGCCATGTGTGCCTGACACCGTCTCTGGCCACGGTTATGGGCAGTGATGGGTTCACCGCGATGGCGGCATAGGAGGCGAATCGCCGATGGCGGCACATCCATGAGCAGACCAGATGGGCGATCGGACCGCTGGCCAGCAGGGTTTCGAACCAGCCCATGCCCGAGATTCGTTGCCGGGCTTCCTGCTCTGACACGAACAGGGGGGCGTCGAAGGCGATCACCCCTGCAATGGTGATCGCGGTGTCGGCGGCGGCGGCGGCGGTGATGATCGCGAGGGAGGCGCCCATCGAGTGGCCGACCAGGGTCACCGGGCGAGATGCTAAAGGGGAAGAAGACAGCACATCGATGATCGCGTTCTGATGATCGGAGATTCCGAATAGAGCATCGCCGTCGGGTTCGACCATCGATTGGCCGAACCCGAGCGGGTCGATCACGAGGACGGTGGCGATGTCACCGAGCTGATCGAAGGCGGCACCGTAGAACGATCCGCTTGCGGCGATTCCGGGCAGCAAGACCACGATCGGGTCACCGTCGCCGAATGTTCGGATGCTGAGTTGACCGTGCCGCGACACCACTCCCGCGCCGGGACGCCAGCGCGCCCGTCGGCGGGAGAGCAGGTGAGTCCCTCCCCACAATGCGACCGCTGCGCCCAGAGCGGTCCCGACAACGCACCGTGCTGCCGTCGTCTTCGATCTCGATGCCATCCCATTTACCTCTCTATCGATCGGACGCGGAAGGTCTACTGAATGGATAGCGACATTTCGGCTAAGCCGAGGGGCGGGCGGGTTGTGGTTCATGATGGTCTCGAACTCGAACGGGTGTCAAACGTCCCAGGCAAGCCCGTCGACGACGCCGATGGCAGGGGCGGTCGGACCTACCTGAAGATCGCTTTGCGGAGGTCTGGTGGGTGTGCCGGAAGCGCCTGTTGACTGGTACGGCTACTGCCTCTGTTCAACCCACCGAAAACGATCGTTTCCGGCGCGGTATCACTTGGTTGCCGGGGCGGTCGCCGCTAACGGGAGCCGGAACCCCGTTCTGGCATGGGCCTTCGGTTGGTGCCGCGACCGGACTTGCTAGCGGTCGAGCTGCGGAGGGCGCGTTTGTGGCGGGCGTACTCTTGTCCGATGACTCGACCTCTCACGAAGTGGCATTCCGCGCACGCAGAGCTCGACCTACGTCGGGATGTGCCTTCCATAGCCGCGCCGGGAGAAAGAACGGGGCGATGATGTTGGCGACGCATCCGGGTGAACCCCACCGCGGCGATCTCGCTGGGCGGCTCAACTGGCTCAGAGCCGGAGTGCTCGGCGCGAACGACGGCATCGTGTCGGTCGCGTCGCTCGTCGTCGGTGTCGCGGGGGCGACGACCGATTCCGCGACGCTGCTCGCCGCGGGTGTCGCCGGTCTCGTCGGCGGTGCGATCTCGATGGCGCTCGGGGAGTACGTGTCGGTGAGCAGCCAGCGAGACAGCCAACGGGCTCTGATCGAGAAGGAACGAGGAGAGCTGGCCGATAATCCTGCGACCGAGCTCGAGGAGCTGGCGGGCATCTATCAGGCGAAAGGTCTTAGCCCGGCGACCGCACGCCTCGTTGCGGAGGAGCTCACCGCGCACGACCCGCTGACCGCGCACCTCGAAGCGGAACTAGGCATCACGGAGAATCAGGTGGTCAGTCCGTGGGCGGCGGCGGGGGCCTCCGCACTTGCCTTCGCACTCGGAGCGCTGCTTCCGCTCTTGGCGATACTGCTCCCGCCTCCCGAGATCCGGGTGCCGGTCGCTTTCGCGGTGGTGCTGCTGGCGCTCGCGCTGACCGGATTCCTGAGCGCGAGGATCGGCGGGAACCCCGCGCTGAGGCCCACGATCAGGGTGGTGCTCGGTGGGGCGATCGCGCTGGTGGTCACGTTCGCGATCGGTACGCTGCTCGGGACGAGTGGCGTTGCCTGAGAGACAGATATGAGTTGCCTATCGGGAGCCGTTCCTTAGACCTGTCTCAGAGTCGGCGCAGCACGATTCCCCTATGACCACTCTGACGACGAGACCGCGTGCTTCCGTCCCCGCCGCTTCCCCTGAGCCACGGCGGGCAGCCCATGGCCGCGCGCGGGTCTGGCGTGCAGCGGCGATCACGGTGATCTGGGCGACCAGCCTGTTCGTCGTCGCTTTGTGGATCGCCTGTGGTGGAGTGACCGCAGTCCTGGGAGTCAACGCCGAGACCGTCACGACGCTCGGACGCCTCACCGGGTTGGTCGCGGCGAATCTGCTGCTCTATCAGGTGCTGCTGATGGCGCGCGTCCCGCTGTTCGAGCGCGGATTCGGTCGCGACGGGATCACGCGGCTGCATCGCTTCGTCGGATTCTGGTCGTTCTGGTTGATGGGCGCGCACATCGCACTGCTCGCGGTGGGCTACGCGATGGCTGCCGGCATCAACCCGCTCGTCCAGCTGTGGAGCTTCATCTGGGAATACCCCGGCATGCTCCTGGCGACTGCCGGCACTCTGCTGATCCTGCTCGTGGTCGTCACCTCGATCCGGCGTGCTCGTCGGCACCTGCGGTACGAGTCCTGGCACCTCCTGCACCTGTACGCGTACCTGGGCGTCGGGCTCGCGCTGCCGCACCAGCTGTGGACGGGCGCCGACTTCCTGTCCTCACCGATCGCGACCGTCTACTGGTGGTCGATCTGGGCGCTCTCCGCAGGATCGGTACTGCTCTTCCGCATCGGGATGCCGCTGCTGCGGTCCACTCGTCGGGCCCTGCGGGTGGCGGGGGTCGAGGCGGACGGTGCTCGGGGCGTCACCATCCGGGTCACCGGTCGCGACCTCGCGACGCTCGGTGCCAGGGCTGGTCAGTTCTTCGTCTGGCGGTTCCTCGATGGACCAGGCTGGACTCGCGCGCACCCGTTCTCGCTCTCCGCTGCGCCGGGAAGCGAGCTGACGTTGACTGCCCGTGTGCTGGGCGACGGCACGCGACGCCTCACCGCGCTGCTCCCTGGCACCAGGGTCATCGTGGAAGGACCATACGGGGAGATGACCGGTGAGCGCAGGACCGGGACGAAGCTGCTTATGATCGGCGCAGGCGCCGGGGTCGCACCGCTCGTCTCGCTGCTCGAGACGGAAGGCTACGGACCGGGAGAAGCGATGCTTATCACCCGGGAGTCCGCGGCCGAGGACGCTCTTCGGCAGGAGGCCATCGCTCACCTCATCAGTACCCGTGGCCTGAGCTACCTGCCGTTCATCGGCCCGCGATCTTCCGGCGCGTCGAGCTGGATCCCTGCCACGCACGAGGCGTGGTCGGGCGCAGATCTCCTCCGCCATCTCGTGCCGGAGCCGAAGGACCACGACGTGTTCATCTGTGGCGGTGAGGCCTGGATGAAAGACCTCAGGCGCGACCTGGTTGGCGCCGGGTTCCCCGCCCATCGCATCCATTCCGAATCGTTCACGATCTGAGCAGGGAGACGGCCATGAAGAAGATCCTCTACACGCTGCTCGCGACCGTCAGCGGACTCGTGCTGCTGTTCAGCTACCGAACGTCTCTGGAGGCGGTCACCCCGACCGACGCCAGTGCGGCGACAGCGGGCAGTTCATTGACGACCGCCGAGACCGGCGCGAGCGGCTCGGGAACCACATCGACGAACTCGGGAACCATGTCTGGCACCGGCCTCGCCGACGGAACCTACACCGGCGCATCATCGCAGACCCGCTACGGGCCGGTGCAGGTGCAGATAACCGTCTCCGGTGGACAGATCACGGACGCACAGGCGGTCGATTACCCGAACAGCAACGGTCGGGACCGGCAGATCAACGGCACCGCGATCCCGAGGCTCGTCTCGGAGACGATCCAGGCGCAGAGCTCGAAGATCCAGATGGTGTCCGGTGCCACATACACGAGCGGTGGCTACCTCTCGTCGCTGCAGAGCGCGATCGACCAGGCGCAGAGCTGATGCGTACCGCGAATGAGGTGACGCGGGTCTGGGTCGAGGAGATCATGGGCATTCCGATGAGCATCCATCTGATTGCTCCGGGGGAAATGACCGACGAGGGCGCCGACCGGGCAGTGCGAGCATGCTTCGACGAACTGCGTGACATCGACCGGGTCTTCTCGACATATCGCACTGATTCCGACATCAGCCGCATCCGTCGCGGTGAACTCTCCATCGCCGACGCTGACAGCAGGGTGGCGCTGGTCGCGGATGCCTGCGAACGCGCCGAAGAGGAGACTGGCGGCCTGGTCTCCGCCCGGTGGCGGGGAAGGTTCGACCCGACGGGATACGTCAAGGGCTGGGCGGTGGAAGCTGCGGGCCGTCGGCACCTCGAGCCGCTGCTGGCTGCCGCGACCGCGGTCGGCATCAACGCCGGAGGAGACCTGCAGCTGTTCACAGCCGAGGGAGCCGACTGGCGATGGCCGGTGGGAATCGCCGACCCGCACGACCGCGGTCAGTTGATCGCGGTGGTCGACGTGGTGAACGGTGCGGTGGCGACCTCAGGGACGGCGGAGCGCGGGCATCATATCCTCGATCCGCGCACCGGTAGGCCCGCGACAGGCACCGCGTCGGCCACGATCGTGACCGACGGTCTCACGCAAGCGGACGTCTGGGCGACCGCTGCCGTGGTGGCCGGCCCGGCGAACCGCTCGTGGATCGCGGCTGCGGGGTCGCGCACCGGCATCGTCGTCGATGCTGATCGTCGCGTGACCCGCTGGCTCGGCACGACGATGGTGGACGTGCAGACGACGACGGTCGGTTCGCATCCGATCGGAGGAGACGCACTCGTTCAGGGATGAGCCGGCAGTGTGAGCAGGAAAGTCGTGCCGGATGCTGTCGACCGTTCGACCTCGATGGACCCTCCGGCACGGCGAGCGACATCTCGCACGAGTGAGAGTCCGAGACCGAAGCTGCGAGGGCGCCCACTCTCGCGCGGACGCGCGAAGCGCTCGAAGACCTGCTCGGGCGAGATGCCTTCGATCCCGGAGCCCTCGTCGATGACGCGCACCGTCACGTTGCGGGCGTCCCGCGCGATGCGGATCGAGACGGTACCTCGCGCCGGGGAGTGCTGCACGGCGTTGTCGAGCAGCGCGACCAGGATGCGGACGAGCGTGACTTCCGGCAGCTGCGCCTTCACCTCCTGATCCACGGTGATCGCGAGCGAGACCTCGGAGCGCTTCTCGCTCGTCGTCATCGCTGCGACCGCTGTCGCCGCCGCTGTCGCGACGTCCGCGTTCCCGTCGGCGAACGATTCTCCTTCCGCGGCGATGAGCAGGTCGTTGAGCACGTCGGCCATCATGTCCGCATCGCGCCGGAGGTTGGTGAGACCCGCTCCGAGGTCCTCGCCTCGGTCATGACGGCGTTGCAACACCTGGATACGGCTCGTCAGCGCCGTCAGCGGCGTACGCAGTTCGTGGCTCGCGTCGGCCACGAAGTTTCGCTGCCGACGCAGCGCCTCCCCGAGCGGGCGGACCGATCGTCGAGCGGCGACCGCGGCGACAACCCCGAGCAGCACCACGCCGATCACTCCGATGATGATCACGGCCGGAACGATCACGTCGATGTCGACGATGAAGTCGTCCCGCGTTCCGGCGGGACCGCCGAACCAGCCGCCGCCGTGCTCCTCGCCTTCGCGGCGCGACGTTGAGAGCACCACCGCGATCAGCACGCCGATGCCGATCGCTACGATCACACCCGACGAGACTCCGACCCAGAGTCCGATGGATAGCGCTGCGCGACGCACGCGTCGATTATCGGCGTCGCTCATGACGGTGTTCCCGCGCGGTAGCCGCGTGCGCGGACGGTCTCGATCATGTCGGGGGACGTCTTGCGCCGCACATAGTGCACGTACGTGTCCACCGAACTCGTCGTATCTCCTTCATGGAACACGGCGCGGAGGATCTCGTCCCGACTGAACACGTGCTCGGGGCTGGTGCTCAACAGCTCCAGGAGCGCGCTCTCCGTCGCCGTCAGCGCCACTCGGATTCCAGATGGATCGTACGCGGCCTGGGCGTCCGGCGTGAACACCCACTCGCCGAGGCGTCGACGTACCCCATCAGCCCTGAACGCGCGTCGCAGCGCCCGAAGGCGCGCCAGCAGCTCGTCGTAATCGAACGGCTTCACCAGGTAGTCGTTCGCTCCGCCGTCGAGACCGGTGACACGATCGTCCACGGTGCCGAGCGCGGTCAGCATCAGGACCGGCGTCGTGATGTGCGCGGTACGCACGGCACAGATGAAATCGACGCCGTCCATGCCGGGGAGGCGTCGATCGACCACCATGGCGTCGTATCGCCTGCTCAGCGCGAGCCGGAGCGCGGTCTCGCCGTCCGCGGCATGCTCGACGTCGTACACCTCTTCCAGCACTTCGACGGTCAGCGCAGCGATCTCCGCATCATCTTCAACATAGAGCAGCGAACCGCGTGGCCCCTGTGCCGAGTCGCCCATGGTCGTCGTCCCGTCTTCCGCGATCGAGACCATCAGCGTACGCCCGGCGCAAACCGGGTCGGGTAACCCGGATGATCTTCCGCATGCCGTCGTCCGTCACACCAGAAACGATCGTTTTGGCGTCACTGGCCCGGTGGCTCCTTATGAGGCGCCACAAACGATCTTCGGAAACCCCTCTCGGCAGGGATTTTCGGCGCACCACGTCAAGAGGCGTTGTGTCCGTGATCGCTTAGACAGAACTAGCTGACAGCTGGAGGTGTGGGTGGCGTTCAGCTCTCGTCTGCGCTGCTGGGCTGATGTTCCACCGCTGGCGCGCGTCCTTCTTGGTACACGGAGGGTTCGGGTTCGGGGTGTCGTCGCCCCTGGACGACGAATAGCGCGATGCCGAGGGCGACGACGACGACGGATGCCCAGACGTTCGCGGGGATGCCGAACAGGGCGTCGCTGGTGGGGTCGATCCTGATGGCCTCGAGCCAGCTGCGTCCGAGGCCGTACCAGATCATATAGAGGGCGAAGGTTCGTCCCCACCGGAACCGGTATCTGCGCTCGAGGAGGAGGATGATCGCCACGCCGATCAGGTTCCAGATGATCTCGTACAGGAACAGCGGGTGGAACAGCGTTCCGGCCGGGAGGCCGTCCGGGAACATGGTGTCCGTCGGCAGGATCTCGAGCCCCCACGGCAGCGTGGTGGGCAGCCCGAAGAGTTCGTGGTTGAAGTAGTTGCCGATCCGACCCATGGACTGCGCGATGAGCATCGCGGGCGCGAGAGCGTCGGCGAAGGACCACAGCCGGATACCGGTTCGTCGGCAGCCGATGTACGCACCGACAGCGCCGCCCAGGAGGGACCCGTAGAGGGCGTTGCCGCCGTCCCAGATGGCGAAGATGTTCCCGAGGTTCGCGCCCGGATAGAAGTAGTCCCCGACGTGGGTGAACACGTGATAGAACCGGGCTCCGATGATGCCGATCGGGACAGCCCAGATGACGATGTCGACAACCACGCCGTCCTCCGCGCCTCGTGCCGACAGGCGTCGTTGGGTGATGATCACGGCGGCGATGATCCCGGCGATGATGCACAGCGCGTAGGTGTGGATTGTGAGCGGCCCGAGGGTGAACTGTGCCCACGACGGTGGGGGGCTGGGAAGACTCGTCAAAAGCACGAAGCACCGCTCCTCATCTGGCATCACTGTGAATGCTTCAACACATCATTGTTCAGCGCCGGTCCCATGCGAACAGCGCCCTGGGAAGACTAACGGTGTTCGACACGGGAATCGTCGAACTCCTCCCAGGTCACCAGGCGAGGGCCCCGAGGAGCGGGCCTGACCGGTTCAGGCCAGGGAGAGGAAGAGCTTCTCCAACTCGGCGGGGGAGGTGACGTCGTCGGCGTCCGGATCGGTGAGGCATTCCCGCAGCGCGGTCGAGATCACGAGGAATCCGGCCCGGTCGAGGGCCTTCGAGACGGCGGAGAGCTGCTGCACGACGTCGCGGCAGTGCGCGTCGTCCTCGACGGCCGTAATGACCGCCGCCAGCTGGCCCTGAGCTCGCTTGAGGCGGTTGACGACTTTGCGCTTGGCTTCGGGGTCGTGGACGAGCGGGTCGCCGGTGACGAGGGTGTCGGTCATGGGTGGTCCTTCCGTCGAGTTGACAACCACTATACCCCCTGGGGTATCGTATTCACATGAACTGATACTCCCCGGGGTATCGCCGAGCAAGGAGATCAGCGTATGTGCAGAGCAACGAAGTGCCACACCTGTGGAAAGACGACCTGGACCGGGTGCGGTCAGCACGTCGCATCCGTGCGGAAATCCGTGCCCGCATCCGACTGGTGCAATGGCAGCCATACCCGTGCCGAAGTCCAGGCCGCCCAGTCTCAGCGGGGTGGCTTCTTCGCCCGCCTGTTCGGACGGTGATCGGCGATGGCAACTGTTGAACTGACCACCGGGAACTTCGAACAGCTCACCCACGCCGAGGGCATCGCGCTGATCGACTTCTGGGCTGAGTGGTGTGGACCCTGCCGGGCCTTCGCCCCGGTATTCGATGCAGCATCCGACAGGCACCCCGACATCCTCTTCGGGAAGGTCGACACCGAGGCCGAGACCGCTCTGGCCTCCGCCCACCGCATCACCTCGATTCCGACCCTGATGGTCGTCCGCGACGGCGTCCTGGTCTACCGGCAGCCGGGAGCTCTTGCCGAACCGCAGCTCGAGCTGCTCATCGAGAAGGCCCGCGAACTGGACATGGACGACGTCCGCCGCCAGCTCGCCAACACCGCTACCCCCTGAAAGGACCTGGCACCATGTGCGCACGAATCACCTGCTCCTCCTGCGGCAAGCCCACCTGGGACGGCTGCGGCCAGCACATCGAACAAGCCCTCGCGGGCGTCCCCGTATCCCAGCGCTGCACTTGCACGCACTGACCCAGAAGAAAGCGACGGAGACCCTTATGCTCCTCGAACGCCTCTACGACGACGACCTCGCCCACGCCAGCTACATCATCGGCTGCCAGCGCACCGGTGAAGCGATCGTCGTCGACCCGCGCCGCGACATCCAGGTCTACCTCGACCTCGCCGCGAAGAACAGCATGACCATCACCGCGGTCACCGAGACCCACATCCACGCCGACTACCTCTCCGGCACCCGCGAGCTCGCAGCCCGTACCGGGGCGACGATGTATGTCTCCGGCGAGGGCGGCCCGGACTGGCAGTACGGTGTCGGGTTCCAAGACGCCACCCGGATAATGCACGGTCACCGCATCACGGTCGGCAACATCACGGTCGAGGCGGTCCACACTCCCGGGCACACCCCCGAGCACCTGTCCTTCCTCGTCATCGACGGCGCCACGACCTCCGAGCCGGGCTATGTCCTCACCGGTGACTTCGTGTTCGTCGGGGACGTCGGACGCCCGGACCTGCTGGACGAGGCCGCAGGCGGCATCGACACCCGCTTCGACGGCGCACGGGATCTATTCGCGAGCCTCCGCGACCACTTCCTCACCCTGCCCGACTACGTGCAGGTGCTCCCCGCGCACGGGTCGGGGTCCGCCTGCGGCAAGGCGCTCGGCGCCGTCCCAAGCTCGACAGTCGGATACGAGCGGCGTTTCGCCTGGTGGGCTCCCTACCTCGAGGCCGGCGATGAGCAGGGATTCATCGACACGCTGTTGAACGATCAGCCCGACGCACACGCCTACTTCGCACGAATGAAGCGGCAGAACCGCGTCGGACCGGCCGTGCTGGGCGAACTTCCTCCGCTCCTCGAGCGCAGCGTCTTCGATCTTGACGCCGACATCGACGCCGACCGGGTCATCATGGTCGACACCCGCCACCACTCCCTCGTGCACGAGGGCACTGTTCAGGGCGCGCTGAACGTGCCCGGAGTCGCGAAAGCAGCCAGCTACGGCGCCTGGGTCTACGACCCCGACACCGAGACGCGGCCGCTCGTCCTCATCATCGACTCGGGGGACGCCGCGGCCCGGTTCCGGGATCATCTGCTGCGGGTCGGCATCGATCAGGTCGACGGGTTCATCACCACACTCGATGGCCTCCCCACGGTGCAGCCCAAGACGATCGCCCCCACCGACCTGGACCAGGTCGACGCGGCGCTCCTCCTCGACGTGCGAAACCGTACCGAGTACAACGCCGGGCACATCCCCGGCGCCGCGCAGCTCTCCGGTGGTCGGGCCCTCTGGCACACCGACGAACTGCCCGCCGGCAAGATCCTCACCTACTGCCAGAGCGGCGTCCGCAACAGCGTCGCCGCCAGCGCCCTGCGCCGGGCCGGCCTCGACGTCATCGAGATCGAAGGCAGCTACAACGCCTGGCTCGCCGCGACGCCGTCTCGGCCGACGGCCGCCTGAGCGGCCGAGGAGCTCGAGTGGACACCTCCATCATCCTCGCGATGACTCTCGCGGCCCTTGTCGGTGTCGCACTCGGGCTCCTCGGCGGCGGGGGCTCCATCCTCACTTTCCCCATCTTCTCCCTCGTCCTGGGCATCGGAACGAGGGAGACGATCGTCTCCTCTCTCTTCGTCGTCGCTATCACCAGCGCCGTCTCCGCCGCCTTCCGTGTGCGCCGACGCGAGGTGCGCTGGAAAGTCGCCGGCGTCTTCGCGGCGACCGGCTTGATCGGGGGAATCGGTGGCGGGATGGTTGGTCAGCTGCTACCAGAAACCGTGCTCACCGTTCTGTTCGCGGCGATCATGATCGTCACAGCGATCGCCATGATGCGGCCGCGACGAGAACGCGCGGCGCGCCCTCCGACGCGGCCGGTCGTCCGTGGAATCCGAACGACAGGTACGGGACTCGGCGTGGGAGTCCTCACAGGGGCACTGGGAGCAGGCGGCGGGTTCCTCATCGTCCCCGCCCTCACCTTCCTCGGCCAGCCCATCGCCGCTGCAGTGGGGACATCGCTACTAGTCATCGCCGTGAACTCGTCCGCCGGCTTCCTCACCCAGATCACGACCGTGGCCATCCACTGGCCCATCGTCCTCACCTTCACCGCGCTCGCCGTCGCCGGATCCTTCATCGGTCTGGCACTGTCGCATCGCCTCCCGGCTGCCGGCATCCGCACCGGGTTCGGGGTTCTGGTGCTGGCCGTGGGGCTGACCATGCTCGCCACCCTCATCATTCAGACGCTCTCCGCCTGACCACCACCAGAAAGAAGCCCATGCCTCACGCGACCGACACCGCGCCCCGCACCGGGGAACACGTCGACGGATACGAGGTGCCCGTCCTCGACGAGCACGCCGTCCGCATCGCCGCCGGCATCCTCCTCGCCATAGGCATCACCGCCCTTACCATCACGCTCGCCTCCGACAGCATCAGGCCGCTGCAGATGTTCGGCATGTTCTTCCTCCTCGACATGACGACGCGCGTACTCATCAGCGACCGGCTGTCCCTCACTCTCGCCCTCGGCCGTGCTCTGACACGCCGCCGCCGTCGGCACTGGGTGGGCGCGCCGCAGAAGGTCTTCGCCTGGTGGCTCGCCCTCGGTCTCGCTGCTATCTCGTGCGTGACGATGAGCGCTGGAATGGTCCCGCTACCCGTGACTCTCGGGCTCTGCGGAGTCTGCTTCACAGTCCTGCTCCTAGAAGCCACCCTCGGGTGGTGCGCGGGATGTGCCCTGCACCAACGCTTCAGTAGGCAGCCCACCCGCCACTGCGCCAACGGCGCCTGCGACCGCTGACACTCTCGCTCCCTCACAACGAAAGGACGCACATGGGCCGCCTAACCCTCACCACCCTCGCCGTCATCACCGCACTCACGCTCACCTCCTGCGCCAGCACACCCACACCACAGGCTGACCTCGGCCCCGACGCGGTCATCATCGACGTGCGCACCCCCGCCGAGCGCGCCACCGGCCACCTCGACGGCGCCCTCCTGCTCGACGTCACGGGCGGCGACCTCCAAGCTGCGCTGCCGGACCTTGACCCCGAAGCCACCTACCTCGTCTACTGCCGTTCAGGTAACCGGGCAGGAGTCGCCATCGACCTGATGAAGCAGGCCGGCTTCACCGACCTCCTCAACCTCGGCTCCCTGGAAGACGCCGCCGCCACGACAGGCCTCCCCGTCGTGCAGCCCTGAGACGTACGTGCTCGCCCCCACGAGCACGTACCTGCGTGCACAGCACGCCACCGCATCGCTCGAGCACTGCCTCGCGATGCACAGTCGGGGCGGGGTCGCCAGATGCCCGCCCCGACTGTTCAAACCTGCTCGCCTTAGCCCACCGAAAACGATCGTTTACGGTGAGGTCAGGTGTCGTGCGCTTTCGAGGGTGCCACTAACGTTCGCCGGAAGCGCGTTTCGGCAGGCGCTTTCGGCAGCTCCCGTTGATCGCCGGCGGACGGAAAAAGTCGATGCCTACCCGTCGAACACCTCACCACTAGCAAATGCGGCATCCTCGGCTAAGAGTTCCACGAGGGGTGTTGGACACTTCGTGAGGATGTCTCGTTCTGCTGACGGCATTGGCTGCGAGCGAAAATCGGCCCTCACGTCGTAGCAGGTGTAAACCTCGCTTGGCCCGTTGTAGGCATAGCCATCATCGGTCGGGATGGCCGGTCGTGGTCCTGAGGCGATGAACACCGAGACGTGAGCGAAGGCATCCGTCGAAGAGATGTTGTAGAGGACGATGCCACCCTGCTCGATCTCGAACTCAGCCGCTGAGAGGGCGTCGCCATCCCACCGTGCGCCAGGAAGGGTGTCGAGGTAAGCCGTCGGACCATCAACTGGGGGACTGTAGAGACGCTGGGATAGAGGATCTTCGAAGGATGCGACTTGTCGCCAGAGCACACCATCTATTCCGCTGGGATAGCCATGGTATTCGACAGCGCATCCTGTGAATGTTGTCGTCGCCACGATTGCGCAGAGGAACATCGCGCCCGCTCTGCCCTTCCGCCTCATCTCCACGCTCTCACTCTCTCACTCCGAAGCTCGAGAAATGTCGGAGATGTGGTTCAACGGGATCCCCCGGAGAATAGCCGCGATCGCAGCCGAAATCGATCGTTTACGGCGCGATCCTGGCGTGTGCAACGGAAGGCCTGCCGAAAACGCGCGGCGTAACCACCAAGCGGCAGAGGTTTTCGGCTGAGCGTGCGGGTGACAGCGACGCTAGGAGCTCGCCACTAGTCAGCGTCGGGAGCTACGTTAACGTCCCAACCGCCTAACGAGTCAGGCAGCGAGCTCGTCCAGCGCAGCATGTCTTGCCAGGGAAGAGGGGTCGCATGTACGACGCTGGGCTTTCCCGCGCATAGGTCGTACCCCCATTGGAACGCTGCAATCGGCGTGATCACTCGCGGTTCGTAAACAGAGAACCGGACAAGATATGAATGGGCGCGCCATTGAAGGTCTGGCGCGTTGGGATTCGCGGGGGCGTCAAACAGCGTCGGCAGAAACCCAAGCGAACTGAAAGGACCCTGCTGGTTCAGGCTCGGCATATTGTCCAAGAACGCTGTCGAGGGCGATTCATCTGCGGGGGTCATCTCCACGAACTGAACCCAGGCGAACACAGCGTTGTAGCCGGAGCCGGCATGCTCAACGGTTGCCGTCATGATCGGGTAGCCGATGAGCCGTTCGTGTGGCACATCGTTCAGAAGGGCGTTCAGCCCAGTCTGCGAAATGTTCGTGCTCGTCACCGTGTCTACAGTGACGACGCCTGCAAACCCCTTCGACTCGAACGGGATGCGCAACACCTGACCCGTGCTCATCCTCTGAGCCTACGGTGGGTCTCATCTGACGAAGGGCATACTCCGTAGTTGTGGAGTGCCGAAAACGATCGTTTACGGCGTGATTTCGTATTCTGCTCTGCGAGGGGTGCCGCAAACGTGCACCGGAAGCCGGTTTCGGCAGACTATTTCGGCGCGCTGGAGGGCCGAGCCTCGCGCTCGATGCCGAGCTTGAGGGTCGAGGAGCGGCGGCGTCGGTGGATGACGAAGAAGGGGCGACCCGAGGCCGCCCCTTCTTCTTGCGTGAATCGTGACTCAGTGCCCGGCGCCGAGGTTTCCGGTGAGGCGGCCGTGGAACGCTGCTGCGGTGTCGTTCAGGCCTTGGATGGTGACGGTCTTCCCGTGGTTTTCGTACTTGGTGACGATGGCGTCGAGGGCGGCCACGGTGGAAGCGTCCCAGACGTGGGAGTGACTCATGTCGATGACTACCGTGTCGGGGTCGTCGCCGTACTCGAACTGGGTGGTGAGGTCGTTGCTGGAGGCGAAGAAGAGTTCTCCATCGACGGCGTAATGCGCTGTGTCGCCGTCGTCACTGAGGGTGCGGGTGACGCTGACGAAGTGTGCGACGCGTCGGGCGAACATGATCATCGCGGCCACGACTCCGAGGATGACGCCAACGGCGAGGTTGTGGGTCCAGACGGTGGCGATGACGGTGATGAGCATGACGGCGGTCTCGCTCTTCGGCATGCGCTTGAGCGTGCTCAGGCGGATGCTGTGCCAGTCGAAAGTCGCAATCGAGACGAGGATCATGACGGCGACGAGCGCTGCCATGGGAATGATCGCCACCACGTCGCCGAGCGCGAGCACGAGGACCAGCAGGAAGACGCCGGCGAGGAAGGTCGAGATCCGGGTGCGTGCGCCGGAGGCTTTGACGTTGATCATGGTCTGGCCGATCATCGCGCAGCCACCCATGCCGCCGAACGCGCCGGAGAGAACGTTCGCGGCGCCCTGTCCAAGTGCCTCGCGGGTCTTGCGGGAGTGGGTGTCGGTGATGTCGTCAACGAGCTTCGCGGTCATGAGCGACTCGAGCAGGCCGACCACGGCCATAGCCAGCGCGTAGGGAGCGATGATCTGCAGCGTCTCGAAGGTGAGCGGCACATTCGGAATGAACAGCGCCGGCAAGCTCTCGGGAAGTTCTCCCTGATCGCCCACGTTCGGCACGTTCCACGCGAAGACCACGACTGCCGCGGTGAGCAGCACGATCGCGACGAGTGGCGCCGGGATCACCTTCGTGATCCGCGGCATGAGATACATCACCAGCAGGCCGACCGCGACGAGCGGGTAGACCAGCCAGGGAACGCCGATGAGCTGCGGAAACTGCGAAGTGAAGATCAAGATCGCCAGAGCGTTCACGAACCCGACCATCACCGAGCGCGGGATGAACCGCATCAGCTTGGCGACCCCGAGCAACGCGAGGACGATCTGGATGAGTCCACCGAGCAGGACCGTGGCGATGAAGTAGTCCATGCCGTACTCACGAGCGACGGGCGCGATGACGAGCGCGATTGCTCCGGTGGCCGCGGTGATCATGGCAGGGCGTCCGCCGAGGAACGCGATCGCGACGGCCATGATGAAGGACGAGAACAGGCCGACTCGGGGGTCGACGCCCGCGATGATCGAGAACGCGATCGCCTCCGGGATCAGGGCAAGGGCGACGACGAGGCCCGCGAGGACTTCACGGGTCAAAAGGCGCGGGCTGCGCAGCGCCTGCATGACGGTGGGTTCGATGCGGTAACGCGACGCGGAGTCGCGGGTGGGGGTGACGGCAGTCATGTGCCCTCCGGGTGCTGGGCTCTCTCGTGAGAGCGCGGGAAACGAATGGGAGCGCAGCGGTGCGCAGGCGTCGGTCAGGCCGACACGGAAAGATAAGGGGAGCGGGCGCGAGAGCCGCGCCGATCTAGACTCTAACGTAACGTGAGTGTTGTGGGGAAATCAGTGGAAGACGAACACAGGACCGTCGAGACGATGCGGATCGGCGAAGTGGCCGAGCGCACGGCGCTCTCGTTCCGCTCGCTTCGACACTGGGACGACGTGGGGCTCGTGCAGCCGTCCGCGCGCACGGAGGGCGGGTTCCGGCTTTACACCGAGAAAGATGTCGATCGCATCCTCATCATCCGCAGAATGAAACCGTTGGGATACACCCTCGACGAGATGCGCGAACTCCTCGACGTCGTCGACGCCCTCACCGTCGACCCGAGCGACGTGGCGTTGCGCGCCCGGATCGATGACATCCGCGACGGCGCCGACCAGCGTCGCCAGAAACTCACGGAGCAGCTCGCCATGGCCGACGAGTTCGTGCAACTGCTCGGTCAGCTCTAAAGAGAGACGGATGCACCGCGTTGGAGGCCTCGGCCCATAGTCGATCGGTCTGCCGAAAACGATCGTTTGCGGCCGGGGATCCTCGGTGCTGGTGGGAAGCGCGACACGCCGTGCCTCGCTCCGCCGTAACCCCCTGCCGAAACCGTAGGGCACCGAAACAGGTGATGTGTGGGTTTCGGCGCAGGCTCTGTCAGCAAGAAAGCACCCGTAATCGAGGTCTAGAGGTTCACTCGTCAAACCGTCGTCGCTCATGGGCCAGTCTGAAGATCTGACTCGTCTGCGTGACCTCAGCTGGCTGCATTGCCATCCCGAGGGCGGAGCGTCAGGTTCGTCACGCGTTGTGGCTTGCCCGCAGGATCAGCGCCGCACACCGCTGTCAATCTCCCGACACTTGCTTTAGCCCGGACTAAGTCCGATCGAGCGGCGGGTAATCCGATGTAAAGCGGTTAGTCCGATCTAAAGACGTAACTCACAACGGGCTCTTGACATCCGCTCCACTCAGGCATAACGTACAACCAAATGGTTGCACAAAGAGAACTGAGCGAAGCGGAGGTCGACCGTGTGTTCCACGCACTGGCGACATCGACCCGGCGCGACATCCTGCGCCGAACGATCGAGCGGGAGCAGTCCGTCTCGACCCTCGCCTCCGAATACGAGATGTCGTTCGCCGCGGTGCAGAAGCATGTGGCCGTGCTCGAAGCAGCGAATCTCATCGTCAAGCGCGCCGAGGGACGCGAGCGGCTCGTCCGCGCGAACCCCGAGATGATCGCCCGCGCCAGGGCGCTCCTCGCCCGATACGAAGAGCTGTGGCGGTCGCGCATCGCCCGACTCGACGAGCTGCTGGCCGAGACGCCGGCACCACGTGCAGACACCACCGACACCACCGACACCACCGATGTTCCACGAACCGAAGAAGGAGACTGACAATGCCTGTCATCGATGTCACGACCGATGCCGAGAACCTCACCATGACGGTCCTCGCCGATTTCGCCGCCCCCGTCGACCGCGTGTGGGACGCCTACAGCGACCCTCGCCAGCTCGAGCGGTTCTGGGGTCCTCCCGGATGGCCGGCCACGTTCACCAAGTGGGACCACACTGTGGGCGGCAAGGCCAACTACACGATGAACGGCCCCCGCGGCGAGAAGGCGTCGGGCACGTGGGAGTTCCTGCGTATCGACGCCCCGCGCGGCTTCGAGGTGCTCGACGCCTTCGCCGACGAAGAGGGCACGCCCGACCCCGACCTGCCGTCCATGCGGATGGTGTTCACGTTCGAGCCCACGGCAGAGGGCACGCGAATGGTCACCACGAGCTACTTCAGCTCGGCCGACGCTCTCGAGCAGGTCGTGTCGATGGGCGCGGTCGAGGGCACGAAGCTCGCGATGAGCCAGCTCGACGCGGTGCTCCAGGACCTCCGCGACTACGCCCAGGGAAAGGGCACGCAGGTCGAGCTGCTCGACGACACCCACGTGCGCATCACGCGTCTCGTCGAGGGGCCGCGCGAGCTGGTCTGGCGTGCGCACAACGATCCCGAGCTCATGAAGCAGTGGCTGCTGGGCCCCGACGGGTGGGAGATGACCGAGTGCGTCGTCGCGACCGAGGTGGGCCAGACCTACCGCAACTCATGGGCACCCGTGGGTGACACCGAGGGGCAGGCGTTCGGATTCGAGGGCGAGGCGCTGCTCATCGACGCGCCCCGTCGGTCGGTGCAGACCGAGCGGATGGTCGGGATGCCGGTCGAGACGCTGAACGACCTCAACCTCTATGAGGAGGACGGCGCGACGCTGATCACCCTCTACATCGAGTACCCCGACAAGGAGACGCGCGACATGATCCTCGCCACCGGAATGGCCGACGGCATGGAGACCTCGTACGCACGCCTCGAGCGGGAGCTGCTCGCGGTCTGAGATCCACTACTGCCGAAGACCGGCCGGTTCTCTCGGGAACCGGCCGGTCTTGTGCGTTCGGATGTGGAAGTCCTGAGCTACAGGGCGGCGCGCTCGGAGCCGGCCGCGGGGCGGGTGGTCTTCGAGCGCGGGGTGCGCGTCGACCAGATCGCGAGCGCGATGAGCACAGGCTGGAAGAACAGGCGCACGAAGCGCTTCATGTCGGTGTCGAGGCCGAACGCGTCGCGGTGCTCGACCCACTGCGCGATGTTGCCGGGGAAGACGGCGACGAAGAACAGCGCCGTGATCACGCCGACCAGCCCGCGACGCTTGCGCGCGACGAGCAGGGCCGCACCCAGACCGACCTCGACGACACCCGAGGCGAGCACCGTCACGTCCGGATCCAGAGGCACCCAGTCCGGCACCTGCGCCTGGAATTCGTCTCGCGCGAACGTCAGATGCGAGACGCCGGCGAAGAGGAGGAAGGAGCCGAGGAAGATCCGACCGACGGTACGCGCGACATTCTTCTTGGGCATGGTGCGAGTGTACGCGGGCTCAGTGGAGCATCGAGAGAAGCAGGTTCCCTGCGTCGTCTCGCGAGAGCTTCGCGAACATCGGCAGTGCCAGCACGTAGCGGCCGAAGAGGAACCCGACGATGACGATCGCCATCCGGCGAGCCTGTGCGCCGCCGAAGTCGTCGACCAGCGGCTCGAAGACGGAGTTCTGGATGTAGTCGCTGATCGTCTCGGACGACCCGCTGCCGGATGCCAGTCGGCGGGCGAATCCAGCGAGTCGAGCACCGTGCTCCGGATGCTCCCACACCGCGAGGATGCCGTGAGCGAGGCGGTTCACGTCGATACGCCCGTGACCGTCGCGCGACAGGGCGATGACGTCGTGCGGGGCGGCCCGCAGGGCGATCGCCGCTGCGATCAGTCCGTCGCGGGAGCCGAAATGATAATTGACCAGGGTGTGACTGATGCCGATCTCCGTGGCCAGCTCTCGCGAAGAGACCGAGGCCAGATCACCCGCGTCGAAGTGCATCTGCGCGGCATCCATAAGTCTCTGTCGAGCTGTCGCAGAGCCGCGGGGGCGACCCGGTCTTTTATTGACCATGCTCGTATCGTCGCACTTGCGCGGTCGAAGCTCTACCCATGAACACGCGAATCGACACCGACTGCGTCATCGTCGGCGGCGGCCCCGCCGGGCTGATGCTCGGTCTGCTGCTCGCCCGTCAGGGGCGTGATGTCACCGTGGTCGAGAAGCACGCCGACTTCCTGCGCGACTTCCGCGGCGACACGATCCACCCCTCGACCCAGCAGCTGCTGGGCGAGCTCGGCCTGCTCGACGAGTTCCTCGCGAAGCCGCACGCCGACATGCAGCGGGTCATGCTCAGCTGGCACGGCACCGAACTCGCCCTCGCCGATTTCTCACACCTGCCGACGGCTCGCAAGGTGATGTCGTTCATGCCGCAATGGGACTTCCTCGACCTGCTTGCCGCTGAGGCGGCCAGATACGCCGGGTTCCATCTGCTGCGGTCGACCCGCGTCGACGCGATCACTCATGACGGCGGGCGCATCGGCGGCGTCGTCGCGACCGGCGTCGACGGCTCCCTCGACATCCGCGCACGGCTCGTCGTCGACGCGTCGGGGCGCGACTCGGTCGTGCGCGACGCGGCAGGGCTCACGCCGTCGGGAGTCGCGGCGGCCATGGACGTACTGTGGTTCCGGTTGCCGAAGAACGGCGACGAGACCTACCCGTTCGTGCAGGCCGGCGCCGGAATGCTCATCACCATCGATCGGGAGGAGTTCTTCCAGATCGCGCACGTCATTCCCGCGGGGACCTGGACGGGATCGGACGACGACCTCGCCCGCATGAAGGAGCGCTTCCGCTCGATCTCGCCTCGCCTCGGTCGGGTCGCCGCCGAGCTCGTCGCCGATGACGTGCATCTGCTGCGGGTGCGACTCGAAAGGCTGCGTCGCTGGTATCTCGACGGCCTGCTGTGCATCGGCGACTCCGCGCATGCGATGTCGCCCGCGGGCGGGGTGGGGATCAATCTCGCGATTCAGGATGCGGTCGCTGCGGCCCGCATCCTCGGACCGGCGCTCCACAGGGGCGTGCCCGAACTCGTCGAGCTGCGACGCGTCCAGCGCCGCCGCGCCTGGCCGGTCATCGTGACGCAGGCCGTGCAGCGCGCACTGCAGGGGCCGCTCCTGTCGACGACGCGACCGGGAGCCCCGCTGCCCCTGCCACTGCGGATGCTGCGTCGGCATCCCGCCCTGACTCGCCTGACCGGCCGCTTCGTCGGCCTCGGTGCTCGACCCGAGCGTCTCGGCTGAGGCGTCGGCCCGGTCGGAGGTGGCCTTCGCGGGCGGCGTCGGAGTGCGCGGCCGCTGAGCAGCCAGCGCGTGTCGCCGTCAGATCAGACGACGGAGCGCCTCCTCGAGAGAGATGCCCTGCGCCGTGGCGCGGTCGACGAGGCGGGCGTGCTCGGCCCCCGTCAGCGAGATCGTCAGCTCGACCGGGTCGATCGCAGGCTCGTCGTCGAGCCCGTCGAAGAGATCCGCGGCCTCAGCCCAGAGCGGCTCGGCGACCGAGACGGCTGCGGTGGACGACGTGCCGGATGCCGCTGCGGCGCCTGCGCCCTGCGATGCGGCGCCCCACGGATCGGCTCCGGAGTCGCCTGACGCGATCAGCGCGGCGTCAGCCTCGACCGCATCGGCCCACGCGGAGTCGTCGTCGGTCGGGTTGCCTGCTGCGTCCGATCGCCCTGCGGCCGCGGCGATCGGTGCGGATGCCGCGGCGGCGGCCCCGGCATCCGTCGCCAGGGTGAAGCCGGGCCCTCGGCGGGGCTCCTGCTTGGCCTGATACGCCTTGGCCGCCGCGTTCGCGCGCTCATCGGCAGCCTCGTTCAACGGGTGACCGGCATGGCCCTTGACCCACGAGAACTCGACGTCGCGACCACGGATGGCCTCATCGATGCCCTCGAGCAGATCGCGGTTCAGCACCGGTCCGCCGTCGGATTTGCGCCAGCCCTTGCGCTTCCACCCCGGCATCCACTTGGTCACCGAATCGATCACGTAGCGGCTGTCGCACTCGATCATCAGCTTCTCTGAGATGCCAGCCGTCGCGAGCAGCAGCTCGAGCACGGCCCGCAGCTCACCCTGGTTGTTCGTGCCGTGCGGCGAACCGCCCGCGGCCCAGTTGTCGTCGTCGATGTACCAGGCCCAGCCGTTGGGGCCGGGGTTGCCCAGGGCGGAGCCGTCTGCGGCGGCGGTGATCGTCATCCCTCAACCGTAGCCGCGCCCGGCGACACTGCTTGCGCGTGCCCGCGTCTTTCGCGCGCTGCCCGGCCGCGGCATAGTGTGGGCGGATGCCTTCCGACTTCACCTGGGATCCCTGGATCGGCAGCGCGGTGGCGATCGGCGCCGCGATCGTCGTCGCCGCAGCCGCACTCGTGCTGCTTGCTCTGGTTGCCGGCCTGATCAGCCGGCGGGTGCCGTGGGTGCGTGATCTCGCCCGTCGGGTGCGCAACGCGATGATCGTGACTTCGGCGGTGGTGGCGATCTGGATCGCCGCGTCCGTCACCGAACCGGCAGAGGAGTCGTGGTGGCCCGCGGTGTCGAGGATCTTCTTGATCGCCACGATCCTGAGCGGGTCGTGGCTTCTTGCCGCATCGGTCTCGTTCGGCTTCGAGAGGCTCATCGACCGCGAGGAGGCCGTGCTCGTCGGTCCTGAGGCGCGCCGTCGGCGCACGCAGCTCCTCGTCATCCACCGTCTCGTGCTGGTCACGATCGCCGTGCTCGCGTTGGGCACGGTGCTGTTCACGTTCCCCGAGATGCGTGCGGTCGGCACGAGCCTTCTCGCGTCTGCCGGCATCGTCAGCATCATCGCCGGCCTGGCCGCGCAGTCGATCCTCGGCAACCTCATCGCAGGCGTGCAGGTGGCGTTCACCGATGCCGTCAAGGTCGGCGACGTCGTGGTCATCCAGGGGGAGTGGGGGCGTATCGGCGAGATCAACCTCTCGTACGTGGTCGTCTACATCTGGGATGAACGGCGACTCGTCGTGCCGTGCAGCTACTTCACGACCACGCCGATCGAGACCTGGACCAGAAAGTCCGACAAGATCCTCGGAACGGTCTATCTGGATCTCGATTGGCGGGTGCCGATGGACGAGCTGCGCCAGGAGTTCGAGCGCATCGTCGAAGCGTCACCGGCGTGGGACGGCCGTTCGTCCGACGCGGCCGTCACGGAGGCGCGGGGCGGGTTCGTCACCGTGCGCCTGGTGATGTCGGCCAAGGACTCGGGCGATCAGTGGACGCTGCGCTGCGAGGTGCGAGAGAAGATGATCGGCTGGCTGCAGCGGGAGCACCCCGAGGCGCTTCCGCGAACACGGCTCGACCTGGCTCCGCAGCTCGCGGACTGACGCACAGAGTCGTCGGCGACGTCAGTCTTCCGGTTCGCGGTTCTCGATGGCGAAGGCGTCGGGTGCGGGCGCGGCCACGGGGAAGGCGACCGAGCTGATCGAGGCACCGGGGCCGAGTCCCAGGCCGATCGACAGCGGGTCGACGGACGGCGCCTCGTCGAGAACCTCCGACTCCGAGCGCTCGAGCGGCTCAGAGGGCAGAGTCCACTGGTTCTCTTCTTCGTCGGTGCGCTGCTGGAAAAGTCCCATGCGACCCATTCTCGACCTGCCCCGCGGCAGGGTGGCCGGATTCACACGTGATTGATCGGTTCGGACGGATGCTGTCAGCTGACGCGGCGGAAGGTGAAGTAGCCCACGACCGCGCCGTGATTGACGACGCCGGTGCCGGTGCTCAGCATGCGCGCCGAGGTCGTCGCGCCCGACTCGACGAACGTATAGCCCGTGTGCTCGAGCCGCCAGCCGACGCCTTCGACCTCGCCGAGGAAGTACCCGACGCTCTCGTTGCTCGTGAACTGGTTGTCAGCCGATCCCCACGACGATGCGTCGCCGGTGAGGCGGCTGATCTCGACCTGCAGATGCAGCAGCACATCGCCGCGAGTGTGCGCGTCCTGCGAGAGAGCGAGCAGCCGTGCGGCTTCGTCGGTTGTCAGCATGATGTCCCCCTTGAACATGCCGGCGCGTGATCGCGCCGGCCCTCTCTCACCGTAGAGGTCAGTCCGCGTCCGCTGCAGCCGTCGATGCCGTGCGCACGGCATCGACGAGTTCTCGCCACGGGCCGTCGAGCTCTGAGTCAGGAAGCTCCCGCTCGCGCTCCTCCGACGGCGTGCGCACCCTGATCACCCAGATGAATCGGTCTGCTCCGACATCGGTGTCGCTGTCGGCATCCCACGGGCAGCTGTCGATCATCGCGATCCAGTGGTGTGTTTCTGCGGGATCGGGTTCGACCCGCCACTTGCGACGGATGCCGGCGATGCCGCCCGTGCGCACCACCGCGATGACGACCTGCGGGTCAGTCGGTGCGGGGGACTCGCTCATCTTCATAGACTCCCACGGTCGCCCACGCACGTCGAGCGGCTGCGGCCGTGGCGTCGTCGATGGCGGATGCCGCGGTGACCGTCGCGTCGGCGAACTCGGTGAAGTTCGCGGTGCTCGACAGGCCGCCGGTGAGTGCGCGGTACCAGACGGTTCCTGCGGTCTCCCATGCGTTGCCGCCGAGGTCGATAGCGAACAGGGCGAAGGCGCGGTTGGGGATGCCGGAGTTGATGTGCACGCCGCCGTTGTCTTCGGTCGTGCGGACGAAGCCGCTCATGTGCGCGGGCTGCGGATCTTTGCCGAGCTCGTCGTCGTCGTAGGCGGTGCCCGGCTCGATCATGGAGCGCAGGGCGCTGCCCTGCACGGCATCCGTGAAGATCTCGGCACCGATGAGCCAGGTCGCATCGGCCGCGCTCTGCCCGAGGAGGTGCTGCTCGGTGAGCGCGCCGAACACATCGGCGATCGACTCGTTGAGCGCACCCGGCTGCCCCTGGTACTCGAGGTTCGCGGTGTACTGCACGACGCCGTGCGCGAGCTCGTGACCGATCACGGTGGTCGACGAGGTGAAGCCGACGAAGACCTCGCCGTCACCGTCGCCGAACACCATGCGCTCGCCGTCCCAGAAGGCGTTGTCGTAGTCGATGCCGTAGTGCACCGTCGCGTCGAGCGGTGCGCCGGCGTCGTTGAGCGAGTTGCGCCCGAAGGCGGAGAGCAGCATCTCGAAGGTGGCCCCGAGGCCGTCGAACGCCTCGTTGACGGACGTGTCGGCGACCGGCTCGTCGTCTTCACTGCGCACGATCGCACCGGGGAGGGTCTGCGTGTTGCCGGCGTCGCTGATAGTGCGGTTAGGGGCATCGGATAGCTGAGCGACGAGATCGCCGTTCTCGTCGATCGAGAGGTCGAGGCGTGCACGGAACGGCGGTCTGCCCGCCGTGAGCGTCTGCCGCGCGGCAGCGGCGGCACGGGGGTAGCGGCCCGACTCGGCGAGGCGCGCGAGCAGGTAGGACGGGACGACTCCTGGTATTTCGGTGTGGCTGCTCATGTTCAGACCCTACGCCGGGGGTCCGACGTTCTGGCAAGGGCTGGCGGGGCCGGGTGCCGTCGCAGTATGTGCGCCACAGAAGGCGAAACACGCCAGGAAAGGCCGGATTCTCGGCATCCGGCCTTGGCGAGCGCAATCGGACTTCGCAGGTGTGCGCGGTCTTCGCGTCGCATTCGGACCCGCGCAGACCACCGCCACAGCGTCTCGACTTGAGATTGAGAATCGTTCTCAATAAGGTGGGGTCTCGTGACCCCCTCCCCTCGCGCCGGCCGCACACTCGTTCTCGCCTCGCTGCTCGCGGCCACGCTGGCCGTGACGTCTTGCGCGGCATCCGACTCTCCCGCACCCGCTTCGAGCGCGGCAGTCGCGCCGAACGACGGGGTCGACGGTGGGGGAGCCGCCGAGGTCGCATCGCCGGCGCTCGCACTCGTCGTCGCCGACGCAGACGGAGAGCTCACCCTGCTCGACCTCGAGACCGAAGACCGCTCGATCCTCGCGGATGCGGATGCGGATGCGGATGCGGATGCGGATGCCGAAGCCGTCCTCGGCACCGGCCGCTTCGCCCATCTGACCCATGTCGACCCAGACGGCACCCGTGTCGACATCATCGACTCGGGCCGCTGGACCGTGCCGCACGGCGACCACTCGCACTCGTTCCTCGGCGACGCGGGCACCATCGGCACCGTCGACGGAACCGGCCCCGCCGACATCAGGGTCGGCGACACCGCCACCGCCATCCGTTTCGGCAGGGAGGTCGCCCTCGTCGATCACGAGAAGCTCGCCGACATCGACGATGCCCCGCGCGTCAGCCTCTCGGTCGACCCGACCGGCCCCGTCGTCCCGTTCTCGGGGCACCTCCTCGCCACTGCGGGCGAGTCGATCCAGATCTTCGACGCCGAGGGCACAGCGACCGGGGTCGCCGCGCCCTGCGCAGGCGCGACGGATGCCGACCTCACCCGTGTGGGCGCCGTCTTCGCCTGCGACGCGGGAGCGGTGCTCGTCACCCGCGAAGTCGGGGGAGCGCTCGCCGCGGAGCTCATCCCCTATCCCGCCGGGTCTGCACCGACCTCCGACCTCGCCGGTCGAGCCGACCGCCCCGATCTCGCCGGCGTGGCCGCCGACCAGGGTGCCTGGCTGCTCGACGTCAGGGCGCGCGAATGGATGCTGCTCGCCACCGACACCCCGCTGCTCCGCGCCGCGGCTGTCGGCGACGACGACAGCCGCACGGTCGTGATCGCATTCGACGGCACCGTGCGGGTGCTCGCCCCGGACGGCGCCGAGCTCGCCCGCACCGAGCCGCTGCTCGCGGCATCCGTCTCCGACCCCACCCTGCGCGATCGGGTGCAGCTCATCGTCGACGCCCACCATGCCTACGTCTCCGACCCGGCGACCGGAGCCGTGCACGAGATCGACCACGCAGACGGCGCCATCACCCGCACTCTCGAGGGCCTCGATCCCCATCGCATCCAGCTCGTCGGCTGAGCCGCGCCCGCACTCATCGACGGCATCCGTCGTCACGCGCACCCTGCGCACCCACCCAGAAGAAGGAGAACCCCATGCATCGACCTGCCCGCAGTCGCCTCGCGGCCGGCGCGATCGCCGCGCTCGCCGTGGTCGCGCTCGCCGGATGCGCGACCCCCGCGCCATCCGCATCCGGAGAACCCGAATCCTCTTCGGCGCACGAGGGCGACACCAGAGTCGCGGTCGCCTATGACGGCGGCATCGTCGTGCTCGACGGCGAGACCCTCGAGACCGTCGACTCGGCCGAGCTCGAAGGATTCCTGCGCGTGAACCCGGGCGGCGACCACGACGGACACGTCTTCGTCACGGCGGCCGACGGATTCCATGTGCTCGACACCGGCCTGGCGTCCGACACCGTCGAGTTCACCGGCGAGGTGTTCGACGCCGTCACCCCCGGCCACGCCACCCCACACGCCGGACGCACCGCCCTGTTCGATGACGGCACCGGAGACGTGACCCTCTTCGACACCGATGCCGTCGGCACCGGAACCCTGCCGGAGTCGCAGACCGTCGAGTCGGAAGCGGCCCACC
Source organism: Microbacterium sp. WCS2018Hpa-9 (assembly GCF_031843745.1). Lineage (NCBI taxonomy): Bacteria > Bacillati > Actinomycetota > Actinomycetes > Micrococcales > Microbacteriaceae > Microbacterium > Microbacterium sp. WCS2018Hpa-9. The sequence goes on from NZ_JAVTIY010000007.1 coordinate 91,210, forward strand.
ACGGCGTCGCGATCGAGCTGTCAGACGGCACGCTGCTGACCACGATCGGCACGTCGGAGTCGCGCAGCGGCGTTCGTCTGCTCGGCGATGACGGGTCGGAGCTCGCCCGCAACGAGCAGTGCCCGGGCGTGCACGGCGAGGGTGCCCTTAAGGGCGAGACGGTCGTGTTCGGCTGCGAAGACGGCGTGCTCGTGTTCGCAGACGGAGCTTTCACGAAGCTCGACGCACCTGATGCGTTCGGCCGCTCGGGCAATGCCTACGTGACCGACACGAGCGCGATCGCGGCGCTCGACTACAAATCCGACCCTGATCAGGAGGGCTACCTGCTCTCGCAACTCGCACTCGTCGACACGGATGCGCAGACCCTTTCTGTCGTAGACCTGCCCGAAGGGGTCGAGTACACCTGGCGCGGCGTCGGTCGTGACGGCCACGACAACATCATCGTGCTCGCATCGGACGGCACGCTGAACGTGCTCGACGAGACCGGCGCGCTCGTCGACTCGTGGGATGTCATCGAGGCGTGGGAGAGCCCCGAAGAGTGGCAGCAGCCGCACCCCGGTCTGCGCGTCGTCGGTGACATCGCCTACGTGACGGAGCCTGCGGCCAACCGCATCCTCGCCGTCGATCTGCACACCGGAGAGGTCTCGGCCGAAGCGACCCTCGACGTCGTGCCGGGCGAGTTCGTGGTGGTCGGCGCCGCCGGACACTGAGGCGGATGCAGAGCCGGATGGAGAGCCGGCTGCTGATCCGGATGCTGAGGGGCGGGGTCGTGCGCGGCTTCGCCCCTCAGTCGTGAGGCGTTCACCACTCAGCACGGATCGTGGTTCGGGTGGCCGTTTCTCCCGCCGTTGCGGTCCGCCTCTTGTCGACGTCGCGGATTCTTGCTGAGTTGTGTGAACGCCGACCGCCGGTGCCCCCCCAGCGCTCCCAGGAACGAACCCCGCGAACTCGCGTAAAATCGGCACAATGACCGATGTGCCCCTGCCCTCCGACGACCTCGGGGAGTCTTCCGACCTGGGTGCCGGTATCGACCCCGAAGATCTCGCCATCACGCTGCGGGTTCTCTCGGAGCTGCACCAGATCGACAACGAGCACCCCGACTTCGTCGCCGTCCGTCACGCGACCGCCGCGATGTTCAAGGCCGTCAAGCGCGTGCGTCGCAAAGAGATCCGCGATGCGATCGCCGACGCCGACAGGGCCGTCGTCGCCCGCACCGCGACCGGCGCCCCCGACCGCATCGACGACGAGACCCGCGGACACGACCTGGCGACCAGCGTCGTCGACGCCCCGATCGCGGGCGAGCTGCTGAAGCCTCGCAACTGCTACATCTGCAAGCAGCCGTACACGCTGGTCGACGCGTTCTATCACCAGCTGTGCCCCGACTGCGCGCGCTTCAGCCACGGCAAGCGCAACGCCCGCACCGACCTGACCGGCAAGCGCGCGCTGCTCACCGGCGGCCGCGCCAAGATCGGCATGCACATCGCGTTGCGGCTGCTGCGTGATGGTGCGCACACGACGATCACGACGCGCTTCCCGCGCGACGCCGTTCGCCGGTTCTCGGCGCTGCCCGACTCGGGCGACTGGCTGCACCGCCTTCGTGTGGTCGGCATCGACCTGCGCGACCCCGCTCAGGTGATCGGTCTCGCCGACTCGGTCGCAGCTCAGGGTCCGCTCGACATCCTCATCAACAACGCCGCGCAGACCGTGCGCCGCTCGCCGGGCTCCTATTCACTGCTGGCGGATGCCGAACTGCAGCCGCTCCCCGACGGTCCCCTGCCCGAGATGGAGACCTTCGGTCACACCGTCGACCCGCATCCGCAGGCGCTGCAGGCCTCGGTCGACTCGCACCCGCTGCTGTCGGTCGCGGCCCTGGGCGGAACCGTCGCCGAGCAGGGCGGCCAGGCGCTGACCGCTGAAGACCTCGCACGCCTCGCGATGGCCCCCGGGTCGTCGTCGCTGGCGAAGCACGCCGACGGCACCGCGATCGATGCTGGCGGCCTGGTGCCCGACGTGAACATCTCGAACAGCTGGGTGCAGTCGATCGACCAGGTCGACCCGCTCGAGATGCTCGAAGTGCAGCTCGCCAACACGACGGCGCCGTTCCTGCTGATCAGTCGCCTGCGCGCCTCGATGGCCGCATCGTCGTCGAACCGCAAGTACGTGGTCAACGTCTCGGCCATGGAGGGTCAGTTCTCGCGCCGCTACAAGGGCCCGGGCCACCCGCACACGAACATGGCGAAGGCCGCGCTCAACATGCTCACGCGCACCAGCGCCGGCGAGATGCTCGAGACCGACGGCATCCTGATGACCGCCGTCGACACCGGCTGGATCACCGACGAGCGCCCGCACTACACGAAGGTGCGCCTCGCCGAAGAGGGCTTCCATGCTCCGCTCGACCTCGTCGACGGGGCTGCCCGCGTGTACGACCCGATCGTGCGCGGCGAGGCCGGCGAAGACATCCACGGCGTCTTCCTGAAGGACTACGAGCCCAGCCCCTGGTGAGTTCCGCGGCCGTGAGAGGACGGTTGATCCGGCATCCCCTGATCTGGCCTCTGGTAATTCGGCTGGCGATTCCCCGGATGGCTGGCTGAACGAGCCTCTCCGGTCAGCCAGGCGGGAACCGGCCAGCCAAACGGCTCGAACGACCGAGCGGAACGGGCCGAACGAACGGGACTACGGTCGTCGTGACTGAACGACGCCCACGACGATGCCGGCAATCACGAGCAGGATGCCGGGGATTCCGAGGAGCACCGCGCCCACGACCGTGAAGAACGACACCACGGGTCCGACCGTGAACCGCCCTTCGGTGACAGGTCCGTCGCAGGTGATCGTCGCTGGAGCTGCGGTGTCGACGGCGAAGCTGCCCTGTGCATCCCACGCCTCGGGAATCAGCAGGCCTTGCTGCGTCATGTCGGGCCGCAGCTGCAGCACACCGCCCCCGGGGAATGTGCCGGTGCACTCGATGTCACTCCACTGATCCGACGGGGTGACGTAGATCGCGTGGTCGCCTTCGTCGAGGTCGACCGTGAGCTCTTCGCCGAAGGCCACGGGCGGAGCGAGACGGAAGCCCGGGCTGAACGCCAGAGCAGCCGCCCCGACGAGCACGAGGGCGCCGACCAGCAGAAGGATCCACCAGGCGCGGCGGGGTCGTCGTGCCTGGGGAATCGTCATCGAGCGCGGATCTCGAGGTTCGCGGACGCCCAGGTGCCCAGCTGGTCGAGGATGGGCAGCAGCCCGCGGCCGCTGTCGGTCAGTGAGTACGCCACCGTGACCGGCGGGCCGGCGTCGACGGCGCGGGCGACGAGCCCTGCCTTGGCGAGCTCTGCCAGGCGATCGGAGAGCACGGTGTCGCTGATGCCCGAGACTGCGCGCCGCAGAGCGACGAAGGTCGAAGAACCCCCGCCGAGTGACGAGACGATCATGCCGTTCCAGCGTTTGCCGAGCACGCTGAAGGCCAGTGTGACGGCGGCGTCGCACACATGACGCTCTTCGTCGATCTCGGCCATGCGCCCATCATACCTGTGCTACGTTAACGCGAGTCGCTAAGAAAAACAGAGCGACTACGCAAACGAAAGGCAGCCTCATGTCCCTGTTCCGCCTGGATGCCAGCATCCTTCCCGCGTCGTCCGCCAGCCGTTCGCTCGCCGACCTCGTCGAAGCAGAGTGGACCGCATCGCACCCGGACTCCACGGTCACCCGCCGCGATCTCGCGGCGGACCCCGTGCCCGCGACCGCGTGGGCGGATGCCGTGACCGGCGGCTTCGTCGACGAGGCGCAGCGCACCGACGCCCAGCGTGCAGCGCGTGCACTCGGCACCACGTTCGCGGACGACCTGATCGGCGCCGACGCGCTGCTGTTCGCCGTGCCGCTCTACAACTACGGCGTCTCGCAGCACTTCAAGACCTGGTTCGACCTGGCCTACACCGACCCGCGCATCGACCCGCAGGGCACCGCACTGCGCGGCAAGCCCGCGACCCTCGTCACGGTGCTCGGCGGCAACTACGCCCCCGGAACCCCCAAGGAGGGCTGGGACCACTCCACCGGATGGCTGCGCCGGGTGCTCGAGGACGTCTGGGGTCTCGACCTGCGCATCGTCGAGCGGCCCTTCACTCTCGTGGGCGTGAACCCCGCACTCGACGCCTTCGCCGACACCGCCCGCGAGCTCAAGGAGAACGCCGAGCAGTCGGCGCGCACCTACGGCCGCGAGCTCGCCGCACTCCGGGGCGAGGTCGCCTGATCCGGGACGCCCGGCCGGCTGGTGCACGGATGCAGGCCGAGATCACGGATGCAGGCTGAGAAAAGGTGTTCTGGGCATGCATCCGTGATTCGAGCATGCAGGTGTGCGATCGAAGCTGGGCACGGAAGACCCGTCAGGTGAGCACCCTCAGGCGAGCGGCTCGGGGAACGGATGCGGCAGCCACACCGTCACATTCAACCCGCCGCCCTGGCGGGCAGTGAGCACGAGCGACCCGTCGTGCGCCTGCGCGATGCGCTGCACGATCGCGAGGCCCAACCCGACGCCCCCGTGATCGTCGCTGCGCGTGCGGTCGGCACCGCGCTGGAAGGGCTCGGCGAGCGTCGCGACGAGATGGGCGGGCAGCACGTCGCCGGTGTTCTCGACCACGAGCGCCACCGCGTGCGGCAGCGTGTGCGTCCGCACGACGACGGTGCCGTCTGCGGCGTGGTTGTGCACGATCGCGTTGTGCACGAGGTTGGTGATCAGCTGCTGGAGCAGGGCCGGTGATCCGAGCACGTTGGCCGCGTCGCCGCCGACGTCGATCGTCACGCCGCGCCGCTCGGCCAGCGGAAGCAGCGTCTCGGCGGATTCCTCGGACAGCAGCGAGAGGTCGATCGGCTCGCGCGTGAACGTGCGGCGCTCGGCGCGGCTGAGCATCAGCAGCGCCTCGGTCAACTCGATCGCCCGTGCGTTGACCTCGTGCAGCCGGTCGATCAGCGCGTCGACGTCTCGGTCGGGGTCGTTGCGGGCGACCTCGAGCATGGTCTGCGAGATCGCCAGGGGCGTGCGCAGCTCGTGCGAGGCGTTAGCGGCGAACCGTTGCTGTTCGGCGAGGTGCGCCTCGAGCTTCTCGAGCATCGAGTCGAAGACGTCGGCGAGGTCGCGGAACTCGTCGCGCGGCCCTTCGAGGGCGACCCGGTGCGACAGCGACCCTTGAGCCGCGAGCTGGGCGGCGCGGCCGATGCGGTCGAGCGGTGCCAGCATCCGTCCGGCGATGAGCCAGCCGCCGCCCAGCCCGAGAGCGAGCAGCACGAGCATCATCACGACAGCCGCGGGGATGAAGGCGCGGATCAGGTCGCTGCGGTTCGGCACGAAGCGGTCGGCGATGATCGCCACATCCGGCACGTACCGCAGCAGGTAGAGGGCGACGGCGGCGAGCAGCCCGATGCCCGACACCACGACGACACCCGCATAGCTCAGCGTGAGCTTCCAGCGGGCGCTCATGCCGGGGCGCCGCTTCGGGTGGATCGGGTCAGTCATCGGCATCCGTCCCGATGCGGTAGCCGACGCCGGGAACCGTGAGGATCAGCCAGGGCTCCCCCAGCCTTTTGCGCAGCGACGAGACGGTGATGCGCACGGCGTTGGTGAACGGGTCGGCGTTCTCGTCCCACGCTCGTTCGAGCAGTTGCTCGGCGCTGACGACTCCGCCCCCCGCGTCGATGAGCACCTCGAGCACGGCGAACTGCTTGCGTGTGAGGGCGACGTATTTGCCGTCGCGGAAGACCTCGCGGCGGAACGGGTCGAGCCGCAGCCCTGCCACCTCGAGCACCGGGGGCCGCACGCGCTGACGTCGGCGGTCGAGCGCGCGCAGCCGCAGCACGAGCTCGCGCAGTTCGAACGGCTTGGTGAGGTAGTCGTCGGCGCCGATCTCGAAGCCCGTCGCCTTGTCGTCGAGGCGGTCGGCCGCGGTGAGCATGAGGATCGGGATGCCGCTGCCCGAGGCCACGATCGAGCGGGCGACGTCATCGCCCGAGGGGCCGGGGATGTCGCGGTCGAGCACGGCGAGATCGTAGGAGTTGATGCTGAGCAGCTCGAGCGCCGTGTCTCCGTCGCCGGCGATGTCGGCGGCGATCGCCTCGAGCCGCAGTCCGTCGCGCACGGCCTCTGCGAGGTACGGCTCATCCTCGACGATCAGCACACGCACGGCACAGCTCCCATGTGCTCAGAGCTTACGCACCCCGACATATCGGGAGCATATGCAAAAGCGCATACGCCGCAGCAACAGGCCCCCTTCTTGACTGAGGACATGAACACACGCACTGCCCTCAGACAGCGACGCCTCACTGCGATCATCGGTGTCGCTCTGCTCGCCGCGGCCATCACGGGCTCGGTCGTGCTGATCGGCCAGCAGTCGCTGGCCTCGGCATCCGTCTCACCTTCCGTCTCGCCTGCATCTCTCGCCGAGGCCGACGGGGTGATCCGCGACGAGGGCACCGTGTCGGTGTTCGATGAGACCCCTGCCGTGACGAACCTCGACTCCGACCTGCTCGCCGCGGTGCGCGCTGCGGCCACCGCCGCCGAGCAGGACGGCGTGCGCATGCACGTGAACAGCGGGTGGAGGTCGGCCGAGTACCAGCAGGTGCTGCGGCAGGATGCCGTCGCCGAATACGGATCCGAGGAGGAGGCCGCCCGCTGGGTGGCCACTCCCGAGAACTCGGAGCACGTGTCGGGGGATGCGATCGACCTCGGTCCGCTCACCGCGCAGGACTGGCTCGCGCAGCGCGGCGACGAGTTCGGTCTGTGCCAGATCTATGCGAACGAGCGGTGGCACTTCGAACTGCGTCCGGCGGCCGTGGCCAACGGATGCCCGCTGATGTACGACGACCCGACCGCCGACCCGAGGACCCAGCGATGACGACCGCGCTCACGACTCCGCACCTCACACTCTCGCGCATGCACGCACCGACCCTGCACACGCTTCGCGACGCGATCGCGGCGAATGTCGAGCGGATGCGGTCGGCCACCGACGCCCGCATCATGGCGGTCGTGAAGGCCGACGGCTACGGCCTCGGTGCTGTCGCCGTCGCTGTCACCGCGATCGACGCCGGAGCCGGGTGGCTGGGGGTGACCGACGCTGGGGATGCCGCAGAGCTGCGCGAGGCGGGCATCGAGGTGCCGATCCTCGCGTGGCTGAACCCGGCGGGGGTCGACGTCACGCAGGTCGTCGTGGATCGCGTCGACATCGCAATCGGCTCCGTCGACGAGCTGCGGCAGCTGATCGCCGATGCGTCGTCGCTGCCAGACGGACGCGTGCGTGTGCATCTGCACATGGACACCGGCATGTCGCGCGGCGGCGTGCCGCTCGAAGACTGGGCCGAGCTGCTGCGGGTGGCGCGCTCTGGACGCGGTCGCATCGAGGTGGTCGGGGTCATGGGGCATCTGCCCTGCGCTGACGCCGCGGATCCTGCGGCGAACGCCCCGGCGGTGCTGCGGATGAGGCAGGCGAGGGATGCCGTGCTGCGCGCCGGGTTCGGTCCGCTGATCGTGCACCTCGCGGCGACGTCCGGGGCGCTCACGGATCCCGCGACGCACTTCGACATGGTGCGCATCGGTGCGGGACTCGTGGGCATAGACCCGTCAGAGACCGTGGCGCTGCAGGGGGCGGCGCGGCTGACCGCATCCGTCGTGCACAGCAGCGTCGCGCCAGCCGGGACACCCGTCGGCTACGGCGGTGCGTACGTGACCGAGCGCGCGACCCGGCTGGGCGTGATCGGCGTCGGGTATGCCGACGGCATCCCGCGGGAACTCGCCGTGGGGGCGGCAGTGGCGATCGACGGCATCCGATGCCCGATCGTCGGGCGCGTGTCGATGGACCAGATCGTCGTCGACACGGGTGACCTGACCGTGCCCAGGGGAGCGACCGCCGTCGTCTTCGGACCGGAGGGTGGCGCCGTGCCGAGCGTGCAGGAGTGGGCTCTGTGGGCGGGCAGCATCCCGCACACGATCGTGACGGGCATCGGACCGCGAGTCGAGAGGACGAGCGCGTGAGGGTGCTGGTCATCGGGGGAGGGCAGAACGCCGAGCACGAGGTCTCACTGGCCTCGGCCGCGGCTGTCGCCGAGGCGTTGCGTGTCGGGGGATACGACGTCAGCACGGTCACCATCTCGCGAGAAGGGGGCTGGGATGCCGCGGGAGTCACGGAGGGGGCCACCGCGGCCGAGTCCCTGGCTCTCGCGATGCCGATGATCGTCGACGCTGACGTCGTATTCCCCGCGGTGCATGGAGCGCTCGGGGAAGACGGGGTGCTCGCGTCGCTGTGTGCGCTCGCGGGCGTGCGGGTGGTCGGATCGGGTCCGCGGGCGGGAGCGATCGGGATGGACAAGTGGGCGACGAAGCTGGTGGCCCGGGCGGCGGGGCTGCGCACAGCACGAGGGCGCCTGATCGATGCGGCCGACTGCGGCGACTCCGAGTTCGAGGGCCCAGTGGTCGTGAAGCCGGTGTCGGCGGGATCGAGCTACGGGGTCTCGCTCGCGCGTGACGAGGCCGAGTTGGGTGAGGCACTACGCGAGGCGGCGCGGTTCGACCGTCGCATCCTCGTCGAAGAGGTCGTGCAGGGGAGGGAGATCGACGTCGCCGTGATCCGGGATGCCGGAGGGGTGCGCTGGGCCGCGCCGCCACTCGAGATCCACGCGGCAGGGCTCTTCGACACCTCCATGAAATACGACGGCAGCGCGCGATTCACGGTGCCGGCGCACCTGTCCGTTCGTGAGGCGACGTCGCTCACGCGAGCCGCGCTCACCATGTTCGACGCGCTCGGCTGCGCCGGCGTCGCCCGCATGGACTTCTTCCTCACCGCCGAGGGGCCGGTGCTCAACGAGGTCAACACGATGCCGGGGTTGACCGCGGCATCTCAGGTGCCGCGGATGTTCGCGGCGGCCGACGTGTCGTACGTCGAGCTGGTGACGCGACTCGTGCGCGCCGCCGAGGTGCCGGGGCGGTGACGGCGCGAGTCGGCTGGCCGGATCTCGCGAAGGGCGTCTGCATCATCCTGGTCGTGCTGTGGCATGTGGTGACCAAACACGCGATCGAGGTCGAGGGCGCAGGTGTCGTCACCGATGCCTGGGCGACTCTCAACGCGCAACTGCTGCCGCTGCGGATGCCGCTGTTCTTCCTGATCTCGGGGATGTTCGCCGGTCGCGTCGTGAACGTTCCCGCAGGCACCCCGTGGCGGCGGCGGGCCGGCCGCCTCGCGGCGGTCTATGTCATCTGGGTCATCATCCAGACGTTCGTGCTCGCCGCAACGCCGGACTTCGACACGGCCAGGGCCGAGAACGGGTGGCAGCTGCTCGCGCAGCTCACGATCAGCCCGACGAACCTCTGGTACCTGCTCGCGCTCTCGGTGTACCTGCTCGTCGCGCGCCTGGTGCGCCACCTGCCGACGGCCGTGGTGCTTCCGGTGGCGTTCGTGATCGCCACCATCGCGGCGGCGGGCGTGATCCCAGACCTCGGCAACCTGTGGCAGCTCATGCAGAACCTGTTCTTCTTCCTCGCCGGGTTGAGACTGCGGGGCGTCATCGAGCACTTCGCTGCGGAGGCGTCACCGCTACGGATGCTCATGCTCGGAGCGGCATACCTCGCCGCCGCCGGAGCGGTCGGAGTACTCGGCATGCGTCAATGGCCGGGCGTCTGGCCGCTGCTCGCGGTCGTCGCGGTGGCGTTCGGGGTCGTGGTGGGCGCGATGCTCGACCGACATGCGGGTGTGATCGCCCGGCCGCTGCGGTGGGTGGGGCAGCGGACTCTGCCGATCTACGTGATCCACATGATCCCGCTCGCACTGATCGACGGTGCGCTGCGCGGAGCGGGCTGGGTCGCGACGCCGGCGGTCGAGGTCGTCTGGCCGATCGTGCTCACCGCGCTCGTCATCGTGATCTGTCTCGCGGTGCACACCGGCCTCGTGCGGGTGGGGCTCGGGGTACTGTTCGATCCGCTGCAACCGATCGACCGGATGGCCGCGGCCCGGATGGCCGCGGCCCGGATGGCCGCGGCCCGGACGGCTCGGGCCCGGACGGCTGACTGACGCCCGGGCGGCTGGCCGATGAGCCTTATACGGGCAGCCGGCCGGGAGAAGGCCAGCCATCCGACCGCTTCACAGCCGGTCGACGCCCGTCACGGTGAGCACCGCGGCGCCCTCCTCATCGGACGCAGCGAGATCGACGGTGGCCGAGATGCCCCAGTCGTGATCGCCCGCCGGATCGTCGAGGATCTGACGCACCGTCCACTCGGTCGCACCCTCGGTGATCAGCAGCAGCTGTGCGCTGCGGGCGTTCGCGCCGGTGAGGATCTCATCGTGGTCAGCGAAGTAGCCGTCGAGAGCATCCGACCAGGCATCCGCACCGAACGTCGGGTCGAGGTCTGCGAGAGCCGAGACGTCTTCGCGGGCCGCGAGCTGCACGCGTCGGAACAGCTCGTTGCGCACCAGGGTGCGGAAAGCCCGCGTGTTCGAGGTCAGGCGCTTCGGCGCCGGCGGCACGATCGGCTCGTCGTCGGGGCCCTGCAGCACGCCGTTGACCAGCTCTTCCCACTCGTCGAGCAGGCTCGAGTCGACCTGACGCACGAGTTCGCCGAGCCACTCGATGAGGTCGCGGAGATCCTCGTCCTTCGCCTCTTCGGGTATCGTCTGCGAGGCCGCGCGATAGGCATCGGACAGGTAGCGCAGCACGACGCCCTCGGAGCGAGCGATCTTGTAGTACGCGACGTATTCCCCGAACGACATGGCCCGCTCATACATGTCGCGCACGACCGACTTCGGATGCAGTTCGAAGTCGCGGATCCACGGCTGCGCGGCGCTGAACGTCTCGAATGCGGCCGTGAGCAGCTCGTCGAGAGGCTTGGGATACGTGATCTCCTCGAGCAGCTCCATGCGCTCGTCGTACTCGATGCCTTCGCGCTTCATGGCGGCGACGGCCTCGCCGCGGGCGAGGTACTCCTGCTGCCCGAGGATCGCCCGGGGGTCGTCGAGCGTCGACTCGACGATGGAGATCATGTCGAGCGCGTACGAGCCCGTGCCCGTGCCGGCGGCGGGGTCGCGGTCGAGCAGCTCGAACGCCGCGAGGGCGAACGGCGAGAGCGGCTGGTTCAGCGCGAAGTTCGGCTGCAGGTCGACCGTGAGACGGATCTCTCCGTCATCCGTCTGCTCGACCACGCCGGATTCGAGCAGGGTGCGGTAGATGCCGATCGCGCGCAGCGCGAGCTCACGCTGCCTCTTGCGCGGCTCGTGGTTGTCGTAGACCAGAGCGCGCATGTTGCCGAACACGTCGCCGCCGCGGCCGATCACGTTGAGCATCATCGCGCTCGTGATCTGCATGTGCGAGGTCAGGGTCTCGGGCTCGGCGTCGATGAGCTTGCGGAACGACGGCTCGCCCCACGACACGAACCCGTCGGGCGCCTTCTTGCGGATGATCTTGCGCTTCTTCTTAGGGTCGTCGCCGGCCTTCTTGATCGCGGCGATGTTGTCGCTCTCGTGCTCCGGCGCCTGAGCGACCACCGTGCCGGCGGTGTCGAAGCCCGCGCGTCCGGCTCGCCCGGCGATCTGGTGGAACTCGCGGGCGCTGAGCTGCCGCATCCGGGTGCCGTCGAACTTGGTCAGAGCCGTGAGCAGCACCGTGCGGATGGGCACGTTGATGCCGACGCCGAGGGTGTCGGTGCCGCAGATCACGCGCAGCAGTCCGCGCTGGGTCAGCTGTTCGACGAGGCGCCGGTACTTCGGCAGCATCCCGGCATGGTGAACGCCGATGCCCGCACGCAGGAACCGCGAGAGGGTCTTGCCGAAGGCGGTGGTGAACCGGAATCCGCCGATCAGTGCGGCGATCTCATCGCGCTGCTCACGCGTGGCGACCTTGGTGCTCGACAGAGCCTGCGCCCGCTCCATCGCCGCGGCCTGCGAGAAGTGCACGACGTAGACCGGGGCCTGGCCGGTGCCGAGCAGGTCGTCGACCGTCTCGTGAATGGGCGTCGTCTCGTAGAAGTAATGCAGCGGCACCGGGCGCTCGACACCCGTGACGGATGCCGTGTCGCGGCCGGTCCGGCGGGTGAGGTCGCTCGACAGCTGCGAGACATCGCCGAGCGTCGCGGACATCAGGATGAACTGCGCCTGCGGCAGCTCGAGCAGCGGCACCTGCCACGCCCATCCTCGATCGGGGTCGCCGTAGAAGTGGAACTCGTCCATGACGACCTGGTGCACCGCGGCATCCGTGCCCTGGCGAAGCGCGAGGTTCGCGAGGATCTCTGCCGTGCAGCAGATGATCGGCGCATCGGGGTTGACCGAGGAGTCGCCCGTGATCATGCCGACGTTCGAGGCTCCGAACACATCGACGAGGGAGAAGAACTTCTCGCTGACCAGCGCCTTGATCGGTGCGGTGTAGAACGAGCGGCGGCCCTCGACGAGTGCGGCGAAATGCGCCCCGACCGCGACGAGCGACTTGCCGGTGCCGGTGGGCGTCGACAGGATCAGGTTGTTGCCCGAGACGATCTCGATGACCGCCTCGTCCTGCGCGGGGTAGAGGCTGATGCCGGTGGACTCCGCCCACTCGACGAACGCCGTGTAGACGGCATCCGCATCGGATCCGTCTGTCAGCGTGGTGTGGTCGAGGATCGCAGGCATGGTCTGTCGATCATCCCACCTCCGGCGCGACGCCTCCTGCGAACGAGCGTGCGTCTCAGACCGAGGTCGCGGCGCGCAGCGCGATGCGGATCATGTCGCCGAACGTCTGCTCGCGCTCCTGCGCGGTCGTCTGCTCGCCCGTGACGATGTGGTCCGACACCGTGCAGATGGCCAGGGCCCGGCGCCCGTGGAACGCGGCGAGCGTGTACAGGCCTGCCGCCTCCATCTCGACGCCGAGTGCGCCGTGCTGCACGAACGGCTCGGTGAGCTCGGGGCGCGTGCTGTAGAACTGGTCGCTCGAGAACAGCAGCCCGACGTGCACGGCGGCGTCGAGCGGCTCGGCCTCGCTCGCCTCGACCGCGGCGCGCAGCAGACCGAAGTCCGCGACGGGTGCGTAGTCGAGTCCATGGAAGCGCACTCGGTTGATGCCCGAATCGGTGCAGGCGCCGTTCGCGATGATGATGTCGCGCACCTTGAGCTTCTCTGTCAGCGCACCGCACGATCCGACCCGCACGATCGTCTGCACGTCGTACTCCTCGAACAGCTCGCTGGCGTAGATCGCCATCGACGGCTGCCCCATGCCCGACCCCTGCACCGAGACGCGGTGCCCCTGCCAGGTGCCGGTGTAGCCCAGCATCCCGCGGGTCTCGGAGTACAGCTCGGCGTCGTCGAGGAAGTTCTCGGCGATCCACTTCGCTCGCAGCGGGTCGCCGGGGAACAGGACGACGGGGGCGATCTGACCGGGCTGTGCGGCGATGTGCGTGCTCATGGATTCAGCGTACTGACGCCACTGATGAGGGAACCGATGAGGATGCTCAGCCCTCGCGGCGCCGCACGATCTCGCCGATCCAGATCGGGGCGAACGGCGAGGTGCACCCGGGAGCGGTGGGGTAGTCGGCGAGCACCTGCAGGCGCTCGCCGATCTCCATGGCCCTGGCGCGCAGTTCGGGGTGGAAGATGCCGATGTTCGCGAGCGTCTCGTTCATCGACCACTGCAGCCGCTTCGGCGCATCCACCAGTTCTCGCTCGATCAGGTCGAGCAGGTGCTCGAGGTCGAGGCCCTCGGCATCTTTCGCCACGCGAACGGTCGTGAGCGACCAGGCTGCGGCCGCGACCGTCGGGTCTGGGTCGTCGAACCAGCGCAGTCTCAGCTCTTCAGCGAGCGGAGTCTTCTTGGCGACGTAATTCACGAACCAGTCGTTGACCTTGGGGGCCTGCGTCTGGCGCAGCATCGCGTCGAGCTCATCGGCGGTGAACTCGCGTGGCTTGCAGATGAGCAGGGCGAGCAGGCGGGCGGACGTCTCGCCGGTCTCCCACAGCTCTTTCGCGAGGGGCTGGTCGGTCTTGATGCGTTTGGCGACTGTGCGCAGCCGACTGAGGTTCATGCCGTGGTCGTCGCCGCGCTTCTCGTTGGCGGCACGCATCTTCGGGTCCTCGAGCGCGGCCAGCTCTGCGAGGGCTTCGGGCACGGTCATGGCGGGCATATGAACAGGGTAGGCCTGGAGTGCTTGTCAAGGCCCGGGCTTCTGCGAGCGTCGGGCCCTAATCTCGCATGCACGCAGACCGAACGCCGACGAGAGGAACGCGCATGACCCGCGACAGCAATGACATCAGCACCGAGTCGTCGCCCGGTGCAGAGGAGAACGACAACCTCGGCAGCGAGGACAACAAGGGCGAGCCGGCGACGGCCGTGCCCTCGGGCCCTGCCTCAGACGACGACGGCGACGTGCTCGCCGACGACCCCGAACAGGACTGATGCCGCGACATCGCGTTCACAACTCAGCATCGATCCCGCGAGGCCCCGAGGAATCGCCGCCAGGGTGCCCGTAAGCGGACGAACCTGCTGAGTTGTGAGCGTGCTGCGGCGAGCACAGCGCGCTCACTCCTCGTCGACGAGCTCCCCGCGGATGCGCCGCAGGTCTTCCATCAGCGAGCCGATCAGGATCCAGTGGGTCGATGACGGCGGCCGGATGACGAGCGGCGCCGTGAGCGCCGGGATCGCCGAGGTCAGGGTCTCGGGCTCGGGTGACACGTCGGCGATCTGCACGGCGAGCCGCACGTCGTGCCCCGCACGTCGCAGCTGCTCGGCGATCGCCGTGACGGCAGGCTCCTGGCCGATCGAGTCGTCGTAGTGGTCGAAGTACGCGCGGGTCATGCCGATGGTCTGCGTCACGATCGGCGTCAGCCGCTCGAGCAGTGCCCGCATCTCGCGGAGCTCCTCGCGGTGCGTCGAGCGGCGAGGGTTCAGAGTGAGGGACTCCTCGCCGGCCGCGATCGAGGCCTCTGCGGCATCCTTCATCGGGCGCAGCAGCCGGGCCTCGAGCATGAGCTCCTGCAGCTTCGAAGGCGTCTGCGGTTCGGGCAGCGCGTCGGCCAGCCGGTCGAGGCTCGCGGCGAGCTCGCTGCCGAGCAGCCCGAGATCGCGGCGGGCGGGCGCGACCAGCACCGGGGGCACGATCAGCGCGTTCACGACGATGCCGATGACCACGCCGATGAGGGTCTCGAAGATGCGCGCGATCGCATAGTCGGGGGTTGACCCGAGTGCGAGCACGAGCATCGCCGAGATCGCGACCTGGTTCCCGGTGCCGGGGGTCGCCTTGAACGCCCAGGCGACCAGCATGGCCACCACGATGGCGAGCAGCACGATCCAGCTCGGCGAACCCAGCAGCAGGCCGAGTGCCACCGCGATCACGACGCCGACGATCACGCCGATGCTGCGCTCAAGCGCCTTCGACAGCGACTGGTTGACGCTCGGCTGCACGACGAGCAGGGCCGCGATCGCCGCGAACACGGGCAGCTGCCCCGGAACCACCCACCCGGCCAGCAGCCACGCGGCGATCGTCGCCGCGGCGGACTTCACCACCTGCAGCAGGGGCGAGCGCTTCGAGGCGCGGATCGCGGCATGGATGCGCATGCACTCAAAGCTACTCGCGCGCATGCTCGGTCGCGGCGCCCTCGATGTCAACCCCATCGCGAATCCGAGGCGCATGCAGCTGAATGGGATCACACGAACGACGAACAGTGAGGATCATCACATGGCGCAGATCATCGAGACCATCGACGTACACGTTCCGGTCGACATCGCTTACAACCAGTGGACGCAGTTCGAGAGCTTCCCCCACTTCCTCGACGAGGTCGAGTCGATCGTCCAGATCGACGACACGCACAACCGGTGGACCGTCAAGGTCGGCGGCGCGACGCGTGAATTCGACGCCGAGATCACCGAGCAGCACCCCGACGAGCGCGTCGCCTGGAAGAGCATCGGCGGCGACACCGAGCACGCGGGCGTGGTGACCTTCCACAAGCTCGAGGAGCTCACGACTCGTGTGACCGTGCAGATCGACTGGGAGCCCGAGGGCCTTCTCGAGAAGGTCGGCTCGCTCGTGGGCGCCGGCTCGCACGCGGTGAAGAAGGACCTGAAGAACTTCAAGGAGTTCATCGAGAAGCGCGGCGCCGAGACCGGTGCCTGGCGCGGCGACGTCGACGCCTGATCGACCCCTGATCCGAGGCCCGGCCGGTGGTGCCCCCATCACCGACCGGGCCTCTTTCGCTGCCTGCTCGCAGCCTGCCCCCGGTCGACTAGGGCGCGCTCGCCGCAGAAGATAGGGCATCCTCCCGATGTCGACGTGGCACCTCAGAGCGGAGTGTAGGGACATCCCAACTGAGGAGATGTCATGTACGAGCACCCCTACTTCACCGAGAAGATCACCGAGTACGAGAACGAGCGTCTCGAGCGGGCGGCCGAGCGTCGTCGCTTCCTCGCCGAGCACGCCGACCAGATCGTCCCGCGGGCTCCCGGTCCGGTTGGACGGTTCGGACAGCGGATGCTGCGCGCCATCACCGGTCCGCGATCGACTGCGCCGGATGCCGTCGCAGCCGCCCCGCGCACCGCCGCGACGGTCGCTCCGCGAGCTTCGCGGGTCGCCGCGCCCGCCGAGAAGGCGTCCGCTGCACCAGTCGACCGTCTGGCCGCCGTCGGCTGCGAGCCCGCGGCGGTTCGGTGAGTTCGGCATCCCTGGCACCGGCTGCGTCACCCCGCCTGAATGTCGGAGGAGAGTGGGACGATGAGTCCATGTCACTCTCCGCCGCGAGCGCTGCGATGGTCGGCCGCGAGGCCGAGATCGCAGTCATGCGCGGGCTCTTCGACCGAGTCGTCGACGGGGTGCCTCTCGCGGCGCTCATCGAGGGCGAGGCGGGCATCGGCAAGTCCCGGCTGCTGCGCGAGTTCGGCGCCGAGGTGGTCGATCGAGCCGATGTGCATGTCGGATGGTGTCTAGATCTCGGGGCGTCGCGCACGCCGTTCGGGCCGATCACCGGCATCCTCCGCTCGATCGTCACGCGCATGAGCGCAGACCGAGTGCGCGAAGAGCTGGGCGTCGGCGTCGAGGCTCTGGGAATGCTGCTGCCCGAACTCAATCCCACCGAGCGCTCGCAGACCAGCCCCGACCGGCTGCGCGATGCGATCGCCGCACTCATCGAGGCCGCGGCCGAGCACGCGCCGCAGGTGCTCGTCGTCGAAGACCTGCACTGGGCAGACGAATCGACCCTCGCCCTGCTCTCCTTCCTGCTGCGCACGCTGACCCACGGGCGCATCCTCCTGCTCCTCACCTGCCGCTCCGACGACGTCCGCCGCGGCGACGCTGTCAGTCGGTTCATCGGCGAGGCCACTCGCGCGCGCCTGCTCGAGCGGGTCGCGGTCGAACGGCTCGAGACGTCGGCGGTCCGCCAGCTCGCCGAATCGATCACCGGGCTGCCGCTCACCGACGCGGCGCTCGAGCGCATCCAGGTCCGCGCCGAAGGAGTCCCCTTCTTCGTCGAAGAGCTGGCCGGGTGCTCCTCGGGGCCGCTTCCCGGCAGCCTGCGCGACCTGCTCCTGGCCCGTTTCGACCGACTCGGCGATGACGCGAGGCGGGTGGTGCAGGTGGTCTCGGGCGCCGAGCGCCCGTTGACGCATCCGCTGGTCACCCAGCTCGCAGGACTGCCCGAGGCACGCCTCGATGAGGCGATCCGCGAGGCGACGCTCAGCGGCATCCTCGTCGTCGCCGACGACGACTACCGATTCCGGCACGCGCTGCTGCGCGAGGCCGTGCACGACGATCTGCTTCCGGGTGAGCGGGCGCGGCTGCACCGAGCGTATGCCGAGGCGCTGGAGGAGAACTGCGAAGGCTCCGACACCGCCGACTCGGCCGCGCTCGCCTATCACTGGCAGCTCGCGCAAGACGACCGTCGCGCGCTCGCCGCGGCCGTCGCCGCGATGTTCGACGCCAAGTCGCGGTTCGCGTTCGCGAGCGCCGCCCGCTTCGGCGAGCTCGCCCTCGACCTGTGGATCCAGGTGCCGGATGCCGAGAGCGTGGTGGGTCTCGGTCGGCTCGAGATGCTCCGCGCACTCGGCTCGGTGCTGCGCAACGGCGGCGACGGAGAGCGGGCGCTCGCCGTGGTCAATCTCGCGCTCGACGAGGTCGACCCCGAGACCGTCGATCCCCGCATGCACGCGAGACTGCTGCGCGACAAGGCGTATTACACGATGAATCTCGGCCGCCGCGGCGCGATCCCGCTCTTGCAGGAGTCGCTCGAGATCCTCGACGGGCGGGTCGACGACGATCGACTCCGCGCCTCGATCCTCAACCAGCTGGGCAGTCGGCACATGGTCGCGGGGCGATTCGACGAGGCGATGTCGCTGGCCACCGAAGCCGGCGAGAGGGCGGCACGTGCCGGTTCCGACGACGAGGCATCGATCGCCGCGAATGTGCGGGGCGGATCCAGAGCACAACTCGGCGACCTGGCCGAGGCGCATCGTGAGTATGCGCTCGCGCTCAGCCTCGCGAAGAGCGCCAATCCTGAGCTGCGCTACCGCGTCAACTACTCTGACCTGCTGGCGCTGCTCGGGCGTTACCGAGACGCCGTGGTCGTGGCAGAAGACGGTATGGCGCGGGCAAGGGCCTACGGCGTCGAGCGCACCACCGGCGCGATGATCACGCAGAACATGGCGGTGCCGCTGCTCGAACTCGGTGAGATCGAGCGCGTCGAGGGCATGTTGGCGCGCGAACTCGCCCAAGACACTCTGCGGATCTTCCACATGTACTCCACGATGACGCGGGTTCGGGTGCTGTCGTGGCGCGGTCGACACGAAGAGGCCGCCGAGATCCTTCGCGAATGGCATCCTGCGTTCGCTGAGACGGGTGATGACGAACGGCAGATCTGGTACGACGAGGTCATGATGAGGGTCTCCGTGGCGGAGAGCCGAGGAGACCTCGCGGCGGCGCTCGACGAGATCAGGTGGATGCTCCGCGATTCGGGCCCCGTCTGCCTGCACCAGCGGCGCCTCCTTCTCGAAGCAGGGTGGCTGATCGCTGAGCTTGGATCGTCCGGTGCCGAGCATGAGGCGTCGATCGACGACGCGATCGACGAGGTGCGCGGCGCGTGGCTCGCCCAGCCGGAGCAGCTGCGCGGCGATGCGTGGTGGTCGATTCTCGATGCCCTGCTGGTGCCCTCGATCCCTGCGCTGCGGGCGGCCGTCGAGCTGACGAGTTCAGACGACGTGCCGGTGACCTTCCGTGTGACGACGCGGCTCGTACTCGCGCGGCTGCTGGTCGGGGCAGGAGACCGCGCCGAAGCGGCCGCCGTCGTCGGGCAGGCGCTGCATGAGGCTGAGCGGCTCGGCCACGTTCCGCTCGTGCGCATCGTCAGCGGGTTCGCCGCGGCGGCGGGGCTTTCCGCAGTATCCGCCGTCGGCGGCGCCGAGGCAGATGCCGACCCGCTCACGGCCCGCGAGCGGCAGGTGCTCGACCTGATCGCTGAGGGGCTGAGCAACCGTCAGATCGGTGAGCGGCTCTTCATAAGCGTCAAGACAGTGAGTGTTCATGTGTCGGCCGTGCTGCGAAAACTCGGCGTCAGCACGCGCACCGAGGCGGCGATTCTGCAAAAGAATCCGAACTTCGGGGTTTCAAGTCAGCATGCCGTGGTACGTTGAGCTTGCGCGTATGTCGGACGTTCCGTCACGGCGCAGGCCGCGCAAGCGGCCGTTTGAAAACAGAAAGTAGAAAACACATGGCCACTGGCACTGTGAAATGGTTCAACGCTGAAAAGGGCTTCGGCTTCATCGCTCCCGATGACGGCACGGACGACCTTTTCGCCCACTACTCGGCAATCACCGGCTCCGGTTTCAAGGAGCTTCGTGAGAACCAGAAGGTCGAATTCGACGCTGAGCGTGGCCCCAAGGGCATGCAGGCTGCGAACATCCGCGCTCTCTGAGCGCGAGCAGACTTCCTGAAGCCGGTCGGATCCTCACGGATCCGGCCGGCTTTCTGCATGCCCGGGGGCCTTTCCGACGCGGGCATGATCGGGACGCACCCCGCCGCTCGGTTCCCGCCCGGGGTCAAAACTGCATCTAAACGGGCGCGCGGGGTCAGCTCCGCATCTAAACGGGCGGGCGGGGTCAAAACCGCATCGGAATCGTGCCTGGGGGATGCGTTTTCGACCCCGCACGCGCGGCACGGATGCCGGCGCACGCCCCGACCCGAGATGAGGGTTGCCTAACTTTCTGTTAGATTAGGCGAGGCTTACCAAAGCCTGGCGCCCCTCCGCGCCGCACCCCCCTCATCCCAACCCGAAGGGAATGCCTGTGCGCACCTCTCGTCTTCTCGCCGCCGGTGTCGCCGCGGCCCTCGCCCTCGGCCTCACCGCCTGCGCGACGCCGTCGAACGACTCGGCCTCCGACTCCGCCGGCGGAAACCCCGCTGATGACAGCGCCTTCCCCGTCACGATCGAGCACGTCTACGGCGAGACCACGATCGAGAAGAAGCCCGAACGTGTCGCGACGGTCGCCTGGGCGAACCACGAGGTGCCGCTGGCTCTCGGCGTCGTGCCGGTCGGCATGAGCAAGGCGAGCTGGGGCGACGACGACGACAACGGCATCCTGCCCTGGGTCGAAGAGAAGCTCGACGAGCTCGGTGGCGAAGAGCCCGTGCTGTTCGACGAGGCCGACGGCATCGACTACGAGGCTGTCGCTGACACCGAGCCCGACGTGATCCTCGCCTCGTACTCCGGCCTCACGCAGGAGGAGTACGACACGCTCTCGAAGATCGCTCCGGTCGTCGCGTACCCCGAGGTCGCCTGGGGCACGCCGGTCGAAGAGATGATCGAGATGAATTCGAAGGCTCTCGGCCTCGAGGCAGAGGGCGATGCCCTCATCGAGGATCTGCACGCTGACGCCGAGGCCGCGCTCGAGGCGAACAGCGCGCTCAAGGACAAGAAGGTCCTCTTCGCCTACGTCGACCCGAGCGACCTGAGCCAGGTCGGCTACTACACCGCGATCGACACGCGCCCCGGCTACCTGCACGACGACCTGGGTCTGCCGCTGCCGCAGATCGTCGAGGACAACGCCGACAGCGACGAGTTCTACCTGACGGTCAGCTCGGAAGAGGCCGACAAGTTCGCTGATGTCGATGTCTTCGTGACCTACGGCGACGAGTCGCTCATCGCGACGCTGCAGGCGGATCCGCTTCTGTCGAAGATCCCGGCGATCGCCGAGGGCCGCATCGCGATCCTCCCGGATGCCACGCCGATCGCCGCATCGGCGAACCCGTCGCCGCTGTCGATCCCGTGGGGTCTCTCCGACTACCTCGGCCTGCTGGCGGCACCGCTCGCCGCGAAGTGACCTTCAGGGTCACCCTCGCGCACTGAATTCCCGTGACCGCTGTCACCCTTTCCATGCCGGGCACCGCAGACCTGCGGCGCCCGGCATGGGCGCGCTCACTCTGGCTGCTCGTCGGTCTCGGAGTGCTGCTCGTGCTCTGCATCCTGTCGATCTGCTTCGGCGTGCGCGCCGTGAGCATCGACGACATCTTCGCCGCGCTCAGCGGGCAGGATGACACGCTCGCCCAGGCCGCGATCATCAAGCGCCTTCCGCGCACCGTGCTCGCGATCCTGGTCGGCGCCGCTCTCGCCCTTTCCGGCGCGACGATGCAGGCGGTCACCCGCAACCCGATCGCCGACCCCGGCATCCTCGGTGTCTCGAACGGCGCCTCGCTCGCCGTCGTCATCGGCCTCGCGTTCATCGGCCTCACCGACGCCTACAGCCAGATGGCACTCGCGATCATCGGCGCCGCACTCGCCGCAGCCTTCGTCTATACGGTCGGCTCGCTCGGCCGCGGCGGTGCCACCCCTCTCAAGCTCGCGCTTGCGGGTGCAGCGACTTCCGCAGCATTCGCCTCGCTCATCAGCGCCATCATGCTGCCGCGCGTCGACCTGCTGCAGGCGTTCCAGTCGTGGCAGATCGGTGGTGTCGGCGGCGCCGAATGGCCGCGCATCGCGATCACCGCTCCCGTGCTCGCGCTCGGAGCGCTCATCTGCTTCGTCAGCGCCCGCGGCATGAACTCCCTCGCCCTGGGCGACGACATGGCCAAGGGGCTCGGCGAGCACGTCTTCCGCACGCGCCTCATGTCGGCGCTCGGCGCCGTGATCCTGGCCGGTGCCGCCACCGCGATCGCCGGCCCGATCGGCTTCGTCGGACTCGTCATCCCGCACATGTGCCGGATGCTGGTCGGCACCGATCACCGCTGGCTGCTCCCGTTCTCGGCCGTGGCCGGCGCAGCGCTGCTGCTGGCGAGCGACATCGTGGGCCGTGTGATCGCTCCGTCCTCGGAGGAGATCCAGGTCGGAATCATCACCGCGATCATCGGCGCCCCGTTCTTCATCTGGATCGTCCGCCGCCAGAAGGTGCGTGAATTGTGAGCACCATCCACCGCGGCGCCTCCCAGACCCTGACGGCATCCGACGCACGCCGCGATCAGGTCGCCACGATCGTCGCAGGACGCCGTTCGCGACACCGCCGTCACGCGGTGGCTACCATCGTGCTCGGCGCGATGCTCGTGGTGCTTTTCGCCGTCGCCCTGATGATCGGCAACACGTTCTATCCGCTCGACGAGGTGATCCGCGTCATCCTGGGCGAGACCGTGCCGGGGGCGTCGTTCACGGTCGGCGAGCTGCGGCTGCCGCGAGCGGTGCTCGCCATCCTCTCGGGCTTCGCGTTCGGCATCGCGGGCGTCTCATTCCAGACGCTGCTGCGCAACCCGCTCGCGTCACCCGACATCATCGGCATCTCGAACGGCGCCGGTGCTGCGGCGGTCTTCGGAATCATCGTGCTCTCCGTCAACGGACCCGTCGTGTCGCTTCTCGCGCTGGGCGGTGCGGTCGTGACCGCCGGAGTCATCTACCTGCTGTCGATCAAGAACGGCTTCGCAGGCACACGACTGATCCTGATCGGCATCGGCGTTGCCGCGATGCTGCAGAGCGTCATCTCGTACATGCTGTCGCGGGCGGCGAGCTGGGACATCCAGACCGCCATGCAGTGGCTCACCGGCAGCCTGAACAACGCCTCCTGGGAGCGGGTGATGCCGCTCGCCATCGCCGCGGCCATCATCCTGCCGCTGATGCTCTCGCAGGGCAGGTCGCTGGGGGCGCTGCAGCTCGGCGACGACTCGGCATCCGGTCTCGGGGTGCGCGTCAACGTGACGCGCCTGCTGATCATCCTGGGCGCCGTCGCTCTGCTCGCCTTCGCGACCGCCGCCACCGGCCCCATCGCGTTCGTGGCGTTCATGGCGGGTCCGATCGCCGCCCGCATCACCGGACCCGGCGCGAACCTGCTGGTCCCCAGCGCGTTCGTCGGAGCCGTGCTGGTGCTCGGCGGCGACCTGCTCGGCCAGTTCGCGTTCGGGGATCGCTACCCGGTCGGCGTGATCACCGGCGTGCTCGGCGCTCCGTATCTCATCTTCCTGCTCATCCGCACCAATCGCTCGGGAGGCTCACTGTGACCGAGGCGCACACTCTCACGGCCGAGGCCGTGACTCTGGCCTACGGCGACCGCACGATCATCGACGGCCTCGACCTGGCGATCGCCCCCGGCAAGATCACCACGATCGTCGGAGCAAACGGATGCGGCAAGTCGACGCTGCTGCGCTCGCTCGCGCGTCTGCTCTCTCCGACAGCCGGTCAGATCGTGCTCGACGGCAAGTCGGTGCATGCGCGCCCCACCAAGGAGGTCGCGCGCATCCTCGGTCTGCTGCCGCAGTCGCCCGTCGCGCCGGAGGGCATCGCCGTCGCCGACCTCGTCGGTCGCGGACGGCATCCGCATCAGAAGATGCTGGCGCGCTGGAGCGCCCACGATTACGAGATCGTGGCGGATGCCCTCGAAGCGACCGGCACCACCGACCTCGCCGACCGCAGCGTCGACGAGCTCTCGGGCGGCCAGCGTCAGCGCGTGTGGATCGCGATGGCGCTCGCGCAGGAGACCGACATCCTGCTGCTCGACGAGCCGACCACGTTCCTCGACGTCGCGCACCAGGTCGAGGTGCTCGACCTGCTCACGGACCTGAGCGTCTCGCGCAGCACCACGATCGTCATGGTGCTGCACGACCTCAACCTCGCCGCGCGGTATTCCGACGAGCTCGTCGCGATGAAGGAAGGCAGGGTGCACGCCACCGGCGCTCCGCAGGATGTCGTGACCGCCCAGCTCGTCGAAGAGGTCTTCGACCTCGCGAACCAGATCACCATCGACCCGGTCTCGGGAAAGCCGATGGTCACCCCGATCGGAAGGCATCATGTCCGCTGAGACGACGACCGAACGCCCCACCTACGTGCTGGCCCGCGCCGAGGTGCGCGCGGTCGAACGGGTGTCGCCGAACTTCGTGCGCGTCACCTTCGGCGGTGACGACCTCTTCGAGTTCGGCACACCGGGCGACACCTTCGACTCTCGGATCAAGATCGTGTTCCCGCCGGCATCCGGCATCCTTCCCGAACTCGATCGCGAGACTGACGACTGGTGGGGTTCGTACCTCGCGGTGCCAGAGGGCGAGCGTGGATCCATGCGCACCTACTCGGTGCGCGCGCTGCGGGTGACCGATGCCGGCACCGAGCTCGACGTCGACTTCGTGCTGCACCTTGCGCCCGGGCTCACGGGCCCCGCGTCGAGGTGGGCCGATGCGGCCGCCGCCGGCCAGGAGCTGTTCATCGTCGGACCGCGTCGCGGGGTCGCTGCGGCGGCGCACGGCGGTGCCGAGTACGAACCCGGCACTGCTGCGTCGGTTGTTCTCGCCGGTGACGAGACCGCGGCTCCCGCGATCGCCCGCATCCTCGAAGACGCCCCGAGCGACCTCCGAGGCTGCGCGTTCATCGAAGTGCCGTCGCCCGCCGACATCCTGCGCATCGACGCTCCCGCTGGCGTCGAGGTGCACTGGCTGCCCCGAGATGCGGGCGAGCCCCATGGCGTTCGGCTCATCCCCGCCGTGCTCGAATACCTCGGCGATGCCGACGCCGCCGACGAGATCGACGTGAAGGACATCGAGTCCGAGGACCTGCTCTGGGAGACCCCCGACTACTCGGGCCTCGGCGAGGAGATCGCGGCGGCGGATGCTCCCGCCGAGCGCTACTTCTGGATCGCCGGCGAGAGCGGCGTCGTCACGACGCTGCGGCGCCACCTGGTCAAGGATCTCGGCATCGACCGCTCGCAGGTCGCCTTCATGGGCTACTGGCGTCGCGGCGTCGCCATGCGCGGCTGAGTCGCCGAACGGCGGAAAAGTGCTAGACACGAGGGCATGGACGACTATCCGGTCACACATGAACTCGGTCGCATCGACGTCGTCACGCTCGTCGACGCTCCTGCGCTCAGCCGAGACGTCGCCCTCGATATCGAGGCGGTGCAATCGGCGTGGCCTGCGTTCGAGCGGGCCTTCGATTCGCTGCAGGGGCGCAGGATGCTGGGGCTCGTCTACGGAGGCAACGCGGTATATCGCCTGGCATGCGTGCGCCTGGCGAGAGACGCCGAGAACGCACTCGGCCTGGACGAGACGACGATCCCCGGCGGGGACTACCTGCGGTTGCGACTGCGCGGTGAGGCGCCGGATGTCTATGGGCAGATCTCGGATGCTTTCGATGTGCTGTTCGCGCGCGCAAACCATGACGCCGAAAGGCCGCACATCGAGGCCTACCGCCGCGAGGGCGAAGTCGACTGTCTCGTGCCGATCAGCTCGCAGCGCTGACGCTGGGGTCTGTTGCTGGCGACTCCGCTCGCGCGCGTGAGCAATCGCACTCCGAGTCCTGGAGATCCGTCTCGGCAGAGGTCAGACTGAGCGCATGGAGTACGCCGGAGTAGTGCCGATGGACGCCCCGACCCGAGCATCGAGTCCGAAGCTCGCGTGCGCGCGCTCTCCTTCCCGGTGTTCCAGCTGCGACCGCAGCCGTCGCTCACGCGGATACCGGGCGCCGGTTTCATGGAGATGGGAACGGGCGTGCGGGCGGGAACGGGCGCGCCAATGGGAGTGGCCGAGTCGTCGGTGTCGCTCAACTACACGCTGTGGAGGCATCCCGACGACCATTCCGACCCTCGAAACGAGATCGAGTTGGACCCCGGCCTTCGGCGGTCGATCGACGAGGAACCGCCGTGGGGTCGTCCGGCGTGGCTGATCGAGCGGGCTCAGCTGCTCAAGTACCCGATGCTCTGGGAGGCGGTGCGCACCAGCTGGCAGGCGTCGCCCGATCCCGAGCGGCATTCGCTCTCGCAGCAGCTGGTCGACCACGCCAATCACGTATTGCGCAACAGATTCCGTGAGGATCTCGGACTCCCCGACCTGCCGAGCGAGGGCGACGACGGCGGCTGGGAGGCGAAGACATCGACGGCGAGGGATGCCGTTGTCACGGTCGACGGCCAGAATCGATCGGGCGTGCAGATCGACACCGATCCCTTCGTCTACGCGGTCGGGTTCCGCGTCGACGAGCACGTGGTCTGCACTGTCGTCGTGCCCCGCGACAGCCTGCCCCTGATCGACCTTGCCGTCACGACCTTTCAGTGAGTCGAACCCTCAGACGGGCCTTTCGCATCGCGACGGATTGACCTGGTGGCGCACGAGCGTGCCGCGTCGTAGCATCCCAGTGGAATCGTTCGACGACGAGGAGGCCGTCCATGACGCAGCACACGCTCGAGCTACCGGAGGTCGATCTGGTCTATGACGTGCACGGGCCGCTGCCGACTGCGGACGGTCGCCCTCCGCTGATGATGATCGGTCAGCCGATGGACGCGAGCGGATTCCAGGCCCAGGTGGCGCTGTTCGACGATCGCACCGTCGTGACCTATGACCCACGAGGGTTGGGCCCGAGCGCGCGCAAGGACGGCGGCGTCACGAACGAGCCGGAAACCCAGGCCGAGGATGTCCACGCGGTCATCGAGGCGCTCGGCGCAGGCCCCGTCGACATGCTCGCGAGCAGCGGCGGTGCGGTGACCGCACTCGCCCTGGTCACGGCCCACCCGCACGACGTCGCGACTCTGGTCGCACACGAGCCGCCGATCGACAGTGTGCTGCCGGATGCCGACGCTGTTCATCGTGCGCGGGTTGCCTACACGCAGGTGTATCAAGACAGGGGCTCGGGAGCCGGAATGGCGGCGTTCATCGCGATGACCTCGTGGGAGGGCGAAGTCACCGATGAGTTCCTCGCGCAGCCGGTGCCCGACCCCGCGGCATTCGGAATGCCGACTGACGATGACGGTAAGCGCGACGACCCGCTGCTGTCGGAACTGTCGTGGGCTGTGCCCCTCTACGTTCCGGACATAGAGGCGCTGAGGGCCGCGCCTACGCGGATCGTCGTGGCGGTCGGGGAGGAGTCACTGAAGGTCTACACCGGTCGCACCGCGATCGCCCTGGCCGAGCAGCTCGGCCAGCAGGCGACGGTCTTCCCCAGCCATCACGGCGGCTTCATGGGCGGCGAGTTCGGCTACGCCGGCCAGCCCGAGGCCTTCGCTGCCAAGCTCCGTGAAGTGCTGGACCAGGCGTAGACCCGGAGTGGCGGTGCCAGACGAACGCAGACGACGCTGCTCCACCTGGCACCGGATGCCGGAACAGAGCACGAATTCCGCCGTGAGGTGTCAACTGAACGCGGGTTCAACCAATACTCACGCGCTCTCGCGCACCACGAGCTCGGTGTCGAGGATGACCGAGCGGGGGGATGCCCCGGCGATGACCTCGAGCAGCACGGCGACCATCTTCGCGCTGATCTGATCCCACGGCTGGCGCATGGTCGTGATCGGCGGCTCATGGGTCGCCGCGAGGCCCGAGTCGTCGAACCCGGCGATCGCGATGTCCTCGGGCACGCGGCGGCCGGCACGGCGGGCGGCGGCGATCGCCCCGGCGGCCATCCGGTCGGATGCCGCGAACACGGCGTCGACGTCGTGCTCGAGCAGCCTGGTCATGGCGGCCTGCCCTGATTCGTACGAATAGTCGCCCACCTCGACCAGGGTCTCGTCGAACTGCTCACCGAGCTCTTCGCGGAAGCCGACCAGGCGGTAGCGCCCGCCGGGGGTGTCGTCGGGGCCGGTGATCATGCCGATGCGGCGGTGGCCCTGCGCCACGAGGTGCGCGGCCATCGTGCGGGCCGAGGCGACCTCGTCGACCGAGATCGTCGAGAGCTCTCGTTCGTGTCCGAGGGGGAGACCGCAGCAGACGGTGGGGATGCCGACGTCGATCAGCTGATCGAGCAGCGGGTCGGACTCATGCGATGAGATCAGCATGACGCCGTCGACGTGACCGGCGCTGAGGAACTGGGCGACGCTCTCGCGCTCGGCGGGCGTTCCGGCGACCAGCAGCACCAGGGTCATCGACCGCTGGGCGAGGGCTTCGGCCGCTCCGCGCAGCAGCAGGGCGAAGGTCGGGTCGTCGAACAGCAGCTGCTGCGGCTCGGTCAGCAGAAAGGCCAGTGAACCGGCGCGGCCCGTCGCGAGACTGCGCGCGTGATGGTTGGCGGTGTAGCCGGTGGCGAGGATCGCCTCTTCGACGGCCTGTCTGGCATCGGGGGACACCCAGTGCCCGCCGTTGATCACACGCGAGACCGTGCTGCGGGATACCCCCGCCTGCGCCGCGATCTGGCGGATCGTCGGCTTGCGCTTCGCGCTGACATCACTCATCGCCTGTGACTCTACCCACAGCATCCCGTCCAGCGGTAGTCCAACCTGGGACCGGTCTCAGTTCGGTAACGGCGGTTGTAATCGACGGCGAACCTGGGGTAGAACTGAGACCGGTCCCAGTCAGTCTCATGAGTCAGTCTCATGAGTCAGGCTGAGACCGGTCCCAGTCGAATGAGCGACAGCACGGCGGGACCCGCACCACGACCACACCGACCCGATGGAGTGCCGATGACCTCGCCCCACGCCTGGCCTGAGCTGCGCGGAATCGCCTATGGCGGCGACTACAACCCCGAGCAGTGGTCACCTGAGACGTGGCGCGAAGACGTCATCCTGATGCGCCAGGCCGGGGTCAACCTGGTCAGCGTCGGCATCTTCTCGTGGGCACTCATCGAGGTCGCCGAGGGCGAGTTCGACTTCGCCTGGCTCGACGAGCTGCTCGACCTGCTGCACGCGAACGACATCAAGGTCGACCTGGGCACTCCCACGGCATCCCCGCCGGCGTGGTTCTTCGCGAACCACCCCGACGCTCACGTGATCGATCGCGAGGGTCGCACCATGGGCTTCGGCTCGCGCGGCATGGCGTCGCACTCGTCCCCCGCCTACCGCGAGGCGATCGTCCGGATCGCGGATGCTCTCGCGGCGCGCTATGCGCAGCATCCGGCCGTCGTGCTGTGGCACGTGCACAACGAGTACGGCGTTCCCGTCGGCGAGGACTACTCGCCGAACGCGGTCGCCGCCTTCAGGCTCTGGCTCCAGGAGAAGTACGGCTCGCTCGACGCGTTGAACAGCGCGTGGGGCACCGCCTTCTGGGGTCAGCACTACTCGACGTGGGAGCACATCGGCGCCCCCGCGATCGCTCCGAGCGTCGTGAACCCGGCCCAGCGCCTCGACTTCGCGCGCTTCACCGATCACCAGCTGCGCGCCTGCTTCATCGCCGAGCGCGACGCGATCCGCGCCCACACCGATCAGCCGGTCACGACGAACTTCATGGCCAACCAGAGCTGGACCACAGACCTGTGGGCCTGGGGCCGCGAGGTCGACATCGTCTCTGACGACCACTACCTGTGGGCCGCCGATGAAGACGCGCACATCGGGCTCGCGATCGCAGCCGACCTCAGCCGCTCGGTCGGCGGCGGCAAGCCGTGGATCCTCATGGAGCACTCGACCTCGGCCGTGAACTGGCAGCCGCGCAACATCGCCAAGCGCCGCGGCGAGATGAAGCGCAACTCGTTCACGCACCTCGGCCGCGGGGCCGACGGCATCCTGTTCTTCCAGTGGCGCGCGGGCCGTTCGGGCGCCGAGAAGTTCCACTCCGCGATGCTGCCGCACGCCGGCACCGAGTCGCGGGTCTTCCGCGAAGTCGTCGATCTGGGCGCAGCGCTCGGTCGCCTCGACGAGGTGCAGGGCACCACGGTCAAGGCCGATGTCGCGATCCTCTGGGACTTCGAGTCGTTCTGGGCACAGGACCTCGAGTGGCGCCCCTCCGAAGACGTCACGCACGCCGCCCAGGTGCGCCGCTTCTACGAGCAGCTGTGGCGCGACGGCATCACGGTCGACTTCGCTCTGCCCGGGCAGGATCTCTCGGGCTACCGCCTGGTGGTCGCTCCGGCGCAGTACCTGCTCAGCACCGCGGATGCCGCGAATCTCACCGCCTACGTCAAGGACGGTGGCACGCTGCTCGTGTCGTTCTTCTCGGCGATCGTCGACGAGAACGACGCCGTGCACGCCGGTGGCTTCGTCGCCCCGCTGCGTGACGCGCTCGGCCTCACGGTCGAAGAGTTCCTGCCGCTGCGCGAGGGCGAGAGCCACGGACTCGACTGGGTCGATCACGAGGGCATCGTCGCCGACGTCTGGCAGGAGGACATCGCGCTCGAAGGAGCCGAGGTCGTCGCCAACTTCTCGGGCGGACCCGGCGAGGGCGAGCCGGCCATCACGCGCCACCGCCACGGAGCGGGCACCGGCTGGTACGTCGGCACCCGGCTGGACGCGGCCGGAATGCGCGCACTCCTGCACGAGGTCTACGCGGATGCCGAGGTCACCCCGTCGGGCGTCGCCGAAGGTCTCGAGGTCATCACCCGTCACGGCGCAGACGCGGTCTACCGCATCGCCGTGAACCACCGTGATGACGACGTCGAGCTCGAAGCCGCAGGCGTCGAGCTCCTCAGCGGCGCCGAGATCTCGGGCGCCCTGACGATCGCGGCGGGCGGCGTCGCCGTCATCCGCACCTCCCACTGACCGCACGACCAGCACGACCCGCACCACCTCGCACCACCCTGCACCACCATTCACCCGGTCGCGATGACGCGCAGCGCATCGTCGGCCACGACAGATAGGAAAACGCATGCGCAAGCACATCGGAGTCGGCGCACTCGCTCTGGCCGCGGCCGTGGTCCTCGCGGGCTGCTCCGCCGGCGCACCCGAAGGCGGCGACGACGCCGCATCGGGCGACGGCGCTGAACTCGTCATCTGGACGGATGCGGAGCGCGAAGCGGCGATCACCGCAGCCGCCGAGGCGTTCGAAGAGGAGACCGGAGCCAAGGTCACCCTCGTTCAGAAGAACTTCGAAGACCTCCGCAACGACTTCATCGCGCAGGTCCCGACCGGCGAGGGCCCCGACATCACGGTCGGCGCCCACGACTGGCTGGGCGCGCTGGTCGCGGCCGGCGTCGTCGACACGATCGACCTCGGCGACAAGGCGTCGGAGTTCGAGCAGGTAGCCCTCGACGCGATGACCTACGACGGCCAGCTCTACGCGATGCCGTACTCGCTCGAGACCATCGCCCTCGTGCAGAACGTCGACCTCGTCGGTGCAGAGGCTCCGGCCACCTGGGACGACATGATCGCGAAGGGTGTCGCTGCCGGCACCGAGCGCCCGTTCGTCATCAACACCGGCGGCGAGACCGGCGACGGATACACGATGTACGGACTGCAGACCTCGTTCGGCGCCCCCGTCTTCGTGCAGGACGACACCGGCTCGTACACGAGCGAGGTCGGCATGGGCGGAGCACCCGGCGAGGCATTCGCCAGCTGGCTCGGCGCCAACGGCTCGAACGGCACCGGCTACATCTCGACCACCGTCGACTACGACATCAACAACGAACTGTTCGCGTCGGGCAAGGCCCCGTACACGATCCAGGGTCCCTGGGCGATGAGCTCGTTCGAGGGCCTCAACGTCGCCGTGAACCCGATCCCGTCTGCGGGTGGTGAGGCCGCAGCGCCGTTCGTCGGCGTGCAGGGCTTCTACCTCTCGAGCAAGAGCAAGAACGCTCTCCTCGCCCAGGAGTTCCTCGTGAACTACCTCGGCACCGAAGACGCGCAGCGCGCTCTGTACGAGGCCGACCCGCGAATCCCCGCGTGGTCGACTCTCGCCGAGGAGGTCTCTTCCGACCCGATCACGGCCGGTTTCGTGGCATCCGCTCAGTCCGGCGTCCCGATGCCGTCGATCCCCGAGATGGGCTCTGTCTGGGATCTGTGGAACGCCGCGCAGGCGCAGATCATCAACGGCGCCGACCCCGTGTCGACGTGGAACACCATGGTCACCGACCTCGAGACGACTCTCGCCGGTTGATCCTGCCGGATGGGGAGGGGCCCGAACCCCTCCCCATCCTGCGATCCGCAGACAGGACGCACACATGACGATCCAGGCACCTCCGGCCGAGGCCCCCACCCCCGTGGTGAAGCCCTCGCGCGAATCCCATGCCCGCCGCTTCCGCGGCCTCGGCTGGGGCTTCCTCATCAAGCTCGCCCTGATGGCGTTGGTCAACGCCTTCGGTATCATGACCGCGATCTCGGCCTGGAGCGCCGAGTCGTGGATCGTCCTCGGCGTCGTCGTGCTGCTTGTGATCATCGCCGACTGGGTGTACTTCACCCGCAAGGCGCTGCCGCTGAAGTATCTGCTGCCCGGGCTGATCTTCCTGCTCGTCTTCCAGGTCTTCATCTTCGGCTACACGGCGTACATCGCCTTCACGAACTACGGCACCGGCCACGTCGGCACGCAGGAGCAGGCGGTCGAGGCCGCCCTGATCCAGGGCGAGCGTCGCATCGAGGGCTCATCGGACTACCCGCTGTCGATCGTGCAGCGCGGCGAGGAGCTCGGCTTCGCGATCGTCGATGAAGACGGCGACGTGCAGGTCGGATCCGCGACCGAGCCGCTGAGCACCGCATCCGATGCCGAGATCGGCACCACCGGCGCCCCGAGCGAGGTGCCCGGATGGACTGTCGTGCCCCGGGCGACCGTGCTGACCGACCCGACACTCGGAGCGACGATCAAGGACCTCAGGGTTCCGGTCTCGGACGACCCGAACGACGGCTCGATCCGCACCCGGGAGGGGTCGACCGGCTCGGTCTACGAGCCGACCCTGGTCTGGGATGCCGAGGCGCAGACGATCACCGACACACAGTCGGGCACGGTCTACACGGCCACGGATCTCGGCGCCTTCGTCGCCGAAGACGGCACGGCGCTGCCCACGGGCTGGTCGGTCAACGTCGGCTTCGCGAACTTCCTGAAGCTGTTCACCGATGCGAACCTCGCCGGCACCCTGCTGAGCGTCACGGTGTGGACCTTCGCCTTCGCGATCCTGTCGGTCGTGCTCAGCTTCGCCGTCGGACTCGGCCTCGCGATCGTCTACAACGACCCCCGGGTCAAGGGTCGCCGGTTCCTGCGGGCGCTGTTCATCCTTCCCTACGCGTTCCCCGCGTTCATGGCCGCGCTGCTGTTCCGCGGCATGTTCAACGCCGAGTTCGGCGTGATCAACGACCTGTTCTTCTTCGGCTCGCAGATCAACTGGCTCGGCGACCCGTGGCTGACCCGAGCCGCGGTGATCTTCGTGAACGTGTGGCTGAGCTACCCGTACTGGTTCCTCGTGTGCACGGGCGCGCTGCAGTCGCTGCCGGGCGAGACGCTCGAGGCCGCCGAGATCGACGGCGCGAACAAGCTGCAGCGTTTCCGCGCGATCGTGCTGCCGCTGCTGCTCGTGTCGACCGCACCCCTGCTGATCGCCTCGTTCGCGGTGGCGTTCAACAACTTCACCGTGATCTACACCTTCAACAACGGCGGGCCGGCCATCGCCGGCGCTCCGTATGCACTGGGCTCGACCGACATCCTCGTCTCGGCCATCTACGACGTCTCTGGCGTCTCGGGTGGTGCGGCCGACTACGGCCTCGCGAGTGCACTGTCGATCATCGCCTTCATCGTGGTCGGTCTCATCTCAGCGCTGAGCTTCCGACAGACCCGCAAGCTCGAGGAGTACCAGTGATGAGTGAGACAAGAGTCATCGTGACCGGTTCATCGAAAGAAGCGGATGCCGCGCGCGCAGGCGCCAGACGGCGTCGGTGGTGGGGCGAGGTCGGCTGGAAGTACATCCTGGCTGCGGGCGTGCTGTTCTTCGCCGCGTTCCCCCTCGTCTACGTGCTGTCGGCATCGCTCAACCCGAACGGCAGCCTCGCGGCATCCAGCGCTCTGTTCAGTGCGTTCGACCCGGCGAACTACATCGCCCTCGGCGAATCCCGCTACTGGGTGTGGTTCGGCAACACCCTGCTGATCGGCGGCGTGACCGCGGTCGGCTCGGTGCTGATGGGCGCCTGCGGTGCCTACGCGTTCTCGCGCTTCCGCTTCAGCGGGCGACGCGCGAGCCTCACCACGCTGCTCGTGCTGCAGATGTTCCCGCAGGCGCTGGCCTTCATCGCGATCTTCCTGATGCTGCAGACCCTCGGCGACGTGGTTCCGGCACTCGGCATCAACTCGAAGATCGCTCTGATCTGCGTGTATCTCGGTGGCGCACTCGGCGCGAACACCTTCTTGATGTACGGCTTCTTCAACACGATCCCCGTCGAGATCGACGAGTCGGCGAAGATCGACGGCGCCAGCCATGCGCAGATCTTCTGGCGGCTCATCATGCCGCTGGTCGTGCCGATCCTCGCGGTCGTCGCACTGCTCGCGTTCCTCGCGGCGTTCGGCGACTTCATCCTGTCGAAGATCATCCTCACCTCCGAGGACAACTGGACCCTCGCCGTCGGCATGTACCAGTGGGTCTCGAACCAGCTGACCTCGCGCTGGGGTCTGTTCGCCGCCGGCGTCGTCGTCGCCGCCGTGCCCGTGCTCGCGCTGTTCTTCTCGCTGCAGAAGTACATCGTCGGCGGGCTCACCCAGGGATCCGTCAAAGGCTGATCCTCTCTTCCTGCACCACTCGAAAGGCCGTCATGCACCGTCGCACGCGTTCCCTTCTCTCCACCGCCCTGGCCACGGTCACCGCCGCCGCCCTGATCGGCGTCGCGTTGCCGGCGTCGGCCGCCTCGGCCCCGCCTCTCGTGCCTTCGGCCGTCGCTGCACCCGAGCCGGTGGATGCCACCATCACCGTCCCTCGGGTCGAGAATCTGCCCGCCGACTTCATCGGCGGCGTCGACGTGTCGTCGGTGCTGTCACTCGAAGAGTCGGGCGTCGTGTTCCGAGACTCCGACGGCACGCCGGGTGATCTGTTCGAGATCCTCGCCGACGCCGGGGTCACCGACGTGCGGGTGCGCGTGTGGAACGACCCGTTCGACGCGAACGGCAACGGCTACGGGGGAGGTGACGTCGACGTCGATCGCGCGATCGAGATCTCACAGCGCGCGACGGATGCCGGACTCGGCGTGCTCGTCGACTTCCACTACTCGGACTTCTGGGCCGACCCCGCGAAGCAGCAGGTGCCCAAGGCCTGGGAGGGGATGACGGCCGACCAGGTCGCCACCGAGGTCGGCGCGTTCACCCGCGATGCCGTGCGACGCCTCGTCGCAGCCGGAGTCGATCTGCGCATGGTGCAGGTCGGCAACGAGACCAACGGCGGCATCGCCGGGGTGCGCGGCTGGGATGACATGGCGAAGGTGTTCTCGGCAGGTTCCGCCGCTGTG
The DNA here is from genome assembly GCF_031843745.1 of Microbacterium sp. WCS2018Hpa-9. Classification (NCBI taxonomy): domain Bacteria; kingdom Bacillati; phylum Actinomycetota; class Actinomycetes; order Micrococcales; family Microbacteriaceae; genus Microbacterium; species Microbacterium sp. WCS2018Hpa-9. The sequence continues at coordinate 126,658 of NZ_JAVTIY010000007.1, forward strand.
CGCGCCGAGGCGCCTGACACTCTCGTCGCCGTGCACTTCACGAACCCCGAGCGCGCCGGGTTCTATGCCGACGTCGCCGCGCAGCTCGACCGGCGCGACGTCGACTACGACGTGTTCGCGTCGTCGTACTACCCGTTCTGGCACGGCACACCCGAGAACCTCACGGCGGTGCTCTCGCATGTCGCCGAGACCTACGGCAAGAAGGTCATGGTCGCCGAGACCTCGTGGGCGTTCACGCTCGACGACGGAGACGGCCACGGCAACGTGGTCGACCTGCCGTCCGAGGCGACGCAGTATCCCGTGAGCGTGCAGGGCCAGGCCGACGCAGTGCGCGCGGTCGTGCAGGCCGTCGCAGATGTGGGCGAGGCGGGCATCGGCGTGTACTACTGGGAGCCCGCATGGCTGCCGGTCGGCACGCCCGCACAGATCGAGCAGAACAAGGTGCTGTGGGAGCGCGACGGCTCGGGGTGGGCGTCGAGCTTCGCCGGTGAGTACGAACCCCATGATGCCGGTCAGTGGTTCGGCGGATCCGCGTGGGACAACCAGGCCCTGTTCGGGTTTGACGGCACGGCATCCGACGCGCTGAACATCTTCTCTTACGTGCGCACCGGGGCGCAGGCTCCGCGCGCGGTCGAATCGGTGCAGCCCGTGGCGCTGCAGCTGGTCGAGGGCGATGCCGTCGAGCTGCCGGGCGAAGTCACCGTGCTTTACAACGACGGGTCATCGGAGCAGCAGGCGGTCACGTGGTCGGCCGGAGCAGAGTACATCGAGAGCGTCGGCGAGTACACGATCGCGGGCGAGACTGAAGCGGGTCTCGCGGCCTCGGCCACTGTGACGGTCGCCGCGCGGAACTTCTTGCGCAACCCCGGGTTCGAGGATGCCGACACGAGCATGTGGGGCGTGGCCGGGTCGGGTCTCACCCTGCGCGCATGGGACGACCCGCGCACCGGCACGCACTCGGCGCACTTCTACGCGGCATCCGCGTACTCGTTCGAACTTTCGCAGACGGTGACCGGGCTGCCGGCTGGATCGTACGTCGCACGGGCATCGCTGCAGGGCGACGGTGAGGGTGCCGATGGGCGCGCCTCACTGTCGCTGTCGTCGCCGTCGACCGCTGGTGCCGCCGCGGCCTTCGGGCTCGACGGCTGGCGTGTGTGGTCGACGCCGACGACCGAGGCGCTGCAGGTGGGGGCCGAGGGCACGGCCGTCGTGCGCATCACAGCTGCTCTGCCGGCGGGGGCGTGGGGCACGATCGACGATCTCGAGCTCGTGCGCGAACCGGCGCCGGGCGCCGACACCACGGCCCTACGTGCGCGGCGCGACGCCGCTGGTGCGCTCGATCTCTCGACGTATGTCGAGTCGTCGACGACCGCCCTGCCCGGGGCGATCGCGCGAGCCGACATCGTGCTCGCGGCGACCAGCCCCCGTGCGGATGCCGTGGCGGGAGCCGTGGCGGCACTGGATGCCGCGGTTGCCGCGCTGGTGCTGAAGGATGCTGCGACGGCTGCGCCGGCTCGCGGCGTGCTGTCGCACGACAACGGCCACGACACCGGCCTGCTCGACGGCGACTTCACGCTCACCATGAACCTGTGGTGGGGGCAGAACGCCACGCAGCTGCGAGTGTTCGAGAACGGCGTGCTGATCGAGACGGTGCCACTGACGTTCGGAGGCACCGCCGCGCAGACTGCGCAGATCGCCGTGACCGGCAAGGCGAACGGCAGCTGGGTCTACACCGGCGAGCTCGTCAACTCGCAAGGCGTGACGGCGGTGAAGCCCGTGACGGTGAAGGTGAAGGATGCGGCCCCCGGCACGCCCGTGCTCTCGGCAGACAACTGGGACGGCGACGGGTCGTACACGCTCACCGCCGACATGTGGTGGGGCACGAACGCGACTTCGTACCGTCTCTATGAAGACGGGGTGCTGCTGACCGAGGGGGCGCTCGCCGCGAGCAGTCCCGCCGCGCAGCGGGTCACTGTGGCGGTCGCCGACCGTGCGGCGGGGAAGCATACCTACCGCGTCGAGTTCGTGAACGCCGCCGGCAGCACAGCCAGCAAGACCCTGACCGTGACCGTCAAGCGCTGACGGCATCGCCTCGGAGGGAAACCCAGAGCATCCGATCGGCGAGCGGCGTGTTCGGATGCGACGCGCCGCTCACGCTCGCATCGGTCTGGGTCTTCCCGTGTGAAGGGCAGGGGACACGACGAGAGACCGGCATCCTGGGGCGGATGCCGGTCTCTCGTCGCGTCGCGGATTACTTGCTGAGGAAGTCCGTCAGCGCGGCGTTGACCTCGTCGGCGTGGGTCCAGAGCAGGCCGTGCGGGGCGCCCTCGACCTCGACGTAGGTCGCCGCGGGCACTGCCTGGTGGAACCGGCGGGCGGTGGCGTCGATCGGCAAGATGTTGTCCTTGGTGCCGTGGAGGATCAGCGTGGGCTTGCCGGCATCGCGCACCGCATCCACGTCGCCGCGGAAGTCCTCGATCCACGACGAGACCACGGCGTAGGCGGCGACAGGAGCGCTGCCGATCGCGACGTTCCAGCTGCCGGTGACGGCCTCCTGGCTGATGCGCGAACCGAGGTTCTCGTCGAGGTTGTAGAAGTTGCTGTAGAAGTCGGTGAACCAGGCGTAGCGGTCGCCCTTGGCGGCTGCCTCGATGCCGTCGAAGACCTCCTGCGGCACACCCTCGGGGTTGTCGTCGCGCTGCACCAGGAAGGGCTCGAGCGAGGCGAGGAAGGCGAGCTTGGCGACGCGGTCGTGGCCGTAGGTGCCGACGTAGCGGGCGAGCTCGCCGGTGCCCATCGAGAAGCCGACGAGCACGACGTCGCGCAGGTCGAGGGTCTCGAGCACCGTGTTGAGATCGGCGGCGAAGGTGTCGTAGTCGTATCCGGTGCCGACCTTCGACGACTGACCGAATCCGCGGCGGTCGTAGGTGATGACGCGGTAGCCCTGAGCGAGGAGCTCGCGGGTCTGGCGCTCCCAGCTGTGTCCGTCGAGCGGGTAGCCGTGGATCAGGACGACGGGCTGGCCCGATCCCTGGTCTTCGTAGTAGAGCTCGATCGGGGTGCTGTTCTCGTTTCCGACGGTGATGTAACCCATGATCCTGATCCTTTTCGATCCTGTGAGAACGGTCGTTCTCGCTGATGTTCCCCACTGTAGAGAACGCTCGTTCTCATGTCAAGTACACTGGGAGAATGACCGAGCAAACGGTGCGTGAACAGATCCTTGCGGCTGCTGACGAGCTCTACTACCGCAAGGGATACGCGGCTGTCGGCATGGACGAGTTGAGGGCCGCGGCCGGCGTGTCGCTGCGCCGCCTCTATGCGCTGTTCCCGTCGAAGACCGACATCGTCACGGCTGTCCTCGCCCGCAAGCACGGGGAGTGGGAGTCGGGACTCGCGGGGGCGGTGGCGGATGCCGGGGCTGATCCGCGCGACAGACTGCTCGCCGTCTACGGGTATCTCGAGGACTGGTTCTGCACCGACGATTTCCGCGGCTGCGCCTTCATCAACGCGTTCGGCGAGCTCGGCGGCACGAACCCCGAGGTGGCGAAGATCGTGCGCGACCACAAGGCCTCTTTCCAGGCGTATATGGCGGGGCTCGTGGTCGCGGCCGGAGCGCCGGCATCGCTCGCCGCGCAGCTGTCGATCCTCGCGGAAGGGGCGCAGAGCACCGCGGCCATCGCCGCCGATCCGCAGGTCGCCGTGCAGGCGCGCAATGCGGCCGAAGTGCTGATCGACGCCGCCGTCGCCGCCTGACCGCGGCGCACTCGAGGGATTTAGCTAGCCTGGCTAGCCTTCTCGGATGCCGGTGTCAAGGCTGGTGTGTTCCCGCGCTCACGCGCGTATGGTGCGAGCATGGAATCCCGGACGCAGGACATCGCCCGTCAGACGATCATCATCGCCTCGGCGACCTTCATGCTGATAGCCGCGGCCGTCGGATCCGGTGCCTTCGGGGGCACGTCGGTGAGCGAGCTGCAAGATGGTGCGCTCTCGGCCCAGGGGTCGTATCTCGCTCCGGCCGGCCCCGCCTTCTCGATCTGGTCGCTGATCTACCTCGGCCTGATCGCCTACACCGTGTGGCAGGCGCTTCCGCCGCAGCGGGCGGATGAACGTCAGCGCGCGGTCGGCGGATGGATCGCCGCGTCGATGATCCTGAACGGACTGTGGCTCGTGACGGCGCAGTTCCTGACGCTTCCGCTGACGGTGCTCATGATCGCGCTGCTGCTCGCCACCCTCGCTCGGATCATCGTGATCCTCGGCCGCAGCCGCGCCCGCACCTGGCCCGAACGCATCGTGGTCGACGGTGCGAACGGCCTGCACTTCGGCTGGGTCACCATCGCGACCGTGGCCAACACGACGGCCTGGTTCACGCAGATCGCCCCCGCAGCCTGGGCCGACCAGGCCGAGATCTGGGCCGTCGCCGTGCTCGCCGTCGTGCTCGTGATCGGCACCGCCAGCGCCATCGTGACCAGGCGCGCCGCCCCGGCCCTCGCAACGGCGTGGGGCCTCGGCTGGCTGGCCGTCGGTCGTCTGACCGGTGAGCCCGAGAGCACCGTCACCGCGATCGCCGCGATCGTCGTGGCGGTCGCCCTCGTCGCCGCCGGTGCATGGGGCGTGCTGCGCCGCCCTCGCGCCGACATCGCGCTCTGACTCTGGGGGCGACAACAGGACGATCGCCTGAGATCAGGAGCACCCGGCGAAGATCGTCCTGATCTCAGAGGGTTCGCCTGGTCTCGCGGCGATCGCCGAAGGTGTCAGAGCACGAGCCGGTAGCCCATGCCCGACTCGGTGAGCAGATGCACGGGGGCACTGGGTTCGGCTTCGAGCTTCTTGCGCAGCTGCGACATGTACAGCCGCAGGTAGCCGGAGTCGGAGACCTGCTCGCTGCCCCAGATCTCCTTCAGCAGATCCTGCCGGGTGACCAGGGCGCCGGGGTGCCGGGCGAGGTGCTCGAGCATGCGCCACTCGGTGGGCGTGAGGTGAACCCGCGCTCCCGCTCTGGTGACGGTCTTCGTCGCGAGGTCGACGACGACGTCGCCGAATCCGACCGTCGACTCGCCGCCGGCGGGCACCGATCGACGCGACAGGGCGCGCAGCCGCGCGAGCAGCTCGTCGACCTGGAACGGCTTGGTGACGAAGTCGTCGGCTCCGGCATCCAACGCCTCGACCTTGTCGGCCGACCCGGTGCGACCGGAGACGACGATGATCGGCACGGTCGTCCAGCCGCGCAGTGCCTGGATCACCTCGATGCCGTCGAGCCGTGGCATGCCGAGATCGAGCATGATGATGTCGGGGTGCGTCTGTGCGGCGGCGGCCACGGCGGCGGCACCATCAGCGGCCACGACCACCTCGTAGCCGTGGGCCGCGAGGGTGATGCGCAACGCCCGCACCATCTGCGGGTCGTCGTCGGCGATGAGGAGCTTCACTCCGTCTCCTCCTGCGTGAGATCGGGCTCTCCTGCCAGCGGCAGCGAGATGACCATGGTGAGTCCACCACCGGGGGTGTCCTCGGGTGTCAGGGTACCGCCCATGCCCTCGGCGAACCCGCGCGACAGCGCGAGACCGAGCCCGAGGCCGGTGGTGTTGTCGGTGTCGCCGAGGCGCTGGAACGGCTGGAAGATGCGGTCGCGCTTCTCGGCCGGCACGCCCTTGCCGCGGTCGATGATGCGGATCTCGGCGTGGTCGCCGATGGTGCTCGTCGACACGATCACGCGACTGTCGGTCGGAGCATGCCGGTGCGCGTTCGCGATGACGTTCACCAGCACCCGCTGCAGCAGCACGGGATCGGCCGCCACGGCCGGCAGCTCGGCATCCAGCGCGAGCTCGACATCAGCCGGACCGAGACCGAGCTCGTCGACGGCCGCGAGCACCGGGCCGGCGACGTCGAGGCGCATGTTCGAGACAGCCAGAACACCCGCCTGCACGCGGCTGACATCGAGCAGATCGGTGACCAGTGACGACAGGGTGGCGAGGCTCTCATCCGCCGTGGCGAGCAGTTCTTCCCGATCGGATGCCGACAGGCCGTGCGCTCCGCGCAGCCCGCCGATCGCGGCGACGGCCGAGGCGAGCGGGCGGCGCAGGTCGTGGCTGACGGCCGAGAGCAGGGCGCTGCGCACCTGGTCTGTCTCGGCGAGAGCTGCGACCTCGCGCGCCGTGGCACGCAGGTCGGTGTGCTCGATCGCCGCCGCCAGCTGGGCGACGATCGCGTCGAGCAGTCGTCGTGCCGGCGTGTCGAGGGGTTCGCCGTGCAGTTCGAGCACGGCGGGAGACGACCCGCCTGCCCCGACCGGAATCGAGGTGGCTCGGCCGTCGGGCACAGGTTCGCCGTCGCTTGCCAGCACCTCGCCGTCGGCGGTGAGCAGTCGCACACCCGTGAGGCCGAAGGCCTCGCGAGTGCGGCTGACCATGGCGAGCACTGCGTTGTCTCCGCGGAGCACGTTGCCGGCGACCGCGGCGAGGAGTTCGGCCTCGGCGGCGGCGCGCTGGGCCGTGCGGGCTCGACGGGCGGCCTGGTCGACGATGATGCTGACGAGAATGGCGATGATCACATAGAGCGCCAGGGCGAGCACGTGCAGCGGATGCGCGATCGTGATGGTGAAGATCGGCGAGACGAACAGGAAGTCCAGCGTGATGCCTGAGAGCACCGCGGCGAAGACGGCCGGTCGAAGCCCGCCGACGAGCGCGACGATCACCACGAGCAGTTGGAAGGCCAGCACCTCGACCGTGATCGACTCCGGGCTGCGGAACGCGAACATCGCCCATGACAGCAGCGGTCCGAAGACGAGGGCGATGACGAATCCCAGCAGCTGACGGCGCCACCCGAGCGCGCCGCCGGTGATGCGGGGGAGCGCAGCGCGTCCGCCCGCGGCGGCGTGCGTGACGATGTGCACGTCGATGTCGCCGGAGCGACGGATGACTTCCGATCCGATGCCTGGCCCGGTCAGCGCCGCCGCGAGGCGACCGCGGCGGCTCACGCCGATGACGAGCTGGGTGGCGTCGGCCCCGTGCGCGAACTCGACGAGCGTGCCGGGGATGTCGTCGCCGATGATCTGGTGAAAGCTGCCGCCGAGCGACTCGACCAGCGAACGCTGAGCGGCCAACGCCCCCGGGGTCTCGTCTCGGAGGCCGTCCTGCGCGGCGATGTGCACCGCGAGCAGCTCGCCACCGGCCGAGCGGGCGGCGATTCGGGCCCCTCGACGCAGCAGGGTCTCGCCCTCGGGGCCGCCGGTGAGGGCGACGACCACGCGCTCGCGCGCCTGCCACGTGCCCTCGATGCCGTGGTCGGCGCGATAGCTGCGCAGCGCGCTGTCGACCTCGTCGGCCAGCCACAGCAGCGCGAGTTCGCGCAGCGCCGTGAGGTTGCCGAGGCGGAAGTAGTTCGACAGCGCCGCGTCGATCCGTTCGGCCGGATATACGAGGCCGGCCGACAGCCGGTCGCGCAGCGACTGCGGTGCCAGGTCGACGACCTCGATCTCGTCGGCGGCGCGCACCACGGCATCCGGGATCGTCTCCTGCTGCGCGATGCCGGTGATCTTCTCGACCACGGCGTTCAGTGATTCGATGTGCTGCACGTTCACGGTCGTGACGACGTCGATGCCCGCATCGAGCAGCGCGTTGACGTCCTGCCAGCGCTTCGTGTTCTGCGAACCGGGGGTGTTGGTGTGGGCGAGTTCGTCGACGAGGGCGATCTCGGGACGCCGGGCGAGCACTGCATCGAGGTCCATCTCGCTCAGCGGCACGCCCCGGTGCAGATCGGTGCGACGAGGAACCTCGGGGATGCCGATCGTCTGCGCCGCCGTCGCCGCGCGGTCATGCGTCTCGACGATCGCGATCACGACGTCTCGGCCCTCATCGAGCAGTCGGCGACCTTCGACGAGCATCTCGTAGGTCTTGCCGACACCGGGTGCTGCGCCGAGCAGCACGCGGAGTCGGCCGCGCCGCGGCATCCGCTCTGCCGTCATCAGCCCTCCTGCTCATCGAGCGCGAGATTGAGTTCGGCGACGTTGATGCGCTCTTCGCCGAGGAATCCCAGATCCCGCCCTTGAATCCTAGACTCCACGAGGTCGCGCACCTGCTGCTCGGGCAGGCCGCGCTCCTCAGCCACGCGCGGCACCTGCAGCAGGGCGTAGGCGACGCTGATGTGCGGGTCGAGGCCCGAGCCGGATGCCGTCACGGCGTCGGCCGGCACGGCGCTGACGCTCACGCCCTCGCGTTCGGCGATGGCCGCCTGGCGGTCGCCGATCGCCGTGACGAGGTCGGGGTTCTCGGGGCCGAGGTTGCTGCCGCTCGAGCCCGCCCCGTCGTAGCCGTCGCCGGCGGCCGACGGACGCGATTGGAAGTACTCGGGCAGCGCCTCGCCGTCGGCATCCGTGAAGGACTGCCCGATCAGCGAGCTGCCCTTGCCGTCGGCGAGCGGCGAGCCATTCGCCTGGAACGGCATCAGCAGCTGACCGATGCCGGTGACGACGAGTGTGTAGCCGACGCCGAGCACGAGGGTGAGCACGAGCATCGCGCGGATGGCGACGCCGGTGGTGCGGGCCACGGTGCGAGAGGAGGACATGGGGTGCCTTACTTTCTGGATCGATCGTTGAGCGAGCGGAACTAGACGAGACGCGCTCAGAAGCCGGGGATGAGGGTGATGACGAGGTCGATCAGCTTGATGCCGATGAACGGTGCGATCACGCCGCCCAGGCCGTAGACGAGCAGGTTGCGCTGCAGGATCTGCGAGGCGCTCGCCGGCCGGTACTTCACTCCTCGGAGCGCCAGGGGGATCAGGAACACGATCACGATCGCGTTGAAGATGATCGCGCTGGTCACGGCGGATGCCGGTGAGTGCAGCTGCATGATGTTGAGCGCCGCGAGCCCAGGGAAGACACCCATGAACATCGCCGGGATGATGGCGAAGTACTTGGCGATGTCGTTCGCGAGCGAGAACGTCGTGAGCGCGCCTCGCGTGATGAGCAGCTGCTTGCCGATGCGCACGATGTCGATGAGCTTGGTCGGATCCGAATCGAGGTCGACCATGTTGCCGGCCTCCTTCGCCGCCGACGTGCCGGTGTTCATGGCGACGCCGACGTCGGCCTGGGCCAGCGCAGGGGCGTCGTTCGTGCCGTCACCGGTCATGGCGACGAGTCGGCCGCCCTCCTGTTCGCGCTTGATCAGCTCGAGCTTCTGCTCGGGAGTCGCCTCGGCGAGGAAGTCGTCGACGCCGGCCTCCTTCGCGATCGCGGCGGCCGTCAGCGGGTTGTCACCCGTGATCATCACCGTGCGGATGCCCATGCTGCGCAGCTCTTCGAACCGCTCGCGCAGGCCGTCTTTCACGATGTCCTTGAGGTGCACGACCCCCAGCACGCGGACGGTGCCCTTGGCGGGCTTCACGGCGACGACCAGCGGGGTGCCGCCGCTCGACGCGACGCGGTCGGTGAGCTCGGTCAACTCGGCGTTCGACTCGAGTCCGACCCAGGCGCTGACGGCCGAGCCGGCGCCCTTGCGGATCTCGGTGCCATCGGGCAGGTCGAGTCCCGACATACGGGTCTGCGCGGTGAACGGCACGGTCACAGCGCCTGCGGGTTCGTCGACCTGGATGCCGCGCGACTTCGCCAGCTCGACGATCGACGCGCCTTCCGGGGTCGGGTCGGCGAGTGACGACTGCGCGGCGAGGTAGAGCAGCTCCTCGGGGTCGACCCCCGCGAGCGGCAGCACCTCGTGCGCCTGGCGGTTGCCGTAGGTGATGGTTCCGGTCTTGTCGAGCAGCAGGGTGGTGACGTCTCCCGCGGCCTCGACCGCGCGGCCCGACATGGCGAGCACGTTGCGCTGCACGAGGCGGTCCATTCCGGCGATGCCGATGGCCGAGAGCAGGGCGCCGATCGTGGTCGGGATCAGGCAGACGAGCAGGGCGATCAGCACCGGGATGCTGACGGGCGATGCCGCATACGAGGCGATCGGGTTGAGCGCCAGCACCACCACGACGAACACGATCGACAGGCTCGCGAGCAGGATGTTCAGCGCGATCTCGTTGGGGGTGCGCTGACGGCTCGCGCCCTCGACGAGGGCGATCATGCGGTCGACGAACGTCTCGCCGGGCTTCGAGGTGATGCGCACGACGATGCGGTCAGACAGCACCCGTGTGCCACCGGTGACGGCGCTGCGGTCGCCGCCGGATTCGCGGATGACCGGGGCGCTCTCGCCCGTGATCGCCGACTCGTCGACGGTCGCGATGCCCGCGATGATGTCGCCGTCGCCGGGGATCAGCTCGCCCGCCGTGACGATCACGATGTCGTCGCGCTGCAGCTCGGCCGACGAGACGTCGACCGCCTCGGTGCGCTCTGCCGTGGCATCCGCACCGGCGTCGTACCCGACGACCTTGCGGGCCATGGTGCTCGTGCGGGTTTTGCGCAGGCTCGCGGCCTGCGCCTTGCCGCGGCCCTCGGCCACCGATTCTGCGACGTTGGCGAACAGCACGGTCAGCCACAGCCAGATCGCGATGCCCCAGGTGAACGGCGCGGGAACCGGTGTTCCGCCCGAGTCGGCAGGCCCGCCGAGGAAGGGCTCGGCGATCGCGAGCACGGTGGTGAACGCGGCGCCGACCCAGACGAGCAGCATCACGGGATTGCGCACGAGGGATGCGGGGTTGAGCTTGCGCAGCGCGCCGGGCAGAGCCTGGGTCAGCTGCGCCCAGCCGAACGAGCGGGGCGGTTCGGCGGGGGTGGATTCGGATGCCGCAGCATCCTGCTGTTCCGATGGCGTGGTGATGATGGTCATGTCAGACGAGTCCTTCAGCGAGGGGTCCCAGTGCCAGCACGGGGAAGTAGGTGAGTGCCGTGATGATGACCGTGACGGCGGCGAGGAGGCCGACGAACTGCGGCCGGTGCGTGGGCAGCGTTCCGGTGTTCTCCGGCACGCGCTGCTGCGCCGCGAAGGATCCGGCCAGGGCCAGCACGAGCACGATCGGCAGGAACCGGCCGAGCAGCATCGCGATACCCAGTGCGGTGTTGAACCACGGAGTGTTCGCGGTGAGACCGGCGAAGGCCGAGCCGTTGTTGTTCGACGCCGAGGTGAAGGCGTAGAGCACTTCGCTCATGCCGTGCACGCCGGGGTTGAGGATGCTGGTCGCCTCGACATCCGCTCGGATGCCGGGAATCGCGAAGCTCAGCGCGGTGCCGACCAGCACGAGAGTGGGCGTCACGAGGATGTAGAGGCTCGCGAGCTTGATCTCCTTCGGGCCGATGCGCTTGCCGAGGTATTCGGGAGTGCGGCCGACGAGCAGTCCGCCGACGAACACCGCGATGATCGCGAGCACGAGCATGCCGTAGAGGCCCGATCCGACGCCGCCGGGGGCGACCTCGCCGAGCATCATGTTGAGCATCGGCATCATGCCGCCGAGCGCCGTGTACGAGTCGTGCATCGAGTTGACGGCACCGGTCGACGTCAGAGTGCTCGCGCCGCCGAAGAGCGTGGATCCGAGGATGCCGAAGCGCGCCTCCTTGCCCTCCATGGCCGCACCCGCGAGTTCGGGGGCGCTGCCGCGGCCGGCCAGCTCGAGTGCCGAGAGGGCGAAGGTCGAGATCAGGAAGATCGTTCCCATCACGGCGGCGATCGCGTAGCCCTGGCGGTTGTCGCCGATCATGCGGCCGAACGTGCGGGGGAGTGCGAACGGGATCACCAGGATCAGCAGGATCTGCAGCAGGTTGGTCCAGCCGGTCGGGTTCTCGAAGGGGTGCGCCGAGTTGGCGTTGAAGAAGCCGCCGCCGTTGGTGCCGAGCAGCTTGATGGCCTCCTGCGAGGCGACCGGTCCGCCGGGGATGGTCTGCGTGCCGCCCGAGACCGTGGTCACGTCGGTGAAGCCGGCGAAGTTCTGCACCACGCCGCCCGCGATCAGGGCGATGGCGCCGATCAGCGCGATGGGCAGCAGGATGCGGCCGAGTCCGCGGATCAGGTCGACCCAGAAGTTGCCGATCGTGGTCGAGCCCCGGCGGGAGAGGCCGCGGATCAGTGCCACCGCGACGGCCAGGCCGACGGCGGCCGAGACGAAGTTCTGCACCGTGAGGCCCGCGAGCTGCACGGTGTAGCCCATGGTCTGCTCGGGCGAGTACGACTGCCAGTTGGTGTTCGCGACGAACGACGCGGCGGTGTTGAACGCGAGGCCCTCGGGCACGGCCGGGAGTCCGAGTGACTGGGGCAGGAAGCCCTGCAGACGCTGCAGCCCGTAGACGAGCAGCAGCCCGACGACCGAGAACGCGAGGACGCTGCGTGCGTAGGCCCGCCAGGTCTGCTCGGATGCCGGGTCGACGCCTATCAGGCGGAAGATGCCCCGCTCGGCCTTCAGATCACGCGGCGTGCTGAAGACGTGGGCCATGTAGTCGCCCACCGGGCGGTAGAGCAGCACGAGGGCGACGATGAGGACGGCCGCCTGGAGGATGCCGAACCAGAGTTCGGTGCCGGCGCCCATCAGAACTTCTCCGGGGCGACGAGAGCCACCACGAGGTAGACGACGGCGGCCACGGCGAGGGCGGCGGCGATGATCTCGAAGACGATCACAGTCGTTCCACCCCCTTCGCAACCAGGGAGACGAGGGCGAACAGCGCGAGAGTCAGCGCGATGTAGATGATGTCGAGCACGAGACTCGATACAACTCCCGTGCAGGCCGGAATATCGCGATCCTCACGCTTTGCCTACGGGGGCGTGCGGGATGCATGCGAGTTGCTCACATCTCGGGGTCGTGCGGACTTTTCTCGCGCCGCGTTGTCGCATCCGGTCGTCGTCGTTCGTGGTTCAGGTAGGAGGTCACCGATCGGGTGGTCTCAGACGCGAGAGGTGCGGTGGTGACTGTGTACAACGACCCGATGGTGGCGAACCTCGTCTACCGGCTCGAGGCTGAGCACGCCGAGGAGCAGATCGTGCGACGTCGGGCGGCGCTCGAGCATCCGAGCCTGATTCGGCGACCGTCTCTCCTGACCCGCGCTCGCCGCCTGTGGGCGCGCTCTTTCCGTAGGGGTGGGGAACCGGGATGATCGACGGGAGGGCAGGCTCGGCGCAGAGCCTGCTTGATCGTGCGGACGGAGAGAGTCTGAGTGATGCAGCGCCGGAATCGAATCGAGGAGCCTCGGTGAACGCCGATGTCGGTGCGCGGGTAACGCAGGTCTATCGCGACGAGTGGGCGCGCATCGTGGGAGGTCTCACCCGACGGTGCGGTGATCTCGACCTGGCCGAGGAGATGGCTGCTGAGGCGTTCGCCTCGGCCGCTGAGCGGTGGCCGGACGAGGGAGTGCCGCCCAACCCTGCCGGCTGGATCACCACCACGGCCTACCGCAAGGCCATCGATCGACTGCGTCGGGAGTCGTTCCGCGATACCAAGCAGCGGGAGGCTCTCATGCTGCACGATCCCGAACCGTCGGAGTCGACGGGCATCATCGACGACGATCGCCTCCGTTTGCTCTTCACCTGCTGCCACCCGGCGCTGTCGCTCGAAGCGCGCGTCGCCCTGACTCTGCGGATCGTGGGTGGTCTCACCGTCGAAGAGATCGCGCGGGCGTTCCTCATCCCGGAGTCCACTGTGCGGCAGCGCATCACCCGAGCCAAGGCGAAGATCAAGACCGACCGGATCCCGTATCGGATGCCGGCTGCCGACGACCTCCGCCTCCGGATCGACGGAGTGCTCGCAGTGCTCTATCTGATCTTCAACGAAGGGTACTTCGCGTCCGGGGCCGGAGTGCCCGCACTGCGTCGCGAGCTGACAGGCGAGTCGATCCGGCTCACCGGACTGCTCCGCGAGCTGCTGCCCGACGACGAGGAGGTCGCGGGTCTGCTGGCGCTGATGCTGCTCAGCGAGGCGCGGGCCGCGGCACGCGTAACCGACGACGGCGAGCTGGTGCGCTTGGATGAACAGGACCGTGGGGCGTGGGACGACGAGCTCATCGGTCGAGGCCTCGCACTGCTCGACGAGCCACCCACCGCGGCCCCCGGTCGTCACCGGCTGCTGGCCGAGATCAACGCGATGCATGTGCGGGCGACGGATGCCGAGCACACCGATTGGGCGGGCATCGTCGGACTGTACGAGCAGCTCGAGCGGATCGATGCCAGCCCGGTCGTGACCCTCAGCAAGGCAGTCGCCGTCGCAGAACGGGACTCGCCCGAACGAGCGCTGCTTATCGTGGAGACGCTGCGCGATGCGCTGGATCAGTTCCATGCCTTCCACGTGACGCGCGCAGAGCTGCTGCGCGCTGCGGACCGGCCGGACGATGCTCGGGCAGCCTATGAGCGCGCGATCGCCCTCGCCGACAACAGCGCGGAGATCATCCACCTGACCCGGGGCCGCGACGAGCTCGCGGCCCCCTTCGCACCCGGGGAGCCCGGGCGCACGCCGAATGGAGAGAGCAGATGAGCAACAAGTACCTCGTGATCCACATGACCGACCCGACCGGCGGCACGATGCCGCAGGGAGAGGATCAGCGCCTGCTCGAAGACTGGGCTGACGAGGGCAGGGCGGCCGGCAGCCTGGGCGAGGGCGCTCCGGTCGCCGGACCGGAGGAGGCGAAGTCGGTGGCTGTGCGAGACGGCAAGGTGCTCGTCACCGACGGCCCGTTCCCGGAGTTCAAGGAGTGGTTCGCGGGCTATGACATCGTCACCGCTGAGACGATAGCCGAGGCGGCGAGCTTCATGGCGAAGCATCCGACCGCCGTGATGGGGAGGGTCTACATCCTGCCGGTGGTGAAGCTCCCCTGGGACGCCTGACCACACACGGCTGACAAGCCGCGAGCCGGACGCTCACCGGATCACATCCCCACCGGATCTACACTCAGCGAGTGAGTGCGACGCGACGGCGGCTGGGAGCAGGGACGATCGTCGTCCTGGCGCTCATCGCCGTGGCACTCGTCTGCATCGTCACGGGCGTCCTGCCATCAGCGGATGCCGGGGCGCTCGGTGCCCGCATCGCACCCGTGCTCGGGTTCGTCATCGCGATCACGATCGTCGCCGAGCTTGCCCGGGATGCCGCGGTGTTCGACGTCGTCGCGCAGCGTCTGGCTCGATGGGGGCACGGGCGGGTCATCCTGCTCTGGCTGTCTGTCGTCGTGCTCGCCGTCATCAGCACGGTGTTCCTGTCGCTCGACACCACGGCGGTGATCGTGACGCCGGTCGTGGTCGTGCTCGCGCAGAGTGTCGGCATCCCTCCGCTGCCGTTCGCCCTCGTCACGGTGTGGCTGGCGAACACGGCATCCCTCGCCCTGCCCGTCTCGAACCTCACGAACCTGCTCGCGGCACGGTCGATCGGCGACGACCCGCTCGCGTTCCTCGCGCTGAGCTGGGCGCCGACACTCGTCGGGGTGCTCGTGCCCGTCGTGATCCTCACACTGCGACATCGGCGCACGCTCTTCGGCGGGTATCGCACTCCTGCAGGCGGCGACCCTTCCGACCGGGTGCTCTTCTGGGCTGCGTCCGGGATCCTGCTGCTCCTGATGCCCCTGCTCGCGCTGACCCACGACGTGTGGATCCCCGCGACGGTCGCAGCGCTCGTGCTCATCGTCGTGTTCGGCATCCGGCGTCGCCATGTGCTGCGCCTGTCGCTCGTGCCGTGGCAGGCGATCGGCCTGGCGGCGGCCCTGTTCGTCGTGGTCGAGACCGCGCACGCGAACGGCATCCTCGACTTTTTGTCGGTCCTCGCGACCAGCGGACACGCGCCGGCAGAGCTGCTGCGTCTCTCAGCGGCGGGCGCGCTCGCCGCGAACGGGGTCAACAACCTTCCCGCGTACCTGATCCTCGAACCCACCGCCGGCGATCCGGTCGCGCTCATGGCGCTGCTGATCGGGGTGAATCTCGGCCCGCTGATCACACCGTGGGCGTCGCTCGCCACGCTGCTCTGGCACCACAGGGTGGTGTCGCTGGGTGTCGAGATCCGTTGGGGCAGCCTGATGCTCTGGGGCGCGATCGTCGCCGTGCCGACGGTGCTGGTGGCAACGCTTGTGCTCGCCTTCGTCGCCGGCTGAGACCGTTCATCCCAGCGCTGGCCCCGGGGTAGGGAAAAGGGCAGCGACTCAGGTCACGGGATCTGGGGGAGGTCCGCAGCACGACATGGGGAGTGTGTGCCGGGTGAGGGTCGCTGCCCTACGCCTCAACGCTACGCACATGTCGCCGGATCCGGTGAAACTTCAGTGCCTGATGTATGGTGCGACGGCATGACACCGGCATAAAGTGTGCCCGTGGGCGACATCAGCGCATCTCTGCCGATTCGGCCGCGGCAGCTGATCCGCGACCAGGTCTTCGCCACGCTCGCCGAAGAGATCATCTCTGGGCGTATGCAGCCCCTCGAAGAGATCCGCGACCAAGATCTGCAGGCCGAGTACGGTGTCTCCCGCACGCCCATCCGCGAGGCGTTGAACCGCCTCGCCGACCTCGGACTCATCGAAGTCAGCACCAACCGGTTCACGCGCGTCGCCCCGGTCGACCTCGATGCGCAGGCCGACCGCGTCGAGACCGCCGTCGCGATGATCGGATACTGCGCGATCAAAGCGGTGCCGACCTACACCGACGAACAGGTCGCGTCGCTGCAGGGGCGCATCGACGGTCTGCTCGCCGCCGGCCTGGCAGGTGCCTCCAGCCGTGAGGGCCTCAGTCTCTGGTACGCGCTGTGGGGTGAGATCGTGCTGAGCGCCCACAACCAGACGATGATCGACATCCTCGACGGGCAGCTCGCCCTGCACTTGACCAGAACCGTGCCAGCGCAACCGGTCGCCGCCGAGCTCGTCGACTTCATGCGCACGGGTCTCGAACAGCTGCGCGCGCTGCTCGAGCGACGGGATGGCGTGGGGGTGCGCGAGGTCATCGAACCTCTGTTCCTGAGATCGACGATCGAGCCGCTCCGAGCGGCGGCTGCGCTCGCCGCCGCATCCGCATCCAGCGATCCGACACGCATCGGCCGATCACCCGGGGAATGACATGCCCGACCGGCGGATCGACAAGCTGAACTCCACGCGACTGCTGGGAGGGGTCGAGCAGCCACTGCCTCTCATCACCTCGAGAGCGGATGCCGTCGTCGACTCGCTCGCGCACTCGATCGAGTCGGGCGAACTGGCCCCCGGCGATCCCCTGTCGGTCACGGCCCTCGTGCAGCGCCTCAACGTCGCCGCCGGCACCGTGCGATCGGCCCTCGGTGCACTCGAGGCGATGCACCTGATCGACCACCGGCTCAACAGGGCGTCGGTCGTCGTGACACCGACCCCCGCGTGGTTCGTCGCCGTCGCCGCCGAGTGCTCCGGACTGTCGATCGCGGCGGCCGACCTCGGCATCGCGCAGGCGACCGAGGCGCAGATCGCCGAGTTCGCGACGAGGGCCGCGACCGTCAGAGAGCTCTGGGAGACCGACGACAACGACCAGGTCGTCGGAGCAGAGGGGCTGTGGGAGCTGCTCGACCTGCTCGCGGTGTTCTCGCGCAATCGATACCTGAGCGCCCTGCACGCGTCGAAGAGACCCGCTCTGGTGCTCGGCATCCGCTCGCTCAGCCGACCTCGCAACCCCGCGATGCTGCGATCGGTCGTCGACGCGCTGGTCGCCGCGGCACGCGATCGCGACCGTCTCGAGGCGACCGACCTGGTGAGAGACCTCTACACCTTCGTGGTCGACGGAGTCACAGCCCTCTGACCGTCGGCGTCCACTCCTCGGCGAGGATGCCGTAGTTCAGGCCGTCGAGCCACTCACCCGACCGGTGCAGAGCGGTCTTGCGACTGAACTCCTCTCGGCGCATGCCGAGACGCTCCATCAGGCGCCACGAGGGCTCGTTGTCGGCGAAGCATCCGGCATGAACCCGGCGCAGCCCGAGCGGACCGAAACAGACGTCGATCACTGCACGGACCGCCTCGGTCGCATAGCCGCGACCTGTGTATCCCGGGTCGAGCACCCAGCCGAGCTCGGCCTCGACACCCTTCGCCTGATCGGCGACCTCGAGCTGCGCCCACCCGTCGCCGAGTCTGATCATGACGTCGCCGATCGGCACGGGCGCCGCGTTCTCGCCTGCGGGCAGCAGCTCGACGATGTGCATCGAGGCGAGCCGGTCGGGGTCGAGGTATCTCTCGCGGAACGCCTCGATCGAATCAGGAGCGAGCCCGAGCCAGCGGTTCACCTCGGGCAGGCGCCGCCACTGCCACATCGCGTCGACGTCGGGTGCGGTCATCGGCCGGATCTGCAGGCGATCGGTGCGGACGGGCCAGACGGCGTGCGAATCGGTCATCGCTCCAGCCTATTGAGACGAGTCACCGGAGACGCGCCGCATCTCGGCTGCGAGCGGCGCGTTCGTCCGCTCGAACCGCCCCGTGATGTTGTCTCGTACCTCGGGAGACTTGTTCTGGCTCAGCTTGGCGCGCGCATCGAAGTGGTCGACACGCATTCTCAGGCCCACCGTGCCCTTCGCCGCGCGCCGCGTGTCGGCCTCGTCCTCCGACAGGCTGCGCCCGTGCGGCATGCCGTTCTCGAAGTGGTCGGTGAGCTGCGCGAGCATGGCGTAGTTCTCCTCCTCGCTGAGGATCTCGGGTGTGCCGTAGAGGTGGGCCGTGACGTGGTTCCAGGTCGGCACCAGGTCTCCCGGCGCGTAGAGGCTCGGCGATACGTAGTCGTGAGGGCCCTGGATGATCACCAGGACCTCGTGGCGCCCCAGCTCGTGCAGCTGCTCGTCGGGGCGGCCGAAGTGACTGGCGATCACGATCTCGTGCTCGTCTTCGATAAGCAGAGCGGGATAGTGCGAGGCGACCAGCCCGGTGCTCGCGGGCGACACGAACGTGGCCCACGGATTGCCGCGGATGAGGCGCTTCACCTCGAGCGGGTCGGTCATCAGGTAGCGGGGTGTGTGGCGCATCAGGACTCCTCGTTCAGGGGGTGGCGGTCGGTGGACGGTGAGCGAACAGGCGGGTGCGCACCGCGAGAGCGGCGCAGAGGATGACGGCTATGCCACCCAGTGCGGTGGGCCAGCCGATGTGCTCGTGAAGGAGCAGTGCGGCCCAGGCGATGCTCATCACGGGCTGAAGCAGCTGGATCTGGCTGACAGGGGCCATGGGCCCGATGGCGAGCCCGCGATACCAGGCGAAGAATCCGAGGAACATGCTGACCACGGCGAGATAGGCGAAGGCGAGCCACTGCACCGGCGAGGCGGTCGGCGGGTCGGTGACCGCCGATGCCAGGGTCAGTACGAGCATCAGCGGCGCCGCGAGCACGAGCGCCCACGACACGGTCTGCCACGATCCGATCTCCCGCGCGAGCAGCCCGCCCTCGGCGTAGCCGATGGCCGCCGCGAGCACCGCCCCGAACAGCAGCAGATCGGCCCAGTGGAGTTTCCCGAGACCGCCGTTCTGCAGTGAGGCGAAGACGACCGCCGCGGCGGCACCCACAGCAGCGAAACACCAGAACGCTCGTCCGGGTCGCTCGCGGGTGCGCAGCACCACCATCACGGCGGTCGCTGCGGGCAGCAGGCCGATCACCACCGCGCCGTGGCTCGCGGGTGCGGAGGTCATGGCGAACGACGTCAGCAGGGGGAACCCTGCGACCACGCCGCCGGCGACGATCGCGAGCCGCCACCACTGCGCCCTGGTGGGCGGATGCTGACGGGTCGCCGCCAGTGCCAGGGCGGCGAGAGCTGCGGCGACGACCGCGCGGCCGGATCCGATGAACAGCGGCGAGAGGCCGCCGACCGCGATGCGTGTGAACGGGAGAGTGAAGGAGAAGGCGGTGACGCCGAGGAGACCCCACCAGAGTCCGGCGCGCGAAGATAGCGGTGCGGAAGCGTGTGCGATAACGCTACTCTGTTCTTTCATGAGCCAGGATAGCAGTGACCGGATCGTGGCCGGACTAGGTCGATGGATCGCATCGGCCCCGCCGGGTGCTCGCGTGCCGTCGAATCGAGCCCTCGTCGCCGAGTACGGTGCGAGCCCCGTCACGGTGCAGAAGGCCATGGCACGCCTGGCGCGACTGGGGCTGGTCGAGTCGAGACCGGGGGCGGGCACGTTCGTGCGGGCGCAGCGACCGCCCCGCGCTGCAGACTACGGCTGGCAGACGTCCGCCCTCGGCGCGCCTCCCGCTCGACTCGCCGGCCTCACCTCGACGCAGCGCACCGTCGCCCCCGATGCGATCGGCATGCACTCGGGGTACCCCGCCGTCGATCTGCTTCCCGAGCGGCTCGTCCGCCAGGCGATCACCCGCGCGGCGCGCACCTCCTCGGCGCTCACCCGTTCGCCCGCCGCCGGGCTGCCGGAACTCCAGGCGTGGTTCGCCGCCGAGCTCGCAGCATCCGCACCGGCAGACGTCACTCCGGCATCCGCGAGGGATGCACTCGTGATCGCGGGCAGCCAGAGCGGGCTGAGCTCGATCTTCCGGGCCGTGGTCGGCGCAGGCCAGCCGCTGCTGATCGAGTCGCCCACCTATTGGGGTGCGCTGCTCGCCGCGGAGCAGGCAGGGGTCGTTCTGGTGCCGATCCCCTCAGGTCCGCACGGCCCCGATCCGGATGCCGTCGAGCGCGCCTTCGCCGAGACCGGGGCTCGCGCGTTCTATGCGCAGCCCACGTTCGCGAACCCGTCCGGTGCGAGGTGGCCCGCGTCGACAGGCCTCGCCGTTCTCGAGAGCGTGCGACGACACGGTGCCTTCCTCATCGAAGACGACTGGGCGCACGACCTGGCGATCGACGGCGATCCGCGGCCGATCGCGGCGATGGACGACGACGGCCATGTCGTCTATCTCCGTTCGCTGACCAAGAGCGTGTCACCGGCGCTGCGGATCGCAGCAGTGATCGCCCGAGGGCCGGCGCGCGAGCGCATCCTGGCCGACCGCGCAGCCGAGTCGATGTACGTGAGCGGGCTGCTGCAGGCGGCGGCTCTCGACGTGGTGACCCAGCCCGCATGGAAAAGCCACCTGCGCGGGTTCCGCGATCAGCTGAGGGCTCGACGCGACCTGCTGCTCTCGAGCCTCGCCGAGCACGCTCCGACCACGACCGTCGACGTGGTTCCCACCGGCGGTCTCAACCTGTGGGTACGGCTTCCGGAGGGCACCGATGTCGTCTCCGTGGTCGGCGCCTGCGAGGCCCGCGGTCTCATCATCTCTCCCGGGTCCGAGTGGTTCCCGGCCGAACCCTCGGGCGCCTATGTGCGCCTCAACTACGCCCACGCCGACCCGTCGCGCTTCCCGGAGGCGGCGAGGATACTCGGGGGCGTGCTCGCCGCATCCTGAACTCTCGTCAGCTCTCGGGCGGACCCTCGGGCCGATGCGCGCGACGACCGCTCACCACAACCGGGCGCCCCGCGCGCTCCTGCCCGGGCAGCGGCCGCGAGCGCCGACCGTAGATCAGCTCCGACGAGTCGAGCAGCCACGGCACGAGCGTGATCGACACTCCGTGCACGAGCATCAGCTGGTTGGCCAGTCGACGTGAGCGTCGGTTGTGCAGGAATGTCTCCCACCAGTGCCCCACGATGTACTGCGGCAGGTAGACGGTGACCACGGATGAACCGTGCTTCTCGCGGTACTGCGTGATGAACTGCGTCACCGGCTGCGCGAACGACCGGAAGGGCGATTCGACGATCACCAGCGGGATCGGCACGAGGTGGTCGGCCCATTCCTTCTGCAGCTGCGCGGCATCGTCGGATGCCACGGCGACGTGCACTGCCAGGGTCTTGCCGTGCTTGGCGGCGACCGCATAGTCGATGGCCTTGATGACGGGCTTCTGTAGGCGGTTGACGAGCACGATCGCGAGATCGCCCGTGGCGCCGAACTTCGTGGTGTCGTCGATCGCGATCTCATGCTCGACGTCGCGGTAGTACCGCTTCACGCCCATCATCAAGAAAGCCAGCACCGGGATCGCGAAGAACACCAGATACGCGCCGTGCGTGAACTTCGTGATCGTCACGATCAGCAGCACGGCGACGGTCATCGCGGCGCCCACCGAGTTGATGACCAGTCCGATCTTGGCCGAGCGGCGATCGGATGCCGAGGCGCCGTCGACCCCCGAACCCGGCGTCTTCTCGGCCGGGCCGCGCAGCACGCGCCTCCAGTGACGCACCATGCCGATCTGCCCGAGCGAGAACGAGACGAAGACGCCGATGATGTAGAGCTGGATCAGCGTGGTGAGCTTCGCCTGGAAAACCACGAGCACGACCATCGCCGCGATGCCGAGCAGGATCATGCCGTTCGAGAACACCAGACGGTCGCCGCGGGTGTTCAGCGCCTTGGGCGCGTAGCCGTCACGGGCGAGCACCGAGCCGAGCAGCGGGAATCCGTTGAACGCGGTGTTGGCGGCGAGCAGCAGCACACAGGCGGTGGCCGCCTGGATGATGAAGAACAGGATGCTGCCGCCCCCGAACGTGGCAGAAGCGATCTGCGCCATCAGGCTCGGCTGCGGGTTCGAGCAGTCGAAGCCGATCAGGTCGCACGGGTTCTCGGCGTAGTGCACTCCGGTGATCAGCGCGAGCGCGGTGAGACCGGCGAACAGACAGGCCGCGATCGAGCCCATCAGCACGAGCGTGGTCTGCGCGTTGCGCACCTTGGGCGTGCGGAAGGCGGGCACGCCGTTCGACACGGCCTCGACGCCGGTGAGGGCCGAGCATCCGCTCGAGAACGCTCGCAGGATCAGGAGGATGACCGCGGCCTGGCCGAGGTCTTCGGAGTGCACGGCGAACTCGGCGCTCGACGCCACCGGTGCATCGCCGAGGAACGTGCGGATGAGCCCGGTCACGATCATGAAGCCGACCGAGCCGATGAACACGTACGTGGGGATGGCGAAGACGAGCGAGGCCTCGCGCACACCACGCAGGTTCACGATGATGATGAGGATCACGAAGCCGACCGCGAGCTCGACCCGCGCCGGGTCGAGCCCCGGCACGGCCGAGATGATGTTGTCGACGCCGGAAGCAACCGACACGGCGACGGTCAGCACGTAGTCGACCAGCAGGGCCGCCGCCACGATGACGCCGGGGATCTCGCCGAGGTTCTTCGAGGCGACCTCGTAGTCGCCACCACCCGACGGGTAGGCCTTGATGAGCTGGCGGTAGCTGAGCACCACGACGATCAGCAGCACCACGACGGCCACCGCGACGAGCGGGGTGAACGACAGGAAAGTGAGTCCGCCGATCAGCAGGATCATCACGAGCTCCTGCGGTGCATAGGCGACCGAGCTCAGCGCATCCGACGCGAAGATCGGCAGCGCCATCTTCTTGGGGAGCAGCTGGCCTTCGATCTGAGCGCTCGTCAGCGGGTCGCCGATCAGGATGCGCTTCACGCGAGGAGGAGCGTCGGTATTGCCGCGGGTTTCATCTGACACGTCGGGCGACATTACGCTCCCGAACGCTTCCCTCACGGGTTCCTCACGGAATCCCTACGGGTGCTCACGGGTCCCTAACGGAATCCTCACGGCAACGACCGGGCTCCGTCATGCCTCGTGGGGGCGAGGCATGTACCACTCGGTGAAGGCGGTCGCCCGCCCCTCCGAATCCAGTCGCACGATCCAGAGATTCACGTAGTCGCGTTCCGCCGGATACTTCGTGCGCCCCTCGATCACGACGAACTCGTCGTCTTCGCGCACTATCCACCAGTCGAACGACCACGTCCCCGGATCGTCGAGATCCTCGAGCCAGCCGGCGACGATGTCCGCTCGGCCGACGCGCGGCTCGGCGTCCGGGCTGGTGAGGTAGATCGCGTCTTCACTGAAGAGCGCGGCGATCTGCTGGGGATCGTTCGACTTCCATGCCTCGACGTACGCCTCGGTCCACTTCTCTCCTGCGCTGGTCATGTCCTCCGTTCTAGACCCGGCCTCCGACGTCGTCAAGGTTCTCGACTCCATCGAAGATGCACAGCCACTTCCGATCACGGACGGATAACGTCGAAGGCATGACGTCCCTTCAGGTCACCGACGACGCGATCCAGCAGACTCGGGAGCTCCGCGACGAGTTCCAGCGCTTCCTGCGCGAGTACGAGTTCGGCATGCGGGAGGTCGAGACGAAGATCGGGATCCTGCGCGACGAGTTCACCCACCACCACGCATACAACCCGATCGAGCACGTCAAGAGCCGGCTGAAGACTCCCGACAGCATCGTCGAGAAGATCGCCCGCAAGGGGATCGCCGAGCCCGACTTCGAGCGCATCCGCTCGGAGATCACCGACATCGCCGGCGTGCGGGTGACCTGCAGCTTCGTCGCCGACGTGTATCGCCTGTTCGATCTGCTCACCGCTCAGGACGACGTGACCGTCGTCACGGTCAAGGACTACATCGCGAACCCGAAGGACAACGGATACAAGAGCCTGCACGCGATCATCGAGGTGCCGGTGTTCCTGTCGACCGGAGCCCTGTCGGTGCCGGTCGAGGTGCAGTTCCGCACGATCGCGATGGACTTCTGGGCCAGCCTCGAGCACAAGATCTACTACAAGTTCTCGAACCAGGTGCCGTCGCACCTGGTCGAGAGCCTGACCGACGCGGCCGAGGCCGCCGCCGAGCTCGACAGTCGCATGGAGCGCTTGCACCGCGAGGCTCACGGGGTGCCGCAGCGTCAGCTCGCGCCGCCGCCCCCGCCGCACGTCGTGCAGGTCTGACCCTGATGTTGCGCCCGGCTCCACGACACTGGAACATGGGCAGGTGGTGAAAACGCAGCAGCCCCCGGTCGCCGATGTCGAGCGAACCGTCGTGGAACTCCCGGGTCTCGACCGCGGCCGCCAGCTCTGCGAGTGCGATCACGGTGACGACGAGGCGTACGCCGCCTGCGGCCGCAAGGCCAAGTGGCGCGTGACGGTCGACTGCGTCTGCGGCGAGAACCACCCTCGTCGCGTCGAGATCCTGTGCTCCAGATGCCTGCGCACCCTGCGTCAGCTGCAGGACCGCGACACCATCACCGCGCGCCGCCTCTGACGACCGCGGCCACGACGCGACCATCCGTTCGCGTCTCCGCTCCGAACAAACGCTGACCACTACCGTCGGCGGTGCGAAGGAGCAGACCATGGCACAGCGCAGCAAAGACACACAGGGCAGCAAGGGCAGAAGATTCATCTTCTGGGCGGCGCTCTCGGGTGTCATCAGCGGAGCCGTCTTCCTCGCAACCGCCGAGCTGTTCGCCCTGATCTTCGCGCGATCCGCCAGCCCGATCCTCGCGGTCGGCGGGTTCGTGATCGACATCGTGCCGCAGCCGTTCAAGGAGTTCGCGATCGCGACCTTCGGCGAGTACGACAAGATCGCCCTTCTGGCCGGACTCGGTCTCGCGGTGGTGATCGCGTCTGCGATCGCCGGAATCCTTCAGCTGCTCCGTCCCCCGCTCGGCGTGATCGCCCTGGTGGTCGCGGGCGCGCTCTCCACCGCGGCGATCGTGACCAGGGCAGGCGTGACCCCCCTCGCATTCCTGCCCCCCGTTCTCGGAACCATCGCGGGCTCCATCCTCATCGTTCTCCTCATCCGCCGTCTGAAGGTCTGGAAGGCGTCAGCCGTTCCCGCCGCGATGGTCGATCGCAAGGGCGAGAGCCTCGGTGCGGATCGCCCCGGCATGTCAGACTCGGATGCCGAGCAGCCTCCGAAGGCTCTGGGGCGCCGTCAGTTCTTCATCCTCGCGGGCATCGCCAGCGCCTCCGCCGTCGTGGTCGGCATCGCCTCGCGAGCGGTGAGCATGACCGTCGGCTCTGTCGCGACGATCCGTGACGCACTCAAGCTGCCCTCGCCGAAGTCGACCGTGACCGTGCCGCAGGGCGCCGAGCTCGACATCCCCGGCCTCAGCAAGCTGTTCACCCCCAACAAGGACTTCTACCGCGTCGACACGGCGCTGACCGTCCCCACGATCGACCCCAGCACCTGGCGCCTCGTGATCGACGGCATGGTCGATCAGCGGGTCGAGATGAGCTTCCAGGACATCCTCGACATGGGCCTCGACGAATACGCGATCACCCTCACCTGCGTCTCGAACGAGGTCGGCGGCGACCTCGTCGGCAACGCGAAGTGGCTCGGGGTGCCGCTGCGCGATGTGCTCAAGAAGGCCGGGGTGAAGTCCGGTGCCGACATGGTGCTGTCGAAGAGCGTCGACGGCTACACCGCCAGCACGCCGCTGTCGGCCCTGACCGACGACAACCTCGATGCGATCCTCGCTGTGGGCATGAACGGCGAGCCGCTGCCGCTCGAGCACGGGTTCCCGGTGCGCATGGTCGTGCCCGGTCTGTATGGCTATGTGTCGGCGACGAAGTGGCTGACCGAGCTGAAGGTCACGACGTTCGACAAGGACGAGGCCTACTGGACGCCCCGCGGTTACAGCGCCGAGGCGCCGATCAAGTTCGCCTCGCGCGTCGACACTCCCAAGGTCGGCGAGGCCGTCAAGGCGGGCCGCATCCCGATCGCGGGCGTCGCCTGGGCGCAGTCGGTCGGCATCGAGCGCGTCGAGGTGCGCATCGACGAGGGCGACTGGGTGGCGGCGACGCTGTCTGCGCCGATCAACGAAGACACCTGGGTGCAGTGGTTCATGGAGTGGGATGCCACTCCCGGCACGCACTACGTGGCCGTGCGGGCGATCAACAAGAACGGCGACCTGCAGATCGAAGAGCGTGCGCCGATCGCGCCGAACGGCTCGGCGGGCTGGCAGCGTTCGCTGATCCGCGTCGCCTGATGCCGGTGCGTCCGTCTGGATCTCGCCCTAGGGTGGGAGCCATGACGTCGCTCCCCGCCTGCGTGATCACCGTCTCCGACCGCTCTTTCGCGGGTGAACGAGAAGACCGAGGCGGGCCGATAGCCGTCGGCCTGCTGAGGGACGCCGGGTGGCACTGCCCGGATGCCGAGGTCATCGCCGATGGCGCGGCATCCGTCGCCGACGCACTGCGCCGGGCGGTCGCCCGCGGCGTGAAACTGATCGTGACGACCGGGGGCACCGGCCTGGGCCCGCGCGATGAGACCCCGGAGGGAACCCGCCGGGCGATCACCCGCGAGGTGCCCGGCCTCGCCGAAGAGCTGCGCCGCAGCGGTCTGGCCGACACCCCGCTGTCGGTGATCTCTCGCGGAGTGGCCGGCATCGTCGACCCCGCCGGAGTCCTCGTGGTGAATCTTCCCGGATCCCCGCGGGCCGTGGCATCCGGAGTTCCCGTCGTGCTGACCGTCGCCAGACACGTGGTCGATCAGGTCGCGGGCGGTGACCACTCGTGAACGAGGTGCGGATCGCCGCGATCTCCGAAGAGCGGCTCGACGTCGACGCCCATCTCGCGGCCGTCGATGACCCTGCCCTGGGCGGGGTCACGACCTTCATCGGCCGTGTGCGCGACAACGACCCCGACGCGACGACTGCGGTGGTCGGGCTCGAATACAGCTCGCACCCCGACGCCGAGTCGACTCTGCGACGTATAGCGGAGGAGGCGGCAGCGGATGCCGTCGGCGACGCCAGGGTGGTGGTGGCCGTGAGTCACCGCATCGGCCGCCTCGACGTCGGAGATGCGGCCGTGGTCATCGCGGTCGCCGCAGAGCACCGTGCCGAGGCCTTCGAGGTGTGCCGAGCAGTGATCGAGGACATCAAGAAGTCGCTGCCCGTGTGGAAGCGTCAGGTCGAGTCCGACGGCTCCACGTCGTGGAAGGGCATCGGCGGCTGACGCGAAGCGGTCATCCCCCGGCGAAGGGCGGCAGCACGTCGATCAGCTGGGCGTCGTCGAGCGACCGGTCGTCGTCGCTGCGCACGCCGTCGACCATGACCGCGCAGCGCGGAAGGATGTCGGCGAGTGCCGGGTGATCGGCGACGACCCCGGCGCGGAGCTGTTCGAGCGAGCTCTCGCCGCGTTCCTCGGCGTCGACGCCTGCAGCCTCAGCGGCGGCGGCGAAGTAGCGGACGCGGGTCGTCGGCGGGGTCATCGCGATTCTCCCTCGCGCACCCAGTCGCCCGAGCGTCCGCCCGACTTCGCGACGATGCGCACGTCTTCGATGACCACTGACCGATCGAGGCCCTTGATCATGTCGACGATCGCGAGCGCGCTCACCGAGACGGCTGTGAGCGCCTCCATCTCGACGCCCGTGCGGTCAGCCGTGCCGACGGTCGCCTCGACGTGCACGCCGTCGTCGACGATGTCGAGCTCGACGTTGGCGCGGTGCACGCCGATCACGTGCGCGAGCGGCAGCAGGGTCGGAGTCGACTTGGCGGCCTGGATGCCGGCGATGCGGGCGACCGCGAGCACGTCACCTTTGGGGGCGGTGCCGTCACGCAGCGCGGCGATGACCTCGGCGCTGCACCGAACGAAGCCGCGCGCGGTGGCGGTGCGAACGGTCGGCTGCTTGGCGGTCACGTCGACCATGTGGGCGTGGCCGGCCGAGTCGAGATGCGTGAAGCTCATTCGACCAGCATGACATCGATCGCATCGCCCACGGCGACGGCCTCGACCTCTGCGGCCACGATCGCGAACGCGTGCGCTCTGGCGAGGCCGCCGGCGAGGTGCGAGCCCGAGCCGCCGGCGGTCGCCGGGCGCACCGTCCGGTTCGCCAGGTCGACGACCGCGGGGAGGTACTGACGACGGCCGGCAGGCGGCGTCCAGGCAGCCTCCGCGGTGAAGGATGCGCGAGGGCGATGGATCTCGGTGCGACCCTGCAACGCGAGCAGCGCCGGCCGCACGAAGACCTCGAACGACACCGCGACGCTCACCGGGTTGCCCGGCAGCCCGAACACGAGCGTGCCGGAGTCGAGCACGCCGAACGCCTGCGGCTTGCCCGGCTGCATCGCGACGCTCGCGAACTCGACCTGGCCGCGGCCGTCGAACGCTCCGCGGACGGGCTCGTAGGCGCCGGCGCTCACGCCTCCTGTGAACACGATCACGTCGGCACCGCGCTCGACCGCCGTCGCCGTGACGGTGCGCACGGCCTCGGCGTCGTCAGCGACCCGCGCGACGAGCACGACCTCGGCATCGGCATCGGCGATGAGAAGCTCGAGCAGAGGGCCGTTGGAATCGGGAATGCGGCCGCGGGTCGCGGGCTCGCCGGGCGCCAGCAGCTCGCTGCCGGTCGACACGACGGCCACCCGCGGCGCTCGGGTCACCGACACGCTCTCGACTCCGGCGGCGACCGCGGCGGAGAGCTGGAACGCGCCCAGACGCTCGCCGGCGAGCACCACGGCATCCCCGGCCCGCAGGTCTGCACCGCGACGCCGCACGAAGGCACCGGGAGCGGCCGGTGCGCGCAGCACCCGCACCTCGCCCAGAGAGTCGGCGAGGCCGCCCGCAGTGTCTTCGAAGGGCACGATCGCGTCCGCCGCGCTCGGCGCCGGGGAGCCGGTCATGATGCGCGCGGCCTCGCCTGCCTCGAGGGGCGGGTCGTCCGACACCCCGGCAGGCAGGTCTGCGACGACACGGAGCGTGACGGGGTTCTCTTCGGATGCCGCGGCGACGTCGGCCGCTCGCACCGCGAAGCCGTCCATCGCGGAGTTGTCGAAGAGAGGGATGTCGTGGGCGGCCGACGCGGCCGCTGCGAGCGTACGCTGGGCGGCGTCGCGGATCGCCCGTGTCTCGGCGGGCAGCGGGCGCACGGCGTCGAGCACGCGGGCGAGCTGCTCTTCGACCGACCGGCGGCCGCCTGCGGCGCTCATGCCGACACCGCCGAACGGATCGCGATCTCGTGTTGTCTCGAGGTGAGGGCGTCGATCATGGCGAGGCGCCCGAGCAGCGGTTCGCCCGCGCCGGTGACGAGCTTCACGACCTCGCCCGCCAGCATCCCGCCGACCTGCACGCAGAGCGCTCCGAGCACACCGACCTGCGCGCAGCTCGGCGGCTCGCCCTCGGTGCCGAGCGGGAAGAGGTCGGTCAGCACGACCGGATCGTGCTCGGGTGGGTTCGACCAGAACACGGTGGCCTGCGCGTGCCACTCCTGCACGGCTCCCCAGACGAGAGGGATGCCGAGGGCCTCGGTCGCGGCGGCGACATCGCGGCGGGTCGGGAAGGAATCGCTCGTGTCGACGACGATGTCGGCGCCGGCGAACAGGCGCTCGGCGTTCTCGGAGTCGAGTCGCTCGGTGGCCAGCAGCACCTCGGCGTCGGGCGACAGGGCGGAGATCGCGCGGGCGGCGGACGCGGTCTTGGATCGGCCGATGTCTTCGACCCGGTGCGCGAGCTGGCGCTGCAGGTTCGTGAGCTCGACCACGTCGTCATCGATCACGGTGATGGTGCCGATGCCTGCCGCGGCCAGCGCGAGCAGCACGGGGGAGCCGATGCCGCCGGCCCCGACGACCGCGACGTGGGCGGCCGAGAGTCGGCGCTGCCCCTCTTCTCCTATGCCCGCGAGCACTGCGTGCCGGGCGGTGCGGACGAGTTCAGCCGGATCGAGGGCGGGTACGGGGGTGACGAGCGGCTGCATGGCACCAGGCTATGCCCGGGGCGCGACGTTGCGGTGAGGTGAGAGAGATTCGTCGCTGTTCGGGAACGAACGGCTGCGCCGGACCGATCGTTACTCCGCAGATGCGGGCAATCCTGCCTCTAGCATCCGCATTCGCGGTAGTGTTCACGCATGCAGACCTTCCGAATCGCCCGTGCCGCACAGCTGCTCGGCGTGAGCGATGACACCGTGAGGCGCTGGGTCGATCAGGGCCTGCTGCCGACGACCGATGCGGTGCCCGCCGAGATCCCCGGCGATGCGCTCGCGGCACGAGCGGTCGAGCTGGCCGACGAGGCGCACGAGTCGGGCGACGCCCACTCGAGCGCCCGCAACCGCTTCGTCGGCATCGTGACCCGTGTGCAGATCGACGGGGTGATGGCGCAGGTCGACCTGCAGTCCGGCCCCCATCGCGTCGTCTCCCTCATGTCGGCCGAAGCGGCACGCGATCTGAACCTCGAGGTCGGTTCCCTCGCAACCGCATCCGTCAAGGCGACGCAGGTCGTCGTCGAAGTGCCGAAGGGCTGACATGACCCGCACGCCGCGCCGAGCCATCGCGATCGCACTGGCTGCCGCCGCCCTGGCGCTGACCGGGTGCGCAGCCGATTCGCCGACGCCCGCTGGAGGAGGCGGTGCGCCCGAGAGCTCGGTGAGTGGCGAGCTCACGATCTACGCCGCTGCGTCTCTGTCTGGAGCCTTCGACGAGATCGGCGATGCCTTCGAGCAGAAGAACCCCGACGTGAAGGTCAGCGGCGTGTACGACGGCTCGTCGACGCTGGTCACGCAGCTTCTCGAGGGTGCGCCGGCCGATGTGTTCGCCTCCGCAGACGAGGCCACCATGGACAAGCTGGAGGATGCTGCGGTCGACCCCGCGCTGTTCGCGTCCAACACCCTCGTGATCGCCGTTCCTGTGGGCAACCCCGGCGGCGTCGACACCCTCGATGACCTGGCCGACGTCACGACGGTGCTGTGCGCGCCCGAGGTGCCGTGCGGCGCGGCATCCGCGGCGCTGCTGTCGTCGGCCGGAGTCGATGTCGATGCAGCGAGCCTCGAACAGAACGTCACCGCGGTGCTCACCAAGGTCGCAGCAGGCGAAGCAGACGCTGGACTCGTCTACGCGACCGACGTGGTCGGCCGCGACGATGTCGAGGTGATCGTGCCCGACGGCGCAGACGAGGTCGTCAACCACTATCCGATCGCTGCGCTGTCTGAGGCATCGAACGCCGCCGGGGCTGAGGCGTTCGTCGCGTTCGTGCTCTCCGACGAGGGCCAGCGGATCCTCGCCGACCACGGTTTCGGGGCACCGTGAGCGCTGCGGGCGCTCAGGGATACGCGCCGCGCTCACTCGCGATCCCGGCGCTGATCGGGCTCGCCTTCCTCATCCTGCCGCTCGCGGCGCTCGTCGCCCGCGTCGAATGGTCGACCTTCATCGCCGACGTGACGTCGGAGGCCGCACGCTCAGCACTGCTCCTCTCGCTCGGCACGGGTCTCATCGCGACGCTGCTGTGCATCGTGATCGGCGTGCCGTTGGCACTGACGATCGCCCGCTCGAGCCCCCGTCTCGCCGCCGCGCTGCGGGCAGCCGTCACGGTTCCCCTCGTGCTGCCGCCCATGGTCGGCGGCGTCGCCCTGCTCTACCTGTTCGGGCGAGCGGGGTGGTTCGGCGGCCTGGGCCTCTCGTTCAGCACTCCGGCCGTCGTTCTCGCGCAGACCTTCGTGGCGCTGCCGTTCCTCGTGCTGGCCGTCGAGGGTGCCGTGCGCACCTCCGGTGTCGAGTACGAGCGCACAGCGGCGGCTCTGGGGGCCGGACGCTGGACGATCCTGCGCCGCATCACGCTGCCGCTCGCGGCCCCCGGCATCGTCGCCGGCGTAGTGCTGTGCTTCGCCCGCGCCATCGGCGAGTTCGGAGCCACTGCGCTCTTCGCCGGCAATCGCCCCGGCGTCACGCAGACCATGCCGCTGGCGATCTACACCGCGTTCAACGGCGCCGGAGTGACGCAGGGGGCCGCAGTCGCCCTCGCGCTGCTGCTGCTCGCCACGGCGATCGCGGTGCTGCTGCTGGTGCGCGGCTGGCGGCCGGGGGCGGCGCGATGACCGGCGCCGAGGGCCTTCGCGCCCACGTCGTCGTGCAGCGTGAGCACTTCGTCGTCGACGTCTCGCTGCAGGTGCCCGTCGGAGCGACCGTGGCCGTGATGGGGCCGAGCGGCGCAGGAAAGTCGACGCTGCTGCAGGCGATCGCCGGACTCCAGCCGCTCGATGCCGGAGAGATCACGGTCGAAGGACGCGTCGTCGATCGCGTCGAGAAGCCGCGGGTGCGCACCGAGCCCATGGCCCGCGGCATCGTGCTGCTGGGTCAGAAGCCGAGGCTGTTCCCGCACCTCTCGGTGGGTGAGAACGTCGCCTTCGGGCCGCGTGCGGCGGGTGTCGACGCACGAGCGGCGCGGACGGGCGCCGACGAGTGGCTCGCACGGGTCGGGCTCCCCGGCGCCGGAGCGCGGATGCCGCACGAGCTCTCCGGCGGCGAACAGCAGCGGGTCGCCGTCGCTCGTGCGCTCGCCGCATCCCCTCGCGTCGTCCTGCTCGACGAGCCGCTCGTCGCTCTCGACCCCGAGACGGCAGGCGACATCAGACGGATGCTGCGCGACCAGCTCGCCTCGACCGCGACCGTCGCGGTCACGCACGATGCGGCGGATGCCGTCGCGCTGGCCGACCGGTTGATCGTCGTCGAGTCGGGCCGCGTCACCCAGTCGGGGCTGGTGCGAGACGTGCTCGCCGCCCCGGCATCCGGTTTCGTCGCCTCCATCGCCGGGGTCAACCGCCTCGTCGGGGTCGCGAGCGGGGGAGGGTGGCGCAGCGGCGAGGTGCTGCTGACGAGTGCCGATGCCGCGTCTCGGGCTCTCGCCGCGACGGACGGCGCCGCGCTCGCCGCGGTGTTCCGCCCCGGAGATGTGCGGGTCGCCGAGGCTGGCCAGGAGTCGTGGCCGGCTGTGGTGACGCGGATCGAGCCCACGCTGGGAGGTGCGCGCGTGCACACCGATGCCGGCGCATTCGACCTGTCGCTCGATGCTGTCGGGGGCCTAGCCGTCGGCGACGGGATCCGTCTGTGGATCCACCCGGCGCTGGTGAGGTTCGTCTCGGTGCTCTGAGCTGCAGCCAGCTTCGTATTCAAGCACCCCGCCGTGCTGAAGAAGCTATTCCGTCATGCCCTCGTTGACAGCTTCGGCACGAAGGGTGAATCCGCCGAGCTCGATCGCCTTCGTGGCAGACCGCATCGACTCTTCGATGCTGTCTGTGGACGCACGCGCCGTCTCCGACTGTGCGTACTCGACGACGATCTCATGGTCCCCCGGCATCGGAACGACCGCGATATAGAAGTCGCTGCCGTGCGTCTGCAGAAGTGAATTGAAGATCAGATCTACCGCCGTGGATATGTCCTTTTCGCTCATCCCGAGGTCACCCCGCAGTTCGACCCCAGGCAGGTTCGCGACTACCTCCCTTGCGTCGCCGGGGATAGCACCTTCGAAGGCGATCCATCCAGAGGCCTGATCCGCGTGCACTTCAGCGGCACCGAAATCGTCCGGGAACGCCTCCTTGACACGATCGACGGCATAGGAGAACTCAACTGCCCACGGCATCTCACCACTCTTCGCCGCAGCTTGGTCGAGGGCCGCGATCTCCTCAGCAGTCGGTGTGCGTGTTGCCTGGGCTGCGACACCCGAAGCAGCGCCAGGTGCGGCCCCTGCATGATCAGCCGATAGTGGCGCCAATGTCGCTGCGACCAGTGCCAGAGCTCCAGTCCCGATTAGAGCTGACCGAAATCTGGTCATGTTTCCCCCTGAGCCTCAACACTGAATATGGGTTCAAGCTATCCAGGTCTCGGGGGGCGAGCAAGAGGGAAGGGAAGAGTCGACGAAGTAGATGACCGTAAAGGGATCGGCTCGGAGGGATGACTAGCGTCTCCAAGCCGGTCGGATGGACTGTTGGGTCATGGGGTGAGCTCGAAGACCCATGCCAGTGTGTTCGCAAAAGGTGTGCCGGCGCTCTCAGCGAAGTAGGTCGCGGTTATTACGAACACGGCCGGGCTCTGTGTGTCGGGAATCAGTGACTGGAGGGGTACCGTTCCCGTTTCTGCTGCCATCGTGAGGGGGCAGGGTTCAGCCGCCAAACAGTCGTAGGTAATCTCAGGCGGAACCGTCGGATCGATCTCGATGAGGCTGCCGGGGTAGACGCCGATTGTGAGTCCTGATGGAGTTGCGGTGTTGATGAGGTCCGCGCGGATCTCTTCCGCGTTAGCGGCTTTGATTTGTGGCACTCCATTGATGCTCTCTGCCGGCGTAACTCGCTGTTCTTGACCGGTTCGCCAGTCAACCATGTACGGGTCGATTGTTTCGCCCTCGACGAGGAGCGCAGGGGGATGTTCGGGCAGGTCTCGCAGGGCCTGAAACGACATGTCTTCTCCGGGGGTCGGCGACGGCGTGGGCTGTGGTTGGTCGGGGGCGCACGCTGCGCAGGCTACAGCGACGAGCCCCAGACCAACCAGCAGCACAACTAGTTTGCGTTGCATCCCAGTCGAGACTCATTCAGGCTCGACGTCTGAGCGACATAGTTCGTCCCCGAGATGAGCACGCGGTGGTATGCGTTACCGCGATAGGTCTGGAAGCCGTAGTCGGCGCAGACGATTTTCTTGTTCCCATCGAGGGACTTCTTACCCTTTCCTGCGGAGCTCGTCGGGGTTGAACCGAGGCTGTGCCACACACCGAATAGGCCGAGTTTCACGATCTCCGGCGAGACGACGATCTCCGCAGGGGCAGCCGAGCATGAATGAGTACGCGCATGAAGCGAGACCATACCGTTGCTCTTGTGGACGTTCTCAGTCAGCCCCAGGCAACCGTAGGGGTTCGCCTGAATCGCCCCTCGAGCGGCCGTTCCGGAAGCCGGCGTCGATGACAGGCCAGTGCTGTTGGAATCTACGAATGGGTTCGACGGATCGAACGTAAATCCGTACTCGTTCACGTACGGCTCAGTAGGATAAGACTCGCTGCCCGGTGTCGGCGAGGGATCAACCTCTGCCGTTGCAGCCGTCGGCCCGCTGAGCAGGCCGACGGTAATGACTGCCGTGGCGATTCCGCTGGCGAGAGTTCGAAACCTCATGTTGGTTCTCCAATCGACTAGGTCCCCTCAGCATCGCGGGCGCCGAACTCAGCTGTCTGTAGGCCCTTCGGGGGACATGCCGAGGCGGTGTTCTGGTTGTCCGTTTGGGGATCGGTTCGTGAGACGCTTCCCTCGGCCCATCTCACGAACTCATCACGCCGTGTTGGGCGTCTCAGATGGGGTGTTCGCAATACATTTCGGTAGAGCGTGCCTAAGTGAGACGCCGGTGACGCGGGCGACCAGAGAAGTCAGCACCGTCTGGCACCCCGTGGAGACCTGGCAATATGCCGGTGCTCCCGGCGGTGCGGACCCCCGTGCCGCACGCGCGGGTAGTCTCGGAACATGTCGGGGAGAGGGAGACTGCGATGACGGCCGTGCCGGTCGTGATCGGTGTGCGCTCGCCGAATCCCGCGATCGCAGCTGATGCAGCGCCCGCATCGCAGGGCCTCATCGACACGCACGGCCGGGTGCACCGCGACCTGCGCATCTCGCTGACCGATCGCTGCTCGCTGCGCTGCACGTACTGCATGCCCGAGCAGGGCAACGAATGGCTCGCGCGCACCAGCATCCTGTCGACCGACGAGATCGTCGAGGTGGCACAGGTCGCCGCATCCCTCGGCATCCGCACCTTCCGCCTCACCGGCGGTGAGCCGCTGCTGCGCGCCGATATCGTCGAGGTCGTGCGTCGGGTCTCCGCGATCGAGGGCGAGGACGGCCCCGTCGAGGTCGCGATGACCACCAACGGCATCAGCCTCGCGAAGAAGCTCCCGGATCTGATCGACGCCGGACTCACGCGCCTGAACATCAGCATCGACACGGTCGATCGACAGCGCTTCGCCGACCTCACTCGGCGCGATCGCATCGACGACGTGTTCGAGGGCATCGCGGCAGCGGCGGCATCCGAGCTCCGTCCGCTCAAGCTCAACACCGTCGCGATGCGCGGCGTGAATGACGATGAGCTTCCCGAACTGGTGGCGTTCGCGATGGAGGTCGGTGCGCAGCTGCGCTTCATCGAGCAGATGCCGCTCGACGCCGGGCACACGTGGGATCGCAACTCGATGGTCACGCGCGAGGAGATCCTCGAGAAGCTCAGCGCACGGTGGAGCCTGGAGCCCGTTCCCGGTCGCGGCGGTGCGCCGGCCGAGAAGTGGCGGATCGACGGCGGGCCGCACGAGGTCGGCGTGATCGCCTCGGTCACCGCACCGTTCTGCGGCGCGTGCGACCGACTGCGGCTGACCGCCGACGGTCAGCTGCGCAACTGCCTGTTCTCCAACGCCGAATACGACCTGATCGGGGTGTTGCGCGGCGAAGGAGCATCCGAGCCCGACCGGCGTGCCGGCGGGATCGCCGACATGCTCCGCTCATGCGTGCACGGCAAGCTGCCGGGGCACGCGATCAACGACCCGTCATTCCTGCAGCCCGCCCGCGGCATGAACGCGATCGGCGGCTGAGGCAGCGCTCGGCGACAGTGAACTCGGCCCTTATGTTTTCACAAAATGTTTGTTTTAATACAAAATGTGAAAGCATCCGTGCCGGTGATCTCGCCCCTGCTGCGATCTGATCTTCAAGGCCACCTTCTCGCGCTCCTTCTGCTCGCGCCCGATCGAGAGCGCACTGTGACGGAGATCGCGGCCGAGGTCGGGGGATCGATGCCCACTGTGCATCGCGAGATCGAACGGCTCGTCACGGCGGAGTTTCTGACCCAGCGCAGGTCGGGTCGCAATCGCTACATCCGAGCGAACCGCGAGCATCCGCTCTATCGCCCCGTTCGAGAGATCATCGAGTATGCGTATGGTCCCCGCGTGGTGCTTCCGGAGCTCCTCGCCGATGTCGGTGGGGTCGAGGAAGCTTATGTCTATGGTTCTTGGGCTGCGCGCATGAGTGGAGAGGCTGGCGCCGACCCCCAAGACATCGACGTTCTGGTCGTGGGCAGTCCCGATCGGGTCGAGATCCAAGAAGCAGCATCGGCAGCAGAGGCGCGACTCGGTCGAGAGGTCAACATGCGGGTGGTCAGCTCCGAGCGTTGGCAGAACGCAGACGAGCCCTTCCTCCGCACGGTCAAGGATCGACCGCTCGTGAGGCTGCGGGTCGAGAGTGAGTCGGAGGCTCCGTGAATCGATTACTGAGGCGGGAGACGGGTCGACTCGCCATCGATGCTCTTCTGGAGAAGAAGCACCTCGAGCAGGTCGCGGCGAATGTCGAGCACGCCGAACTGCTCATCGAGCGTGCCCGGAGGCATGTCGCGTCGGCGGCGACGCTTCGAGACGATGATCCCGACCAGGCTTTTACGTCGGCATACGACGCTGCACGCAAGTCGCTCACCGCGTGCCTCGCCGTGCAGGGGCTCAGGCCTACGTCCCGGGGCGGGCACCTGGCGGTCTACGAGGCTGCCATGGCGCAGTTCGACCCGCCGCTGGGGGCGAAGATCAAACCGTTCGACTGGATGCGGCGAATGAGGAACGACAGCGAGTATCCGGATTTCGATACGCCGGAGATCACAGCGGATGACGTCGACGCGGCCGCCGCTGCGGCAGGCCTGATGATCGACCTCTCGGCGCGGCTCGTCGGTACGCTGCCGCCGTACCGGCGCTGACGGACGGCCACCTCCTGCCGGCTCAGTCGAGGAACTCGCGCGCAGCCGCCGACAGCGCGGTGACGCCGACCTCGATCGTCGGGTGGATCTCGGGCGCGAAGAACGGCGAGTGGTTGGTCGGGATGTCCTTGTCGAGGGTGCCGGCCGCCGCTGACTCAGCGAACTTCGCGGCGTCGATTCCGCCCCAGAACCAGAACACCAGGGGCGCCCCGGTGTCGCGGGCGAACCACGAGACGTCCTCACTGCCGGTGAACATGCCGGGGTCGATGACCGACGCCTCGCCGAGCGCGCGCTGCAGCGCCGACGTGACGCGCGCGGTGGCATCCGCATCGTTGATCGTCGGGGGCAGCGTGTGGTCGGTGCGGATCTCGGGCTCGCGCTCTGCTCCCGATGCCGCAGCCTCGGCGCGCACGATGCGCTCGACGCTCGAGAGCACCTTGTCGCGCATCTCGTCGTTCGGGTAGCGCAGGCTCAGCTCGAGCTTCGCCTCTGCGGGAATGATGTTGTTCTTGAGGCCTGCGTGGATCGAGCCGACTGTCACCACGGCGACGTCGCGCGGGTCGACCTCTCGCGAGGTGATGGTCTGCAGCCGCATGACGGTCGCCGCGGCCATGACGACGGGGTCGATCGTCGAGTGCGGACGCGAGCCGTGTCCGCCGCGTCCGTGCAGCACGACGGTCAGTCCATCGGATGCCGCCATCTGCGTGCCGGGGCGCACGCCGATCGTGCCGGCGGGCAGGGGAGTGACGTGCTGACCGAGCACGACGTCGGGGTGCGGCACGAGGTCGCGGAGGCCGGCGTCGAGCATGGCGCGGGATCCTGCTCCGTACTCCTCGGCGGGTTGGATCAGCACGACCACGGTGCCCGACCAGTCGGCCTTCTCGGCGACGAGCTTCTCGACGGCCCCGATCATGGCGGTGACGTGCATGTCGTGACCGCAGGCGTGCATGACGGGCACGGTGTTGCCGGAGGGATCGATGCCGGTCGCGGTGCTGGCATAGGCGAGGCCGGTCTCTTCTCCGACGGGCAGCGCGTCCATGTCGGCGCGTGCCCAGACGACCGGGCCCTCGCCGTTGCGCAGGATGCCGACCACGCCGGTGACGCCGATGCCCTCGTGCACCTCGAGGCCGAGATCCCGCAGATGACCGGCGGCGATGCCGGCGGTGCGCGTCTCCTGGAACGACAGTTCAGGGTGCTGGTGCAGGTCTGTGTACAGCGCTTCGAGGTCGATCGTCATGGCCCCGAGCCTAGTCGTGGCGGTACGACTCCAGTGCCGGTCCGGGGTGCAGCACGCCGTTGACGATCGAGCGGATCGCGAACTCGCTCGCCTCGCCCAGGTCGAAGACATCGCGGTGCAGCAGCCATTGCAGCTGCAGTCCGTCCATCACGGCGAGGATGCTGGCTGCGGCGGTGGCCACGGTGTCGGGCTCTGTCACGCCCTCCTGAGCGCACAGCAGGTGGAACGCATCGGTGACCTCGCGCCGCAGGGTCGTGTAGCGGTCTTCGAAGTAGTCGCGACCGGGGTGGTTGTCGGTCACCGACTCCGACGACAGCACGGTGTAGGCCTGCACGATGCCGGGGCGTCGCTCGTTCGCGACTGCTGTGCGCACGAGGTGCAGGAAGAGCTCCGGCCCTCCGGGGATGTGCTTCTCGGCGAGCTCTGCGACGTCAGCCTGATCGCGGTAGGCGAGCACCTCGAGAAGCAGCTTCTGCTTCGAGCCGAAGTGATGCAGCACGCCGGCGTGGGTGATGCCCACCTGCTCTGCGACGTCGGCGAGCGTGCCGTTCGTCGAACCCTTGTTGCCGAAGATCTCGACGGCGGCTTTGAGGATCTGCTCCCGCTTCTCGCGGGTGGCAGGCCGGACGGACGTGTGGGCGACAGCATCCTTCGACATGGTCCATCCTCTTCTGCACGGAAGCCTGCACTGGATCGTACTTGCCAACTCTACTTACCAACGAGTAACCTCGCACCAGCTTACTTTCTCGCCAGTAAGCGAATGAGGTCGGATGCCCGAGCACCGACAGCCACACAGCACAACGACCCGTGCCCAAGGAGAAGCAATGAAGCTCAGAAAGTCCATGATCGCTGTCGCGGCGATCTCCGCCCTCAGCGTCTCGGCCCTCGCCGGCTGCGCAGCCGGTGGATCGAACGACGCAGACAGCGGAGCCGGTGGTGCGGCCCTGACGATCGCCAAGCCCGACGGCGCGATCACCACCGAGTCGAACAACCCCTACGTCGGCGACTCGTCGGCGTCGAAGTACGGCTACGGCAAGGTCATCTTCGAGACCCTCGGCCTCGTGAACCAGACCGGCGACCGCGGGGTCACCCCCTGGCTCGCCGAGAGCATCGAGTGGAACGACGACTACACAGCACTCACGGTCGTGCCTCGCAAGGACGTCACCTGGAGCGACGGCGAGCCCTTCACCGCCGACGACATCGTCTTCACCTACGAACTCGTCTCGACTCCCGAGCTCGACACCGCCGGCCTCAAGTTCGAGGGCGCGACCGTCGAGGGTGACGCCGTCACCCTGAACTTCGGTGAGTCGAAGTACGTGAACCAGGCCCGGGTGCTGCACGTGCCGATCGTGCCGAAGCACATCTGGGAGAACCTCGACGAGCCGGCCACCGACCCCGTCAAGGGCGACGACCTGGTCGGCACCGGCCCCTACGCGCTCTCGAACTGGTCGACCGAATCGGTCACGCTCGAGGCCCGCGACGACTACTGGGGTGGTGACCTCGCGGTTCCCGAGCTTCACTACGTCTCGTACGGCGACAACACCGCGCTCACCACGGCCCTCGCTCAGGGCGAGGCCGACTGGGCTCAGGCGTTCATCCCGCAGATCCAGGAGCAGTTCCTCGACGCCGACCCCGAGCACAACAAGTTCTTCGTGGCCCCGACCACCGGCTCTGCGACGCTGTTCATGAACCTGCAGCAGAAGCCGTTCGACGACGTGGCGTTCCGCCAGGCGCTCGCCTGGGTCATCGATCGCGACGCATACGTCGACATCGCCCGCGAAGGAGCGAGCGAGCCGGTCTGGTCGGTGACCGGACTCTCGTCGATCCTCGAAGACGAGATCCAGCCCGAGTTCCAGGGCCAGGAGTACTCGGTCGACGCCGAGAAGGCTCGCGACCTGCTCGAAGCAGCCGGATACACCTGGAAGGACGACGCGCTGATCGACCCCGACGGCACGCCCGTCTCGTTCACGCTCTCGGTGCCCTCGGGCTGGAGCGACTGGAACACGGCGCAGGAGCTCATCGCCGAAGACATCACCGAGGCGATCGGCGCCGAGGTCAAGATCGACATGCCCGATTGGGGCGGCTGGGCAGGACCCCGCGACGACGGCTCGTTCTCGGCCATCATCCACTGGCTCGAAGACAGCGGCACGGCCTACGGCCTCTACACGTCGACCATGGACCCGCGCTGGATCTCGCCCGAGGGCATCGCCGGATTCAACTTCGGACGCTTCGACGACCCGGTGGCGACCGAGGCGCTGAACACCTACGCCAACGCGTCGTCCGATGACGAGCGCACCGCGGCGATCACGACGCTCGAGCAGATCTTCGTCGAGCAGGTCCCGGCGATCCCGCTCGGCGCGCACCCGCTGCTCGGCGAGTACAACACCCGCAACTACGTCGGGTGGCCTTCGGAGGAGGACCCGTATGCCTCGGGCGACCCGACTCAGCAGAACATCGTGCAGATCCTCACGAAGCTGAAGCCGGCCGAGTAAGCAGTCACGGAGGGGCGGATGTCACGGCATCCGCCCCTCCCACCGACCTCCCGACCGACGAAGGACCCCTCATGTCAGAACCCCTGCTCACCGTGCGCGACTTCTCTGTCGTGTACGACGTCGATCCGCCCGTCGAGGCGGTGAAGAACGTGACGCTCGAACTGCAGCGAGGAGAGATCCTCGGTCTCGCCGGCGAGAGCGGATGCGGCAAGACCACCCTCGCGTACGGCGTGCAGCGTCTGCTGCGCGCCCCCGCCGTGATCGCGGGCGGCAGTGTGACCTTCCACGATGCATCGGGTGTCGATGTCGACATCAACGCCCTCGACGTCGATGCGATGCAGAAGTTCCGCTGGGACAAGGTGTCGATGGTGTTCCAGGGTGCGATGAACGCACTCAACCCGGTCGCGACGATCGGCTCGCAGCTCGAGGACGTGTTCGAGATCCACCGCCCCGGCATGAATCGCAAGCAGCGCAGGGCCGAGGCCGAGGAGCTGCTCGAGATCGTCAAGGTCGGCCGTCAGCGCACACGTTCGTTCCCGCACGAGCTTTCGGGCGGCATGCGTCAGCGCGTCATGATCGCGATGGCCCTGGCCCTGCGTCCGCAGCTGATGGTGATGGACGAGCCGACCACGGCTCTCGACGTGCTGGTGCAGCGCGAGATCCTCAAGCAGATCTCGCAGCTGCGTCACGAGTTCGGCTTCTCGGTGATCTTCATCACCCACGATCTGCCACTGCTGCTCGAGATCAGCGACCGCATCGCGATCATGCGCGAGGGCGAGATCGTCGAGCTCGCCTCCGCCGAGCAGATCTGGACGAACCCGCAGAACGACTACACGAAGACCCTGCTGTCTTCGTTCCCCCGTCTCACCGGTGCGAGAGGAGTGCTGACCCGATGACGACTCTCGAGTTCGCCGATGTCACCAAGGTCTACAACGTCAGAGGAGCCGGTCAGCTCAAGGCGCTCGACAGAGTCAGCTTCACCCTGAACTCCGGCCAGACCATCGGTCTCGTCGGCCAGTCGGGCAGCGGCAAGTCGACCATCGCGAAGATCCTCACCCAGCTCGAGACGCCCACATCGGGCGAGGTGCGGCTCGACGGCAAGCCCATTCCCCGCCGGGGCAAGGGTCTGCGGAAGTACCGCCAGCAGCTGCGCATGGTCTTCCAGGATCCGTTCGCCTCGCTCAACCCGTATCACTCGATCAGATACCACCTCGAGCGCCCCATCCGGCTCGACGACGTGGTGCCCAAGAAAGAGACCGAGGCCGAGGTGCGCCGGCTGCTCGAGCGCGTGCGCCTCGACGCGGATGCCGTGATCGACCGGCGTCCGCACGAGCTCTCCGGTGGTCAGCGTCAGCGCGTCGCCATCGCCCGCGCGCTCGCATCCCGCCCGTCTCTGCTCGTCGCCGACGAGCCCGTGTCGATGCTCGACGTGTCGATCCGCCTCGGGGTGCTGAACCTGCTCGCCGAGCTGCAGCGGGAAGAGGGACTCGGCGTGCTCTACATCACCCACGACCTCGCGACCGCGCGGCACTTCAGCGACAAGATCATGGTGCTCAACCAGGGTCGCGTCGTCGAGTACGGCGACGCAGACGACGTCATCCTCAACCCGCAGGACCCCTACACGCGCGAGCTGCGGGCGGCGTCTCCCGACCCCGACAAGCACTTCGCGACGCCCGGCTCGCACGGAGGTGCACAGTGACCACCGCATCCCCTGATCTGGGTCAGATCGACGACGAACAGCGCGACGCCCTCGAGGTCGGCACGACCGCGACCACCGCGCAGAAGGGACGAGCTCTCGTGCCCTGGCGTTTCTTCGCCGGACGCGCCGGGTTCTACCTGTTCACCCTGTGGGCGGCCATCACGATCAACTTCTTCCTGCCGCGGTTCATGAAGGGCGATGCGGTCAGCTCGTACCTCGCCCGCAACCGCAACGTCAGCCCCGAGGCCGCCGACTCGCTGCGCATCCTGCTCGGCATCGACACTGACAAGTCGATGTGGCAGCAGTACATCGACTACTGGGCGATGCTGTTCCGCGGCGATCTCGGCATCTCGACGCTGCACGGTCTGCGGCCGGTGACCGAGGTGCTGGCATCCGCTCTTCCGTGGACCCTCGGCCTGGTCGGAATCGCGACGATCATCTCGTTCGCGCTCGGCACGGTCGGCGGCGCGATCGTCGGCTGGAAGCGCGGCAGCAAGCTCGACGCGCTCATCCCGATCACGACGTTCTTCAACACGATCCCGTACTTCTGGCTGGGTCTGATCGCCATCGCGATCTTCTCGTCGACGCTCAAGTGGTTCCCGTCGTCGCACGCCTACGACAAGGGCCAGTCGCCTGAGTGGAGTCTCGACTTCATCGGTCAGGTGATCATGCACGGCACCCTGCCGGCGCTCACGATCATCATCGCGTCGCTCGGCGGATGGATGCTGGGCATGCGCAACATGATGCTCACGGTGCTCGACGAGGACTACATCACGGTCGCGCAGGCGAAGGGCATGCCGAACAAGCGCGTTCTGTGGGCGTACGCCGCGCGCAACGCGGTGCTGCCGCAGATCCAGAGCTTCGCGCTCTCGATCGGTTTCATCGTCGGTGGCACGATCGTCATGGAGATGGTCTTCAGCTACCCGGGCGTCGGCAAGCTGCTGCTCGACGCCACCAATGCGAAGGACTTCGCGCTCATGCAGGGCGTGTTCCTGGTGATCACGCTGTCGGTGCTGGTCGCCAACATCCTGGCGGACATCGTCTACGCATACCTCGACCCGCGCACGCGCCAGACGGAGGCCTGACATGAGCGTTCCCACCTCGACCGACACCACGGCACCCGACGGCAGCACGATCCCCACCGGGATGCCGGAGACCGCGACGTTCCGCACCGCGGGCGACGGCGCGCCCGGCCGCAAGACGTTCTGGTCGCAGCTCGCGCACTCGTTCGCGATGTTCCGCAACCCCAAGTCGATCGCCGGCCTGATCATCCTCGGGGTGTTCGTGCTGATCGCGATCTTCGCGCCGCTGCTCGCGCCCTACGGCCCCACGCAGAAGGACCGCACGGCGCTGCGGCAGCCGCCCTCGCTCGACCATTG
This sequence comes from Microbacterium sp. WCS2018Hpa-9, assembly GCF_031843745.1. NCBI lineage: Bacteria > Bacillati > Actinomycetota > Actinomycetes > Micrococcales > Microbacteriaceae > Microbacterium > Microbacterium sp. WCS2018Hpa-9. The sequence continues at coordinate 171,509 of NZ_JAVTIY010000007.1, forward strand.
GCTCGGCACCACCCACATGGGTGAAGACGTGCTCAGCCAGCTCATCTTCGGCACGCGCGGCGTCGTCGTGGTCGGCTTCCTCTCGGCCATCATCGCGACGATCATCGCCATCACGATCGGCGTCATCGCCGGATACGTGCGCGGCTGGAAGAGCGAGTCGCTCTCGGCCCTCACGAACGTGTTCCTGGTGATCCCCGGCATCCCGCTGATCATCATCGTGGCGTCGCAGTTCGAGAATCCGCCGCTCATCGTGATCGCCGCGGTGCTCGGGCTCACGGGCTGGGCATGGGGTGCGCGCGTGCTGCGGGCGCAGACCATGTCGCTGCGCAACCGCGACTTCATCCAGGCCGCGCGCGCCAACGGCGAACCGCTGCACCGCATCATCACGGTCGAGATGCTGCCGAACCTCATGGCGCTGATCGCGTCGAGCTTCGTCGGCACCGTCACGGCGGCCATCCTCGGACTCACCACCCTCGCCTTCATCGGCGTGATCCCGGTGAGCAACCTCAACTGGGGCACGATCCTGTTCTGGGCGCAGCAGAACGGCGCGTTCCCGCGGCTGTGGTGGTGGTACGTGCCCGCAGGGCTCTGCATCGCGATCATCGGCGTCGCCCTGTCGCTCATCAACTTCGGCATCGACGAGTACGTCAACCCGAGGCTGCGGTCGGCGGGCGAGCGGGCCCGCGCGATGAAGAAGAAGGGGCTCGACGTGAACGACCCCGTGACGGCGGTGCGCAGCGTGCAGACGACCGACTCGGGTACCGTGCAGAGCGCCGAGACCGATATGACGAACCATACGAAGACACAGAACACGAAGACACAGAACTCGAAGTGATGACCTCTCAGACCCTGACCGAATCCCTGCCCTACCTCGACCCCGAACTGCCGATCGCGGCGCGCGTCGCCGACCTCCTCGACCGCATGACGGCCGAGGAGAAGATCGGGCAGATGCTGCAGCTCGACGCCCGCGACGACCTCGACGACCACGTGCTCGGCAAGCATGTCGGCTCGATCCTGCACACCTCGCCCGAGCGCATCATCCGGGCGAACGAGCTGACCTCGCAGACCCGGCTGCGCATCCCGCTGCTCGTCGCCGAGGACTGCATCCACGGCCACTCGTTCTGGCCCGGCGCGACCATCTATCCGACGCAGCTCGGCATGGCGGCGACGTGGGATGCCGAGCTGGTCGAGAAGGTCGCGAGGGCCACCGCGGTCGAGGTCGCGGCGACCGGCATCCACTGGACCTTCTCGCCGGTGCTGTGCATCGCGCGCGATCTGCGCTGGGGTCGCATCGACGAGACGTTCGGTGAAGACCCGTTCCTGATCGGCGAGCTCGCCTCGGCGATGGTGCGCGGGTATCAGGGCGACGGCCTCGACGACCCGACTGCGATCCTCGCGACGGCCAAGCACTTCGCCGGCTACTCCGAGACGCAGGGCGGGCGCGACGCGAGCGAGGCCGACATCTCGCGGCGCAAGCTGCGGTCGTGGTTCCTGCCGCCGTTCGAGCGGGTGGCCCGCGAAGGATGCCGCACGTTCATGCTCGGCTACCAGACCACCGACGGCGTGCCGATCACGGTCAACGACTGGCTGCTCAGCGACGTGCTGCGCGGCGAGTGGGGCTACACCGGCACCCTCATCACCGACTGGGACAACGTCGGCCGCATGGTGTGGGAGCAGCACGTGCAGCCCGACTACGCGCACGCCTCGGCCGCTGCCGTCAGCGCCGGCAACGACATGGTCATGAACACCCCGGGCTTCTTCGAGGGCGCACTCGAGGCGGTGTCGAACGGGCTCCTCGCCGAGGACGCCTTCGACGACGCCGTCGCGCGCATCCTCACCCTGAAGTTCGAGCTCGGGCTGTTCGAAGACCCGCGGCTGCCGCAGGACGACCTGGATGCCGTGGTCGGCAGTGCCGAGCACGCCGCCCTCAACCTCGACACCGCCCGCCGCTCGATCGTGCTTCTCGAGAACGACGGGACTCTGCCGCTCGACGCCACAGCGCCCCTGAAGGTCGCCGTGGTCGGGCCGCTCGCCGACGACGCCCAGACGCAGCTCGGCGACTGGGCCGGTGGCTCGGGTCAGGCCGGGTGGCTCGACGGACAGCCGCGCGAGATGATCACCACCGTGCTCGACGGCCTCGCGGGCGTCGAGGGGTGGTCGGTCGCGCATGCGCGCGGCGCCGACATCCTCACCCTCGAGCAAGACCCTCGGGGCGCGAAGTTCCCCGACGGACAGCCGCGGCCCTCGGTCGTGGTGCCGAGTGCACCCGACGAGACGCTGATCGCGGAGGCTGTGGCTGCGGCGGCAGCATCCGACGTCGTGGTCGCCGTCGTGGGCGACCGCATCGAACTCGTGGGTGAGGGCCGCTCGACCGCGACACTCGAGCTGATCGGCGGGCAGAACGCCCTGCTCGACGCTGTGATCGCGACGGGCACGCCCGTGGTGGTCGTGCTGCTCGCCTCGAAGCCGCTCGTGCTGCCGGCATCCGTGTCGCAGGCCGCGGCCGTCATCTGGGCCGCGAACCCGGGCATGCAGGGCGGTCGCGCGATCGCCGAGATCATCTCGGGCACGGTCGAGCCGTCAGGGCGACTGCCGATCTCGTTCGCGCGTCACGTCGGCCAGCAGCCCACGTACTACAACCAGATCCGCGGCCAGCACGGCGACCGCTACGCCGACCTCACCCAGGCCCCGGCGTGGGCGTTCGGCGAAGGGCTGTCGTACTCGACGGTCTCGTACGGCGAGCTCTCGCTCGCGTCGACGACGCTGGGTTTCGACGATACGATCGCCGCTGAGGTGACGGTGACGAACACCGGTGCGCGTCCGGTGCGCGAGACGGTGCAGGTCTATGTGCGCGACTCCATCACGAGTGTGAGCTGGGCCGACAGGGAGCTCAAGGCCTACCGTCAGGTCGATCTGGCGCCGGGGGAGTCGGCACGAGTGCGCCTCGAGCTCGCTGTCGCGGAGTGCTCGATCGTCGATGCCGCCGGCATCCGTCGCGTCGAATCCGGCGCGTTCGAGCTGCTCGTCGGCCCCAGCTCGCGTGACGAGGTGCTGCTGAGCGCGGCGTTCACCGTCGCGTGATCTTCTGCGACGAGGGCGCTCAGGCGTCCTCGTCGCGGAGGCGCTGCGGGCCCGCGCCCTGGCTGCTGAGGGTGTCGCCCGGGTTGAGCAGACCGCACGCCTTCATCGACAGGCAGCCGCAGCCGATGCATCCGGTCAGCTCGCGCTCGAGACGCTCGATGCCCTCGCGGCGCTTCTCGAGCTCGCGCTTCCAGCGTCGTGACGCGCGCTGCCAGTCCTCGTGGCTCGGCGTCTGGGTGAGCGGAACGTCGGCGAACGCGTGCTGCACGTCGGCGAGCGGGATGCCGAGGCGTTTCGCCACCGTGATGAGCGAGACCCGTCGCAGCATGTGGCGGGCGTAGCGGCGCTGGTTGCCCGCCGTGCGGGTCGAGGCGATGAGGCCGAGGCTCTCGTAGAAGTGCAGGGCTGAGGGGGCGACCCCGGTTCGCCTGCTCATCTCGCCGATCGTCAGCGGCTCGTCGGGACCGTGGACGCCGCGGTCGGTGTCGGTGTCTGCGCTCATCGCGACCTCCTCGATTTGACCTCAAGTGTACTTGAGGTCATACGGTTGCAACCGTGACCCGAACGGAGACCGCCACCCTATGACCTACGTGATCGCCCTTCCCTGCGTCGATGTCAAGGATCGTGCGTGCATCGACGAATGCCCGGTTGACTGCATCTATGAAGGCGAGCGCTCGCTGTACATCCACCCCGACGAATGCGTCGACTGCGGTGCGTGCGAACCCGTCTGCCCCGTCGAGGCGATCTACTACGAAGACGACCTGCCGGAAGAATGGCAGGACTACTACAAGGCCAACGTCGAGTTCTTCGACGAGATGGGTTCACCCGGTGGCGCCGCGAAGCTCGGCATCATCGAGCGCGACCACCCGACCATCGCAGCCCTTCCGCCCCAGGAGGCACCTGAATGAGCAGTCAGCAGCACCCCGCAGCGCCGGTCCCCTCCGCGGTCGGTGAAGGACTCAAGGCCGCGTTCCGCGCGCACCCGGCCGGTGTCGCCATCATCACCGCGATGACCCCCGACGGCCCGGTCGGGCTCACAGCATCCAGCGTCGCGTCCGTCGCGGTCGACCCCGCCGCGATCGTGTTCTCAGTCACGAGAGCGACCGGCAGTGCGGGGTCGATCCTCAACGCCGAGTCGTTCGTGGTGCATCTGATCGACGACGAGCACTCCGCGCTCGCGCAGAGCTTCGCGGTGAGCGGCGCCGACCGCTTCACCCCCGAACAGGGGTGGAGCACCCTTCCGACCGGCGAGCCTTACCTCGCCGAGGCGCGCGCCGCGATGCGCGGTCACACGATGTCGACGGTCGCCGTCGGCTCCTCGACCGTCGTGATCGCCGAGATCGACGAGGTGCTGCTCGGGCGGCCGGGCCGACCGCTCGTCTACCTCGACCGCCGATTCCACACGCTGCCCCACGACCAGAGCTGAAGCCCCACCGAAAGGAACATCATGACCACTCCGTACACCCTCCCCGAGCTGCCGTACGACTACTCGGCGCTCGCCCCGCACATCTCGGGCAAGATCATGGAGCTCCACCACTCGAAGCACCACCAGGCCTACGTGACCGGTGCCAACACCGCGCTCGAGCAGCTGGGCGCCGCGCGCGAATCGGGTGACTTCACCGCAGTCAACAAGCTCGAGAAGGACCTCGCGTTCAACCTCGGCGGCCACATCAACCACTCGGTGTTCTGGGAGAACCTGTCGCCCGACGGCGGCGGCAACCCCGAGGGCGAGCTGGAGGCGGCACTGACCGACGCGTTCGGCTCGATCGACGCGTTCCGCGCCCACTTCACGGCGACCGCGCTCGGTGTGCAGGGCTCTGGTTGGGCCGTGCTCGCGTGGGACAGCGTCGGAGCGCGTCCGGTCATCTTCCAGCTGTTCGACCAGCAGGGCAATGCGCCCCTCGGCGTGACCCCGCTGCTGCAGCTCGACGTCTGGGAGCACGCGTATTACCTCGACTACCTCAACGTGCGCGCCGACTACGTCAAGGCGTTCTGGGAGCTCGTCAACTGGTCCGACGTGCAGCGTCGGTTCCAGGCAGTGCAGGAGAAGACCGCAGGGCTCATCGTCGCCCGCTGACCCTCCCGAACAGCCCCTCGGCCGCCCATTCGGCTGATCGATCCCCGATGGGCTGGCGGATGCCACGGCATCCTTCAGCCCACCGGGCGATTCCCAGCCATCCGTACCGGCACGTCGCCCGTCAGCGCAGCTGCGCGAACTTCTCGACCTCGCGCGTCGGCCCGACCACGAGCACGATGTCGCCGTCGCCCAGCACCGTGGTCGCCTCGGCATTGCGCCACTCGCCGTTCGTCGCGCGGTACGCCGCGATCGTGACTCCGTAGGTCGAGCGCACCGCGCCGTCGGTCAGGGTGATGCCCTGCAGGTGCGCGGGCGCGACCGTCTTCACCACGGCATACCCTCGATCGATCTCGAGATAGTCGGCTGCCGCACCGCGCACGAGGTGTGCGACGCGGCGTCCCATGTCCTTCTCGGGATAGATCACGCGGTGCACGCCGAGCTGTTCGAGCACGGCTCCGTGTCGTTCATCGACGGCTTTCGCCCAGATCACCGGCACCTTCATGGTCAGCAGCAGTGAGGCTGTGAGGATCGATGCGGTGATGTCGCTGCCGATCGCGACGACCACCCGGTCGAACTCGCCGATCGCCAGCTGCTCGAGCACGTCGATGCGCGTCGAATCCGCGCGCACCACCTGCGTCAGCTGACCGTTGAGCGATTGCACCAGATCTTCGTCGGCGTCGATTCCGAGCACCTCGGTGCCGGATGCCATCAGCTCGAGGGCGAGTGAGGTGCCGAACCGGCCCAGGCCGATGACGGCCACGGAGTCGGCCTCGGCGATTCGCCGGGCATCCTGCCTGAAGGAGAGAAACCTGGACACGCGGGTCCTTTCATACGTGGTGAGTGCGTCGATCAGCCGATCGCGGGGCGCTCTTTAGGGAGATCGTAGGCGGTGGGTCTGTCTCGGAAGGCGAGGGCGGAACCGAGCGTCAGGGGGCCGAGCCTGCCCAGGAACATGAGCGCGACGAGGATCAGTTGGGCGGACGGCGGCAGATCCGCCGTGATCCCCGCCGACATGCCGACGGTGCCGAAGGCCGACACCACCTCGAACAGCACGCGGTCGAGGTCGTAGTCGGTCATGGCCAGGATCGCGATCACTCCGGCCATGACGGCACCGATCGCGACGATGACGACGGTGATCGCCTCGCGGTGCACGGCGCGTGACAGCCGCTTGCCGAAGATGTTCACCGCCGTGCCGCCGCGCAGCTCCGTCCACATGATGAAGAACAGCACGGCGAAGGTGGTGACCTTGATGCCGCCGGCCGTGCCGGCGGGCCCGCCACCGATGAACATCAGCACGTCGGTTCCGAGCCAGGTCTCATCGTTCATCTGAGTGATGTCGACGGAGTTGAAGCCGGCCGTGCGCGCCTGCACCGAGTGGAAGAACCCGGCGAGGATCCGGTCGCCGGGCGAGAGCGCGCCGAGCGTTCCGGGGTTGTCCCACTCGAACAGCAGCACGTACGCGGTGCCGATCACGAGCAGGGCGATCGTCGCCGACAGCACGATGCGGGTGTTCATCGTCCAGTGCAGTGGCCGGCGGAACTCCCGTCGCAGCTGCCGCAGCACCGGAAAGCCGAGGCCGCCGAGGATGATCGCGGCGCAGATGGGCAGGCACACCCAGGGGTCGCCGACGAAGCCCATCAGGCTGTCTGTGTAGAGGGCGAACCCCGCGTTGTTGAACGCGGAGACGGCATGGAACACCGCATGCCACGCCGCACGTGCGGGGTCGTAGCCATAGCCGGTGAGGAAGCGTACGAACAGGACGAGCGCCACGATCACCTCGATCACGAGGGTGGTGACGAGGATGCCGGTGGCGATGCGCTTCATGCTGCCGCCACCGGAAGACTTCGTCTCGGTGCCGGCGAGGATCCGGGATCGCACCGAGAGTCTTCGAGCGAGCACGAGGCCGACGAGGGCGGCGAACAGCATGATGCCCAGGCCGCCCAGCTGGATCAGCGCCAGGATGACGACCTTGCCGAAGGGGCTCCAGAAGACCGCGGTGTCGACCACGATCAGACCCGTCACGCAGACGGCGGAGGTCGCGGTGAACAGCGCGTCGATGGGCGGAGTCCAGGTGCCGTCGCTCGACGAGATCGGCAGCATGAGCAGCAGCGTGCCGAGGACGATGACCCCTCCGAACCCGAAGGCGATCACCTGGGCGGGGGCGAGACTGCGACGCCGACCGGCGGCGCGACGGAGCAGGGTCACGGATGGACACTACCGCCGATCGGTGCAACGGCGGAACGCTCGGCTGATCGATTCCCGGTGGGCTGGCGGATACCGCGGCATGCCTCAGCCCGCCGGGGAATCTCCAGCCACCCGTACCGGTGGCGGTCGAGCCGCGGGGTCAGGCGAGCAGCTCGCCCGCGAGTTCCTCGATGCGGCGGCGGATGTCGTCGCGGATCGGACGCACGGATTCGATGCCCTGGCCGGCCGGGTCGTCGAGCTTCCAGTCCTCGTAGCGCTTGCCGGGGAAGAACGGGCACGCGTCGCCGCAGCCCATCGTGATGACGACATCGGATGCCTGCACGGCCTCGGTCGTCAGCACTTTGGGCGCCTCGGCGGTGATGTCGATGCCGAGCTCGCCCATCGCCGCGACCGCGACCGGGTTGATCTGGTCGGCAGGCATGGAACCGGCGGATCGCACCTCGATGCGGTCTCCGGCGAACTCGCGCAGGAAGCCGGCGGCCATCTGCGAGCGTCCGGCGTTGTGCACGCACACGAACAGGACGGAGGGCTTGGTGGTGGTCGTCATGATGTCTCCAGAGTAAGCGAGCGCTCGGGTTCAGGGGGCGTCGACGGGATCGTGCCGATCCGGAGCACGGTCGGGGCCGCGCAGCAGCTTGCGGCATCCGCCTCGCCGAAGTCGCCGGATCCGCCGCAGACGCCGGTGTCCGGGAGGGTGAGTTCTTTGCGTGCTGCGGCCTCGTGATCTCCGGCCAGGTGTGCGGCGATGCTCCGCACCTGCTCGTACCCCGTCAGTGCGAGGAAGGTCGGCGCGCGGCCATACGATTTCGCGCCGACGATGAAGAGCCCGAGCTCGGGTTGCGCGAGCTCTCGGGCGCCGGTCGCCGAGACCGAGCCGCACGAGTGGATGTTCGGGTCGATCTCCGCGGCGATGCCGGCGAGGGCCTCAAGGGCGGGGTCGAGATCGATGCGCAGCTCTCGCAGGATGCCGGTGTCGGGCCGGAAGCCGGTGAGCGCGAACACCTGCCCGACGTCGGAGACCTCCCGACCGTCTTCGGCGATGACGGTCAGCCCGCTGCCCGCGGGCCGCATCTCCGCGACCCGGAATCCCGTGACCAGCTCGACCACGCCCTCGTCGATGACCTTGCGTGCGCGAGAGCCCAGCGCGGCGCGCTCCGGCAGTTCGTCTCCGCTGCCACCGCCGAAGACGTTCGCGGCGCTGCCGCGGCGCAGCAGCCAGGTCACGCGGGTTCCCGGCGATCGGCGTGCCAGCTCGCTCAGGCGCAGCACTGTGTGCGTCGCGGAGTGCCCCGCTCCCACGACGACGACATGCGAGCCGGCGAGCTCGGACACGTCGTCGGGGATGCGGTACGAGATGAGGTCGGATGCCGCCCGCTCGCCGACTGCGGGAAAGCCGTCGGCGCCCGCCGGATTGGGCAGGCCCCACGTGCCGCTCGCATCGACGACGGCCCGGGCGAGGATGCGGGACTCGATCCCGTCGGTGTCGACGGTGTGCACGACGAACGGCTGGCTCTTGCGCCCTGCGTCGACGACCTTGTCGCGCCCCTGGCGAGCGACGCCCGTGACCGTCGTCCGGTATCTCACGCGCTCTCCCAGGGCATCCGCGAGCGGCGCCAGATAGTCGCTCACCCACTGCGCCCCGGTGGGGAACCCCGATGCGGGAGTGCTCCACCCCGTCGGCTCGAGCAGGCGACGCGCGGCGGCGTCGGTCAGCTCGGGCCATGCCGAGAACAGGCGCACGTGCCCCCACTCCGAGACGGCGCTCGCCGCCGCGGTGCCGCGTTCGACGACCACGACGTCTTCGCCGCGTTCGACCAGGTGTGCCGCTGCGGCGAGGCCCTGCGGCCCCGCTCCGATCACGACGACGGGCAGTTCAGGCATCGCATCTCCTCAGATTGAAAAGCATCAATATGAGAAGCGTCGCGCACGTATCGAAGAATGTCAATACGTGAGAGGATGGTCGCATGACGCTTCCGGTGACCATCGAGCAGACGGCCTGCTGCGCCCCTGGCACTGCGCTCGCGCTGCCGGTCGCCGAGGCCGAGCGCATCGCGCATCTGTTCAAAGCGCTGGGAGACCCGACGCGCATCCGCCTGCTGTCGCTCATCTCGTCGGCAGAGGGGGGTGAGGCCTGCATCTGTGATCTCACCGACCCGGTGGGCCTGTCGCAGGGCACCGTCTCGCACCACATGAAGCTCCTGGCCGACGCCGGTCTCGTCACTCGCGAGCAGCGCGGCAAGTGGGCGTACTTCTCCCTCGCCGACGGCGCCCTCGACGCGGCCGGAGAAGCTTTGCGGCGCGTCTGACTCGCTCAGGCGCGCCCCGATAGGCTTGTTCTGTGGCCCTTCTCTCGATCGCCGGCTCGACGCGTGCTCCGCATGAGCTGCGTTCGGCGACCCCGATGAGAAAGTCGATGCGCGTCGTCATGCACCCCGGCACGAACGGGTGGACCAGCGTCTGGGGCACACTCTCGCACGGTGAGATCGCGGGCTGCCCGCCGCCACGCGACTAGACCGCGCCTCGATGGGGTGCGGTCTTCCGCGCCGTTCACCCCTTCTCTCGCGTGAGGTCTCTTCGTGTCCACTTCTTCCCCCCGTCCCCGTCTCCGTCTGGCTCCGCACGAGCTGTGGCGTGGCATCCGCAACAACGCCCGCAGCGACGTCCTCGGCGGCTCGCTGCTCCTCGCCGCGACCGTCGCCGCGCTGATCCTCGCCAACACCCCGGCTGCGTCCTGGTACGAGTCCGTGCGCGACTTCACCTTCGGCATCCCCGCCTTGCACCTCGATCTCAGCGTCGGCGCCTGGGCGGCCGACGGCCTGCTGGCGATCTTCTTCTTCGTCGTCGGTCTCGAGCTGAAGGAGGAGTTCGTCACCGGTCGCCTGCGCGACCCACGCCAGGCCGCGCTGCCGATCGCCGCAGCCGTCGGCGGAGTGATCGTGCCGGCGGTCATCTTCGCCGTGATCAACGCCGGCGACGGTGATGCCCTGCGCGGCTGGGCCATCCCGACCGCGACGGACATCGCCTTCGCCGTTGCCGTGATCGCCGTGGTCGGCAGGTTCTTGCCGCCCGCGCTTCGAGTCTTCCTGCTGACGCTCGCGATCATCGACGACCTCATCGCGATCACGATCATCGCGACGTTCTACACCGACTCGATCAGCATCCCGTGGCTGACTCTCGCCCTGCTCCCTCTCGCCGGATTCGCGTTCCTCGTGCAGAAGGGCGTGCGCGCATGGTGGATCCTTCTGCCCCTCGCCATCGCGGTCTGGGTATGCATCCACGCCGCGGGAATCCACGCGACCGTCGCCGGTGTGCTGCTGGGCTTCGTCGTGCCCGTCGTGCCGACCGAGCGCGCCCGGGTGCCCCGGGGAGTGGATGCCGAGGGTGAGTCGGTGTACGACGGCCTCGCACCGCACTTCGCCGATCGGTGGGGCGTCGTGGCGACACTGTTCGCCGTGCCGGTCTTCGCGTTCTTCGCGGCCGGAGTCACGATCGGCGGGCTCGAGGGACTGCGGTCGGCGCTCACCGACTCGATCGCGATCGGGATCATCGTCGGACTCGTCGCGGGCAAGCCGATCGGGATCCTCGCGACCACCTTCCTGCTCAGTCGCGTGCCGGCGCTGCGTCTCGACGAGACGCTGCGCTGGCCCGACCTGACCGGCATGGCCTTCCTCGCGGGAATCGGATTCACCGTCTCGCTGCTCGTCGGCGAGCTCGCCTACGGGTCGAGTTCGGTCGCCGACGAGCACGTCAAGATCGGCGTGCTGCTCGGGTCGCTCATCGCCGCGGTCATCGGCGGCAGCATCCTCGCGCGGCGGAACGCCGCGGCGCGACGCGGATGACGACGAGAGCGCACCCGGGGCGGCATCAGGGCGATCAGACCAGGCGCGCGGTCGTCCCCCGGACGTTGAGCTCATAGGGGAGTGCTGCGGGGACGCCCGCGGCCTCTCCGTCGGCGAGCCTGGCGAGCACGGCATCCGCCGCGCGCTCACCCTGGCCGAGCGGGAACTGGTCGACCGTGCTCAGCCGGAAGAACTCGCCGAGCTCATGGCCGTCGATGCCGACGATCGAGAGGTCGTCCGGCACGGCGAAGCCGAGGTCGCGGGCGGCGAGGATCGCACCGATGGCCATCTCATCGGATGCCGCGAACACGGCGGTGGGCCGGGGGCCCGGGCGCCCGAGCAGCTGCTTCGCCGCACGGTATCCGCCCTCGACGGTGAAGTCGGCGGGTTCGAGGAAGGCGGGGTTCAGGGGGATTCCGGCCTTCGCGAGTGCCTTCTCGAAGCCCAGGCGACGGTTCGTCGGAATGTGGAAGTCGATGTCGAACTCGGGGTTCGCGCCGATGTGGGCGATGTCGTGGTGCCCGAGACCGATCAGGTGCTCGGTGGCGAGCTGCGCGACGGCGACGTCATCGACCGTGAGGGTGTCGAGCTTCGGATTCGGGCCGCCGATCGCGATCACCGGCAGGCCGAGGTCGAGCAGGTGCTGCGTCTCGTCGGCGTCGAGCTCGATCGACACCGCGATCACGGCATCGACCCGCTGCCGGCGCAGGAACGTGTCGAACACGTGGCGGCGCACATCCTTGTCGGCGGTGATGTTGTAGAGAGTGATGTCGTACCCCTCGCGCATCAACGCCGACGACACCCCCGACAGCACCGTGCTGAAGAACCAGCGATCGAGAAAGGGCACCACCACGCCGATGTTGCGGGTGCGACCAGACGCCAGACTCGAGGCTCGAGACGACACCACGTAGCCGAGCGCCGACGCCGCCTCCTGCACGCGCTGGCGGGCCGACTCCGACACGTGTCCCCGGCCGCTCAGAGCGCGCGAGACCGTCGCGGTCGAGACGCCGGCGAGCCGGGCGACCTCATCGATGCTCGCCATGGGATTCCTCTCTGAGCCGGTGGGGCCGCGGCATCCCCGTCGGATGCCGCGGCCCCACCGTGTTCGGCTTACGCCGCGGTCGTGGTGTACCAGACGGCCGTGTCGACAGGCACGGCGCCGCCGTCGAACAGCTGGCTCTGCAGGATCACGAAGGCGTCGGCCGGCAGGGGGAGAGGCTCGGTGCCCAGGTTCGCGAGCACGTGCACGTCGCCGCGGCGGAACGCCACCGCATCCGCTCCGGCGTCCTCCCACACCAGCGATCCGCTGCCGAAGCCGTACTCCCGGCGTCCGGCGAGCAGGCGCTTGTAGAGAGCGAGCGTCGACGCGGGGTCGACCTCTTCGACATCGCGCGAGTACGCGGCCCAGTCGGCCGGCTGCGGCAGCCACGACGCGCCGGTCTCGTTGAAGCCGAATGCCGGAGCATCCGCCTCCCACGGCAGCGGCACGCGGCATCCGTCTCGTCCGTAGCGCTCGCCGTTCGTGCGGAACCACGTCGGGTCCTGGCGGAACGCGTCGGGGATCTCCATCGCCTCCGGCAGGCCGAGTTCCTCGCCCTGATACAGGTATGCAGACCCGGGCAGAGCGAGCATCACGGTCGTCGCCGCGCGGGCGCGGGCGAGTCCGATCGCCGTGTCGGGCTTGTGCGGGGTATTCGGGCCGATGCCCTCACCCTGCGGGTTCTCGGCGGTGAGCGCGAGACGTGAGGCGTGACGCACGACATCGTGGTTCGACAGCACCCAGGTGCTGGGAGCACCGACGGCGCCGAACGCGTCGAGGGATTCGCGGATCACGGCTCCGAGAGCCTTCGCGTCCCACTCGGTCATGAGGTACGGGAAGTTGAACGTCTGGTGCATCTCGTCGGGGCGGACCCACAGAGCGGTCTGCTTGAGCGTCGGCATCCAGGCCTCACCGCACAGCGCGCGATCGCCGTCGTACTCGGCGAGCACCTTGTGCCAGTCGCGGTAGATGTCGTGCACGCCGTCCTGACCCCAGTACGGCACGTTCGCCTCGCCGCCGCCCATCGAGTCGGCGTCGGCCGGCGGGGTGTAGTCGGGCAAGCCCTCGGCCTTGATCATGCCGTGGGCCACGTCGACGCGGAAGCCGTCGACGCCGCGGTCGAGCCAGAAGCGGAGGATCGAGCGGAACTCCTCGCGCACCTCTTCGTTGTTCCAGTCGAAGTCGGGCTGCGTCGGGTCGAAGATGTGCAGATACCACTGGCCCGGCGTGCCGTCGGCCTCGGTGATGCGCTCCCACATGCCGCCGCCGAAGACGGACTCCCAGTTGTTGGGGGGCAGCTCGCCGTTCTCGCCCTTGCCGTCGCGGAAGATGTACCGCGCGCGCTCGGGGCTGCCCGGGGCCGCCTTCAGCGCCTCCTGGAACCAGGCGTGCTGAGCCGACGAGTGGTTCGGAACCAGGTCGACGACGACGCGGATGTCGCGGGCGTGCGCCGCGTCGAGCATGGTGTCGAAGTCGTCGAGCGTGCCGAAGAGCGGGTCGACGTCGCGGTAGTCGGCCACGTCGTATCCCGCGTCGCGCTGTGGGCTCGTCATGAACGGGCTCAGCCAGATCGCGTCGACGCCGAGCTCCTTCAGCGAGTCGAGCCGGCTGGTGATGCCGGGCAGGTCGCCGATGCCGTCACCAGAGGCGTCGGCGAACGAACGAGGGTAGATCTGGTAGATGACCGCACTGCGCCACCACTCGGAACCGGGGGCTGCGATCTGCTCAAGCTGTGCCATGGCCCCAGATTAGTGCAAACGCTTGCAGGTCTGCCACCATAACGATCGAATCGTTTCGGGCATGCGAAATTTCACGTCGCTCCACAGCGACTTGCAGCCCGGGAGTAGGCTTCGGGCATCCGACGACTGGAGGCTGTCATGGTTCCCGAGATCAACTACTGGGCCGTTCTGCTCGCGACCGCCTCGAGCATGATCGTCGGCACGATCTGGTATTCGCCGAAGGTGTTCGGCACGCGCTGGTCGAAACTCGCGAACGTCGACATGGACCGCCCGGGTTCGAGCGCGACGATGGCGATCGTCACCACCGTGTTCGTGAGCTTCGCGACGGCCTGGGTGCTGGCCGGAGCATCTGCCATCGCCTGGCACTTCTACGACGGATCGTTCTTCTGGGCCGCTGTCGTCACCGGCGTGCTGCTGTGGGCCGGTTTCACCGCCGCCCGGTTCATCACGCACGATGCGTTCGAGGGGCGCCCGACCTCGCTGACCACCATGAACATCGCGCACGAGCTCGTCACGATCGTGGTCATGGCCGTGATCATCGGGGTCTGGCCTCCGGCGCTCGGCTAGTTCGCCGCGGAGCAGCGGGGCCGACACGCCGGTTGAGGCGAAAGACTAGACCTTCGCCCCTTCCGCCAGGACTTCCTGGTATGCCAGCATTTTGCATGTGACCTCCTGGTCGCCTGCGGGTCGTGCACTCGAACCGCGGTTCACACCGAGGGGGTCTTGATGTCGGGTTCGCCGCGCCGATCGGCTCCGTGGATGATCGCCGCCGCGCTCGTCGCCGCAGCGCTGGTCGCGGGCGCGACGACCGCAGCCTCGGGCGATGGCCCCGCAGACCCGACGACCGAGCCGGACCCCAGCCTGTCGGTCGCTCTGGCCTACGAGTTCCTCGACGCCCGTGTCGACGAGTTCTGCGATGGCGCCGGGCACTGCCTCCCTCGCAGCTACGAGGGCGGCTTCTTCACCGACCTGCCGACATGGGACTTCACGCCCTCGTTCGTCTACGACGACGCACTCGTGGTGATCGCGTACACGGCCCGCGGACTGCCGGACGACATCCGTCGGGCACAGACCATCGGCGACACCCTGCTCTTCGTGCAGGCGAACGACCCGATCGGCGACGGACGCGTGCGCACATCGTACGAACCCCACGGCATCCGGCAGGGGCGGGTGGAGATCACCGGCCCTGGCACGTTCACGGGCAACCAGGCATGGGCGGGCATGGCGCTCACGCGGCTCTTCCACGCGACCGGCGAATCGAAGTACCTCGACGGGGCCGTGCGGATCGCCGAGTGGATCCAGACGAACACCGCCGACATGGCGCGAGCCCCCTTCGGCTACACCGGGGGTCAGCTCGAGAACGGCTCGTCGCTGGAATGGAAGTCCACCGAGCACAACAGCGACATCGCCGGCTTCTTCACGCAGCTCGCACAGCTCACCGGTGATTCGGTGTGGGCCGACCGCGCTGCCGTCGCCTCGACCTTCGTGGCGGCGATGCAGAGCGCCGACGGCCACGTCGACACCGGCACCCTGCTCGACGGGAGCACGGTGAACACTCGCCCCGTGCCGCTGGACTCGCAGACGTGGACCTCGCTCGCCACCCGCGACTCGCGCTACGACGTCTCCCTGGATTGGACGCTCGACAACCTGATCGCGACCGACGGCCAGTATCAGGGGCCGTCGATCAGCGACGCCGACGTGTCGAAGGTGTGGTTCGAGGGCAGCGGACACCTGGCATTGGCCTTGAAGCTGCGGGACGGAGCGGGCGACGCCGACCGCGCGGAGGCGCTGCTCGACAGCATCCGACTCGGTCAGCGCGATGCGCCCAACGGCGACGGCAAGGGCATCGTCGCGACGTCGACCGATGGTCTCGACTCGGGTTTCGGCGACCTCTACTACGCCAGCCTGCACACCGGCGCGACGGCGTGGTACCTGCTCGCGGCGGCCGGCGACAACCCGTTCAGGCTTCCCGCCGACTGAGCGGAGAGGGCGCCGACTTCTGCCGGCCTCGGTTGCGTGGTCAAGACGCGCCCTCGGACTGGTGCGGGGTCAAAAAGGCATCCGATTCGGACGTTTCGGGTGCGGAATTGACCCCGGCTGGGTGCAGGGGTGCGGAATTGACCCCGGCTGGGTGCGGGGGTGCGAAATTGACCCCGGCTGGGTGCGGGGGTGCGGAATTGACCCCGGCTGGGTGCGGGGGTGCGGAATCGACCCCGGCCAGGAGCGCGGATGCCGCGTCGACCGGGCCCCTGGCGCGCCGGCGCGCCCTTCGACTGCGGGTGCTGCTTACGCCGCGACGCGGGCGACCGCGGCGACCGCGCTCGTGAAGAAGTCGAGTCCGTCGAGTCCCGAGCGCATGGCGGCCGAGGTGTCGGGGCCGAAGCCGGCCTCGGTGGCGTGCTCGGGGTGCGGCATGAGCCCCACGACGTTGCCCGCCTCGTTGGTGAGTCCGGCGATGTCGCGCAGCGATCCGTTGGGGTTGACGCCCGCATACCGGAAGGCGACGAGGCCCTCGCCCTCGAGACGGTCGAGCGTCTCTTCGTCGGCGATGTAACCGCCGTCGGCGTTCTTCAGCGGGATCGTGATCTCCTGGCCGGTGCGGAAGCGGTTCGTCCACGCCGTGTCGGAGTTCTCGACGATGAGCTTCTGGTCGCGACGCACGAAGTGCTGGTGGTCGTTGCGGATCAGGCCGCCGGGCAGCAGGTGCGCCTCGACGAGCATCTGGAAGCCGTTGCAGATGCCGAGGATCGGCATGCCCTTGGCTGCTGCATCCTTGACCTCGCTCATGATGGGCGAGAGCGCGGCGATCGCACCGGCGCGCAGGTAGTCGCCGTAGCTGAAGCCACCGGGCAGGACGAGAGCGTCCACGCCTTCGAGGTCGTGCGATCCGTGCCAGAGGGCGACGGGCTCGGCGCCGGCGATGCGGACCGCGCGCTGCGCGTCGCGGTCGTCGAGCGAGCCGGGGAAGGTGATGACGCCGATGCGCGTGGTCACTCGGCGACCTCGATGCCCACGACGTCTTCGATCACGGAGTTGGAGAGCACCTCGTCGGCGATGCGACGGGCCTCGGCGAGAACCTCGTCGGTGACCTCGCCCTCGACGGTGAGCTCGAAGCGCTTGCCGATGCGGACATCGGTGAAGCCCTCGACGCCCAGACGGGAGAATGCGCCGGACACGGCCTTCCCCTGCGGGTCGAGCAGTTCGGGCTTGGGCATGACGTCGACGACGATGGTGGGCATGAACGGCTCCGGAAGTCGCGGGCGGACGGGCGTGCTCAGTCTACCGGCTCGCGGAAGGAGCCTTACGCGAGTGCGCGCAGCTCAGGCGTGGAAGACGGTGTGCAGGTCGCCGATGGCCTCGCGGCCGCCCAGGCCGTCGATCTCGAACAGCACCGAGATGCCGATGACGTGGCTGCCGAGGCGCTCGACGAGCTCGCGTCCGGCGGCGAGCGTGCCACCCGTGGCAAGCACGTCGTCGATGAGCAGCACGCGCGACCCTGCGGGCAGGTCGTCGTGCATTTCGATCGTCGCAGTGCCGTATTCGAGCGAGTAGTCGACGGATGCCGCGGGGCGCGGCAGCTTGCCCGCCTTGCGGATCGGGATGAGGCCCACGCCTGCGGCGATCGCGGCCGCTCCGGCGAGGATGAACCCTCGAGCCTCGATGCCCGCGACCACGTCGAACTGCCCCGCGAACGGGGCGATGATCGCGTCGGTGGTGGCCTGAAGGGCTTCGGCGTCGGCGAGCAGCGGCGTGATGTCACGGAAGACGATGCCCGCCTCCGGGTAGTCCGGGATGCTGCGGATCAGCGATTCGGCGCGGACGAGAGCGGGGGAGAGTTCGGTGTCGGGCACCGGACAAGGCTACGTCACCGTGAGGGGTTGACATTCGTGGGAGCGCTCCCATATAGTCTCTCATCAATGCGTGGGAGCGCTCCCATGGAGGTCCACGCATCACCCCCGACGCACCACCAGCACCACCACTGCACGACCCACCACAAAGGAGTGAACTGTGAACACACGTGCCCGCAAGCGGATCCTGACGGCAGCAGCCGTCGCATCCGTCTCTGCCCTGGCCCTCGCCGGCTGCGCCTCTGCCGACTCGGGAGACAGCGCCACCGGTGACGAGAAGGTCACGCTGACCGTCACCACCTTCGGCACCTTCGGATACGACGACCTCTATGACGAGTACGAGAAGGCGAACCCGAACGTCACCATCGAGGCGACCAACATCGACACCGGCGGCAACGCCCGCACCGACGCGTTCACGAAGATCGCGGCAGGCTCTGGCCTCAGCGACGTCGTCGCGATCGAAGAGGGCTGGCTCGGCGCGATCATGGACGTGTCCGACACGTTCGTCGACCTGCGCGACTACGGCATCGAAGACCGCAAGGCCGACTGGGTCGACTGGAAGTACGGACAGGCGACGGATGCCGAGGGCCGTGTGATCGGCTACGGCACCGACATCGGCCCGAGCGGCATCTGCTACAACGGCGCTGCCTTCGAGGCTGCGGGCCTGCCCAGCGACCGCGAGTCGGTGGCCGAGCTGCTGAACGGCGACTGGGAGAACTACTTCGCGGTCGGCGCCGAGTACACCGCGAAGACCGGCAAGGCCTGGTACGACCACTCGGGCTTCGTCTGGAACGCCATGGTCAACCAGCTCGACGAGGGCTACTACACCGCCGACGGCGAGCTGAACGTCGAGGACAACGCCGAGCTCAAGGAGCGCTTCGAACTGCTCGGCACCGCGACCGAGGGCGGCCAGTCCGCCGCTCAGACCGCGTGGGACTGGAACGGCGGCAAGTCGTTCGTCGACGGCACCTTCGCCACGTTCGTCTGCCCCGGCTGGATGCTCGGAGTCGTGCAGGGTCAGGTCGAGGCCGGAGGCGGCGACGCTGCGACCGGCTGGGACTTCGCCGACGTGTTCCCCGGCGGAGCAGCCAACTGGGGCGGCGCCTTCCTGTCGATCCCCGAGAGCTCCGAGCACAAGGAAGCCGCGGCCGACCTGGCCGACTGGCTGACGCAGCCCGAGCAGCAGGTCAAGCAGTCCGCCGCCGCGGGCAACTTCCCCTCCACCGTCGAGGCCCAGGAGACGCTCTCTGCAGAGGCGACCCCGAACGCGTTCTTCAACGACGCACCCACCGGCGCCATCCTCGCCGAGCGTGCGAAGGGGGTCGTCGCGCAGTTCAAGGGCGCCGATGACTCGGTGATCCAGGAGAACGTCTTCGGTCCGGCTCTCAGCGGCCTCGACCGTGGCGAGACCGACACCCAGGGCGCCTGGGATGCCGCAGTCAAGCTCCTGAACGAGCTGGTCGACTGACCCACTCCCGCATCCGCTCCGGTCGCGGTTCGTGCCGCCCCGCCTCGATGAGGGCGGCACTAACTGCGACCGGAGCACCTCGGACGCCCGGACCAGGACCAAGGAAGAGTCATGACCCTCACCCATGAGCGCTCGGAGACGACCACCGCGTCGTCGAAGAACGGGAAGACCCCGAAGACGGATGCCGCTGGCCGGCGTCCCTGGCGGCACCGCCTCTCGCGGTTCGACCAGAACGCCTCCCCGTACTTCTACATCTCGCCGTTCTTCCTGCTGTTCGGGCTGGTCGGACTGTTCCCGCTGATCTACACGGTGTGGGTGGCCGTGCACGAGTGGGACCTGCTCAAGGGGCAGGGCGAGTTCATCGGCGCCGCGAACTTCGTCGAGATCCTCGGCGACGCGATGTTCTGGAACTCGATCTTCAACACCCTGAGCATCTTCCTGCTCTCCGCCATCCCGCAGCTCGCGGTGGCCCTGGTGATCGCCTACCTGCTCGACCGCGGCCTTCGTGCCCCCACCTTCTGGCGCATGAGCATCCTCATCCCGTTCGTGGTCACGCCCGTCGCCGTCGCCATCATCTTCTCGAGCATCTTCAACGAGGCCGACGGGCTCGCCAACAACCTGCTGAACCTGATCGGCATCGCCGACCAGCAGTGGAAGCACGACACCGCGCTGTCGCACCTGGCGATCGCGGTGATGGTGAACTTCCGCTGGACCGGCTACAACGCGCTGATCCTGCTCGCCGCGATGCAGGCCGTGCCGCGCGACCTCTACGAGTCGGCCGCACTCGACGGCGCAGGGGCCGCCCGTCGCTTCTTCTCGATCACGATCCCCACGATCCGTCCGACGCTGATCTTCGTGATCATCACGGCCACGATCGGCGGTCTGCAGATCTTCGCCGAGCCCCGTCTGTTCGATGTCTCGACCGCGGGCGGCATCGGCGGCAGCGACCGGCAGTTCCAGACCACGGTGCTGTTCCTCTGGGAGCTCGCCTTCTTCCGTCGAGACCTCGGTGAAGCATCCGCCGTCGCGATCCTGCTCTTCCTGCTCATCGTCGGCATCGGAGTCATCAACTTCCTCATCTCGAGGAGGATCTCCACCGGGGATGCGCCCAAGAACCGTGCAGCGCGCCGCCGCGCACGGACCGCCACGACCGCTGCCGCGACGGCCGTCGCCGCCGGCACGACGATCGCGACCACGACCGAGGAGAACGCGCGATGACCGCCACCCAGGCGCTGAGCGTCCCCGAGAAGATCCGCAGGCGCCGAGGCGTCGTCGGAGGCAACGCCGGAATCGGCAGCCGCCCCGGCTTCCTCACCTACGGCCTGCTCGCCGCATTCATCATCGGCAGCGTCTACCCGCTGTGGTGGTCGGTCGTCGTGGCGAGCGGCACCAACTCGACACGCGGCGAGACCCTGCCGCTGATCCCGGGAGGCAACTTCTTCGCGAATGCCGCCAAGGTGTTCGATGCGATCCCGTTCTGGCTGGCGCTGGGCAACTCGTTCCTCATCTCCGGCATCATCACGCTCTCGGTCGTGACGTTCTCGACGCTCGCGGGCTATGCCTTCGCCAAGCTGCGCTTCAAGGGGCGCGACGGTCTGATGATCTTCGTGATCGCGACCATGGCGATCCCGACGCAGCTCGGCATCATCCCGCTCTTCATGCTGATGCGCGAACTCGGCTGGACCGGATCGATCGGCGCGGTCATCGTGCCGACCCTGGTCACCGCCTTCGGCGTCTTCTTCATGCGGCAGTACCTCGTCGACGTCATCCCCGACGAGCTGATCGAGGCGGCCCGAATGGACGGCGCGAACCAGTTCCGCACGTTCCTCACGGTCGGGATCCCGGCTGCTCGTCCGGCCATGGCGATCCTCGGACTCTTCACCTTCATGACCGCGTGGACCGACTACCTGTGGCCCCTGATCGTGCTCTCCCCGCAGAACCCGACGCTGCAGACAGCACTCAGCCAGCTGCAGTCCGGCTACTACATCGACTACTCGATCGTGCTCGCCGGCGCGGTGCTCGCGACCCTTCCGCTGCTCGTCCTGTTCGTCGTGGCCGGGCGCCAGCTGGTCAGTGGCATCATGGCCGGCGCGGTGAAAGGATGACCCCTATGACCCGTGCCTTCCCCGAGAACTTCCTGTTCGGCGCCGCGACAGCGGCGTACCAGATCGAGGGGGCCGCTTTCGAAGACGGGCGCACCGCGTCGATCTGGGATGCCTTCAGCCGCGAGCCGGGTGCGGTCATCGGCGGGGACAACGGCGACGTGGCGTGCGACCACTATCACCGGTATCCGCAGGACGTCGCGCTCATGAAAGACCTCGGCCTGCAGACCTACCGCTTCTCGACCTCGTGGTCGCGGGTGCGTCCTGACGGCGGTGCGGTCAACGCGAAGGGGGTCGACTTCTACGAGCGCCTCGTCGACGAGCTGCTCGAGAACGACATCCTGCCGTGGCTGACGCTGTATCACTGGGACATGCCGCAGGCGCTGCAGGAGACCGGCGGCTGGACCAACCGCGACACGGTCGGTCGCTTCCTCGAATACGCGGGCACGATGCACGACGCGCTGGGCGACCGCGTGAACGTGTGGACGACGCTGAACGAGCCCTGGTGCTCGTCTTTCCTCTCCTACACCGGCGGCGAGCACGCCCCCGGGCACACGAGCGTCGCCGAGGGTCTGCTCTCGGCCCACCACCTGCTGCTCGCCCACGGCGAGACGGTGCGCGAGCTGCGAGGTCGGGATGCGAGCCTCAACCTCGGCATCACCCTGAACCACACCGTCGCAGACCCCGCTGACCCTACGGACCCCGCCGACGTGGATGCTGCTCGACGCGTCGACGGGCAGTTCAACCGCTGGTTCCTCGACCCGATCTACCGCGCCGAGTACCCGGCCGACATCGTCGAGGACATCCGTGCGGTGGATGCCGAGGCCGTGGCCCGCTTCGAGGATGCCGTGCACGACGGCGATCTCGACACCATCGCGCAGCGCATCGACACGCAGGGCGTGAACTACTACCACGGAGACTTCCTGTCGGGCACGGCGCCCGAGAAGGCGCCGGTGCTCGACGCGCCCGCCACCGCTCGGGCCGCCCGCAGCCCCTACCCGTCGAGCGCCGGCATCCATCCGGTCGAGCGCGGCCTGCCGCGCACCGCGCAGAACTGGGAGGTGCAGCCCGAGGGGCTGACCCGCCTGCTGCAGCGCGTGTGGACCGAGTACGCCCAGCCCGCGGGCACCGTACTCTACATGACCGAGAACGGCGCAGCGTACGACGACGTCGCCGTGGTCGAAGACGGTGAGACCCGCGTGCACGACGCCGACCGCACCGAGTTCCTGCGGCTGCACCTCGCGGCGGTGCTCGACGCGGCGGATGCAGGGGTCGACGTGCGCGGCTACTTCTACTGGTCGATGTTCGACAACTTCGAGTGGGCATGGGGCTACGACAAGCGCTTCGGCATCGTGCGCGTCGACTACGACACCCAGGAGCGGAGTCTGAAGGACTCCGGTCGGGAGTACGCTCGCATCATCGCCGCCCGCGCTCTCTGACGTCGGCGGCGACAGTCGAGAGCATCCGGCGTCGCAGCCGGACAGAGGGGAGAGCCGTGTCGTCACGAGCGACCATCGAAGAGGTGGCATCGGCCGCAGGGGTGTCGAGATCGACGGTGTCGCGGGTCGTCAACGGCTCGACGGCGGTGAGTCCTGAGGCTCTCGAGTCGGTGAAGCGCGCCATCGACGAGCTCAGCTACGTGCCCAACCGCGCGGCTCGCTCGCTCGCGTCGAGGCAGACGCACGCGATCGCGCTGATCGTTCCCGAAGACACCACGCGCTTCTTCGGCGACCCGTTCTTCGCGTCGATCGTCGCGGGAATCACCGGCGCACTCCGCGGCTCGGACTACTTGCTCAACCTGCTCATCGCGAGCGACGACCCCGGCGACAAGATGACCAGCTTCGTGCGCAACGGCGGCGTCGACGGCGCGCTCATCGTGTCTCACCACACCAGCGACGCCTTCATCGACCGGGTCGCCGATGCCGTGCCCGTGGTCTGGGGTGGGCGACCGGTGCGGATCCGCGAGGGCGACTACGTGGTCGACGTCGACAACGTCGCCGGAGCCCGAACGGCCACCCAGCATCTGATCGACACCGGTCGCACACGCATCGCGACGATCTCAGGGCCCATCACGATGGTCTCCTCGGTCGACCGCGTGCAGGGCTTCCGCGGCGCACTGGCCGATGCCGGGCTCTCCCCGTTCGCCGAAGAGGCGGGCGACTA
The DNA here is from genome assembly GCF_031843745.1 of Microbacterium sp. WCS2018Hpa-9. Classification (NCBI taxonomy): domain Bacteria; kingdom Bacillati; phylum Actinomycetota; class Actinomycetes; order Micrococcales; family Microbacteriaceae; genus Microbacterium; species Microbacterium sp. WCS2018Hpa-9. The sequence continues at coordinate 195,070 of NZ_JAVTIY010000007.1, forward strand.
CAGCGAGGTGAGCGGAGCGGATGCCGCGCGTCGCATCCTCGAGGCCGGTCGCCCCGACGCGATCTTCGTCGCGAGCGACCTCATGGCACGCGGCGCCCTCACCGCGCTGCGCTCCGCCGGCATCCGGGTTCCCGAAGACGTCGCGCTCGTCGGATTCGACGATTCATCCGTCGCACTGAGCACCGACCCGCAGCTGACCACGATGCGACAGCCCATGTACTCGCAGGGGGAGGCGATGGCCGGTGTGCTGCTCTCGCGCCTCGCCGGTCGCGACCCCGCGCACACGACGATCCTGCCGACCGAGCTGGTGGTGCGCGCCTCGTCGTGACCGCCGCTGCGATCCGGCGTCTGCAGCGGCGGGGGCGCGAACGCGGATGCGGACCTGACGCCCCTCCAGGTTGGTCCGCATCCGCGGGTCTTCGGGCGTTCAGGTGATCCGGTACTGGTGCCGACGTCGTGACCGCTGATCGACGACTGCAGGCCACGGCATCGTCGCCCACGGGCCGTTGCGCTTCGCGGTCGATGCGCTCGCGAAGACGGTCCACGAATCGCCGTACTTCTCGAACGACTCCTCGTTGAGGTTGCCGTCGCTCCAGTGCATGACGCGTCCGGCGATGTAGCTCAGGCCGAAATCGGCCCACGACACGAACGACGGCCGGGCGTCGGCGTTGATCCGGTGGATGATGCGACGGGCCTCGGCGACGTCGGCGTGACCGAGCGCCACACCCCAGGTCGCCATGGCCACGGCCTGGCCGAGTGCGTACCCGTCGAGGGTCCGGACGTAGAGGTCGGGCGTCACGACCTCCTTGCCGACTCGCCTGCGCACCTCCTGCTCGATGTGCTCGATGCCGGTGGCGAAAGGTCGCGCGTCGTGCTCGTCTCCGCCCTCGGCGGCGATCGCGGCGAGCCATTCCTTCGTCGTCGGCACCCGCCCGAGGGCTGTGTCGAGGTCGTTGCGGACGGCGAGGTGGAGCATCCAGGCATGACGCCGTCGTCGCACCGTGGTCAGGTGGTCGATCATGTCGAGCCATCGGCGCCTCGGTGTCGGTGGCGGAGAACAGCTCGGACGGCACGAACCTCTCGGTTCGCATGAACCATCCTGTGGTGCTCATCACACTCCTGAGGCGGGGGGGGGGGGCGTCGCTCATAGCTTGAACAGCTGTTCAGTCGCTAATATATAGCCTCCGGGGGGAAACCGAAGTCGTCCGATGCTGGGGAGCGGGACACGAATGGCACGTTCAGACGAGCACAACCGGGCCGCGCGGGAACGCGCGCGAGAGGTGATCCTGCAGGCAGCCGTCAGTCTGTTCGCTGAGCGGGGCGTCTCGGGTGCGAGCATCGCCCAGATCACGCAGCGCGCCGGAGTCGCGCAGGGCCTCGTGAACTACCACTTCGGGGGCAAGGAACAGCTGATCTCCGCTGTGTTCGATCGCTGGTTCGAGGCGCTGTTCGGCATCCCGCAGGTCGACGGCACAGCCGATGAGCGCCTGGCCGGCATCATCGACGGCGCTCTCACCGCCACGGGCTACGCCCTTTCGGTGCAGCGAGCGGTCTTCGCGATGCAGCAGCAGCCGACGACGCACCGCCTGTATGCGGAGTCTGAAGAGCGGCATGCCGAGCAGGCGAGGGCGTCGGAGGACATCGTGCGCGCGATGTTCCGAGAACGCGGCGCCGCAGACCCGGCACTCGAGGAGATCATGCTGCGCAGCACCCTCGAGGGCATCTTCATGAAGTACGCCGTCTACGGCGACACCTATCCGCTCGAGGACGCTCGCCGCTGGGTGCACCGGCTCTACGGACTGCCCGAACCGCAGACGCCGCTTCCCCTGCAGCTCGCCCCCCGCGACCCCGACACGAGGACCAGAGCGTCCGGCGCACTGCGCGCAGAGCAGTGACCGCGTCGCCGAACGCGATCGGCGACGGTCGGGGTCACCCCAGCTGCATGCGGGCGAACGCGCCGAGCACGACGCGCTCCGACTGCACGAGATAGCGCTCGAGTTCGGCGGCGCCTTCTTGCGCACCGCGCGTGAGAAAGGTGTCGAGCACGGCGCGATTCTTGCGCACGAACGGCTCGTGGAGCGATCGAGGATCATCGATCTTCAGGAACGCCAGCCTGAGCTCTGCCGCCAGGTCGCGATAGGTGCGGGCCAGGCGGGGGCTGTCGGCGAGATCGACGAGTGCGACGTGGAATGCCATGTTGGCGCTGCCCACCTCGCGCCAGGCCTCGGCGTCGTCGAGCACTGCATCCTGAGCGGCAGCCTCTGCGGCGAGCACCGCCTGCTGCATCCGCTGCACCGAGGGGTGCTCTGGCTCGGAGTGCAGGAGCGCGGTGCATTCGATGACGCGGCGTGCTCGGTAGATGTCGATGACGTCGGCGATCGTGGGCGACGCGACGGAGACGCCCCGGTGTGGCACGTGCTCGAGCAGCCCCTGTTCGGAGAGGGCGCGGAACGCCTCGCGCAGCGTGTTCCGCGCTACGCCGAAGTGCTCGGCGATGGCCGACTCGGACAACCGTGAACCGGGGGCGAACGCGCCGTCGATGATCTGCTGACGGAGCGCATCGGCGAGCATGCCCTGCTGGTTCATGCCTTCATCGTAGGCGGCGCACGCGGCCGATCGTTCGATCAGGCGGCCTCAGCAACATGCGAACGCAACTCGGTCGTAGCACAGCTGAAACAAAGTTGTTGAACAATAATGCTCGATCCGTTCTACACTGGGTCTCGATCGAGACCCACCAACGACGATGGGAAAACCCCCGCATGTCAGAGAACAACACAGCATCGCTGTCTTCCGAAGACGAAGTCCGGCTCGCCGGAGCCAAGAGACGTGCAGGGCGCAGCGCCGTCGTCGGCGCGATCTTCCTGATGGCCACCAGTGCCATCGGCCCAGGATTCATCACGCAGACTGCCACGTTCACCGCGACGATGGGGGCAGCCTTCGCGTTCGCGATCCTCGTCTCGATCCTCGTCGACATCGCGGTGCAGCTGAACGTGTGGCGCATGATCACCTCCTCGGGCAAGCGCGCCGGCGAACTCGCGAACAGTGCCATCCCCTTCTCGGGCCACCTGATCGCCGTGCTCGTCGTCATCGGCGGTCTGGCGTTCAACATCGGCAACATCGCGGGTGGTGGACTGGGCCTGAACGCCCTGCTCGGCATCGATCCGAAGCTCGGCGGCGCGCTCACAGCGGCACTCGCGATCATCATCTTCCTCGTCAAGAAGGCGGGCCCGGTGATGGACGTCGTGCTGATCGCGCTCGGCGTGGGCATGATCGTGATGACCGTGATCGTCGCCGTGATCGCCCAGCCGCCGATCGGCGAGGCCCTGCGGCAGACCTTTGTGCCTGACGAGCTCAACTTCGCCACCATCACCACGATCGTCGGCGGAACCGTCGGCGGATACATCACCTACTCGGGTGCCCACCGCTACCTCGACTCCGGTCACACCGGCCCCGAGCAGGCCGGCCCGGTGATGCGCGCCGCGGCGAACGGCATCCTCGTCACCGGCGTCATGCGCTACGTGCTGTTCCTCGCGATCCTCGGCGTTGTCGCCTCAGGCGTCTCGCTCGACCTGTCGAGCCAGGCCGCGAACCCCGCAGGACAGGCCTTCGGCGCCGTGCTCGGCGACGCGGGACTGCGCATCTTCGGTGCGATCTTCTGGGCCGCGGCCATCAGCTCGGTGATCGGCGCGGCGTACACGTCGGCGACCTTCCTCTCCACCTTCACGAAGAAGCTCAGGGGCGGCTGGCCGCTGCAGCTGGCCACGGTCGCCTTCATCGTCGTGTCGCTGATCGTCTACCTGTCGATCGGCACGGCACCGGCCGCGATCCTCGTCTTCGTCGGAGGTTTCAACGGCCTCATCCTTCCGATCGGCCTCACGGTGTTCATGTACATCGGCTGGTTCCGTCGTGATCTGCTCGGCTCGAAGAAGTACCCGATGTGGCTGCTCATCGCGGGCACGGTCGTGACGATGCTCACCTGGTACATGGGCATCGTCTCGGTCGGCCCGATCTTCGCCTTCCTCGGAACCGGAGCGTGACCTCATGGCATCGATCGACCTGAACTCCGACCTCGGTGAGAACGTCGCCGACCGGATCGTCAGCGACGACGAGAGCATGCTCCGACTCGTGACGAGCGCGAACGTGGCGTGCGGCTTCCACGCGGGCAGCCCCGAGGGCATCCGTGAGACCCTCGCGAGCGCGGTGGCCGGAGGCGTCGTGATCGGCGCGCACCCCGGCTACCGCGACTACGAGAACTTCGGACGCACCAAGGTCGACATCGACTCGGCCACGCTGCAGGCCCACGTCGAGTACCAGCTCGGAGCGCTGATCGGTCTCGCCGCCGCGGTCGGCGGAAAGGTCGCCTACGTCAAACCGCACGGAGCGCTGTACAACACGATCGCCCGCGACGAGCGGCAGTCGAAGGACGTGGTGGCGGCAATCCGCGCGATCGATCCCCGCCTCGTGCTGCTGGGCCTGGCCGGTGGCGTCGTGCTCGACGTCGCCGAGCGCGCCGGGCTCCGGACCGCGGCAGAGGCCTTCGCCGATCGGGCGTATCAGCCCGACGGTCAGCTCGTCTCGCGCACCGAACCGGGGTCTGTGCTGCACGATCCGGTCGTGGTCGCCGAGCGCATGGTGCGTCTCGCCGGCGAGGGAGTGATCCGCGCGGTCGACGGCACCGACGTCCCCGTCAGTGCGCAGTCGATCTGCGTGCACGGAGACAGTCCCGGGTCGGTGGCCATGGCGGCGGAGACCAAGCGGATGCTGCAGGACGCGGGCATCACGATCGCGCCGTTCGCGGGCGTCTGACATGACAGTTCTCGCGACCGCCGGCCAGCTCGCCGATGCGCGTGCGTCCCGTGCCGCCATCCGGGCCGGGCTCTCCGAGCCGACCAGCGGGATCGCGGTCGGACTGACACAGGCGAACCTCATCTCCGTACCCGCGGACTGGGCCTTCGAGACCCTGCTCTTCGCACAGCGCAATCCGAAGCCGTGCCCGGTGCTCGAGGTCATGGAGCAGGGCGAGACCGAATCTCGACTGGCGCCGGGCAGCGACATCCGCACCGACATCGGTCGGTACCGCATCTGGCGCGACGGCGAACTGGCCGAAGAGGTCACCGACGCGACGGCAGCCTGGGCGGAGCATCCGGACCTCGTCTCTTTCCTCATCGGATGCAGCTTCACGTTCGAATCCGGACTCGTGCAGGCGGGCATCCCGATCCGTCATCAGGAGCTCGGCCGCAACGTGCCGATGTACCGCACCGCCGTGCCCTGCGCACCGGCGGGTCGCCTGAGCGGTGAGATGGTCGTGTCGATGCGGCCGATCGCGGCGGATCGGGTGGCGGATGCCGTGCAGATCTCCGGCCGAACCCCCGCCGTGCACGGTGCTCCGGTGCACATCGGCGATCCGGCATCCCTCGGAGTCGTCGACCTGGCCCGGCCCGACTTCGGAGACGCCCCCGAGTTGCGAGACGAAGAAGTGCCGGTCTTCTGGGCGTGCGGCGTCACCCCGCAGGCCGCGATCATGGCATCGAAGCCCCCGTTCGCCATCACGCACGCGCCGGGCTACATGTTCATCACCGACGTGCCGGATGCGGAGCACCTCGTCTGATGCGAATCCTCACCGCATCCGATCATGCGCTTCTCGTCGAGGCGGCCGACCTCGACGAGGCGATGCGCCTGAACCTCGCCTGGGACGGAGTGCTCGGCGTCGTCGAGCGCATCCCGGGCGCTCGCACCGTGCTCGTGCGCTTCGATCCGCTCGTCATCTCGGCCGCCGACCTCGCTGACGCGCTCGCGGCGACCGAGATCGACACTGCCCATCTGCCCGCCACCGGAGAGGTCACGGTGCCGGTGCGGTACGACGGCGAAGACCTCGACGAGGCGGCCTCCCTGCTGGGCGTCTCGGCGGCAGAGCTCGTCAACCGTCATCTCGCCGCCGACTGGAAGGTCGCCTTCTCGGGCTTCGCTCCCGGTTTCGGGTATGTGGTGAGCAGCGATCCGCTCTTCGACGTGCCCCGCCGCTCGTCACCTCGCACCCGCGTGCCCGCCGGGTCGGTGGCGCTCGCCGGACAGTTCACCGGCGTCTACCCGCGCGAGAGTCCCGGTGGGTGGCAGCTCATCGGGCGCACGGATGCCCTGATGTGGGACATCGACCGCGACCCGCCTGCGCTGCTGTCGCCGGGCACGACCGTGCGGTTCGAGAGCGTGCGCGAGCAGGTCGTGATGTCGGAGAACGCAGATGAAGCGGCCGACCCCCTGCCTGTCGTCGACCGACACGCCGACGCAGGAGCGCCGGACCCGGGTCTTCCGATTTCCGCAGCGATCGAGGTCGTGCGTCCGTCGCTGCAGCTGCTCGTGCAGGATGCCGGTCGCCCCGGTTTCGCGGCGCTCGGCGTCTCGGCCTCCGGTGCCGCCGATCGTCGCGCGATGCGCGAGGCGAACCGCGCGGTGGGCAATGCGACCGGCGCCGCCGTGCTCGAGAGCGTCGGGGGTGCGGTGCTGCGTTTCCGAGGTGCCGGGGCCGCGGCGGTCACGGGTGCTGTCGGCTCCCTTCAGCTGATCGACGTCGACGGTGCGGCACGTCACATCGCGCACGGGGTGCCCTTCGCCACGGTCGACGGTGACGAGCTCACTCTCGGGCACCCCACCAGCGGGCTGCGCTATGTCATCGCCGTCCGTGGCGGTGTGGCCGCGGAACCGGCGCTGGACAGCCGCGCGAGCGACACCCTCGCCGGGCTCGGACCGGCTGCGCTGGCCGCGGGCGACGTGCTCAGTGTGGGGGATCGAGCCCCGCATCCCGTCGAGCCGGATGCGGTGCCGCGCACGCTCCCGGCACCCGGTGAGCTCGCCGAGCTCGAGATCACTCTCGGTCCGCGCGACGACTGGTTCACGGCGGCGGCGCTCGCCACCCTCGCCGATCAGGAGTGGACAGTGACCCCGCGCTCGGATCGAGTGGGCATCAGACTCGAGGGCACCATGCCCCTGGAGCGGTCGATCGGCGGCGAGCTGCCCAGCGAGGGCGCGGTCACCGGGGCGATCCAGGTTCCCCCGGACGGTCAGCCCGTGCTGTTCCTGCCCGATCACCCGCTCACCGGCGGATATCCGATCATCGCTGCTCTCACCGATCGCAGCCTCGACCTCGCCGGGCAGCTGCCGCCCGGCGCACGCGTCCGTTTCATCGTCAAGGAGACCTCATGACCAAGGTGCTGATCGCGAATCGCGGAGAGATCGCCGTGCGCGTGATCCGCGCCTGCGCCGAAGCCGGGTACACGTCGATCGCGGTCTACGCCGACCAGGACGCCGATGCCCTGCACGTGCGACTCGCCGATGAGGCCCTGGGCCTCGGCGGAGACACCGCCGCCACCACGTACCTCTCCATCGACGCGCTGATCGCGGCGGCGCAGAAGAGCGGTGCCGATGCGGTGCACCCCGGCTACGGCTTCCTCTCGGAGAGCGCGGAGTTCTCCCGAGCCGTCGAAGGCGCCGGCCTCATCTGGATCGGCCCCTCGCCCGACAGCATCGACGCGCTGGGCGACAAGATGACCGCGCGTCGGATCGCGCAGCGCGTCGGAGCGCCGTTGGCGGCCGGCACCGACCAGCCTCTGGCCGGCCCTGAAGAGGCCGTCTCCTTCGCCGAGCAGCACGGGCTTCCGATCGCCATCAAGGCTGCATTCGGCGGCGGCGGGCGAGGGCTGAAGGTGGTGCGAGAGCTGTCGGAGGTGGCGGATGCCTTCGATGCGGCGACCCGCGAGGCCATCGCTGCCTTCGGGCGCGGGGAGTGCTTCGTCGAGCGCTTCCTCGAGAGTCCGCGTCATATCGAGGTGCAGGTGCTCGGTGACGGACACGGCGGCATCGTGGTCGTCGGCGACCGCGACTGCTCGATGCAGCGCCGCAATCAGAAGCTCATCGAGGAAGCTCCGGCGCCGGGCCTGACGGACGACCAGCGCACGCGGTTCCATGATGCTGCCCGCGCGATCTGCGGCGAGGTGCACTACCGGGGTGCGGGAACCGTGGAGTTCCTCCTCGCGGCCGACGGCACGATCTCCTTCCTCGAGGTGAACACCCGACTGCAGGTGGAACATCCGGTCACCGAGGAGGTCACCGGCACGGATCTCGTGCGCGAGCAGTTCCGCATCGCCTTCGGTGAGGGCATCTCGTTCACCGAGACCCCGACACCGACAGGGCACGCCTTCGAGTTCCGCATCAATGCGGAAGACCCCGGTCGCGGCTTCCTGCCGAGCCCCGGCCGCGTCGCGTCGCTGCGGATACCCGGCGGCCCCGGCGTGCGCTGGGACAGCGGCATCGACGCGGGCGACGTCGTTCAGCCGGCCTTCGACTCGATGATCGCGAAGCTCATCGTGCACGCAGACAATCGTGACGCGGCACTCGTGCGGGCGCGACGGGCGCTGCGCGAACTCGTGGTCGAGGGCCCGGCGACGGTCATCCCGTTCGACCTGCTCGCGCTCGACGACGACGCCTTCGCCACCGAGACCTTCGCGGTGCACACCCAGTGGATCGAGAGCACGTTGCTGCCGAGGCTCGAGCCGCAGCTGCGGCCCGCCCCCGCCCCGGATGCCGCACTCCAGCGCTTCCCCGTCGAGATCGACGGACGCCGTGTCGTGCTCGGACTGCCGCTCGCCCTGCTCGCCGGGCTCGGCGGGATGGCGGATGCCGGGACCGCGCTCTCCGCATCCGATCCGACCGAACTGCGCTCGCCGGCGCCCGGCACGCTCGTGCGCTGGCTCGCCGATGACGGTGCGCACGTTGCGGAGGGCGATCCGGTCGCCGTGCTCGACGCGATGAAGATGGAGACCACGGTCGCCGCCCATCGCGCCGGCGTCCTGTCGCACCGGGCCGAGCTCTCAGCGGCGATCGCGCCGGATGGAGTCCTCGCCGTCATCGCCTGAGCGCGACCGCGCCCTGACGCGACGATCCCGGACGCCGCAGCTGCAGCATCCGGGATCTTCGTGGTCGTGCGTGGTGTGTGGTTACGCGGGGTCTCCGCCCAGCGGCCCCACGGCCTCGAGGGGGCGCGGGTCGTCGGCGCCGGTCTTGCGAGCGCGGGCGATCGCGTTGCCCACGTGATAGATCAGCAGTGCGGCGACCGTGCCGAGCACGATGCCGCCGAACGCGAAGTCGCCGAGCTGCATCGAGAATCCGGCGATGCCGATCACGAGCGAGACGGCGGCGGTGTACTGGTTCACCGGGCGCGAGAAGTCGACCCTGCTGTCGACCCAGATCTTGATGCCGATGATGCCGATGAGGCCGTAGAGCGCGGTGGTCGCACCGCCGAGCACGCCGGCCGGGATCGAGTTGAAGACCTCGCCGACCTTGGGCGAGAACGCCAGCAGGATCGCGAAGAGACCCGCGACCCAGTAGACGGCGGTCGAGTAGACGCGGGTCGCGGCCATGACGCCGATGTTCTCGCCGTACGTCGTGGTGCCCGACCCGCCGAAACCACCGGCGATCGTCGTGGCGACACCGTCGGCGATGAGCGCTCGACCGGTGTGCTTGTTGATCGCCGGGTCTTCGGTCATGCTCGCGACGCCGCGCACGTGCCCGACGTTCTCGGCGACCAGCACCAGCACGACCGGAAGGAACATCGCGATGGTCGACCAGGTGCCTGGTGCGACGAAGTCGGGGAGCTGGAACTCGGGCAGACCCACCCACGGTGCGTCGGCGATGAGCTCTGCGGACGTCTTGCCTCCGCGCAGCGCGTTCGGCACCTCGAACGACCCGGTGAAGGCGGCGTAGATGAAGCCGACCGCGACGCCGAGGAAGATCGAGATGCGTCCGAGGAAGCCGCGGAACAGCACCGCGAACAGGATGATCGCGACGAGCGTGATGGTCGCGGTCACGGGGTCGAGCTGGAAGTTGTTCCACGCGGTGGGGGCGAGGTTGAAGCCGATGAGTGCGACGATGGCGCCGGCGACCACCGGAGGCATCAGCGCGTCGACCCAGCGCAGGCCGGCGAACTGCACGACCAGGCCCACGACGGTGAGCAGGATGCCGACCGCGACGACGCCCGCCAGGGCGGATCCGGTGCCCCCGGCGGCGACCGCTGCGGTGATCGGCGCGATGAACGCGAACGACGAACCGAGGTAGCTGGGCAGCTGGTTCTTGGTGATCAGCAGGAAGATCAGGGTGCCGAGGCCGCTGAACAGCAGAGTCGTCGACACGGGGAAGCCGGTCAACGTCGGCACGAGGAACGTGGCGCCGAACATCGCGACGACGTGCTGGGCGCCGATCGCGATCGTGGCCGGCCAGTTCAGACGCTCTTCGGGCTTGACGACGGCGCCGGGTTCGACCGTGCGGCCGTTTCCGTGGGTCTTCCACAGGGGCATTCGGGCTCCTCAGGATCGGGGGGAGTGGGAGTGCTGGAGCAACACTACCGATTCCTGAGTGTTCCCTGGATGCAGGGGTCAGGCCCCGAGGCGCTCGATCAGCTCGCGATAGCGCGCGGCGGTGCGCTCGACGATGTCCGCTGGCAGCACGGGCGGCTCGCCCTGCTTGTCCCAGTTCGAGGCCAGCCAGTCGCGCACGATCTGCTTGTCGAAGCTCGCCATGCGCTCGCTCGGGGTCGAACCGGTGCGCCAGGCCTCGGCATCCCAGTACCGCGACGAGTCGCTCGTGAGCACCTCGTCGGCCAGGTGCAGCACGCCGTCGGCATCGGTCCCGAACTCGAACTTGGTGTCGGCGAGGATCAGCCCCTTCTCCTCGGCGATCGCAGCGGCCCGCGTGTAGAGCGAGAGCGAGACGTCGCGCAGCTCGGTCGCTCGCTCGGCGCCCACGAGCTCGACGGTCTGCTCGAAGGTGATGTTCTCGTCGTGCTCGCCCATCGGCGCCTTGTACGCAGGGGTGAACAGGGGCTCGGGAAGCCGGTCGCCGTTCTCCAGGCCCGCGGGCAGCGGGATGCCGCACACGGTGCCGCTCTCGGTGTACTCGGCCCAGCCGGAGCCCGTGATGTAACCGCGCACGACGCACTCGACCGGCAGCATCTCGAGAGACTGCGCGAGCATGGCGCGGTCTGCGACGCTCGCGGGGATCTCGCCCTCGGCGAGGTGGTTCGGAACATCGCTGAGCTCGCTGAACCACCAGCGGCTGAGACGCGTGAGCAGCGCACCCTTCTGCGGGATGCCCGGTGACAGCACGAAGTCGAAGGCGCTCACCCGGTCGGAGGCGACCACGAGGATGCGGGTGTCGGCGGCGTCATCCGAGGCATACAGGTCGCGGACCTTGCCCGAATAGATGTGGCGCCAGCCGGGGATGGTCTGCGCGTTGCTGTCCGAAGGTGTGCTCACCCGCCCATTATCCCGGTTCCCCGCCTCGAGTGTCGGCGGGGATGCCTAGCCTGGATCCGTGACCGACGACACCTTCACCGACCGACTGCGGCTCTCGCGGGCCGTTCCCTCTGATCTCGACGCGGTGTTCGCGATCCAGAGCGATCCGCGGGTGTGGACGCACTATCCGAGCCTCCGGCACACCGATCCGGCGCAGAGCGTCGAGATGATGCAGCGGTGGGAGCGCAGCTGGGCGCAGGCCGGTCTCGGATCGTGGGTCGCCCGTCTGCGAGACACCGACGAGGTCGTCGGCAACGGCGGGTGCACGCTGCTCGGCGGAGAGGTGTGGAACATCGGCTACCGCATCGCGGGGGATCATCACGGTCGAGGTCTGGCGACCGAGCTGGCGCGGGCGGGAGTCGAGGCGGCGAGGATGATCGCGCCCGACCGCCCGGTGATCGCCTACCTCGTCGAGCACAACCGCGCCTCCGCTCGCGTCGCCGAGAAGCTGGGCCTCGATCTCGTGCATCGGGCGCCAGACGCGGGCAATCCCGACCCCTCGGTCATCAGGCTCGTGTACGCCGATCGAGCGCTCGCTCCTGCTCAGCTCGAGGCCGCCCTGCAGTAGGCGTGATCCCGGCGGTGGCCGTCTTGCCGATGTCGGACAGCAAGCGTATAGTCCACATGGACTATTTGAGCTGAACCATCCGTGAAGGGGGACCATGCAACGGCTGACCCCGATGGGCGTGATGATCCTGGCGCTCCTGCGCGAGGGCGATATGCACCCCTATGAGATGGTGCGCCTCATGCGGGTGCGCCGTGATGAGCGCCTGCTGACGATCACGAACGGCACGCTCTATCACACGGTCGGCCGACTGCAGCGGGCAGGACTCATCGACGAGGTCGGCAGCGATCGCGAGGGCAACCGACCCGAACGCACCACCTACACGCTCACGGATGCCGGAGCAGACGCCCTTCTCACCTGGCTGCGCCACGAGCTGTCGACCATCGAGCACCCGGCAGAGTTCCGCATCGCGCTCGCCGAAGCGCACAACCTCGAACGCGCGGACGCGATCGACTGTCTGCGCACCAGGCGCGCAGCCCTCGACGACGCGCACGGGACGCACCGTGACGGACTGATCGGCGCTCGGCTCACGGGCGTGCCCGAGCAGGTGCTCGTCGAGTTCGAGCGCCAGGAGGTGCTGCTCGACGCCGAGCTGCGCTGGATCGACTCTCTGCTCGACCGACTCGACGCGGAGTCGTTCCCCTGGGGCCCCACCGCTTTCGAACATTCAGACCGCTATCTCGCACAGCGAAAGGCTGCACAGCAATGACCGATTCCCCCTCGACGGGGCGCCCACCCGCGGCATCCTCGTCCTCCGGTCCGTCGACCGGCACGTTCGCCGCCGGGCACCGCCCGGCCAGCCCGTGGCCCGCGCTCTGGGCGCTCGTCATCGGCTTCTTCATGATCCTCGTCGACACCACGATCGTCTCGGTGGCCAACCCGGCGATCAAGGCGGCGCTCGATCCGACCACCAACAACCTCGACAACGTCGTGTGGGTGACCAGCGCCTATCTGCTCGCCTACGCGGTGCCGCTGCTGATCACCGGACGCCTCGGCGACCGCTTCGGACCCAAGAACATCTACCTCATCGGCCTCGCGATCTTCACGCTCGCGTCGCTCTGGTGCGGGCTCTCGGGCTCGCTCGAGATGCTCATCGCGGCGCGCGCCGTGCAGGGTCTGGGCGCAGCCTTCATGACGCCGCAGACGATGGCCGTGATCACCCGCACGTTCCCGCCCGAGCGCCGCGGCGCGGCTATGGGGCTGTGGGGCGCGACCGCCGGTGTCGCCACTCTCGTCGGCGGCCTGCTCGTCGACGGCTTCGGCTGGGAGTGGATCTTCTTCGTGAACATCCCCGTCGGCATCGTCGCGTTCGTGCTCGCCTGGCGTCTCGTGCCCAAGCTGCAGACCAGTCCTCATCGCTTCGACATCCTCGGTGTGATCCTGAGCGCCGTGGCGCTGTTCCTCATCGTCTTCGGCCTGCAGGAGGGCGAGAAGTTCGACTGGGGCGTCATCTGGGGGCCGATCTCAGTGTGGAGCCTGATCATCACCGGCCTCGTGATCCTCGCGCTGTTCATCGTGCAGCAGGCGCGCACGCGCAGTGAGGCTCTGGTGCCGCTCGCCCTCTTCCGCGACCGCAACTTCTCAGGAGCGAACGTCGCCATCGCCGCGGTCGGATTCACGGTGACGAGCATGTCGCTGCCGATGATGTTCTTCCTGCAGACCGCACGAGGGCTCGCGCCGACCCAGGCCGCGCTGCTGCTGATCCCGATGGCGGTGCTGTCGGGGGTGCTCGCGCCGTTCGCGGGCAAGCTGCTCGACCGCGTCGACCCGCGCATCATCCTGATCCCCGGTCTGCTCTGCGTCGTCGTCGCCCTCGTCTGGTACTCAGCGCTGATCAACATGGGCACCGAGATCTGGATGTTCCTGCTGCCGTCGGCGCTCATGGGCATCGGCAACGCCGGCATGTGGGGTCCGCTCGCGACCACCGCGACCCGCAAGCTGCCGCCGCGCCAGGCGGGCGCCGGTGCGGGCATCTACAACACGACCCGGACCATCGGATCGGTCATCGGCTCGGCATCCATCGCCGCATTCATGCAGTCGCGCCTGGAGGCGAACCTGCCCGGCCTCGCCGACGCTCCCTCCGGTATCAGCGGCGGTTCGCTGCCGCCCGAGGTGGCCGAGGGGTTCGCCGCGGGCATGTCGCAGGCGATCCTGTTGCCAGCGTGCGTGATGGTCGTCGCCCTCGTCGCCTCGCTGTTCCTCGGACGCTACGACAAGACGGATGCCGCGGCGTCCGCACCGGCGGAGGCACCCGCTCCCGCGGCGTGACCCGCCCCTGACTGCGAGCCGGGTCTTCTGCGCAATGCGTGCGGAATGCCCGGCTCTCCACATCGGCCAGGGAACCGCGGTGACCAGGATTCGCTGAGGTGCCGTGGCTGGATAGCGTCGCCCGGTGCCGACGGTCATGCGGGTTCACGGGTACCGCTTCTTCTTCTACAGCAACGAGGGATCGGAGCCGCCGCACGTGCACGTGGAGCATTCCGGAATGACTGCCAAGTTCTGGCTTTCGCCCGTAAAGTTGGCGACGAGATCAGCGTTCGGTGAACGGGAGTCCCGGCGTCTCGAGCGTGTGATCGAAAGGGACGAGGTCCGGATCCTGGAGGCGTGGCATGAGTACTTCGATCGATGACGCTGTGGCGGTCGATGTCACGATCGCCGCGGGCGAGCTCCATGTGCGTATCGACGACGGCCGCACGATCAGTGTGCCGCTGACGTCGTTCCCCAAGCTCGCAGGCGCCACCGAAGAAGAGCGCCGCGAGTGGCGACTCATCGGTGCAGGTGAAGGCATTCACTGGCCGGCGCTCGACGAGGACGTCTCGATCGCAGCGCTGCTGCGTGGCAGCTGACCGGTTTGCGGCCGGGAACGCCGATGTGATGTCATCGGGCATGACGATCGAGCTGACGAGGCCCACCACCGACCTTTTCGACTCCTGGGCGGCCGCCGTCGCCGAGTTCGGTGATGGACACGTCGACGGGTCGGGTCTGCAGGCGCCGGTCACCCCGGACCACGCGACGCTCGATGCTCTGATCGAGAAGTCGACGCTGCTCGCCGACACCACGGCCGCACTGCCCGAAGACGCCGTGCACAACGACCTGTACTGGATCGTCGACGATGGCGAGGTCGTCGGGTTCCTGTCCTTCCGGCACGAGCTCAACGAATGGCTCCGCGAGGCGGGCGGCCACATCGGCTACGCGGTGCGTGAGTCGCGGCGACGCCAGGGCTATGCCTCTGCGGCGCTGCGTCTCGGACTCGAGCGGGCCCGCGAGATCGGACTCGACCGGGTGCTGGTCACGTGCGACGACGACAACGTCGGATCGTTCCGCACGATCGAGGGTGCCGGGGGCGTCCTGCAGGACGTGAGCGACCAGTCCGCGCGGGGGCACGCGATGCTCCGCCGATACTGGATCACGCTCTGACAGCGAGCGTGCGGGACGCCCTCGGGACACGGCGACACGCCGACGCCGGTTAGGGTTGATGGTCGACGACCATCACGGTGACAGCATCCTGTCGCCCATCCGATCCGAGGAGCACCCGTCGTGATCCGAAATCCCTCTCCTGCTTCCGCGCGCCTGCGCGCGTTCGGACGCACCGTCGGGGCGATGGCGCTGACGGCGTTCATCGCGGCCGGTGCGCTGCTCGGCGGAGCATCCGCGGCCTCTGCGGCCGACGATTCCGAGACCTACGTCATCGGCACCGACACGACGTTCGCGCCGTTCGAGTTCACCTCTCCCGAGGGTGACCTCGTCGGCATCGACATGGACCTGCTGCGCGCCATCGCCGAAGACCAGGGTTTCAAGGTCGAGATCCGTCAGCTCGGGTTCGACGCCGCTGTTCAGGCGCTGCAGGCGAACCAGGTCGACGCCGTCATGGCCGGCATGTCGATCACGGAAGAGCGCGAGAAGACGTTCGACTTCAGCGAGCCGTACTTCACCAGCGGCATCCAGCTCGGCGTGCGCGAAGAGAGCGACATCCAGTCGCTCGACGACCTCGACGGCGAGGCGGTGGCGGTCAAGACCGGCA
The DNA here is from genome assembly GCF_031843745.1 of Microbacterium sp. WCS2018Hpa-9. Classification (NCBI taxonomy): domain Bacteria; kingdom Bacillati; phylum Actinomycetota; class Actinomycetes; order Micrococcales; family Microbacteriaceae; genus Microbacterium; species Microbacterium sp. WCS2018Hpa-9. The sequence continues at coordinate 210,995 of NZ_JAVTIY010000007.1, forward strand.
CCCAGGGGCAGACGTTCGCCGAGGAGAACCAGGACGAGTACGGCTTCCGCATCACGCCGTACCAGGACACGACCGACATGGTCGATGCCGTCAAGGCCGGCCAGGCCGTCGGTTACTTCGAGGACTTCCCGGTTCTCGCCTACGGGATCCAGCAAGGATCGGGCTTCCGCCTGATCGGCGAGCCGGAGCTGGGCGGCGAGTATGGCTTCGCGGTCAACAAGGGCCAGAACCCCGAACTCGTCGAGATGTTCAACGCGGGTCTCGAGAACCTCAAGGCTTCGGGCGAGTACGACGAGATCGTCGACAGCTACCTCGCCGGGGGCGAGGAGACCACACAGGCTACCGACATCTTCTCGGTGGCCGTGAAGTACTGGCCCGCGCTGATGGAGGGCCTCTGGCTGACGATCCTCGCGACGCTGGTCGCGATCGTGGCGGCGTTCATCCTCGGGCTCATCTTCGGCTTCGGCCGGGTCTCGGCCTTCGCGCCGTTCCGCTGGGTGGCCACCGCCTACGTCTACGTCTTCCGCGGCACGCCGATCCTCGTGCAGGCGTTCTTCGTGTTCTTCGCCATCCCGCAGCTGTTCCCCGGACTCACGTTCAACCCGTTCGTCGCCGGAGCGATCACGCTCTCGCTGAACACGGGTGCGTACATGACCGAGATCATCCGCGGTGGCATCCAGGCGGTCGACCCCGGTCAGGCGGAGGCGTCGCGCTCGCTCGGACTCGGGCACTGGAAGACCATGCAGAAGGTCGTGCTGCCGCAGGCCTTCCGCATCATGATCCCGTCGTTCGTGAACCAGGGCATCATCACGCTCAAGGACACGTCGCTGATCAGCGTCATCGGGCTCGCCGAGCTCACGTTCGTATCGCGCCAGATCATCGCCTCGACGTACCTGTCGGCGCAGGTGCTGACCATCGTCGCCATCATCTACTTCGTCGTGATCACGCTTCTGACGCTGCTCGCGAACCGCCTGGAGAGGAAGTTCAACGCATGAGCAAGATCGAGGTCAGAGACCTGCACAAGTCGTTCGGCGACAACCACGTGCTCAAGGGCATCGACCTGACCGTCGAGGACGGCGAGGTCGTGGCGGTCATCGGTCCCTCGGGATCGGGAAAGTCCACCCTGCTGCGCTGCCTCAACAAGCTCGAGGAGCCGACCTCAGGTCACGTCATCGTCGACGGCGTCGACCTCACCGACAAGAGCGTCAAGCTCGACGAGGTGCGCCAGCGCATCGGCATGGTGTTCCAGCACTTCAACCTGTTCCCGCACATGACCGTGCTCGAGAACATCACGCTGGCGCCGATCGAGCTCGGCAAGATGACGAAGGCCGAGGCGAAGGAGCGCGCACTGGCGCTGCTCGATCGCGTGGGCCTGGCCGAGAAGGCCGACGCCAAGCCGGCATCCCTCTCGGGAGGTCAGAAGCAGCGCGTGGCGATCGCCCGCGCGCTCGCGATGGACCCCGAGATCATGCTGTTCGATGAGGCGACCAGTGCCCTCGATCCCGAGATGGTCGGCGAGGTGCTGCAGGTGATCCGTGACCTCGCTTCCGGCGGCATGACCATGGTGCTCGTGACGCACGAGATGGGCTTCGCCCGCGAGGTCTCCGGACGCACGGTCTTCATGGACGCCGGCGTCGTCGTCGAAGAGGCGCCGCCCGCAGAGCTGTTCGGCGCCCCGAAGAACGAGCGCCTGAAGGACTTCCTCTCGAAGGTGCTCTGAACTCGCCGCGAGTCTCGAAGGCCCTCTCCCGTTCTCAGGGTGGGGGCCTTCGTCGTGCACCGGGCTCGCCGCCGGTTCCCCGCGGCCCGCCGGGCACAACTTCGGAGATCGGGCGGCCCCGCCGGGCACAACTTCGGAGATCGGATCGGGCTCGCCGGGTGAGAGGCGGATGCAGCGGCGTGCCGCGCGCGGCGTCCGAAGCTGTGCCCACGGCCGAAGCTGTGCCCACGGCCGAAGTGGTGCTCCCGGGCGAAGGGCGGTGTGCGAGCGCTCGGCAGCAGGAGGGGGGACTACTCCGCGACGCGGGCGGCGATGTCGGTGCGGAACTGCGAGCCCTCGAGAGTGATGCGGCCGATGGCCTCGTACGCCCGGTCGCGGGCGGTGCGGAAGTCGGATGCCACGGCGACGACGTTCAGCACACGACCGCCGGTCGCGATCAGCGAGCCTCCGGGCGCATCGGGGCTGGCGGTCGCTGCGTGCACGAGGCGCACACCCTCGACGGCTGCTGCATCGGCGAGGCCCTCGATCGGACGACCGGTCTGCGGGGCCTCGGGGTAGCCCTCGCTCGCGAGGACGACCGTGATGGCGACGTCGTCGCTGAACACCGGCTCGGGCTGGTCTTCGAGGGTGCCGGATGCCGCGGCGAACAGCAGCTCAGAGAGCGGCGTCACGAGGCGAGGCAGCACGATCTGGGTCTCGGGGTCGCCGAAGCGGGCGTTGAACTCGATCACGCGCACACCGGCGGGAGTCAGGATGAGGCCGGCGTAGAGCAGGCCGATGAACGGGGTGCCCTCCTCGTCGAGCTGACGGATCACGGGCAGTGCGACATCTCGCGTGACCTCTTCGACGAAGGCCTGCTCGCTGCCGAACTGATCGGCGAGCCACGGCAGCGGCGAGTACGCACCCATGCCACCGGTGTTGGGGCCTTCATCTCCGTCGAGCGCACGCTTGAAGTCCTGCGCCGGGCTGAGCGCGCGCACGGTGTCGCCGTCGCTCAGGAAGAACAGCGAGACCTCAGGGCCCGAGAGGAACTCCTCGATGAGCACGGGGCCGGAGGGAAGATAGTGCTCGGCGTGCGCGAGAGCCTCGGCGCGTTCGGACGTCACGATGACGCCCTTGCCTGCCGCGAGTCCGTCTGCCTTCACCACATGGGGGGCTCCGAGGTCATCGAACGCGGCTTCGACCTCGGCAGTCGTGGTGGCGCGCACGGCGCGACCGGTGGGCACGCCTGCGGCATCCATGATCCGCTTCGCGAACGACTTCGATCCCTCGAGCTGCGCCGCGGCCTTGCCAGGTCCGAACACGGGGATGCCGTGCGCGCGCAGCACATCGGCGACACCGGCGACCAGCGGTGCCTCGGGGCCGACGACCACGAGGTCGACGGCGTGCTCGTTGGCGAACGTGGTCACCGCGGCGCCGTCGAGCATGTCGAGGATGACCGGCGTCGCATCCTGCGCGATTCCGGCGTTGCCGGGGGCGACGAAGATCTCGTGCTCCGCGGTCTCTGCTCGCAGAGCGAGGATGATCGCGTGCTCACGGGCACCGGAACCGAGGACGAGAATCTTCACCTGTCCAGACTACCGAGGCGGGCGTTCGGGTTTCGGCCGGGTTGCGGGTCAGAGTTCGACCGGGCGCTCCTCCGACGGGTCCCAGGGCACGGTCCAGCCGGCGGCGTCGAACAGCGCATCGAGCACCATCGCCGTGAAGCCCCACACGATCGTGCCGTCGACATCGAACGCAGGCCCTTTCCACGTGCGACTCATGCGGTGGATCGTTGACGTGAACCGGGTGGTCGGGTCGAGCAGCTGCGCCACGGGCACCCGGAACACATCGACCGTCTCGGCGTGATCCACGGCCGCCACACGCGACGGCGAACGCCACCAGCCGAGCACGGGGGTGACCATGTGGTTGCTCGCGGCGAGCGGGATCTCGGCAAGAGTGGCGAGGATCTCGACGCCCGCGGGGTCGAGACCGGTCTCCTCCTCGGCCTCGCGCAGGGCGGTGGCGACCGCATCCGCATCGGCATCCTCGGCCCGGCCGCCGGGGAACGACACCTGCCCGGGGTGCGACGACAGCGTGGCCGCTCGTCGCTGCAGCAGCACGTCGAGGTCGGCGGCCATGGTCGCGGCGTCGGTCTGAGCCGGGATGCTGTCGAGCTTGCCGAACAGCACGAGCACGGATGCCGGATGCGCGTTGCCGTCGACCGGAGGCAGGGGCCTCGTCCAGCCCTCACTGCGCTGCGCCGCGGCGAGCAGCTCGGCTCTCGCGCCGTGCAGGGTATCGGGATTCTGGCTCATCGCCTCGAGCCTATGCCTGCGCGGGGCACCGAGGGCAGATGCCTTCGTGCGCCAGCCAAGGCAACTCGCGCTTCTGAAGGCCGCGCCGGTGCGATTCGGCCTTCGCACGCGCGAACCTCCTCACGAAGCGCACACGCCCGCGGTCGCGAACCGGCTCGGCGTACCCTGTTCCCATGCCCTCCAGGAAGATCGACATCATCGACGGCCGTGCGGCGCTCGATGAGGTCAGGAGAGCGGATGCCGCGGGCGAGAAGCCGCAGCGCACCCCGCTCGCCACTGCCGTGCGCTATCTGCTGCAGCTGCTCGACGAGAAGGCTCCGGGCAACAGCGTCGAGGTGCGGGTGCCGCCGTTCGGCGCCGTGCAGGTGATCCAGGGTCCTCGGCATACACGCGGCACCCCGCCGAACGTCGTCGAGATGGACCCCGCGACGTGGATCGCCGTCGCGACGGGCACGGAGCACTGGTCGGATGCTGCGGGCTCGGGCAGGGTCAGTGCCTCAGGCACCCGCGCGGATCTCACCGACGTCCTGCCGCTGCGTCCCTGACGCCAGGACCCGCCGAAGACGCAGGAGACGGGCTGAACCGCGGTGGTGCCGAGATGCTCTGCAGACGGGGGAGCGACCCACAGGCAACGGTGGGAGAATGGATGCATGTCCTCCCACGATTCCTCCCAGACGGTCGAGGCGACCGTCCGCCGCGTGCCGCGCTTCGGTGTGTTCATGGGCATCGGCGTCGTGCTCGGCATCATCGCCGCCGGCATCCTGACGATGATGGGCAGCTTCGAACCCTCCGAGGCGGCAGGCGTCGTCTACCCGCCAGGACAGGTGTTCGGATTCCTGCTGCTGTGGACCGTGCCGATCGGCTTCGCACTCGCGAGCATCGTCGCACTGATCCTCGAGCGCGTCGCCCGCCGCCACGATCACGTCGTCACGGTCGAGCACGAGACGATCATCGAGAACGACTGACCCGGTCGGCGGGCCGCGTCAGGCCAGTTCTGCGATGATCGGCCGGATCGCCGCGTCGAAAGACACCACGTCGCGGCGCAGCCCGTCGGTCACCGCGACCGTGAGAGCGCCGATCCACCAGATCCCCCGTTGCGAGAACGGCAGCACCTGCACGTTGAGTTCGAACGAATGCGCGCGCCGCCCGATCTCGCGCTCGAACTCGGCGATCGCGCTCGCATAGGCCCGGTACGCCTCGCCGCCGATGTTGCCGTTGCCCGACCGGCTCGCCATCGAGCTGCGGATCGACGCGACGTAGCGATCGTGCGCGACTCGGGCGAAGTGCATCGCCGACTCCGCATGCGGCGCGATCGCCGCGGCGAGCTGCTCGGCCCCGGTCGCCGGCAGTGCCACGAGGGTGTCGAAGCCCTCGATGAGCTCGAGCGGCACGCCGGAGGGGTGTGCTCGGGGTTCGACCGTCATGTCCCAGAAGTCGCGCCACTGCTTCTCGAGCTCCGGCGTCACCTCGACGGCATCCGGTGCTCTGACGGGCAGATCGCGCAGGCTCGGAAGGTCTTCGGGTGCCCGGATGCCGAGGGATTGGCGCAGCGCGAGCGCGACGATCACCGGAACGCTCGCGTCTTCGCGGATCAACCACTGCGGCTTGTCGGCCATGGCCCCATCGTAGGAGATGGAGAGCGGGGAGAGGTGGTCGCTCCGGGCGGTAGGCTGGGACCGTGGCTGCCTCCCCCACCAATCCCTATTCCGAAGCCGGCGTCGATACCGCTGCAGGCGATCTCGCCGTCGAGCTGATGAAGTCTTCCGTGCGCGCTACGCACGGCCCTGAAGTGCTCGGCGGTGTCGGCGGATTCGCCGGACTGTTCGACGCGAGCGCGCTGCGCGACTTCCGTCGCCCGCTGCTCGCGACCAGCACAGACGGCGTCGGCACGAAGGTCGCCATCGCGCAGGCCATCGACAAGCACGACACGATCGGCCAAGACCTGGTCGGCATGGTCGTCGACGACATCGTCGTGGTGGGCGCCAAGCCGCTCTTCATGACCGACTACATCGCCTGCGGCAAGGTCTTCCCGCAGCGCATCGCCGACATCGTGCGCGGCATCGCCGAGGCGTGCACCGCCACCGGCACCGCGCTCATCGGCGGCGAGACCGCAGAGCACCCGGGTCTCCTCGGCCCGCGCGACTACGACGTGGCAGGAGCCGCGACCGGAGTCGTCGAGGCCGACGGCATCCTCGGTGCCGACCGCGTGCAGGACGGCGACGTCGTGCTCGCCGTCGAGTCGAGCGGGCTGCACTCCAACGGCTACTCGCTCGTGCGCCACATCGTCACGAACGCCGGAATCGGCTACGGCGACAACGCCGCCGACTTCGGCAAGACCTGGGGCGAGGCTCTTCTCGAGCCGACGCGCCTCTACACGCTTCCGCTGCTGCGTCTGATCGAGCAGCTCGGCGGCGCAACAGGCGAGGGCGGAGTGCACTCGCTCAGCCACGTCACCGGCGGCGGCATCGCGGCGAACCTCGCCCGTGTGCTCCCGCAGGGCAGCTGGGCCGAGGTCGACCGCAGCACCTGGTCGCCGAGCCCGGTCTTCCGCGTGCTCAGCGACATCGCAGGATCGACGCTGGAATCCGCCGAGGGCACCTGGAACCTCGGCATCGGATTCCTCGCGATCGTCGCGGCCGACAAGAAGGATGCCGCCATCGCGGCGCTCGCGGCAGACGGCATGCCCGCGTGGCAGGTCGGAACCGTGGGCTTCGGCGCGCGTCCGGCAGGGGAGTTCGAACAGGGCGCCAAGGGCGTCGACGGTGGAGCTGTGCGCCTGGTCGGCGCCTATGCGGACGGAGCGAAGTAAGAGTCCATGTGCGGCATCGTCGGAATGGTGGGCTCTGCCCCGGTCAATCAGGACATCTACGACGCACTCCTGCTGCTGCAGCACCGCGGCCAGGATGCGACGGGCATCGCGACCGCCGAGCGCAACGGTGTGATGCACAACGCCAAGGCGCAGGGGATGGTCCGCGAGGCGTTCCGCACCCGCGACATGCGCGGACTCCTCGGCAATGTCGGACTCGGTCACGTTCGCTACGCGACCAAGGGCACCGCGTCGAACGAAGAGGAGATGCAGCCGTTCTACGTGAACGCGCCGTACGGCATCATCCTCATCCACAACGGCAACCTGACGAACACGCGTGAGCTCACGGCCGACATGGCCCAGCGCGACCGCCGTCACCTCAACTCCTCGAGCGACACCGAGCTGCTGCTCAACGTGCTCGCCGGCGAGCTGCAGAACACGACCTCGACGGTCGACCTCGACGCAGACCGGGTGTTCGAAGCGGTCGAGCGCACTCATGAGCGCATCGAGGGCGCCTATGCCGTCATCGCGGTCATCGCCGGCTACGGTCTGCTCGCGTTCCGCGACCCGTTCGGCATCCGCCCGCTCATCCTCGGTCGTCGTCCCTCGACCGTCCCCGGCGCAGAGGGCCGGGACGAATGGGTGGTCACGAGCGAGTCGCTGGTGCTCGAGAACGCCGACTACGAGGTGGTGCGCGAGGTCGAACCAGGCGAGGCGATCTTCATCACCAACGAGGGCGAACTGCACAGCAGGCAGTGCGCGAAGGACGCGACGCTCGCGCCGTGTGCGTTCGAGTACGTCTACCTCGCTCGACCCGACTCGGTCATGAACGGCGTCTCGGTCTACGAGTCCCGCCTGCGCATGGGCGACAAGCTGGCCGACACGATCGCCAAGCACGTGCCGATGGACAAGATCGATGTCGTCATGCCGATCCCCGACTCGTCTCGGCCCGCGGCCATGGAGGTCGCCCGCAAGCTGGGCATCGAGTACCGCGAGGGGTTCTACAAGAACCGCTACGTCGGCCGCACCTTCATCATGCCCGGCCAGGCCGTGCGCAAGAAGAGCGTGCGTCAGAAGCTGAACGCGATGTCGACCGAGTTCCAGGGCAAGAACGTGCTGCTGATCGACGACTCGATCGTGCGCGGCACCACGTCGAAGGAGATCATCCAGATGGCTCGGGATGCCGGTGCCACCTCGGTGACGTTCGCATCCGCAGCGCCGCCCGTGCGGTACCCGCACGTCTACGGCATCAACATGCCGTCGCGTCACGAGCTCATCGCCCACGGGCGCACGATCCCCGAGATCGCCGCCGTGCTGGGCTGCGACCACCTGGTCTACCAGGAGGTCGGAGACCTCAAGGCCGCGATCACCGAGGGATCCGTGCTGAGCGATCTCGACATGAGCTGCTTCGACGGTCGTTATGTCACCGGCACGGTCTCCGACGAGTACCTCGCGTGGGTGGAGGGGTCGCAGACCTCGTGACCTCGGGTGCGCAGCCGCTCTGGCGTGGTCGTGCCCTCGCGCTGATCGGCATCGTGCTGGTCGCCTTCTCGTTGCGCTCGGCCGTGGCGTCGCTGTCGCCCGTGCTCGACCATGTCGCCGAGGACTTCGCGGTGTCGTCGGTCGTCGTGGGTCTGATCGGCGCCGCGCCGCCAGTGTGCTTCGCCGTGTTCGGCCTACTCACTCCGCTGTTCGAGCGCCGGTTCGGACTCGAGCGCGTGGCTGTGGTCGCGATCGCCCTGATCGCCGCAGGTCTGCTGCTGCGCGGTCTCGCCGTCGACTCGACCTCGCTTCTCGCGGCGACCGCCGTGGTCTTCGCGGGTGTCGGTTCGGGCAACGTGCTGCTGCCGCCGCTGGTGAAGAAGTACTTCCCCGATCGACTCGGTCTGATGATGACCGTGTACTCGACCACCATGGCCGTGTCGACGTTCGTGCCGCCGCTGGTCGCGGTGCCGCTCGCCGATTCGGCTGGGTGGCGGGTGTCGCTGGGACTGTGGGGTGTGTTCGCCGCGATCGCGCTGGTGCCGTGGGTGGCGATGCTGGTCACGAGTCGAGCGGATGCCGTCGCTGCCGCGCCTGCACGCGTCGACCCCGCGTCGACCGAGGCCGAGCGCGACGGGTACGACGCAGCGTCCATGGCGACCGGCCCGATCGCGACGACGCCCGCGAACCCCCGGGTCTTCGGCCGACTGTGGCGCCTGCCGATGGCCTGGTCCATCGCCCTCGTGTTCGCGGCATCGTCGACGCTGGCCTACGTCTCGTTCGCGTGGCTGCCCTCGATCATGATCGACGTGGGCGGCGTGACACCGGCGAACGCGGGGCTGCTGCTCTCGCTGTTCGGTCTGATGGGTCTGCCCTGCTCTCTGCTCGTGCCGATCCTCATCGTTCGGTTCCAGGCCACGCGCCCCGTGTTCTTCATCTCGATCGCATCCGGACTCATCGGGCTCCTCGGATTCATCTTCTTCCCGACGGTGGGACTGCCGCTCTGGGTCGTGTTCTTCGGCTTCGCGCCAGGGCTCTTCCCGCTCGCGCTCGTGCTGCTCAGCATCCGCGCGCGTACGCCCGAGAGCGCGGTGGCGCTCAGCGGGTTCGTGCAGAGCATCGGATATGCGGTCGCCGCGGTGTTCCCGCTGCTGATCGGTCTGCTGCACGACGCGACCGACAGCTGGCTGATCCCGCTGTGGGTCCTCGTCGGCGTGCTGGTCGCCGTGATCCCCGCAGGATGGGTCGCGGGTCGCCGCCGCACGATCGAAGAGGACTGGGAGCGCCGGCACGGTCGCTGGTGACTCTCGGCACGAGGGTCAGCGCCCGGTGCGACCTCAGCGCGTGTGAACCCTCAGTGCGCCCGCACTTCAGTGCGCCCGCACCTCGTCCCCGACGTTGATGGTGCCGCCGGCCCATTCCGCCGATCCGTCAGCCGGGGCCTGCGGCGGAAGCAGCAGTCGGCCGAGCGTCGGCTCGTCCTGTCCGAGGTCGCTCGTGAGGGTCTTGAGCAGCTTCGCGTCGCGGACGCCGGTGTCGGGGTTGGCGTGTGTCGCCAGGCACCGCACGATCGGACCCGCAGCGCGGAACGCCACGTGACCGATGTTCAAATCGCCCGTCCAGCCGAGCTCCGACCACGGAGCGACGTCATCGATGACGACGTTCGAGCGGAAGCGGCGGTCATCGATGCCGAAGCCGAGGGCGTCGCTCAACGCGTCGACGCTGCCGCGGCTGTGTACCGAGACGTAACCGCGAGCGCGGTCCTGGAACCTCGATGTCACGCCGTCGCCCACCAGCACGAGCGGCAGTCGGCCCGGGCGTCGGATCCGCCGGCCCTCCGCACTCGCGAGCACGAACTCGGTCACGGCATCCGCGAGCTCCACACGACCGGCGTCATCGAGCCCCGCCTCGACGAGCACTGCTCCCTCGTGCTCGATCCGCACGCGCTGCCGATCATCGTCGTAGTCGGTGCGCAGCGCCGCGAGCCCGGGGAAGTCCTGCAGCGAGAGGCCCTTCGCCTTCGGCCAGTGGTCGAGTCCGTCGCGGTGCTCCGGAGCGGTCGCATCGGCGAAGCGGAAAGCCAGCACGCGATCGCCCGCGATCCGGCCGTCGGGTTGCACGGTCAGCGAATCGACCGATTCGGGAGTGAAGCCCTTGATCGGGTGACGGAAGAGCGAGACGACGCGAGCCATGAGGAGATCCTCTCAGGCCGGTCGGGGTCCGTCCGTCACCGACAGGGCAGGGGTGGCGATGGGTTCCGGAATTCCGGGCATGACGAAACCCCCGTGCATCGCACGGGGGAGTCGACGACGAACGAATCGGCGATCAGGCCTTTTCGAGTTCGTCTTCGTCTTCGTCCGCATACTCGTCGGCCCACTTGTCGACGTATGCGTCTTCAGCGTCGCTCGGGTGCGCGAGTTCGCGCTCGAGCGCCGAGTAGTTCACCGACGGACTGAATGACTTCAGTTCGCGGGCGATCTTGGTGTGTTTCGCCTTTTGACGGCCACGGCCCATGCCTGAGACCCCCTCACGAGTTAAGCTGCGGGCAATCATCTGCCCGAGTCATTCACGACACCGGCTGAGGGCCGGTAAGAGTAGCATTCAGAATAGCACGCGGCCAGACCGTACTGGCCCGTTGGCAGCTGGTGAAGGGAGCGATCCTCATGACTGACAACACCTCGACGCCCACCGACGAGGCCGCGCAGAACGCGACATTGCAGAAGGCCGTGATCGTCGGGATGCAGCCGGGTCAACCCACGCGTGTGATCGAAGAAGCGGCGCGGTTCGCCCGGCTCCTCAGGGTGCCCCTCGTCGTGGCGCACGTCGACGTCACTCGCTTCGTCACCTACGAAGATCCCGACGGCTACGTGCACTCGGCGCCGATCGACATCAACATCAACGCCGGAGCAGCCGAGTTCGAGGCCGTGCAGGCCGAGGCCTCTGCGGCCCTCGACGGAACCGGCCTGACGTGGACAGCCCGCCAGCTCGTCGGCGACCCGGCCCTCGCCATCAAGCAGCTCGCCAACAAGCTCGACGCCCAGCTGATCGTCGTCGGCACGCGCAAGCGCGGCATCGGGGAGTCGATCCGCGAGTTCTTCACGGGATCCGTCGCCGCCCGCCTCGCGCATCGCCAGCACAGGTCGGTGCTCGTCGTGCCCCTGCAAGAGCCGGTGCCCGACACCCAGCCCGAGATCTGGACCGAGTAGCTCTCGTTCGACGCCTTCCGATTCGGATGGCTGATCGATCCCCGCCCGGCTGGTCAGATCGACCGGACGGCCCAGCCAACCGGGAGAACGTCAGCCATCCGCGCGACCGAAGCCCCTCTCGTCGAGTGACGCGAGGGGCTTCGGACGTTCTGCGGGGTGAGTTCAGCGTGAGCCGAGCGACGCCAGCGCGGTCGTGATTCCTCGCGCCGCGTCATCCAGCCCGTCCTCCAGCTGTGTGACGACGGATGCCGGCAGTGTGCCGCCCTTCGCCACGTGGGTGCGGAGGTCGGTGCGCACGCGGGCGCGGAAGGCGTTGATGACGGCATCCGCCCGGTGCATCTCCTCGCGGCTGATGATGCGCTCGTCGTCGCCTGCGGTGCGCGGGCGGGACTTGGATGCTGCGCGGTCGTCCTTCTCGGCCGTGGCCAGGTCGGCACGAAGGCTCTTCATGGCCTCCTTGACGCTCTGACGCACCTCGTTGGCGATCAGTCGCACCGAGTCGGTGAGTCCCGCCTCGATGCCGGCGAGGTCGCCTTCGCGTGACGTGAGCTCGGCGCGTCCGGCATCCGTGATCGAGTAGATCGTGGTGCGGCCGTCGACGGTCTTGCTGACCAGGCCCTCTTCCTCGAGCTTCGCGAGCCGCGGGTAGATGGTGCCGGCGCTCGGTGTGTAAGTGCCACCCGTGCGGTCGGTCAGAGCCTGGATGATGCCGTAGCCGTGCTGGGGAGCCTCGGCGAGCAGCGAGAGCAGGTAGAGCCTGAGGTCGCCGTGCGAGAAGACTGCGGGACTCATGCTTCCCACTCCGCATCGTTCGTGATCGAGGCGGGCGTGCGGCGAAGAACGGTGACGCCGCCCGAGACGGAGTTCGCGCGCAGGTCGACGAAGCGACCGGCGAGCTCGCCGGACGAGCCGGTGTAGTTGTTGATCCCGGAGGAGCCGCGCTCGACGCCGTCGATCAGCAGTCGGCCGCTCAGCGAGCGCACGACGTAGTTCGCGGCGAGCGACTCGTCGAGGCGCACGGTGGTGCCTCCGGAGACCGAGTTGATGTTGATGGCGTTGACGTCGCCCGCGGCGTCGACCAGCGTCGACCCCGAGACGATGTCGACGGTGGCACGGCGGATGGTGCCCGTGACGGCGACATCTCCTGAGACGCTGTTCGCGGTGATCGAGCCCGTGAGGCCGCGCACCTGCACGTCGCCGGACACCGAGTTGACCGTGAGGTCTCCGATCAGGGTGTCGACGATGAGGTCGCCCGAGACGGTGTTGAGGCGGGCGTCGTTGCGGATGCCCGAGACGAGTGCGCCGGCGCTGACGACGCCGAGGTTCAGGGCGATCGAGCGGGGCACGGCGACGCTGACCTCGGCCTTGGGGCCGCCGGAGCCGAAGTTGCGGAACACCTCGAGGAAGTTGTCCCAGCCGAGCTGCGGGTGGTCGATCTCGACCTCGCCGTCGTTCGCCTCGATGCGCAGGTCTTTGGTCGTGACACCGTGCACCTCGATGCGGATGCCGGGTTCGTCGTGCGCGATGACATCGACCTGACCGCCGACCAGACCGATCTTCAGTCGGGTGACGTTCTCGATGTCGATGACGCGTTCTTCGCCGGGGGCGATGAGCCACTTCTCGGTCATGTCTGCTTCTCCTGGTTTGAGGGAACACGATATATCGTGTGTTGCAAGAGTAACACGATATATCTCGATCCTGTCAAGGGGGATGCCCGATTCCGCTCGAGCCGCCTCAGGCGAGAGGAGGTGTGTGCCAGATCCGGTCGATGTAGTCGCGGATCGAGCGGTCGGACGAGAAGAAGCCGGTGCGGGCGACGTTGAGGATCGCGGAGCGGGTCCAGGAATCCTGGTCGGCGTAGGCGGCATCCACCTGGCTCTGCGCGGCGATGTACGACGCATAGTCGGCGAGCACCATGAAGCGGTCTTCGTAGAGCAGGTTCGAGACCACGGGCTCGAACACCGAGCGGTCGCCGCGGGAGAACGCACCGGATGCGATCAGGTCGATCGCCCGGCGGAGGCCCTCGTCGGTCTGGTAGAACTCCTGCGGTCGGTAGCCGCGAGCTGGCAGGTCGGAGACCTCGGGCTCGCTCATGCCGAAGAGATAGAAGTTGTCGTCGCCGACGAGCTCGCGGATCTCGACGTTGGCCCCGTCATCCGTGCCGATGGTGAGCGCGCCGTTCAGGGCGAACTTCATGTTGCCGGTGCCAGACGCCTCCTTGCCGGCGAGCGAGATCTGCTCCGACAGGTCGGCGGCGGGGATCACGCGCTCGGCGAGTGTGACGTTGTAATTCGGCGGGAAGACGACCTTCAGTCGGCCTTCCAGTCGCGGGTCGGTGTTGATGACCTCGCCGACGGCGTTGATCAGGTGGATGATGCGCTTCGCCATCGCATATCCGGGGGCGGCCTTCGCGCCGAAGATCGCCGTGCGCGGCACGACGTCAGACACGGCGATTCGCCCCGAGATCACGCCCTCATAGGTGGTGACGATGTGCAGCACCTTCAGCAGCTGCCGCTTGTACTCGTGCAGGCGCTTGACCATCACGTCCAGCATGTGGCCGTCGCTGATCTCGACGCCGTCTCGTTCGCGCAGCACTTCGCTGAGTCGGCGCTTGTTCGCGGCCTTCACCGCGGCGAATGCGGCACGGAACTCGGCATCCTCGGCGAACGGCTCGAGCTCGCGCAGCCGCTCGAGGTCGGTGGTCCAGCCGTCGCCGATCGCGGCGGTGATGAGCGACGAGAGCTCGGGGTTCGCCAGCCGCAGGAAGCGCCGAGGGGTCACCCCGTTCGTCACGTTCGTGAACTTCTCGGGGAAGAACGCGTCGAAGTCGCTGAGAACCTTCTCGCGCAGCAGCTGCGAGTGCAGCTCGGCGACGCCGTTGACCTTCGCTCCGGCGACGGTCGCGAGGTACGCCATGCGCACCGAGCGGACCGGGTGCTCGGCGATGATCGACATGTTGCGCACGAGCATCTCGTCGTCGCCGAACCGCTCGCGCACCGCCACGAGGAACTCGTCGTTGATGCGGTAGATGATCTCGAGGTGGCGGGGCAGCAGTCGGCCCAGCAGCTCGACCGGCCAGACTTCGAGCGCCTCGGGAAGCAGCGTGTGGCACGTGTAGGCGAAGCACTGCTGCGTGATCGCCCACGCGGCATCCCACTCGAGGTGCTTCTCATCGATGAGCACGCGCATGAACTCGGGCACCGCGATCACGGGGTGCGTGTCGTTGAGCTGGAAGATCACGCGCTCGGGCAGGTTCGCCAGGTCGAAGCCCTCGGCGAGCATGTTGTCGAGGAAGTCGTGGATCGATGCCGCGACGAAGAAGTACTGCTGTTGCAGACGCAGCTCCTTGCCCTGCGGAGTGGAGTCCTCGGGGTAGAGCACCTTCGAGATGTTCTCGGCGTAGGTCTGTGCGCGCACGGCCTCTTCATAGTCGCCGGAGTTGAAGATGCGCAGGTCGAACGCGCTGGTGGCGACCGCGCTCCACAGTCGCAGGGTGTTGACCCGGCCGTTCTGGAACCCGGGCACCATGTAGTTGTAGGGCACGGCCTGCACGTTCCATGCCGGGATCCACCGGCTGCGCGTGACGCCCTCGTCGTCGTACTTCTCGGTGTGACCGCCGAAGGCGATGGTCTGCGCGTCTTCGGGGCGGGCGAACTCCCACGGCGAGCCGAGGGTGAGCCAGGAGTCGGGCTGCTCGACCTGCTGGCCACCGACGAAGGTCTGGCGGAAGATCCCGTACTCGTAGCGGATGCCGTAGCCGATGCTCGGCACGCCCATCGTGGCGAGCGAGTCGATGAAGCAGGCGGCGAGTCGGCCGAGGCCGCCGTTGCCGAGGCCGGGCTCGACCTCGTGCGCGCGGAGTTCGTCGAGCGAGACGCCGCACGCGGCGAGCGCTTCGTCTGCGACCTCGGTGAGACCGGCCGCGAGCAGATTGTTGTCGAGCTGGCGGCCGAGCAGGTACTCGGCCGAGAGATAGCAGACGCCCTTCGCCTGGGTCTCCTTCTGAAGACGCAGGTCTTCGAGCCAGCGTGCCATGAGGTAGTCGCGCACCGTATGCGCGAGGGCGAGGTAGCGGTCATTGGCACTGGATGCCGACAGCGCGACACCGCGCTCGAGATTGAGGTTCTGCAGGAACCGCTTCGCGAACTCATCGGCGGTGCTCGGCGGAGCGATCACGGGAGCGAGGGCGAGCGGATGCGTGGCGGAGCGGGATTCGGGCACGTGTCGACCGTAGCGAGCGACAGGCCGATCCGTGTGACGAGCGGATGAAGAATATCGGTTGGGGTCATTCGTGCCGAGGGGGAGCGACAGCGCCGCGCGACCGGCTGACCGACCACAGCGTGCGACCGTCGTTGAAGATCGGGATCAGGAACACCGCATGCGCAAGGTGCCACCCCTGCAGGTGAAGCCCTGGCGCGAGCGCCCACAGAGCGGCGCCCGCCACGATGCACGCCCCCGGGCCCGCGACGGCCGCGAGCACGGCGTCACGGTCGCGGACCCGGCCGTGCGGACTTATCGACGTCCTCCACAGTGAACGTTCGAGCGTGACCGCAGTGACTCCCGTCGCCCGTGACAGCACGACGAGGTGCCCGAGCTCGTGCAGGGCGAACGATCCGCAGAGGCCGAAGACGTAGTGAACGGCGAGTGTCAGCGCGGCGCCGACGATCGCCCCCTGTTCGGTGAGGGTGCCCAGACAGAGGGTGATCGTCAGCAGCACCGCGAACACGACGTGCATCGGCCACGCCGCGAGCACGAGCCAGCGGCACACGAGGCCCGCATCGATGCGCGAAGCGCGGACCGACCACACGTCATTCCGCCTCTGCGAGGAGGTGCCTCCTCCGTTCGAGAAGGCTGTCGTAGACGGCGAACACGGCGAGGGCGAATACGGTCAGCAGGGCGACGCTGAGCACCAGAGGTATCGGATCGGCGACTCCTGCGCCGAGTCGGGTCGTTCCATCGGCTCCCTGCTGGACCTCGACGAAGATCGACCCGAAGAACCCCAGACGAGTCCCCTGGGCGGACCCCTCAGCGAACATGAGCCAGATCGCGGTCGCGATCGCGCTCCCTGCGGTGATGACGAGCGCTCCGACCGCGCTGACGGCGACTCTAAACAACCACTTCATGACGAGCGGTCCTTTCTATCCTGTCCATCCCTGTGATGGAGAGTGCGGCGGCGATCAGAGTGAGACCGATCATCACGCCGACGGTGAACACGGCAGGCAGTCCGAGCAGGTTGGTGCCGAGCATGATCGTGCCGACCACGAGCCCGGCGACGGCGATTCCCGCGATCACCGAGAAGGGGTTGCCCTTCTCGGGTGGGAACGCGATCCCTGCCAGGGTCAGCACGACGATGTTCGACACCGCGAAGCCGATCACGGTGAGGATCTCGATGCCCGTCGTTCCGGTCAGTGCCGTCAGCACGCTCACCGGCAGCGCGACGATCGCGAGCGTGGCCAGCTGAGGTGCGAGAAGCAGGAGGTACTGCGCCGGCGGGCCGTGACGCCGGGGACCGCACGCGCGCAGAGGCTCGGTCGATACGAAGGCGTAGACCGACTGGACGGTGACGGCCAGCAGCAGGAGAGGGGGGAGTCGCACGTCTGCGAGGAGCAGGGCGTAGGACCCGGCCAGGACGAGGCCGCAGACGGTGATGGTCTCGATGGCTCTGATGTGCGCCGCGAAGTATGCGCCGAACTCCGAGGCGCCGAAGAGGCGTGGCACGATCGCGAAGCGCCGCGTCGGGTCGAACTGGCGGGGTGCCATCGCGCACGCCGCGGCGATGAGCAGAGCGAGCACGGCGAGCCACGCGACCACGGCCGGCAGCAGCCCGTGCGCGGCCGCGATGTCTGCGAAGACCAGCTGGATGGCGAAGTAGTCGTCGCCCTCGCCGACGGCGGCGAAGAGCACGGGTTCGGATTGCGCGGACACGCCGAGGTAGACGGCCACGAGAGCGGCGGCCAGGATCACCGGCACCAGGAAGGCCCGCAGCCGGGCGAGACGGATGCGCAGCAGAAGCCGCTCCACCCCGAGATAGAACACGCTCGCCAGGAGATAGGCGACAGTCGTGGGCATGACGAGGCAGGTGACGATCTCGTCCACTGCTCCCCACCCTCCGATGGACACCGCCCCGGTGACCAGCGCTCCGAGCATCACGGCGACGCCGATCGCCACGAGCAGGGACTCGAAGAGCATGAACCCCCAGGTCCTGGCCTGATTGGTCAGGGGGAAGGAGAACGTGAGCTCGACCAGGTCGCCCGACTTCATGAACAGCACCCGCACGACCGTGAAGGCCGTGAGCACCCACAGCGGAGTGGACAATCCCACGACTCGCAGCAGCGGCGAGAGGTGTTCGGGCTCGGTGATCAGCTGACGGAGCGTCACCGCTCCGAACGCGCAGAAGCCGATGAACGCCGCGAGACCCATCGCCACGAGGGTCCAGCGGATGACCGGCACCTTCAGCAACCCCCTGCGGACGATGCGCCTGACGAGGAAGACGGAGAGGAAGCCCGCGAGCTGCAGAGACGGGTTCACGGCGTCGTCCGTGCGCGTGTGCGGGTGCGTGTGCGGGGTCGCGGCAGCGCGATCGCGTGCTTGACGAGAGCGTCGACGGATCCGAACTCCTCGCGGATCCGCGTGAGCGGGAGGTCGAAGGCGATCTCGCCGCGGCACAGCACGATGACGCGATCGCACACCGCTTCGAGAAGCCGGAAGTCGTGGCTGCACAGCAGCAGACCGCGGGACTCCGCGATGCGCTGCGCATCGGTCTCGAACTCGAAAAGCGCGTCGACGTCGACGCCGTTGAGCGTCTCGTCGATGATCGTGAGCGGACGATCGAGCAGCAGCGTAGAGATGAGCTGGATCTTCTTGCGCATCCCGTGCGAGTAGTCCTCGATGAGATCGAACTGTCGAGACTCCAACTGGTATCGGTCGAAGAGGTCGTCCCTCAGCGCTTCGTCGGGGCTGTGGCGATACAGGCGATGCATCAGGTCGACGTACTCGCGGCCGGTCAGGAACTGCGGCAGGTAGTCGTTGCTGGCGATATAGGCGAGGCGTTCGCGTGAGACGCGTTCTCTATGACGACGCCCCTCGATGCGGATGCTGCCGGAGTCGAGCTGCAGCAGGTCGGCGATGAGGCGGATCAGCGTGGACTTCCCCGACCCGTTGGGCCCGACCAGGCCGATCTTCTCTCCGCGTTCGAGCGTGAAACCCACATCGTGCAGCGCGGGCGCCTTCTTGGAGTAGGAGAACGAGACTCCTGAGACGTCGAGCAGCACGCGAGAGTCGGCGGGCGCATCGCCACCTCCGTGCATCGTCGTCGATGCACGGAGGCGGCGAGGGGTTAGACGCATTCGATCCATACGGATACGCCGCTCTTGCCCCACTGCCAGTTGCCGGTGAAGCGCCTGCCCCCGTTCGAGAAGAAGCACCACATCGCCAGCGCCGCCAGGAACGCGACGCCGAACACGAGAATCGCAGCGATCACCACCAGCCACCATGCGTCCAGACGCAGAATCGCCTGGTCGAGCGCATCCTGCGCGCGGCGCCTCATCAGCGTCGGCTCCATTGCCGCCAAAAGGGTCATATCTCTACCTCCATCTAGTCGTTACACAGTGAGGCTGACACTCTCCGGTGACAAAAGCCAGTCATATGAGTGCAGAATGCCAACATTCGCGGATTGCCTTGACATTGACGCAACGTCAACTTCTACCGTTGAACCATCGAACAACGGGTTCCACGGAAGGAGGAGGCCATGACAGGTCGCGACTGGTCGATCCAGGAGATCGCCCGACTCGCCGGCACCACCAGCAGAACGCTGCGTCACTACGACGACGTCGGCCTGCTGTCGCCGTCGCGCATCGCGCACAACGGCTACCGCCACTACGACGAGGCCGCGCTCGTGCGCTTGCAGCGCATCCTGCTGCTGCGCGAGCTCGGACTCGGTCTGCCGCAGATCGCCGAGGTGCTGAACCCGGTGACCCCGCGGCAGAGCGAGGAGTCAGCTCTCGAAACCCACCTCGCGCTGCTGCGCGAGGAGCAGAACCGGCTGGCGCGACAGATCGCGTCGGTCGAGAACACCATCAACGCGTTGAAAGGAGGTGAAGAACTCATGGCAGAGAACATGTTCGACGGATTCGACCACACCCGGTACAAGGAGGAGGTCGAAGAGCGCTGGGGTCGCAAGGCCTACGCCGACAGTGACCGCTGGTGGCGCGGGATGACCGACGCCGAGCGCGCCGACTGGCAGCAGCGTGTCTCCGACCTCGGTCGCGACTGGATCGCCGCCGCAGAGAGCGGCATCGACCCGGCATCCGCCGAGGCTCAGGACGTCGCTCGCCGCCACGTCGAGTGGCTCACCGGCATCCCGGGGACCCCCGCGGCCGTGCCCGGCGGCGACGCCAAGGGGTACGTGATCGGGCTCGGCGAGATGTACGTCGCAGACCCGCGCTTCGGCGCGAACTACGCGACGTCCGCCGGTGGCACTCAGGGAGCGGAGTTCGTCCGCGACGCACTCCGCATCTACGCGGAGAGCAACCTCTAAGCAGCCGCGCGGCATCCGCTGGCGCATGCGGGGTCAGAAGCGCATCGCAATCGACCGATTCAGGTGCGCTTTTGACCCCGCATGGCGCGGGCGGTGCGCTTTTGACCCCGCATGGCGCGGGCGGGCTTTGCACAGAACGAGACACCACGGCAAGGCCGAGAACGGATGCCGGGGGTGGGCGTAGGGTCGGGGCATGGCCCCCCGCCGCAGACGCACCGACGCCGCGCCGCTGTTCGCCGCCGCAGCTGTCGCCTACACCGCGAACTGCGCGCTGGGCACAGCCGTCGCGACCAGGGTCATCGACACCAGCGGCTACCGCTGGCTGCACCACGCGATGTACATCGCCACCTGTGTGACCTCTGCCGCCGCGTTCTCCGCGGTGCTCTGGGGCCGGCCGAAGCACGCGAGCCGCCGTGCCGCACTGGCGCTCGCGCCGGCCGCTGCCCCGCTCGCGGCCATCCCCTACCTGGGTTCGCACGGCCGACGGCATCCGCTGGTCGCGCTCGCCGCGGCCCCCTTCATCGTCGCGGGCCTCATCTGCTCGCGCCTCACCACCGACCGGAAGTGAACGCATGGAACTGCTCGACGCCATCCGCCGCCGCAAGACCACGAACGGGCCGTTCCTGCCCGACCCGGTGTCGGAGGAGCATCAGCGCATCCTGCTCGAGGCGGCCGGTCGCGCACCCTCGCAGCTGAACAGCCAGCCGTGGCGGTTCGTGGTCATCGAGAACCGCGACACGATCGATCAGATCGCGCGCATTTCGGGCGAGAGCATGACCGAGGCCATGTCGAACGGCACGTTCTTCGAGCGCTACAAGCCGTACTTCCGCTTCAGCCAGGCCGAGATGGAGGAGAAGCGCAGCGGGATGCTGTTCGACAAGCTCCCCGCGGCCCTCCGACCCTTCACCAGTCAGGTGTTCACGAAGCGCGGTCAGAAGCTGATGAACACGTTCGGGGTGCCCAAGACCCTGGGCGAGGAGAACCACAAGCTGGTCGGCGGCTCGCCGCTGCTGCTCGGTGTGATGCTCGATCGCAGCGAGTACCGGCCGGGCCAGCTCTCGTCGTTCTACTCGGTGTTCAGCATGGGCGCGGCGATGGAGAACGTCTGGCTCACCACGGTCGAGCTCGGCATGGGCATCCAGTTCATCTCGTTCCCGATGGAGGTTCCGGGCCGATGGGACGAGATCGTGAAGCTGCTGCGAGTGCCCGACGACCTCGAGCTCATGGCCGTCTACCGCCTCGGCTACCTGCCCCCCGAGCAGCGCCGCCCGGCGATCGACTGGTCGAGCCACCAGCGCAAGCTCGCCTCGCAGTACGTGTTCCGCGAGACCTGCGACGAACCCCAGCAGGGCTGGGACGCGCCGCCGGCGGGCGCGGGCGCACCGCCGGCGCGCTGAGCGTCAGCCCCCGCTCTTGCGGGGGAGCGCCTTCAGATCCTGCAGCGCCGGACCCTCGATGCGGGTGCCGTCGGCGGCGAACCGCGAGGCGTGCAGCGGGCAGTCCCAGGTGCACTCGGCGTCGTTCCAGTCGAGCACGCCGCCGAGGTGCGGGCACACCGCAGAGACCGCGCGCGTGACTCCGCCGACCGTCGAGATGCCGACCGGGTGTCCGCTGCGGTTGGCGACCACGCCCTCGCCCTCCGCCGGCTTCGGAACCGGCACGGGGTTGCGCTCGGCCTCGACCCATCCGCTCGTCGCGGCGGCCGCGACCTTCGCTCCTTCGGCGGCTCCTCTGGCGAGATCGGCCGGCACTGTCAGTCTCGTGCCGAGCTTGACCATCCACGACGGCCGATCGTGCCAGTTGGCGCCGAGGATCTCGGCCGTCAGGCGCAGAGCAGCGGCCGGCGCGTTCGACAGGCCCCACTTGGCGTATCCGGTCGCGAAGCGGATGCTGCCGAGCCCCCGCGGCATCGCACCCACGAACGGGATCTGGTTGTGCGACTCGTAGTCCTGCGCCGACCAGCGGTGCGTCTCTTCGGCATCCGGAAAGTACTGTCTCGTCCAGTCGATCAGATCGTCGACCGCGGCGGCCTCGCTGTCGGAGCGCCCGACCGGATGCCCGTTGCCGCCGACGATGAGCTGCGCCGTGCCGCCGGGGCCGTCGGCGGGAGAGACCGGACGGATCGACCGGCTGGGGGAGTCGAGCGAGATGAAGGTCGACTCCGGGACGTCACCTGCGACGCGGAACGAGACGCAGTACGACCGGAAGGCGCGCATCTTCGCGAAGTACAGCCCGCGGTCGAGGATCGGATATCCCGTCGCGATCACGATGTGCTCGGCGAACATGGGTCCGACCGGGGTCTCGACGCGCGGCTCGGGAAGCACGTGGGTGGCGGTCACCCGGACTCCCGTGTGCAACGTGCCGCCGGTCGCGAGCAGCTCGTCCGCGAGCGCCTGCGCCACGAGCGCAGGGTCGATGGTCACCTGGTCGTCGAGGGCGACCGCGCTGACGACGGGGAATGCCGCCTCCGAGAGCTCTGCGCGCGTGAGCATCCTGGTCGCGAGGCCCGCTTCGCGGGCCGCCTCGTGCACCTCGCGCACCGAGTCGACGCCGTTCGGATCCTGCGCATAGGAGTGGTCCGTGCGCCGCTCGTAGCTGACTCCCGCGTGGTCGGCGAAGCCGACCAGCCAGTCCATGCCCTCGCGGTTGGCCTCGACGTACGCCTGCACGAGAGAGGCGGAGTGGTGCCTGCGGATCTCGGCGAGCCGCTTGCCCTGCATCAGTGTGAGCTTGCCGGTGTTGCCGCCGGTCGCGAGCTCGGCGACCTCGCCCGCCTCGATCACCGCCACGTCGAGCCCCGCGCGCGTGAGCATGACGGCGGTGGTGAGGCCGGTGAGGCCCGCCCCGACGATGATCACGTCGTGCCGTGCGCCGGGGTCGAACGGTGTGCCGATGGGCGGAGTCCGGTCGAGTTTCCACAGTGGCTTCATGACCGCAGTCTTCGCCTCCGAACGCGTGACACCCACCGGGTTGACAATCGACGGATGCGTTGCAACGTCGCGGCTAGAGTTGTCGCGTGACTTTCCGCAGCCTCCTCCTCGTCTTCGCGGGAGGCGGCATCGGCACGGCGGCGCGGCTCGCGGTCGGACTCGGGATGCCCGACGCCGGCGGCTTGCCGATCGGCACCCTCGCGGTCAACGTGCTCGGGTCGCTGCTGATCGGGATCCTCGCCGCGCGGCTGCCCCGGACCACGGGGCTGCGGGTGTTTCTCGGCACCGGTGTGCTGGGCGGTTTCACGACCTACAGCGCCTTCATGACGGGTGCGGTCGGGCTGTGGTCTGCCGCTCCGCTGGTCGCGTTCGCCTATGCCGCCGGGAGTCTCGTGCTGGGCCTCGCTGCCGCGGCGTGGGGATTGCGGCTCGGGCGGCCGCGTCCGTCCGCTGCCCGAGTCGGGGGCGACTCGTGACGCCGCTGCTCTTCATCGGCGCTGCGCTCGCCGGAGGTGTGGGGGCCGTGCTGCGCTACATCGTCGACCTCGGTGTCGCGAAGGTCGCCGGCCGACGCTATCCGTGGGGCATCCTCGTGGTGAATCTCAGCGGATCGTTCGCGCTCGGTCTCGTGACCACCGCGCTGCCCGACGGCGCGTTCCTGCTCGGCGCCGGTCTGCTCGGCGGCTACACGACGTTCAGCACCGCGATGCTCGACACGGTCGCGCTCTGGCGCGACGGCGAACGCCGGGCATCCGCGTTCAACGCCGTCGGGATGCTGGCGCTCGGGCTCCTCGCCGCCGGCCTCGGGCTGGCGCTCGGTTCGCTGCTCTGACCCGCTGGCCGGCCGGCACCCGCGCCGGCCTCGGCCGGTGGTCTGAATCAATGCTTGCGCCCCGCGACCGCTCGGGCTAGTCTCCTTGCTAATCGTTTAACTGCTAATCGTTTAACACGCGAGATCCCGACGCAGCGACGATCCCCTGCACCGTCGAAGGAGACACCGATGCCCCGCACTTCCCGCCGCGCCCTCGGCGCCCTCGCTGCCTCTGCGGCAGCTGTCCTCGCGCTCAGCGCCTGCTCGTCGTCGACCGGGGGTGAGAGCTCATCCGGCGGCGACGTCACCCTCAGCTACGCCATCTGGGACGAGAACCAGAAGCCCGCCATGGAGGACATCGCCGCGGCGTTCGAGAAGGAGAACCCGAACGTCACGATCGACATCCAGGTGACGCCGTACAAGGAGTACTTCACCAAGCTGCAGACCGCGGCGACCGGTGGATCCGCGGCCGATGTGTTCTGGATGAACGGCCCGAACTTCCAGCTCTACGCCTCGAACGGCCAGCTCGCGCCGCTCGACGACGCGGGGGTGGATGCCGCCGACTACCCTCAGGGGCTCATCGACCTCTACACCTTCGACGGAAAGCTCTATGGTGCGCCCAAGGACTTCGACACCGTCGCGCTCTGGTACAACAAGGAGCTCTTCGACGCGGCCGGCGTCGAGTACCCGACCGCAGACTGGACCTGGGACGACTTCACTGCGGCGGCCGCCGCGCTGACCGACCCTGCCACGGGGCAGTTCGGTGTCGCCGCCAGCCAGTACGGGCAGGAGAACTTCTACAACTCGATCGCCCAGGCAGGCGGAGAGGTCATCTCGGCAGACGGGACCGAGAGCGGCTACGGCTCGCCGGAGGCGCTCGCCGGCATCGAGCTGTGGACCGACCTGATCGGGGCCGGCTCGTCGCCGACAGCCCAGCAGATGACCGACACCAATCCAGAGGACTTCTTCCTCTCGGGCAAGGTCGCGATGTTCCAGAACGGCTCGTGGGCCGCCATCGCCTACGGAGACAACGCCGACATCGCCGACAAGGTCGACGTCGCGCCGCTGCCCGAGGGGCCGGAGGGCAACCAGAGCGTGATCCACGGCGTGGGCAACGTCGCCAACGCGAAGAGCCCGCACGTGGCCGAGGCCACCGCGTTCGCGGCCTTCGCGAGCGGCGAGGAGGCCGCCGAGATCCAGGCCGAGACCGGCACGGTGATCCCCGCTTTCAACGGCACCCAGCAGGGGTGGGTCGACGCGCTGCCGCAGTACGACCTGCAGGTCTACATCGATGCGCTCGACACCGCGGTGCCCTACCCGGTCTCGAAGAACACGTCGGCGTGGACCAGCATCGAGAGCGAGGTCCTCTCGCAGGTGTGGTCGGGCGCCGTCGCTCCTGAAGAGGGGCTGAAGGATCTCGCCGAGCAGATGCAGGCCGCGCTGGATGCCGAGCAGGAGTAAACGGACATGACCGCCGTCGCGTCACCCACGCGCGCGCAGGCAGAGCGGATGCCGGAGGCCTCGAGCCCCGGCATCCGCCGCCGGCGACGCAATCCCGGTGCCTCCCCGTGGTGGGCTCTGGTCTTCCTCGGACCGACCGCACTCGGCATCGCCGTCTTCTACCTGTGGCCGACGGTGCGCACGCTCATCATCTCGTTCACGAAGTCCGGCCCCTTCGGCGGGGCCGAGTGGGTGGGGATCGAGAACTACGCCCGCCTGTTCCAGGACCCTGAGCTGATCGGCGCCCTGCGCAACACCGCGCTCTACACGGTCATCGCCCTCATCGGCATCCCGCTGGCCGTCGGCATCGCCGCTCTGCTCAACACCGCAGGGCTCAAGGGGCGCAGCGCCTACCGCACGCTCTACTTCATCCCGGTGGTGACGATGCCCGCGGCGATCGCGCTCGTGTGGCGCATGATCTACAACGGCGACTACGGCGTGCTCAACGCGGCACTCGGCTCGGTCGGCATCGAGGGACGCAGCTGGCTCACCGACCCGAACACCGCCCTCGTCGCCATCGCTGTCGTCGGCATCTGGGCGGGTCTCGGCACCAACATCGTCATCTTCCTCGCCGGGCTGCAGGGCATCCCCGACACGATCATGGAGGCGGCCGACCTCGACGGTGCCGGCCCCGTGCGCAAGTTCTTCTCGATCACGATCCCCCTGCTGTCCCCATCGATCTTCTTCGTCAGCGTCATCAGCGTGATCGGCGCTCTGCAGGTGTTCGACCTCATCTACATGATGCTCGGCCGCAGCAACCCGGCCATGCCCAACACCCGCACGGTCGTGTACCTGTTCTACGAAGCGGGGTTCCTCGACAACGACCGGGGGTATGCCGCCGCCATCGCCTTCCTGCTGCTCGTGATCATCCTGGTGCTCACGGTCGTGCAGTTCCGTCTGCAGAAGAAGTGGGTGCACTATGAGTGAGGTCTCGCTCGACACTCGCGCCATCATCGGCGCCCCGACCGGCCGTTCGACAGGTCGTCCGGGCAAGCCCCGTAACCGGGCGATCTGGATCGTGCACGTGGCGCTGCTCGCCGGCGCGATCCTGATGGTCTTCCCGTTCATCTGGCAGCTGCTGACCTCGTTCAAGACGCTGTCCGACTCGGTGCAGGTGCCGCCGAGCCTGCTCCCGCGCGAGTGGGTGTTCACCAACTTCGCCGAGGTCTTCGAATCGATGCCCTTCGGGCAGATGTTCCTGAACTCGGTGCTGCTCACCGTGGGGCGCACGGTCGGTCAGGTCGTGCTGTGCACGATGGCCGGCTATGCGTTCGCCCGCATCCCGTTCCCCGGCCGCAACGCGCTGTTCGTGGTCTTCCTGTCGGTGCTCATGGTTCCGTCGCAGCTGTATCTGCTTCCGCAGTACGAGATCATCCAGTCGCTGGGCTGGCTGAACACCCTGCAGGCGCTGATCGTGCCCGGCATCTTCAGTGCTTTCGGCACGTTCCTGATGCGTCAGTTCTTCATGTCGATGCCCGCCGAACTCGAGGAGGCGGCACGCATCGACGGAGCGAATCCGTGGCAGACCTTCTGGCGGATCATGGTTCCGCTCGCGAAGCCTGGCATCATCGCTCTCGTGGTGTTCACTGTGCTGTGGTCGTGGAACGATCTGCTCTGGCCGTTGATCGTGACGACCGACCCCGCCAAGATGCCGCTGTCGGTCGGGCTCTCGCAGCTCGTCGGCATCCACGGCACCGACTACCCGGTGCTCATGGCTGGAGCGCTGCTCGCGACCCTGCCGATGCTGGTCACCTTCATGATCCTGCAGCGGCAGTTCATCCAGGGCATCGCCTTCAGCGGATCGAAGGGCTGACCGATGGCAGAGCGCAGGCAGCAGTCGACGACCTCGCGGCGACCGACTCTCAGGATGGTCGCAGAGCGCGCCGGTGTCTCGACGGCGACGGTGTCGTACGTGTTCTCCGGGCGCTCGGGTGCGGCGTCGGGGGCCGGCGTCGCCGAGGCCACAGCGGCGAAGGTGCTCGCCGCCGCCGAGGAGCTCAACTACCGGCCCAACATCGCGGCGCGGACGATCCGCACCGGCCGCAGCGGCATGGTGCAGCTGTCGCTGCACATGCTCAGCGACCCGTGGTCGCTCGCGGTGGCTGACGCCGTGAACGTCGAGGCGAACAGGCACGGCCTCACGACGCTCATCCTCGCCGACGGCGACTGGCATGCGGCTCTCGACCGGGTCGAGAGCGACGTCGCCTATCTCGACGGCGTCGGCATCGACGAGGATGCCGAGCGCAAGCTCGCCGACCTCGTGCAGCGCGGACAGCGGCTCGTCGTGTTCTCGGAGCACCTCGAACCGGCGGGTTTCGACGTGGTGCGCTCGGACGCGATCCCGGGGTGCGAGCTCGCGATGGAGCACCTGCTCGAGCGCCACACGGCGATCGGGTGCCTGGCCGCCGAGGGCGCGGTGCGCCTCGCCCCGACGCAGGTCACCCGATACACGCCGTACCTCGAGAAGATGGCTGGCGCGGGACTCGACGTCGATCCGGACTGGACGGTCACCTACACCGAGGGGCAGGCCAGCGCGTTCGCCGCGGCCGTGGAGCTGCTGTCGAAGGACGACCGGCCCTCTGCGATCTACGCGACCACCGACTTCGCGGCCATCGCGGCGATCAACGCGGCGCACATGCTCGGGCTCCGAGTGCCGCACGACGTCGCCGTGATCGGCGTCGGCAACACCCCCGATGCGCAGCTCATCGCCCCCACTCTGACCACGGTCGGCCCGACCGACTTCTACGACAGACAGGCGCGCATCATCATCGATCGCGCGCTCGCCGCAGACGATTCGGCCGGCACGCTGCACGAGTTCGCCTGGTCGCTGTTCCCCGGGGCGTCGACTGACCTCGACGTCCCCACCTCACACTCGCGCTGACGCTGCCGTCTGCGCGCACATCTCTACTCTCAGAAGGACCACCGTGGATCTCACCATCGGAATCATCGGCTTCGGCGCGCGCGCCACACTGCGCGAGGAGGTGCACCGCCCCGGTCAGGGATCGCGAATCACCGCGGTCTGCGACCCGTCGGAGCGCGCCCGCGACGACGCGCGCCGCCTGCTTCCGGATGCTCTCGTCACCGACTCGCTCGACGAGCTGCTCGCCTCCGGCATCGACGCCGTCATGGTGCTGACACCCGATGACACGCACGCGGCGCTCAGCATCCGCGCCCTCGAAGCGGGCGTCGCGGTGTTCTGCGAGAAGCCCCTCGCGATCGACCTCGCCGACGCCGACGCCATGCTCGAGACGGCCCGCCGCACCGGCAGTCGCCTCTACATCGGACACAACATGCGGCACATGCCGGTGATCACGCTGATGCGCGGCCTCATCCAGGACGGGCGGATCGGCGACGTCAAGGCCGTCTGGGTGCGGCACTTCGTCGGGCACGGCGGCGACTACTACTTCAAGGACTGGCATGCCGATCGTCGCCGCACGACGGGGCTGCTGCTGCAGAAGGGGGCGCACGACATCGACATCATCCACTGGCTCGCCGGCGCCTACACCCAGCAGGTCGCGGCGATGGGCGAGCTCAGCGTCTACGGCGACATCACCGACCGCCGCGATCGCACCGGTGAGCGGATGCCCGACTGGTTCAGCGTCGACAACTGGCCGCCCACGTCGCTCACGGGGCTGAACCCCGTGATCGACGTCGAGGACATCTCGATGGTCAACATGCGCCTGTCCGGCGGCATCCTCGCCTCGTACCAGCAGTGCCATTTCGCGCCAGACTACTGGCGCAACTACACGGTGATCGGCACCGAGGGTCGCATCGAGAACGTCGGCGACACCGCGGGCAGCGAGGTCAGACTGTGGAACCGCCGTCACCGCGGCGCCGCAGACGCCGACGAGACGTTCATCGTCCCCGAGGCGGCGGATGCCGGACACGACGGCGCCGACGGGCTGCTGGTGGCGGAGTTCCTGCGATTCGTGCGCGACGGAGGGCTCACGGAGACCTCGCCGGTGGCCGCACGCGAGGCGGTGGCGGCCGGAATCCTCGCCACCGAGTCGCTGCGTGGAGACGGGTCGGCGATCACGGTCCCCCAGCTGGACGAGGACCTCGTCGCCTACTTCGAGCGCGGGCAGGTCGAATAGCCGGCGGCGTCCGCACAGGCGAGTCCCCAGGGCGAACCCCCAGGTTCGGAATGCAGAATGTACAAACGTACATGTACGCCCGTACAGGGGTGATCGCGCAGGGGGTCTGGGATGAGCGATGGCATACGCCGCCGCCGTGATCCTGAAGCGCGCCGTCGCGAGATCGTCACCGCGGCCGCCGAGCTGATCGTCGAGATCGGCGTCGACGCGCTCACCCATCGCAAGGTCGCCGCGCGGGCCGGGGTCCCACTCGGCTCGACGACCCAGTACTTCGCCACCCTCGACGATCTGCGCGAGGCGGCGATCGGGGCGCTGGCCGCCGAGATCGAGGCGCGCATCGACGCGACTCGGCAGGCCGTGGTCATCGAGGGAGTGACGCCCGCAGGGCTCGCACGCCTGGTGCGCCGAGGGCTCGATGACGCACGCGCGGTGCAGGCCGACCGCGCCGTCGTCACCGCCGCCGTGCACGACCCGCGCGTCCGCCAGTTCGCCCGACTCTGGTCCGACGAGATCGTGGGCTTCATCGCCCCCGTTCACGGAGTCGACAGGGCCAGGGCCGCAGCCGTCTTCATCGACGGCGTACTCTGGCACTCTCAGATCCACGACGAGCCGCTCGACGAAGAGCTCATCCGCGACGCCCTCGCCGGGATCCTCACTCCTCAGGCGTCCACCCCCGCATCCACCGCCGCAGCATCCGCCTGATCAGCAGAGAGAGAATCCGCCTTGTCGAACCTCGCCGTCCTGAGCCTCAAGAACCGCGCACTGATCGCGTTGATCACGATCGTCGCCGCCGTGTTCGGCGGGCTCGCTCTGACGAACCTCAAGCAGGAGCTCATCCCGTCGCTCGAGCTGCCCAACCTGATGGTCATGACGACCTACCCCGGGGCCTCGCCCGAGGTCGTCGAGAACGACGTCTCGACGCCCATCGAGTCGGCGATCCAGGGTGTTCCGGGCCTCGAGGGCACCACTGCCACGAGCACGACGAACGCCTCGATCGTGCAGGCGACGTTCGCCTACGGAACGAACCTCGCGACGGCCGAGCAGAAGATCCAGCAGGCGATCAACCGCATCTCGGGTCAGCTGCCCGAAGACGTGAGCCCGCAGGTGCTGACGGTGTCGATCGATGACTTCCCCGTGATCCAGGTCGCGGTGACCGGATTCGAGGATGCCGAGAACGCGCAGGCGGAGCTGCAGAGCGTCGCGATCCCCGAGCTCGAAGACGTCGACGGCGTCAACGCCGCGGAGATCATCGGCGGCGTCGGCCAGCGCATCACGATCACGCCCGACGTCGCGAAGCTCGCGGCAGTCGGTCAGAGCACGCAGGCCATCACCACGGCGCTGCAGCAGAACGGCACGCTGTTCCCCGGCGGCGACATCACCGAGAACGGTCAGACGCTCACCGTGCAGACCGGTGCGAAGATCACCTCGGTCGAGGAGCTCGCTGCGCTGCCGCTCGTCGGCACGTCCGAGACGATCGGCGACGTCGCCACCGTCGTGCAGGAGACCGACCCGATCTCGTCGATCTCGCGCGTCGACGGCGAGGACGCACTCTCGATCTCGATCACCAAGCTGCCGGCGGCGAACACCGTCGAGGTGTCGCAGGGGGTCATCGCCGCGCTCGACACCATCGGAGAGGCGTTCCCCGACGCCGAGTTCACGATCATCTTCGACCAGGCGCCGTTCATCCAGCAGTCCATCGAGACCCTCGCCACCGAGGGCCTGCTCGGACTCGTCTTCGCGGTGATCGTCATCCTGGTGTTCCTGCTGTCGATCCGCTCGACGCTGGTGACCGCCATCTCGATCCCGACCAGTGTGCTGATCACCTTCATCGGCCTGCAGGCGTTCGGCTACTCGTTGAACATCCTCACCCTCGGCGCGCTCACGATCGCGATCGGCCGCGTGGTCGACGACTCGATCGTCGTGATCGAGAACATCAAGAGGCATTACGTCGGCGACGCCGACAAGGGAGACGCGATCCGGCTGGCCGTGCGCGAGGTGGCGATGGCCGTCACGTCGTCGACCATCACCACCGTCGCGGTGTTCCTGCCGATCGTGTTCGTCGGCGACATGGTCGGCGAGCTGTTCCGGCCGTTCGCCATGACCGTGTCGATCGCCATGGTCGCCTCGCTGCTGGTGTCGCTGACCATCGTGCCGGTGCTCGCCTACTGGTTCCTCCGCCCCGGCAAGCCGCTGCTCGACGACGACGGCGTGCAGATCGACCCGGAAGACCCTGACGCGCCGCCGACGCGGCTGCAGCGGGCCTACCGCCCGATCCTCGGGTGGACGCTGAAGCACTCAGGGCTGACCGTGATCCTCGCGGTCGTCGTGCTCGGTGCGACGCTCGCCGCCGCACCGTTGATGAAGATCAACTTCCTCAGCGACTCGGGCCAGAACACCATGACCGTCACGCAGGACCTCGGTCCGACCGCGAGCCTCGAGACCAAGTCGGAGGCGGCGATCGCCGTTGAAGACGCACTGCTCGACATCGACGGCATCACCCACGTGCAGGCCTCGATCGGCTCGAGCGGATCCGCTCTGCGCGACGCGTTCTCGGGAGGAGCCGGCGTGACCTACTCGGTGCTCACCGACGCGGATGCCGACCAGGAGAAGCTCCGAACCGATGTGCAGGATGCCATCGAAGGACTCACCGACGTCGGCGAGGTGTCTGTCGCCGCATCTGCCGGACTCGGCTCGAGCGACATCGAGATCACCGTCTCGGCATCCGACTCGGAAGACCTGCAGACCGCGACGACCGCCGTCATCGACGAGCTCGACGGACGAGAGGGCATCGGACAGGTCACCGACAACCTCGCGGCAGCATTGCCGTACCTCGCAGTGGTCGTCGACCGCGAAGCCGCAGCGCAGCGCGGGCTGTCTGAAGTGGCCGTCGGATCGATCGTGTCGAACACGATGCGCCCGCAGCAGGTCGGAACCGTCGAGATCGACGACACCGCACTGACGATCTACCTCGCAGCCTCCGAGCCGCCGGCCACCGCGCAGGCGCTGCGCGAGCTGACCATCCCCAGCGCGACCGGTGTGGTGCAGCTGCAGGACATCGCCACCGTCGAGGAGCGCAACGGCCCGACATCGATCACCACCGAGCAGGGACGCCGCACTGCGACGATCACGGTGCCCCCGGCATCCGACAACCTCGCCGTGGCGACGCAGTCGGTCACCGAGGCCCTCGCGGCCGTCGACCTGCCCGACGGCGCATCGGCCGAGGTCGGCGGAGTCGCCTCGCAGCAGGCCGACTCGTTCTCGCAGCTCGGACTCGCGATGCTCGCCGCGATCCTGATCGTCTACGTCGTGATGGTGGCCACCTTCAAGTCGCTGCGGCAGCCGCTGCTGCTGCTCGTGTCGGTGCCGTTCGCGGCGACCGGTGCGATCCTGCTGCAGATCGTAACGGGCGTGCCGCTCGGCGTCGCGTCGCTGATCGGTGTGCTGATGCTGATCGGCATCGTCGTGACGAACGCGATCGTGCTCATCGACCTCGTGAACCAGTATCGGGAGAAGGGACTGTCGACGCTCGCTGCCGTGAAGGCGGGTGGCGAGAAGCGTCTGCGGCCCATTCTCATGACGGCGCTCGCGACGATCCTCGCGCTGACCCCGATGGCGCTCGGCATCACCGGTCACGGCGGCTTCATCTCGCAGCCGCTCGCGATCGTCGTGATCGGCGGACTCCTCTCGTCGACCGTGCTCACGCTGATCGTGCTGCCGACGCTCTACAACCTGGTCGAGGGTGCGAAGGAGCGGCGTCGGGCCCGCAAGGCGGGTTCGGATGATGACGGGTCTGCGCCGTCCGGCGGCACCCAGCCGTCGGATGGACCGGTGCCCGCTGACGGTCTGGCCCTCGCGGGAGCCTCAGCCGGCGGCGCTTCCGACTCCGGACTGCCGCACGCGAACCAGCTGACGCGACGGGAGCTGCGCGAGCGCGGCGAGTAGCCGCGCCCGCCGTCCACGATTCAAGACGACTGAGCTCGATGCCCGCCGGAAGCGTCTTCCGGGCGGGCATCGGCGCTTTCCTGCTGAGTCGTGAACCGGGGTGCGGTCGAGCTCAGTCGAGCGTGATGCCCCATTCGAGGGTCCAGGTCTCACCGGGATTCAGGCGGCGCAGGCCGACTCCGCTGTTCAGCGCATCTGCCGGTGCGGTCATGGGCTCGATCGCGACGGCGAGCGACTGCCCCGGGTACTTGTTCGTCGTGTAGACCTGCACGAAGTCGAAGCCCGCACCCTGCCAGAGGGTGAGCCGACGTCCGTCGGGGGCGGTCAGCGAGTGTCGGATGAGTCCGTCGGCGTCGCGGTCGAGATCCGTGAACCCGGTGTCGAGGTCGACGTCGCCGAGCCGCACGCCGTCGCGCAGCGGGGCATCAGCGGGCCGGGTGCCCGTCGGCAGCATCCGGTCGTCGGTGGTGAACGAGGTGTGCGCCGGAACCGTCAGCACCAGGTCGTGGGGATCCACGTCGCCGATCGTGACGAACGGATGCGTTCCGAGCGCGACCGGAGCCGCGGTGGCGGAGCGGTTCGTCAGGGCGTGCGTCACGTCGATCCCGTCGGCTCGCAGCACGTAGGTGACGCTCGTCTCGACGAGGTACGGGTAGCCGGTCTGCGGGAAGATCGTCGCGCTCAGCGTGGCCCCTGATGCGGTCTCGGCGATGTCGTAGGCCGCGAAGCGCAGCAGTCCGTGGCTCGCATTCGTGAATTTCGGCTCGGTGATGGCGAGCTGCCGCTCGGTGCCCTCGTCGTTCCAGAGTCCGTCGCGGACCCGGTTCGGCCACGGAGTGAGCACCACCCCAGAGCACGAGGGTGTGGGCGAGTCGAGCGGATAGGGAGCGATCAGGTCGACGGAGCCGATGCGGAGAGAGCGGAGCGAGGCGCCGACCTGCGCGATCTGAGCGCTGACGTCGCCGAGCTGGAGGTGCACCTGTGTGCCGGTGGGGGATGCGGAGTTCACTCCGCAATCGTATGGGGACCGGCATCGGCCATGGGGCTGGGGAGTCTTTCAGGTGCGACCGCTACACTTGATGGGTCGGCTTCGGACACCCGCGCAGTGCGCGGACGTTTTTGTGTAAGAAGTGTGAGTCCAGGGGCCGATGGTGAGCGTCGCTCGACGCTAATCAACCATCACATGAATGGCCCCGGCCGCTGACAGTCCGGAAACCCCGCGTGGTCGCATCCGACCGCGCGCAGGGTACCGCGCGTGTGCGCGGCGCCGTTCTCGTGGCGAGAACTCAGAAGGACACCCCCATGCCCAAGAACAAGAAGCCCCGCGGCGGACGCCCCTCGGCCAACTTCGAGCCGCGCTACGGCGCGAACAAGACCTCGTTCCACGATCGCCACACCGGCGGCCGTGACGGCGCGCGCGACACCCGTGACGCACGCGGCGGACGTGCGGATGCCGGTGAGCGGCGCACCGCGCCCGCCGGCGCAGACCGTCGCCCCGGCAGCCGCAGCGCCAGCCACCGCGGCTACCGCCCGGCCGAAGAGGGCGGCGCACCCAAGCAGCGCTGGTCGTCGCAGGAGCGTGCGGGTCGCGATGAGTCGCGGGGCATCCGCAACCGCGCCGAGTCGGGTCGCCGTGAGGCGCCGCACAACCGCGACGATCGTCCGCGCTACAACGACCGCTCCTCCACGGGCTTCGACCGTCCGCGCCGCGATGACCGCGGCGGCCAGCGTCCGACCGGTCCCGGCACGTACCGCGATGAGCGCGGCGGCCAGCGTGACGAGCGTCCGCGCCGTGACGACCGCGGTGCCGGTGTGCAGCGCCAGGGCTTCCGCGACAACGATCACCGCGATGGCGGACGTCCGGGTCGTGACGACCGCCGTGACCAGCGTTCCGGTGGCTTCCGCGACGATCGCGGTGGCCAGCGCTTCGCCCGTGACGACCGCCCGCAGCGCGAAGACCGCGGCGCGTCCGAGCGTCCCCGCTTCAACCGCGACGACCGTCCTGCCCGTTCGGGCGACCGCACCGAGCGTCCGCGCTTCGACCGCGCAGCATCCGAGCGTCCGCGCTTCGACCGTGACGACCGTCCTCGTCGTGACGACCGTGGCGCAAGCCCGCGTCGTGATGACCGTGGCGGCGCCGAGCGCCCTGAGCGCTCCTACGACGCCGACCGCGCGCGTCGTGCCTTCGGCCGTGACCGCACTCAGCGTTCGATCGAGGGTGGCCGCGACGAGCGTTCGCGTCCCTCGACCGGTGGCGCGTACCGCACCGAGCGTCCCCGCCCGTTGACGTCGGACACCCGCGGGCGGCCGTCGCGCAACGAGCGACCCAGCCGCAACGACTGGAACGCCACATCGAGTGCGGCACCCGCCAAGAAGTTCGAGCCGACGGACGACGTCGTGCACGAGCGCCTCGAGGCGAAGTCCGTGGCGGCCGTCGAGGTCGACGGTGTGACCTTCGGCGACCTCGGTCTCGGATCCAACATCGTCGAGACCCTCGTCGGCATGGGCGCGGCGACGCCGTTCCCGATCCAGGCTGCCAGCATCCCGGCAGTGCTCAAGGGTCGCGACGTTCTCGCCCGCGGTCGCACCGGCTCGGGAAAGACCATCGCCTTCGGCGCCCCGCTCGTCGAGCGCGTGCTGCAGTCGCAGGCAGGCAAGCGTCGTGAATTCGGCCGCAAGCCCCGCGCGATCATCCTCGCTCCGACGCGCGAGCTCGCGCTGCAGATCGACGGCACCATCCAGCCGATCGCCCGCAGCGTCGGCCTCTTCACCACGCAGATCTACGGTGGTGTGCCCCAGGGCCGCCAGGTGGGTGCGCTGAAGAAGGGCGTCGACATCGTCATCGGCACGCCCGGTCGCATCGAGGACCTGATCAACCAGGGCAAGCTCGACCTCTCGGACTGCCAGATCGCCGTGCTCGACGAGGCCGACCACATGTGCGAGCTCGGATTCGTCGAGCCCGTGCAGCGCATCCTGCGTCACACGGCCGACGGCAGCCAGAAGCTCCTCTTCTCGGCCACGCTCGACCGCGAGGTCGCGGCTCTCGTCGACGAGTTCCTCGTCGACCCGGCCGTCTACGAGGTCGCCGGTGAAGACCAGGAGTCGAGCACGATCGAGCACCGCGTACTCGTGATCGAGCACCGCGACAAGGCCGAGATCCTCACCTCGCTGGTCGACCGTGCAGGCAAGACCCTGGTCTTCGCCCGCACCCGTGCCTACGCCGACATGCTCGCCGAGCAGTTCGACGACGCCGGCATCCCCGCGGTTTCGCTGCACGGTGACCTCAACCAGGCCAAGCGCACGCGCAACCTCGAGCGCCTGACGTCTGGCCGAGTGAGCGTGCTCGTCGCGACGGACGTCGCAGCCCGCGGCATCCACGTCGATGACATCGATCTGGTCGTGCAGGCCGATGCGCCCGACGAGTACAAGACGTACCTGCACCGCTCGGGCCGCACCGGCCGCGCCGGTCGCACGGGCCGCGTCGTGACGCTGATCACGCGTCAGCGCCAGCGTCGCATGACCGAGCTGCTGCAGCGCGCCGAGATCGACGCTCCGTTCGAGAACGCTCGTCTGAACGACGACCTGA
Organism: Microbacterium sp. WCS2018Hpa-9; assembly: GCF_031843745.1. Lineage (NCBI taxonomy): Bacteria > Bacillati > Actinomycetota > Actinomycetes > Micrococcales > Microbacteriaceae > Microbacterium > Microbacterium sp. WCS2018Hpa-9. Next base: position 247,905 of record NZ_JAVTIY010000007.1, read on the forward strand.
TCGAGGAGATCGCCGGCCGCATGCCGACCGCGTCAGACCTCACGGCCTGATCCGTCACCGTCGAAGGCCCTGTCTCCGCATCCGCGGGGGTGGGGCCTTCGTCATGTGCGGGGTGCAAGGCGCTGCGCCTCGGGAGGAAGACTGCGCCTCGGGAGGAAGACTGCGCCTCGGGAGGA
>NZ_JAVTIY010000008.1:0-199595 GCF_031843745.1 Microbacterium sp. WCS2018Hpa-9
GTGTGGGAGCAGGCGTCGGTGTGGGAGCAGGCGTCGGTGTGGGAGCAGGCGTCGGAACAGGTTCTGGGCCAGGTGTTGGCTCGACCGAAGGTGCAGGATCCGGTGTGGGGGTCACCGGGGTCGTGGGGGTGACGGCAGCCTCATCCTCAGCCGGCGACTGGGTCAGCGGCGAAGAGGGAGACGGGCGCAGCGTCGCACCTGGCCACATGGGCTCCACCACAAACGCCTCGTCGTCCGTAACGGCGTCCAGCAGCGAGTGCGGTGCGGGCGCCTTTGATGAGTCAAGAGTCGTCTCCTCGAGGCCGCCGGGACGAATATGCGCCTCGTCTCCCTGGTCCACCTGGTCGGATGCCGTGATAGGCGCAACGTCGTCGGCTCCCTGCGTAGCCGCCACGATCCCCACAGAGCTTGCAACCAGGACTGGCACGCCGATGAAGGCCAGAGCGAGGAGTCGGCGTTTGCGCTTCTTCTGATCGTCGTCGACAGTCTCGGACATGCATCATCTCCCTATCGATGGGGCGCGCCATCGGGTATGACACATCATGACTTTATCAGTCGAAAGTGCCGTTTTCGCGCGTATATGAGTGAAAACGGACACGGCCCCGGATGGAGATCCGGGGCCGTGTCCTATACCGCCTCGATCAGTTCTCCGCGGAGGTGAACTTGAAGACGCTCGTCGAGCCGGAGCCAGAGGTCACGAAGACAGTCCGACCGTCAGCCGAGATGACTACTCGCGACGAGCTTCCCGAGGCCATCGGGATCCGGACGAGTTCCTCGCCTTCCTGCGTGTCGAACACGATGAGTTCCGTGTTCCCCGATACGTACAGCCAGCGGCCGTCGGGCGAGACCGTCATTGAGTACGCCTGCACCTTGCTGAGGGTGTGAGACTCAATCACCTCGCCGGTTGCAATGTCGATGCGACGGACAGTCGAACCGTTCACCGTCCAAACCGTGTTGTCAGGTCCGATAGCCAGCGACGTCACAGTCGTCCCTTCGTGAAAGACCTTCGCAAGACCGGATTCAGGGTCAACCTCGAAGCTCTGGTTCGTTCCTACGCTCGATGCGAGCACGCGCCCATCAGCGAGGACAGTCAGCTTCCAGTAGTTCGCCGTCTTGCCGAAGGTCACTGCTCCAAGGCTGGTGCCAGTCGAGACGTCGTACGTGATCATCTCGACGGAGGCGGCCGTCTTCGTGCGGACGAGATGGATCTTCGTCCCGTCTGGCGACCACACCGCGTCCTTGATTGAACTGACCTTGATCTCGGACACCTTGGCCAGACTCTCCGTGTCGAAGATCTGTACCACCGCGTCGGACTGGACCAGGTATCGCGTGCCATCAGGGCTGAGCTGTCCCCCACGCGGAGTCACGCTGAGCGCCGTCTGCCTGACCACTGTGTTCGTGGCGGCGTCGACGACAGAGAGCCTGCCGACACTCACGACGAAGAGGTGCGTGCCGTCGGGCGAGATTGACCCGCCGACTGGCCCACTGGTCGTGTCGAACGATCCTGCAGGTGTGATGGCCGGGTTCGCCTTGACGGTGAACGTGACCTCATCACGCGCGGTCAGACCCTCCTTGTCCTTCACCTCGATCGTGACCTTATAGGACCCTGTCGAGGGCGCCGCTCCGCTCAGGGAGCCGGTGCTGTCCAGCTTCACGCCGGCGGGGAGCGCTCCGTCGACGATTCGGTACTGGTAGCCGCCCCAACCGCCCGTCGCGTTGAAGCTGTCGTCGAACCGGACGTACTGCGTGAGTGCGAACGGCCCTGCGGAGAACTCGATCGGACGAGGTGAGACCTCTACGTTCACCGTGAACGTGTTCCGACTGATCTTCGGCGCGTTGGCGTCCTCGACCATGAACTGGATCCGGTACGACCCTGCGACGGGGTACCTCGCGGTGAGCGTCGCGCCGTCGAGCGTGACGGTGCCCCCATCCGCGTTGACCAGCGTGTAGATCATGTTCGCGTTGCTGGCACCATTGGATGCCAGCAGTTCGATCGACTGGGTCTCGTCGGCGTCGAGTTCCAGAGTCTCGGTGGACATCTCCAGCAGGTTCGGGTTCACGTAGATCGCGGAGCTCTTGGTCGACGTGTTCTTCTCGTTGCTCGCTGTCAGCTGGATGGTGAAGCTGCCCGAGATGGTCGGCACGGTCCCGCGCAGGTGTCCGTCGACGAATGTCAGCCAGCTGGGGAGTCCGTTCGCGGTGTACGAAATCGCGAGCCCCGTCGACGACGTTGCTGCGAGGTCGACGTCGATCTCAGTGCCCACCTGGAAGTCCAGGGAGGTCGGAACGGTGAACTCGAGCTTGTCGATCTTGATGCCGCCCTCACCAGGATTGATCGTGGGATCCTCAGGCTCGACCTCGGTGCCGTCGCCCGGCTGCGGGTCGGTCGGGTCGGTCGGGTCCACGGGCTCGACGGGTTCGGTCCCCTCCCCTGGCTCGCCAGTACCGGGATCTGTGGGGTCCGTGCCCTCACCAGGCTCCACAGGATCAACGGGGTCAGTCCCTTCGCCAGGGTCAGTCGGGTTCGTGGGGTCCACCGGCTCTGTAGGCGTCTCGGGGTCTCCCGGCTCGACGGGATCCGTACCTTCACCAGGAGTCCCACCCTCATCGCCGTCGTCGCCCGGGTTCGGGTTGGGGATGACGGTGCCCCCGTCCTCCCCTCCGGTTCCAGGGTTCGTACCCGGCTCATCCGGGTCGCCAGGCTCGCCCGGCGTCTCCGGAGCGATCTCCTTGAACACCATGAGTGTGAACCAGCCGCGCAGGACGCTCTTGCCGTTGTCAACCTCGAGCTGGAAGAGATAGCTGCCCGTGGCCGAAGTCGGCGTCCCCGCGATCGTGCCCGTGACGGGATCGATGTCGATGCCCGTGGGGAACTCTCCCTGGGTCAGCCGCCAAGTGGCGCCTTCCATGTCGAACTCGCCCGTCACATGCATGAGCGCCTTGTACGCCTCGAGGCGGACTGCCACGGCCAGGAGCTGCGACTTCTCGCTGTTCTCGCCACCGGTCGTCGGCTTCTCGCCATCCTCCGGCGTGGGCGTCGGCGTGACTTCGGGGACACCCGGTGTGGGCTCGGGGGTCGGCTCAGGCTCCCCCGGGGTGGGATCCGGGCTGGGCTCCGGAGTCGGGCCACCGGTACCGGGCGTCGGGTCAGGTGTGGGCGCCGGCGTGGGATCAGTGGATGGCTCCGGCTTCGGAGTGGGCGTGGGATCCGGAGTCGGGTCCGGGGACGGCAGCGGGTCGGGAGTCGGTTGGGGAGTGGGATCCGGAGTCGGGTGGGGCGTGGGCTTCGGGTCCGGAGTGGGGTCCGTCGGGTCGGGGTTGGTGCTCGGAGCGCTCGGGTCGCCAGGGACGGTGGGCGCTACCGGGTCAGTTCCCCCGCCATCGGGCGTGGCGGTCGGTTTCTCGTCCACGATCGCACTGGGCCATGTCGGCGCCACGGGCAACGCCACATCCTCCGACGGGGGCTGCTCGCTCGTGATGAGGTCGATGAGGCTCTTGTTCGACGGGTCGGCAGTGCCCAGTTCCGCGGGATCCTCGAGAGCGCCGGGACGAATCTGAGGCTCGCGCTCGGAGTTGATCTCCGCCTCGACAGACGTTGCGGGCGCGGTGTCAGTCGCACCCTGCGTGACAGCCACGAAGCCGATGGAGCTCGCGAGAACGACCGGGGCACCGATGAAGGCGAACAGCAGCAGCCTTCGCTTTCGCTTCTGCTCGTCGTCGTTCTCGGGGACCTCTGGTTCGGGGGTCTCGGACATGGGGGTCTCCGTCTCGCAGTTGAGGGGGCGACCGGCGGGCACCCGGCGCCCCCTCAATCTATCAGCCGAAACGATCGTTTCCGCGCGTATATCAAGGAAAACGAGTGTCAAATTCAGCTCCGTCGGAGCGCAATCCCCATGCGCGTTCGATACGCGAACATCACCTTGAACAGAGTGGCGAGAGCATCGGGGTGCGCTGTCCCTTCCTCGAGCTCACGGATCCTGATCGGTCGCACGCCGGCCACCTCGGCCACCTGCTTGAGAGTCGCGTGGCCGCGGAGCTTGATCAGGAGCGTTGCGAGGTCCTCTGGAGACTGCAGCATCCGGAACTGCTCGGAGTCCAGCTTGATCCGGCTGTGACCGATATGCAGGGAGCCGCAGTGGTTGGAGCACCAGTAGTGGTCGACGGATGCGTCATCCCGGATGCGCTCGGGGATCTCCCCCACGCTGCGGTAGCGACGCTTGAACTCCCACCGCCCGTTGCGTTCGGTCTTGCACTCGCGTGGCGCCTGCGACGGGTCCTTCTGCGGCTCGGCTATGCCCGCACATCGAGGGGTGTCGAAGAGGCCCAGGTAGACCGGCGCCCCGTTGGCGCCCAGACCCTTCCCGCACTTCTTGCAACGCTGACGCTCGGGGAACAGCTTCTCAGTGGCCACAGGCCCTCCTTCTGGGTTCGGTGTCGATCAGGCGCGAACGACGCCGAGGTAGTTGGTCTTCAGGGGGAAGGGCACGCAGAGCCGGTCGACGTCTCGGCCGGAGTAGCTCTGGTTGGTCCAGTCCGTGAGATTCCACTCCGCGATGAGCGGTTCGGGCGTCGACAGCTTCTGGCCTGGCCGATGCTTCTTCTGCGGGTCGGTGTAGATCCAGCGATCGCTCTGGGCGAGGATCTCCACGAGCTGGGAGGCAAAGTCATTTCGGTTGCTGGGAACGCCAGATGGGTGAGTCTTCCGATGCCAAGTCACAAAGAGCTCGTACAGGAACGCCGTGGGGAGCAGCTGCCAGACGAACTCGTCCTCGAACTCCAGCCAGAAATCGCGCACCGGAGAGTTCTCGCGCTGGAACTGCGCGAGCAGCTCCTGGCACGCCGGCGGGTTCGAGAACTCGGTGTGTGTCATCGACAGGGCGCGTCGAAGCACGTACTGGAGCACGTCGGTGCGCTTGAGGTAGTCCTGCTTGATGTACTGCCGCTCCACCCCGGTGAAGGATTTCCGGAACGGGATGAACGCCTGCCTCCGTGAGTATGACGCGCTCTTGTCACGGCTCTTCGGGAAGTCGTTCACGCACTGAATGACCATCCCTGAGAAGCTCACGCTCACCGGATCTTTGTACTTTCGGTCCAGCACGAAGTTATCGCCGGTGACGATACTTTTGAAGTCGCCGAGGTCCTTCGCGAACGCTCCGACGCTGTTCTCGTCCGTGATGATCGCTCGCGCGTGGACGAGCTCGGCGAGGGCGAAGGGCTTGCCGAAGTTCGCGATCGGGATGGAAGCGTGTCCGCCCGGGCCCACGAGGTTGCGCATGAGCTCACAGAGGGTCCCCTTGCCGTTGTTCCCTCGAGTCGAGTGGAAGAACGCGGCCTTGTTCCAACGCACGCCCGGGCGGAGTACGGCGCTGATGATCTCCCAGAGCAGCTCCGGCACACCTTCATCGTCCGAGAGCTCCTCGATCCAGCTCTCCACATCCCACTGATCACCATGGGGGGTGTCGATGACCGGGTTCGGCGCCGAAGGGTCGAAAGCGATCGGGCTCTTCTTGAGAAAGACCCAATCGGCTGAGAACGGGAGCAGTTCCTGCTTCGCGTGATCGAAGACACCGTTGGCGACGGGGATCAGGTGCGCATCCGTCGTCTTCGTCACGACCTCGGCGTGCATGCGGAGTCTCTTGAGCAGCGACTCGATCGCGCTGGCGGTGAACGAGGGGCGCACCTGGCTGGCCAGTTGGGCGATCGGGGAGTCGGAGAGCGCGTACAAACCCTCGTCAGGGCCGACCTCCTGGTAGAGGCCGAGCACGCAGTCATCTGGAGATCGAGATCCCGACAGGCTGATCGCCACGATGCGATACCGGGCGAGGAGAACGCGCACAACGGTCATCTCGTCCAGGGCCTGGATCTTGGTTAGGGGAGGCGAGCTGGAGAACGCGTTCTTGCGCTGCTTGTTCTCGAGCCCAAGCCCGGCGTTGATGCGCTGAAGAAGCTCGTCGCGGATATCACCCAGGCTGACGGAGCGATCGTCGCGAATGGACATGAGGTACTTGGTCACCGTGCGCTCGATGAGCGTCTCGGCCGACGTCGGCTGGAACCCCGACAGCAGGGAGCTGGTGCCGGCTGCTGTTACTGACTGGTCTGAATCGTCGCGTACTGATCCCATGGCGGGTCCCTTCGGTGGCTTTGCTCGCTACCCGAGGCGCACGACCTAAGTCGAGTGGTATCACCTCGTGAAGCTCACCAACCGTAGCACGCGGAAACGACGTTTTCCCTCATGTATGAGCAGAAAAGAGTGCACAGGCGGTTGTAACTGCCTTGTTCCTGCCGATTCGCTACCTGCAGTGACAGCTCCAGGTACACCGACCTTCGTTGGTTTTCCGGGGCTTCGAGCCACATCGGAGGGGTCTGTACCTGCTGTACCTGATTGATCAATAGAAAGAGATAGACACGACCCTCTTCACCCTCGCCTCCCCTCTGTGCACCAGCGGCCAGTCGCGTACCACTCCCCCATATAAGGTTTCGCGCTGAGCGCAGGTCCACCAGGTACACGCGGAAATAGTCCAGATGAGAGGGTATAAGCCTGGGATCGCGCCTGATCCACTGACGCATCGTTGTTCTGTCCGTCTCAACTGGCCTTTCTCTGAATCCCGGCCGTACCTGCTCGGGCTCCAGGTGCGGCCAGGTACAGAGTGCGGTCCGGCCCCTCGTTGCCTCTTCGCCCTCTGGGGAGATGCCCGCGGCCGCTCGATCTGGTGCATGTCCCACGCGCATGAGAGGGTCTAACGGGTGCAGGCGCGCAGTGTCCGCTCCCTGACCGCTGGGTGACCGCGTCATGCCCACCTGGCGCCCACGCCCTCATCTCGAGGCGCATACGCAACAGATTTCTCGGTTTCTGACCGTGAAACGGTCACGCGCTGGCCACTTCACGCCCACCACAGGGGCAACACGCGCAACACGCATTCACTCGTAAACGTGCGAATACGACGAACTGCTGGTAGCGTCACGCGAGTGCCCGATGAAACCGCTGCTGCCGCAGGAGCGCCTTTTCCCATTTCCGGAAAATACGCACCGGCAGTGTGTCGCAACCGGCTCCAGGCCGTTAACGACCCTAGTTTCAGAGTCATGACCACCGCGATCGCGCACTCCCAGAACCCTGGTGCCGACGACAGCGCACCCCACACGACCAAGGCCGGACGCGGACGCCCCAGCAAGGGCGAGCGAACCGCCATCGTCTGCAAGGTCGATCCCGAGATGACTTCCGACATCGTTCTCTTCGCACGAGTCGCCCATCTCACGCCTGGGGAATACATGGTCAAGCTCGCCGCTGAGCAGCTGGGGATGATCTGGTACACACCCGAGCCCACCATGCGCCTGGACGGCGACAAGCCTTTCGAGTTCACCTCGCCGAAGATCTGGGACGACGGATTCTGCCGGATCAAGGCGCTGCCGCTGAGCGAGTTCGGCGACGTCATCAAGGGCCGCGCCCGCCAGGAGGGCCTGGGATTCGGCGAGTACATGGTCTACCTGGCCGCGAGGGCACTTGAGATGCCCGCCAACGGCCCTCAGATCCCTGAGCAGCTCGAAATCGTGAAGGAGGCCGTCCAGACAGCCGCCTAAAAGACTGAGGCCCCCATACTCCGAAGAGCTGGGGGCCATCAAATCTAAGTGTTCACGTTCTGCCACGTCGGCAAACAAGTCAGATCGTGAAGTTGATTCGGGAACCGGTTGGCGCCGGATCCTTAGTCGTACCACCAGGTGAACCGGGAGGTATCGCCATCGTAACCCATCAGCGCGCCCTTTTCACCTCATTGCTCGAGTTCGACACGCCGTCGAAGACCGATGCGATCGAGGCAGCATGGTCGATCACGCGCGCCATGGTGAAGCGACGTTACGTCAACAAGATGCGTGCTGACGCCGACGGCACACTCACTTCCCACCGCTATCCGGACTTTCACAGCGCCATCGGCCCTGTGGCCCCGTCGACGCCGTGGACCATCAACCTCACCGACGACATCGACCGGCTGTTCTGGTACGCCTGCTTCGACCTCGACGCAAAGACGCCCGAGGCCTACCAGGATGCGACCGAGGACCTCGGAGTCCTCGTCAGGCTCCTGCAGCGCGCGGGCCTCCCCCACGTCGTATGCCGTTCCAGCCGCAACGGTGGCTTCCACGTCTGGCTCCCCCTCGCCGGCATTCCGGTGGAGATCATGCGGGAGCTCGCTGACGCCGCCGGCGCCGTGCTCTCCTCACTCGACAAGGCGATGCTCGTCAACAATGTGACCGGAGCGGTGCGGCCCCCGGGATCACCCCACCGCGACGGCAGCTTCTCCACCGTCATGGAGGGCGAAGACACCTACCCCGTGGACGTCCTTTTCACACCCAGCGTCGTCGAGAGCGACATGCGGCGCGTCATCGACTCCTTCCGTGAGCTACGACCGGCTATCGACTCCGAGAAGGACGTCGTGGCCGGGCCCACCGATAGCCGTCACCAGACTCACCGACCTCTTCCCCCGCACGCGGTCAAGCTCATGCAGGCTGTTGGAGGCGGGTATGACCCCTCCAACAACGGATACAGATGCCTTCTCGCGGCCGCCCTTGCGGGCTGGAGCTTCGCCGACGTCGAGGAAGCCGCCAAGACAGCCCCAGGCATGGAGCACTACCGCACCGAGAACTCAGCAGAGGGCGGCCGCCGCGTACCTCGCCGCCCCAAGGAGGCTCGCGCTCGACTCGAGCGCCAGTGGGCAGCGGCACTGCGGTGGGCCGGGACTCGAGTGAAGTACACCGAGAAGCGCGCACCACGTGACCTCACCGAACTGACTGGAATCGTCGACAGCGCTGAGGCGATGCTGAATGCCTTCCGGGTCTCTCCTGGCCGCTGGGCCCGTGCGGAGTCCGATCTCCACGACAGCAGCGTCCTGGCGGCCCTGGTGTGGATGGCTGTGCGGTCGGGGCAGCGCAACGTCACCGCATCGATCCGCACGATCGCCATTGTCACCGGCATCCCTTCGACCACCGTCGATCGCTCTCTGCGTCGCCTCAGCGCGGGCGAATGGATCTCGAGAGTTCGCTACGCAGAGGGTGCTGAAGCTGCGGTCTGGAGGGTCGCAGAGAAGTTCTCCACAGCACACCTACATGTCGGGCCACATCACACTTCGAACGCCCGCCCCCCAGAGCAGCTCTTCGACGTCAGAGCCGCTGTTCTGCGTTCACTTGAGGATCTCCTCAATGCAGGCAGGAGCGACGTCTTCACCCGAGCAGGTCTCGGACCCACCGCACGGCGCGCATATGAGGCGCTTCAGACGGCGGCCGCGCATCCAGACAGCATCGCAGAACGCTCGGGTCTCCCCCGCGGCCGTCTCCTCGCTGCACTCACGCGACTCAAGAGACACTCGCTCGTGGTGAGTACTGCAGAGGGATGGCGCCGCCGTCTCAAGGACTTCCGACACCGAGTGGCTATGAAGCTCGGAGTGAGCGGCATCCTCGCTCAGCGCGAGCAGAACTACGCTGACGAACGCACCCTGTGGGCATGGTGGCTCGCCGAAACGACCTTCCGTGCTGGTCGGTCACCGAAGCAGCGTCGTAGACCAGACACCGGTCAGGTCAGGTTCCGACTCAGCGATGAGCGAGGTGATACCGATGCGTGGCCGGCCTACCCTCGAAACGCCGACGATCGAGCTGACCATCAGATGGCGATGCGCTACGTGAAGGCCGGCGCACTGCAGCTGCTACGCGACGAAGAGCTCGCCGCGTAGTCCCACATCGGGTTCGATCAGATTGATCGACCAGGACGAAGCGGCGACGCGCTCCCCTGGTACGGATGCCCGCCGTTGTGGAGCTGCTCCCGTCGAGCAATTTCACGCAGGATTGCAATGTCGACGAAATGCCCGAAGGACTCGTCGCCCTCCTGATAGTTCGTCACGCGGTATGCCTCACGTGCGCGATTACGGGTCCCTGTCCGGATTCTCACCGTGACCGGGATAATCACCTCGTCGGCGGCCTGTTGAGCCTCCTCGAGCGTCTGCGTGGTCGGCTGAGTACGAGGTGGCGCGTCGAACGAAGGTCGAGACGGCTGCGCGGCCGCCGTGGTAACCGGCGCGGCCGGCATTGCTGCAGACTCCACCTGCGGACTGACGTCTTCGGGCTCGGGGATCACAGAAGGGGGCATGCTTGGCCGCCGCCCAAGAGTGAGTGTCCTATCCCCTGACTCGGCGGATTCAGCGTCCTCCGGCGCAGGAGACATCGCGGGTCGATTCTTCTTCTGGAGGAAGGCTAGGTTCGCACGTGGTTCGGTCATGCGCCCACCAGTTCCGCTTCCTTCTCTGCGAGACGTTCGATCATCTCTTTGCCAACTGCGTGAAGATCCGCAGCCAGCTTGTCAACCGATGCAGGCATAGCCGCCGTGGCATCGGCCTCGCCGCGTCTGATCTGCCACCAAGATGGTCCGGTCTTTGCCTGCGCCTCGAGCTCGAACGCGAGCTTCCCCTCTTGACGCGCTCTCACCGCCGATGGCGTCGAATGACGAATGATGTTCTCGAAGATCGCACTTCCGTCGCCGCCGAAGGCCTTCATAACGTCTTCGCGTGCGTCGCGACGAACCTTGGTCGCCTGCTTCTCGATATCGACGATGACGCATCCCAGCAGGTCGATATCGGGGTTGATGTCCATGACAGACTCGAACCGATCCGTGATGTCGTAGAGGCCCTTCTGACTCGACTTGTCCGGCTTGTACGGCACGAGGACGTACCGGGCTGCTGCGACTGCGTTCGTCTGCAAGACGTGCTCCCCCGGCGGGCAATCGATCAGGATCATGTCGTAGTCGTTCGCGACCTTCTCTAGCACTCGTGCCAACGACAGCCGCCAGTCACGCCCCTTCGGCTGCTGGACGTGTGACGCGAGACCTGATGCCGCCATGTGCAGCTGCCGTCCCCCCTGGAGAACGTCGAGGTTCTCTCGCACACCACGAAGTAGCTTCGGATCCGCATCGAACATCAACGACTGAGCGAGGCTCAGGCCTGCGTCCTGTTCAGGGTTCGTGTCGTAGCCCAGGTCATCAGCACAGTTGCCCTGCGGGTCCATGTCCACGACCAGGACTCTGTACCCGCTGGCCGCCAGCATCCCGGCGACGTTGCAGGTGAGCGTGGTCTTCAACACCCCGCCCTTCCCGTTCATGACGGCGATCACTCGATTGAGGACAGATCGGTCAACAGCCATTGGAAATCCTTCGGTGCGATGTGCAGGTATCCCCCAGTGTCACAGCCGAACCAGCTTCAACGTCGCGGCCACGCTGAGTATGAAGCAATCATTGCTTCGTAAGCAATGTACGTGTTCAACGCTTCGAGTGCTTCGAAAGCATCGATTGCAACGTACGCATACATCGTAAACATAGTACACAGCAGTGAAACAGGCGAAGTTGGGCGCCCGAATCACGATGTAAGCAATGTATGCACACGATGTGTACATATGAACCGTTGTAATCAATCGTGTCTGAGCCCGGACACGCCGCCTTTGGAGCGACTTGGTGGCTCGAGCACGCGAGAGAATGAACTACAGCAGGGGAGACGGGGACTGACGAGATGGCTACATCATCAAACGGCTCAACGCCATCGAATGGACGGCCACGCGCGCGCTCCAGCGCCGCCTCGAACGATGCTGGCCACCCTGCGGAGGTCGCGAAGCCCGCTGACGCCCCGAAGACGAGCCTGATCCTGCCTGGGATGACCGGTGGAAGCGTCGGTTACTCGACTCGCCTGTTCGCTCAGGTATCTCTTCCGCAGCGGAACCCAGGGGACAAGCCCTTCATCGAGCGCACCGATGGGAACATCACTCTCACGATGCGGCCTGGTCTCTTCCAGTTGCCCGGTCAGCCCGAGAAGGTGGAGCGATACCCGTACGGCGTCTACCCGCGTCTCGCGCTCACGTATGTCTCGACGGAGGCGTTCCTCTCCAGGAGCCCCGTCATCGATCTCGGCAACAGCATGCGCTCGTTCCTTTCGAAGCTCGGCGTCGAGTACAGCGGGCGAACGAACCGTGTCGTCAAGGAGCAGCTCGCTGCGCTCTTCAGTGCCCATCTCTCGGTCCACATGAGAGACAAGACGGGTTCGGGGGAGGGGACGGCCGCCGAGTTCCACACCGTGGCAGACGGCTACACGCTCTGGTGGGCGAACGACGAATCTGAAGGTGACGATGGCCTCTGGGGCTCTGTAGTCCGCCTGTCGCCTGGCTTCTACGACTCGATCATGAAAGAGCCTGTCCCGGTCGACCTGAAGGCGCTGCGCACCCTCGGCGGCAGCCCGCTCCGAATCGATGTCTACCTCTGGGCGGCATACAAGATGCACAGTCTCGAGGCGCCTACGAAGCTCACTTGGGACGATCTCTACTCGCAGTTCGGCTCCCAGTACGGTCGCGCTCGTGCCTTCAAGGCACCATTCACCAAGGCGTTGAAGGAGGTGGCTGCGGTCTACCCGCAGCTCGACGTCGACTTCGTCGATGACGGAATCATCATGCGTCCCGCACTCAAGCATGTGCAGTCTGGGCGGCCGGCGAAGGCGATCGCCCCGAAGCCAGACGCTGCCGCGTAGCTCAGAGCCTCAATTTCCGCGGAATTCCGTGGGGTCATCTGGTGGCACCCCTCGCGTCGAGACACCGCGAAAGTGGGATCATCTGGTGGCGCTTCCCCCGGGTTCCACGGGAAATCGCGGGGTCATCTGGTGGCGGGTGTCTCATCGGTCACCGATAATCCGTGGGGTCATCTGGTGGCGCGGGCGGCAATGAGGCTCGATGACGCCCTGGGGTCATCTGGTGGCGCTTGCCAGGACGAACCTCGGAATCACGCGGATACTCACGCCTGGTCAGGGTCAAGCACCCGCGGAATCGCGGGGCTGAGCGCCGGTCGTTTACGACTGATGGCCGCTATCGGGCGGGTGGGGTCATCTGGTGGCGCGGTCTCGGATTCTGCAGTGTTGGGCGCTGTGGGGTCATCTGGTGGCGCTGGGGTCATCTGGTGGCGCTTCAGCCTTGGTGCGACCGGGCGAGGGGAAACAGGCGGTCACGCTGTCAAGGGTTTCCGGTAGACTGGGCACACCCTTTCGTGACTGGCTTTGCGAGAAGGATCCGCTCGTTTTCGAACGGAAATGAAAACCCCCCGGTTGGTATCCGGGGGGTTTTCGCTGTGGTGGGGGAGCGGGCTACACGTCACCGTTCTCGAGCGCACTCTCGAAGGCCTCGGCCGCATCGAGATCGCGGCGCGCATCTTCCAGCCGCTGCTCCTGCTCGACCGTTCGCACGCCGCGTGAGCGATCCTCCGCGAGGTGCCTAGCCTCGATGAGGATGTTGGCACTGACGAGCTCCGCAGCCTCTGTTGCGCGGAGGACATCCGCCAGTGGGGCACCAGGCGCTCCGGGTGCCGCCCCGGTGATCTGCTTGTCGATCTGCTGAGTGGTCATGCCCTGCTCCGTTCGTTGCGTTCCTGCTCGATCTTGCGCTGCGAGGCGCTCTGCTCGCGGATACGGCTCCGCGTTGAGAGCACCTTCTTCTGGGTCACGTTGACGTTCGTCTCGTCGATGTCCGGCGTCGTCAGATGAGCCACGCGGTCAGCGATGAGGTACGACATCGAGAAGTCGAGGACGTCGACGGTCTTGCCCGTCTCCGCTGCCCGTTTGAGGGACTGGTGGGTCGCGTGAGCGAGCTGGTCGATGTGCTGGAGCACCTGATCGACCTTCTCCTCGACTGCTGAGACTCTCTGGTCCGTCGACCGGAACGCCTCCATCGCTGCCTGCGTGTTCTCATCCAACTCGAAGTCCATGCCGGCCTTCGCGGCGATGAACGCCGTCATGAGGGCCGGAGCGGAGATCTGAGCCGCGAAGTCGCCGCCGGTAACGTCAGCGAGAAGCATGCGAAGGCGATCGACGGTAGCGGCGGGGATGCGCTTCACGGTCGTGAGCTTGGCGTCCTTCCCGTAGAAGGCGCCTCCAGGTAGCTTCTTGAACTCCAGCGGCGACGAGCCCGTCACCTCGTGGAGCTGCAGCGGAGTGGACCGGACAGGTTCGGGCTCTTCCACGAATTCTTCATCGGCATCGATTGCGTCATCGTCTGCTGCAGCCGCCTCCGGCTCCTCCTCTGGCAGCGAGGCTTTCTGTTCCTGCCTGCGTGCGACCTGCTCGGAAGTGGAATCGGTGTGCTCGCCCTCGTCGGGCTCGTCACGCTGAGGCTGAGGTTCGCTGTTTGCGCCGGCGGGGGAGTCGGAGTGAGTGTCGCTGCCGGCGGGCGAGCCTTCCGCAGCGCCGCCATGCTGGCCTCCGTCACGCTGCTGCGCGGCACTCTCGGCCGCCGAGGGCTCTCGGCGCGGGGGCAGAGTGATCGCCACGTCCTCGACGGAGGGAACGTGATGCCTCTCCATAGCCAGGTCCATGAAGCTCATTGGTCGATCATCCGTTCATAGAGGTTCGGGTGGTGTGAATGGTGGGGGAGAGGTGGGCCTAGCCGCCGGCTACCTGGGATGCGGTGTCCGCGAAGCTCAGCTCACCGTCCTCGGCGTCGGTGAGGTAGCTGTCGCCGCGGGTCAGACCAAGTAGCGAGTCGAAGCCACTGACGACAACGCGCTCCAGATTGGCGTTGCTCGTCGCGAAGGCAAGCAGCGCGTCGAGGATCTGATTCTGTCGCTGCACGAGAAGGTCGGGGACATCGAAGTCGCCGTTCTCCCTGGCGATCTTCTCTTCGACGGCGAGCTCGAGGTACTCCTGCTCGGTCATCTCGCGCTTGTTGCGCCAGTACTCGACGTTCTTCACGGTGTCGGCGTGAAGGCGCATCCACTTGCGGATGCGTTCCGGAGCCTTCGTCGTTGCTGCAACAGCCATGTAGTCGGTTCCCGTCAAAAATTCGATATTCCCTCAGATATGAGGATAATCGTACCAGTGGAACCACGGTTGTGCCATGTGTGTGCGGCTGAACTCCCGCTCCACCAGTGGGGAGAACAGGGTCTTCGTACTCTGCACGGCACAGCCGTGTCGGGGGAGAGGGTGAGGCTCGCGCGATCCGCGCGGGAGACACGACGACTTCACGCAGGAGCAGACTCATGAACGCAGTGACCGCGCGCAACATCCAGCTCTTCTCCGGACGCCTGCGACCGAACCCCGGCATCCCGGAAGACTGGTCAGAGCTGAAGAAGGCTCGAGCTCGGGAGATCCACGCCGACGTCGAATCCGCATTCCCCGGCTTGCTCGGCGATGCTGACCCGTCTTCTGACGTGGAGGACCACTATGAGGACGCGAGTCGCATCTCGGCCGCCTATCGCGCGACTGGCGGCGACCTCGAGCTGAAGGAGCCTGGCACCGACAGCGCGCCGTGGACTGCGGCTGAGATGGCTCGGCGCCTCGGCAGCGTCACCATTCAGGAGCAGGGTGGACACCACGCCAGTGACCCCCTCGCCGGACACCCACTCGTGGTGGAGCACGGCGGTCGCGGAATCAAGGTCGGTGGTCTCAACGTCGCCTCGATCGAGGATGACGTGATCCACTGGCTCGCCAGCCGTCACCGTCACCACGGCGTCAAGACCGGGATCGTCAAGGCGATGGGGCACAAGAACGGTATCTGGGCGATCGAGCTCGACCGCGACCCGAACGTCATTCGCGAGCGGCTTCTGGAGACGATGGACTGGACGTTCATCCGCCTCGAGGGTGTGCAGGATGCCGTCATGGCGCAGGACGTCATTCCCATGGAGTTCGAGTACCGCCTCTTCATCGTCGACGGACAGGTCGTCTCCGGCGCCGGCTGCGTCGAGGAGTTCACGCCTCTCGATCGAGTGGAAGGACAGCCTTTCGACACTCGTGTCCGTCGTGTCCGAGGTCACCTGGGACAGTACGGACCCGGGGAGGTGGAAGACCGCCCCGACGTCGTCTCTCGTCTGCTCGACTTCGGCCGGACCGTCGCGAAGCAGTACGGAGGCACCGTCGTCATCGATGTCGCCATGAACGCGGCCACCGATTCTCCGGTGATCGTCGAAATGAACTCGATCCCCAACTCCGGGCTGTACGCGTCTGACCCGTGGCTCGTCACATCCGCCCTCGTCTGGGCTATGGATCGCGGGTACGTGGACCTTTGCCCCGCAGCCTGACCTCGAACCGAAGGAGTACGACCATGGCCCATTCCGATCGCGACCAGCGTGGTCGCCCCCGTTCCGGGAAGCACCCGAAGAACTGCGGCGCCCACGGTGGCTGCCCGAGCTGCGGGCAGGGCGAGTACAAGCCCATGCATCGACGCCTGGTGAGACACCAGCAGCGTGCCCGCATCGCAGAGCAGCTCGCATGAGCGTCACCGTCACCATCCAGGAGCGTGCATCATGACCACCGATAAGACTCCGGCGAAACTCTTCGTCGTCCAGGAGAACTTCGATCACGAGGGATGCCAGAACGTGGTGGCTTCGTTCGACGAGAGCGTCGCTGACAGCATCGCGAAGACGCTGAACGCCTTCGGAGCTCCCGGCGCCTACGCCGTCGAGACCGTCCCGATCGCTGCCGACCTCGACTCGATCAGGCGCACGCGTCTGTCGATCACTCAGCAGATCGGTCGAGATGGAGTACTCGGCGACCACTCCGAGCGTCGAGAGACGGTCTGGACGTTCGCACCGGACGTCCGCATCGTCGACGCGGAGGACAACTCCACGGACCACGCGGTGATCGTGTGGGGAATGGACCACGAGAAGGTCATGGACCTGTACCGAACCAAGCTCGCTGCCCGCCTGGAGCATGTGAGCACCCGATGACCGACAGCACCACGAAGGAGACCACCGTGCCCGACACCCTCACGTTCGCGGACGATCCCGAAACACTGCGGATCACCGATGTCGTCCAGCATGCTGCCGACGTCGCGTACCGCGCTCGCGCAGGAGCCGCTGAGCAGCGGTTCTACGAGCACTTCAGCATCGAACAGCTGTGGAAGAAGCGCGAGGCGGCAGGCTTCACCGCCCAGCGATGGGGCGAGCTGCTTCTGTCCACCCGCAACGCGGCCTCGCCCGAAGAGTTCCAGCGATTCGCCGACGTCCTGAACGTCTCACCTCGCTGGCTGGCGGTCGGCAGCGGCGGGATCTTCGAGGCGCCGGAAGGGTGGTCCCACTTCGGGAGCCACATCGACACCCCAGGGCGGCTCGTGTTCTCGAAGCTCCGCGACGACGGAGGCATGCCCGTATGGGAACGACTGAAGGAACAGGAGGCCGCGTGAGCGACGCAGAGCAGCTGAAGAGCTACAACCTCCTGGCCGACCCCGATGCGCTGCGACAGGCCGTCTCAGCGATCCAGGTGAACCTCCGAGAAGCCGGCGACGACGTGTCGCTGCATTGGGCATCGATCATCGAGCACACGCTCGCGCAGCCCGCCACGGACATCTCTCTGAAGAAGTGGATGCGGTCTCATCACGATGAGCCGATCGACACGATGAGGGCGCTCCTCGCCATTCACCGTTCCGACACCACCATCAGCGTGGAGCTGCGCGAGATCAGCGGCATGGGTCGACGCGTGGATGCCGAGCGGAAGAAGCGCTCGGTCTTCCTCGGAGAGACACGTCTCTGGTACGCCGGCTTCACGCCCGTCGTCACGACCGAGTATGAAGCGATCTGTGTCGCGCCGTATGGCGACGACCTCCTGAGCGTCTGGGTGTTCGATCGATGAGCGCCGTCACGATCCTGATGACAGGAAGCCGTGACTGGTCCGATGCTCAGGCATCCACGGATGCACTGAACGCTGGACTCGCCCTGATCGGCAACGGGCCGGCTCGACTTCGGCACGGAGCGGCTCGAGGTGCAGATACCCTCGTGGCGGCCGCGGCTGCGGAACTCGGATTCGACATCGAAGCAGTCCCCGCTCAGTGGAACGTCCACACCGAGAAGTGCCCTGAGTGGGATCGCCGGAACGCCACCTGCAAGCTCGCCGGTCATCGTCGGAACTCCGCCATGATCGCGGCGGGCGCTGATCTGTGTCTGGCCTTCCCCACGCACGGCATCCAGCTGGCGCCGGGGGAGGACCCGAAGAACACCTCTCGCGGCACCTGGGACTGTGCGACGAAGGCCAAGGAGGCAGGCATCCCGACACTCGTCGTGTGGGGTCGTCAGTTCTTCCCCTTCGGAGATCGAGGTGCTGAGCTACTGCAGCGCGACGCTGCACAGAAGCGGATCACTCTCGGTCCTGCAGGATCGATGATGATGACGGACGCGTGGCTGCCATTCTGAGGTCAGCATCCGCAACGAAGAAGAGACCCCCACTGCCTCGCGGCGGTGGGGGTCTCTTCTTCTCAGTGCCTGAGGGAGTCTGCTGCGGCGCGGAGGGCGGCAGCAGAGACGGAAGGCTGAAGCGCGCTCGGCTTCCATCCGGTCGCCTCCTGCAGGAACCCGCCCTTGGTCGTCTCCGTTTCACGCCACACGCCATCGGCAACCGGAAGGGTCAGCCAGTTGATCGGCTCGCCTGTGTCCGCGTCGACTGGGTCAGACCACTCGTCGAGGAACGTGTGGTCACGCATAAGCGGGTGATTCTGGAACGGTGCCGGCTCACCAGCCTCGGCGACCTGCCAGAAGATGGGCAGGAGAGCATCGGCCTGGCCGTACTTGCGCATCCACTCGTCGAACAGTTCATGAGCCGTGCGATCGAATGCGTCGTACTGGTCGCTCATCGAGACCCCGTCGAGATACCAGGCGAGAGTCAGCGAAGTCGTCCTGGTGACGCCGTACGGGCTCGTGTAGGTCCAGTTCTGCATCGTCTTCTCCTGTCTCAGAGGTTCGAGTCGAACATCACGCCGCGGCGCATGTTGTCGAGTGGGATGTTCCACTCCGGTCGCACGGGGACGGGTCCGCCCAACGCGAAGCCGATCCGAGGTCGAGGACCACCGTTGGTCTGGTAGGTCTCATCGGTTGCGTAGGCGTCGAGTACAGGCCACGCCATCAGCGGCTGTCCCGCGTAGACAGCGACCAGATGGTCCATTCGCTGCCCGGTTGCGAGGGTGATCGGCCATGCTCGATGAGCCACGGTGGCGAGCTGATCAGCCGTCATGCCGTCCTCGTCATAGGACTGGTTCACGGACACGAAGATAACGCTCATCATCATTCCATTCCGTCCGCCTAGATGCGGACGCGTCGTGGGTTCTCGCCTAGTGCGTGAGCCCGATGGGTTGAGAGTACACCATCTGGTGTTTCCGTCCAGCAACCCCCGCTAGAGTCTGGCCATGGGGTATGAAACTGGGGACGTGGGCGGGAGCCTACGCCGATGGGCCGAAAGCGGCGGTGACCACCAGGTCGCGGCCGCCGTCGAGCTCGTGATCCGATACAGACTTGCCGATCCGGTGTACCCGTGGATTCACCGCGGCGTTCCTGGATCGCGTTGGGTAGACGACTCTGTCGACTTCCGCACGCTGGCGACCGTTGCACGGCAGACGCCGGGGGAGGACGGGCTGGTGATGCGCCTCGCTGCTGACCTGGGACTGGGCGTCGAGATCCCGCCGGCGGCTCTGGGGCAGGTCGACGACGACAGGCGCGCCTACCTGCTCGCGGCGATCGCCCAGCTCCCTGCGGGGGAGTGGCCGCCCGAACGGCAGGCGCCCCCGGCGATACCGAGCGACGTCATCCTCGAGGTCATCGCGCGCGAGCGACGGGGTCTGGACCGGCTGCTGCGTGACATCGATCTCGATCGACTCCAAGACACGGAGACCGACGGCCAAACCTGACCCTCATTTCGCTCTGGGGGAGCGCTGCGGCTTGAGCTTCTTCATCGCTTCGATGGGGAGCGTTCCTCGCTGACCAACGATCCAGCGACGACAGTTGTTGACGATCGAGCGATTCACGTCGACGTCCACCGGGATGCCTTCGCCGATCACGAGGATCTCCGTCGGGGACAGTGGGAACGTGATCGTGGATAGATCGTGGTCAGCATCCGGGCGCCACAACAACACCGCCCCGTCGCCCGTGTAGAGGCCGCTGGTCGAGAAGACCTGCCACGTCCACGTCTCGAGCCCGAGATCGGTCAGCCGCAGCGTATCGGTGTGGTCGTGGGCGAGGGAGAGGAGGTCGCCGTAGTTCAACTCCTTGTCCTGGACGGTGCCGTCATCCATCAGAAGCCTCGCTGGTTGGCGGGCGCCGACGCGATCGGCATATCGACCGCGATGAAGGTGCATGTCGAGGAACTCGATCATCGATTGCGTCTCGTCCCGCGTCAGACCGTGTCCTGTGCGGAGCCTCGTGATGGCAGAGACCCCTCTGGTTTCGAGGTCCGCGAATTGACCCTCGAGATCGTGGGTCATGACCAACGGGTCATAGACGTAGCTCACGACCGTGGCGTTCTCGATCGACGACGGATACCCGCGCCCCTCATGTACGTCGAGGACGTCCACGACGTTCCGATCGTCGGCCCACGCGGCCATGTAGCCCCTGGTGACCATGTGGCCGCGACGTGTACCCGATGCGGATGCGCGTCTGAAGCTGGCGCCCGGGGAGCTCATGACAGCAACCTAGCGCGTGATCGCGAAACGCTTGCGACAGCCGAAAACTTCGCCACGATGGGGGATTACCTAAAGCCCAGATCAGGTGGCAAAAAGCGCTGAAACTGTCATAATCGTTGTTATCAGCTAAAACCCCAGGTCAGAGTGGCTTTCCTAGAGTGTTGATGGGAGCACTCTACAGAGTCACTGTGAACCGGGCAAGAGCGAGTCAGAGGCAGGTCGTGACGTCGACCTGGACCGCGTCGCTGAACTCGGTCACCAGTGACTGCTTCGCGTCGAGATCCGTCAGCCCGGCCGGGTCGTTCATCATCGCGGCGTAGTCCTGAAAGATCTTCTGGTTCGGGCTGTCCACAGCAGCCAGGTCGTTCAGGGCCGCGAGCAGCTCGGGGGTCGTCTCGAGGATGGCATCGTCATCCGAGCCGGCCGCCATGTACGCGTCGATTGCCGTGCAGAGTTCTCCACTGACGATGTGGCCCGGGATCGCCCCGCCGCCTTCCGCGATCGCCGCCTCAGCTGCAGCGACTTCTTCGGGGCTGAGGCTGAGCTCCGGTGCCGGCGTCTGAGCGTTCGATCCGCCGGACAGTGAGTTGATGATGACGATGCCCGCGATCACCAGGATCGGCAAACCAAGCGCGACAGCGGCGATCGTACGGATTCGAAGTCCCGAACCCACCCGCCGGCTCGTTGCGTCGGCAGAGGTGTCGGTCCGCTCTTTCAGGTCAGTGGACCCGCTCTCTCGCTTCGGCAAGCCACCGAAGATCGACGTCTCTTCCTGATCCATCGTGCAGTCTCCTGATCTGTGCGGTACCTGTCCAGGCTACCTGAAACTCCTCGCCGACGAGGTATGATTTCCCTCATAAATGAGGAGAAAATGAGGCAGCCGGAGGCCGCCCGGGGGAACGTTGAGACACCATTCCCCACCTGAAGGGCACACCATGAGCAACGACACCGATCGATCCTCCGCTGCTGTCACCGCATCGACGGGGCCAGACCGCTCCGTACCCCAGTTCCTCATCGACATCGCGCTTCGCGCACTGCGTCGCGGATCCGAGAAGGTCTTCCTGGGCCACGAGAGCATGGGCTACGACTCTGGGTTCAGGGCTCCCATCGGCTGGATCATGTGGGTGCGGACGCCCGGCGCCAGCGATGGCCACTCCGAACTGATCACCCACCAGGTCGACTGCGCCTTCTCTGAGGATGAACTCCCCGAGTGGTTGCGCTCCGGCGCCGAGTCGGATGCGGCTGAGCCGGCCCTGGTCGCATCTCTCCTCGAGCTGTTCGAGGTATCCGTGAAGAACGGATGGGATGTCCGTTACGAGCGGTTCCCCGACGAGCACCAGATCTTCCTCGACTTCCTCGGCGACCGCCCCGACACCCTCGGAATGCGTCACACCCTCGACGCCAGTGCGTCGAACTGGGGCTACGACCAGGCAGCCAGCGACCGAGGCGAAAGGGTCTCCGACAACGTGCACGTCTCCCTTCGGGAGATCGACCGTACCAGCGCCAACGTCTTCTCTGACGACGGCGGCACCCACCGACAGGTCGACCTCGCTCACGCCGAAGCGCTGCTGCGCGCACAGGCGCCGTATTTCCAGAGGGTCGGCTACTTCGATGAGGAGACCGACACGTGGGTGCGGTGACGGAGCCCGCAACGTCAGCGGTCGCAGATACCGTCGATGCGGCGCCGTCAGGATCCATTTACGACTGCGCGGCGTACATCCTGCAGCGCTTCGAGACCCCGGTCTCGACGATGAAGCTGCAGAAGCTGCTCTACCTCGCCCAGGGGTGGAGTCTCGCCATCACCGGTCGGCCACTCTTCGACGCGGAGTTCGAAGCGTGGCCGTCCGGTCCCGTCAACCGAGAGATCTTCGAGCTCCTGAAGGGCGAGTACACCGTTGACCCGGAGAGTTTCGCCGCCAAGCTGCAGCTCCTGGCTGCATCACAATCCACCATGGCGCCCAACGCCTGACAGAGAGAACATCACCATGGAAAAGATCCCCACCGGTATTGATCTGGAGATGACCGGCCTTGATCCGAAAGTCGATTGCATCCTGGAGTTCGCCCAGGTGCTCCTCACGCGCGACCTCGAACCGATCGATGACTTCGGCAGCCGCGTCCTGCACGCCTCCGAAGAGCAGTTGGCCGTGATGAGCGACTACGTCAGAGAGATGCACACCCAGACGGGGCTGCTCGACGAGGTCCGCGCGTCCACTCTCACCGTCGAGGCGCTCGAGGATGAGGTAATCGAGTTCCTGGCCGGCCACGGACATGTCCAACATGACGACCCGCGCGATCGCACGGTAATCACGCTCGGTGCGAGCCTGCGCGCAGACATGGCCTTCATCGACGAGTACATGCCTCGCCTGGCCAAGGTGGTGCACTACCGAATCGTCGACGTCTCGGGCTTCCGGGAAACCCTCGAGATGATCCTCCCTGGATTCAAGGCGCCGCAGCCGTTTCAGGTCGCGGCGGAAGACGGCTACGCCGTGCATAGGGCCGCCAGCGACATCCGGTGGTCCATCGCTGAACTCCGCGAGATCCGCGACGTCCTCCGTCCGCTCTGGGACCAGTCCCTGCACAACGAGGGAGCCGCAGCGTGAGTATCGCCCGATCCATCCGCCGCCGCCTCATCCGCGGCGCGATCGCCCTCGTCGGGGCCGCCGCGGGTGGCCTTCTCCTGTTCACCATGGTCACGACGGGCTTTGACAATCTCCTCGGCTCGATCAGGGAGACCTTCGAGGAGAATCACCCCTCCACCGCTGAGCCGATGGCGGAAGTACCAGCGCAGCTCATTCGAGTCGTCGACGGCGACACCATCGCCGTCGTCCCGAATGACCAGCTGCCGGCCACCAACGACGCCGGGACAGAGCACGTCGTCCGGCTCCTCGGCATCGACGCCCCAGAGATGAACAAGATGAGCGCGGATCCCGCCGAGTGCGGGGCGCAGGAGGCCACCGATCATCTGGTTGCGATCCTCGGTGACGGCGCACAGCTGTCACTGACCTTCGACGGCGTAAGCGATCACTCCGACCGCTATGGTCGATCCCTCGCCTACGTGGAGACCCTCGGGGGTGCACAGGTGGTGGATGCGGGTGCCGCGATGATCCGCGACGGTTTCGCTGAGGCGTGGTATCCGAAGTCGGAACCGGCGCCGGAGCGGTTCGATGCGTATGCCGCGCTGCAGATCGAGGCGGCATCAGCCGGCGTCGGCTCGCACGCGACCTGTGCCACGATCGGACGGTGAGCATGACAACACTGTCAACCGACGACCTAAAGGTCATCAGCTGGACGATGGAGTCGGAGGGGCCGCGGGTAGAGGTACACCCAGGCGTATCCGTACCCACCCGCGTCCGCGCATCTGGCCCGTGTGGGAACATTCCCATCCTCCGCTCAGCGAAAGCAGAAGGTATCGATGACGTCGACCTCTCGATCACAGCCGTGTTCGACCCAACGCTCGCGCAATACCGGCTCGCCTCTCTCGCCGTCGAGGCGATCGACGGGCGGGAGGTGAATGGCCAGATCCTCCGCGGTATCCCTCCCTACGGGATCATGCGGTGGCTGTTGCCAAGAGCTTTCCACGTTGAACCCGGTAGCTACACGGAGGCGATACGTCGATACGCGCTCGGCTTCGAGGGCCTCACTCCCATACTGGCGCCCGATCTGAGTGACGTGGCGACGGTGTACAGACTCGCCTCCGTTGTCCGAGACCCGCCCTCGAAGGCCGTGGCCCAAATGTTCGGGTTTCAGCCCCGCACCGCAACCAACTGGATCAAGAGGGCGAGAGAGTCTGGATACGCCCTTTGAGTCGACCATGAGCGGATCCCAAGACATGGCCGGCTGATGGTCACCAACGAAAGAACCCCCGCGCTCTTCGGAGCTGCGGGGGTTCTGTCTTTCGAACCTGGACGTCAGTCAGGGAGTACTGCCGTGGCCAGAAGCTGCGCCTCGCCGTCGGTGGTGCGCACGGCGGCGAAGGCGACCTTTGTGCTCGTCGCTTCCGCGATGATCGCGCGCATCCCGTCGGGCGCTGTGTCCTCGAGCGAGCCGTAAACGAGCACCTTGCTGTCCGACCCTGCAGGACCTGCGAGCACAGCCGTGGGGCGATCGCAGATGTCGATCACCTGGTACGCACCGGATGCCGCGAGCTCGGCGATGTTCGCCTTCGCCCACTCGGTCAGACACTCGTCATCGGTGGCGACTTCGAGCATGGTGGCGGAGTCGTCCTGCACCCTGCTGCGCGCGTCGATCACGTCACCACCGAAGCCGCTGACCAGGTCGTCGGAGATGACTTCGACCGCCGTCAGGTCCGCATCCTCCGGAGCTGCGACCACTGGCTCGTTCGCTGCGACCTGTTGCGGCTGGGGAGTGATCTCCACGGACTGTGGATCCACCCGCTCAGGACCGAGCACGTTCGCGAGGACGATCCCGCCGACCAGGGCGGCCGTCGCGATGACGGCCGCCCCGATCAGAATCGGACGCCGGCGGGAGGTCGTTCCCTCTCCCCCGCTCACGGCTGACGCACCTGGACGATGACGTTGTTGCCCGGATCGCTCTGCGGGCTGGTGCGCCACGGAGTCGAGCAGCTGTACTTCGCGTTGTGGTAGGTCACGTTGCGAACCAGCGGCGGGGTCAGGTGCCAGTTGTCCTGCCACCCGAACGCGTGGTTGTAAGTCATCGGGTTCCAGTCAGTCGAGCTGAAGTTCGACCACCCGACGACGGACCCAGCCGAGCAGTACGTCTTGTAGTCGATCGTCATGGACGGGCAACCACCGGCGAAGCACGTGCTGTACGTCCAGTTCGTACCGCGCACCCAGTCACGGTAGTTGTACGCGTCCCAGACGGGCTTGGCGGGCTTCACCATCGGCATCACGAAGGTCGGGGACTGCACCTTCTGCGTGGTGCTCTCGAAACCGGTGACATCCGACAGGCACTTCGAGTCCACGCCCATGGCGTAGGCGTACCCGTTCAGAGCGTAGGAGGCCTTCCAGGCGTAGCTGGTCGGTTCCGTCGCCCACGCGGAGCTCGCCCGAACCGTGTTCGAGAACGTGCCATTCGACTGACCCGTGCGGTTCTCGTGCTGCTGTCCCTTCAGGGTTGTACCTGCGGGGCAGCTCCAGTCGTAGCTCCACTTCAAGGTCCCAGTGTTGCCGGTGCCCTGAGTCCACGCGATGCTCTGCGCCTTCGGCACGCGCGGCCAGTCGGCCACGTACGTCTTCTTGTCGCTGGTTGCGGTCTTCCCGTTCACGGTCGCAGTAATGCTGTACGTGTGGGTGTTGCCGTAACTCGTTCCCGGTGTGTACGACAGGATCCGCGTCAGGGTGCTCAGAGCGGTTGTGTTCTCGTTCTCTCGTCCGGACTGAGCGGACTTGTTCGTGTCGAAGGACGTGGGCAGGCTGCTCACCGCCGTCCAGTCCAGCTGGTGGCGGTCGGCGGTGAAGGACATCCCCACCTCGAGGACAGGCTTCGGAACCGGCTGGTTGTAGCTGTTCGCCGAGGCGGCAGTACCGGAGACTCCGGCCTCACATGTCGCGACCGTGCGGAACGTTCCGGAGGCACCGTTGGCGATCCCCGCGATGTTGAACGAGCCGCCCGAAGCGGGAACGGTCGCGGCCGGGGTCGTGGCCGTTCGCGAAGGCTGGTTCGTCGGGCTCGTGCCGGTCCACGTGGTCGTCACAATGCTCGGTCCGCCGTTCCAGCACCGTGCACCGGTGTACGACACGAGCGCGCCTTCGCGAGCTCCCGAGTACGCGGTTCCGGACACCGTCGAGCGCGCCACTGTCACCTTGGGGGTTTCGGGCATGTAGAACGCGACCTGCGGGGAAGCCGGCGAGTTCGCCGAGACGGCGCCGCTCTCGTTGGCCACGCAGCGAGCGATCACGGTGTAGACCGTACGTCCGTATCCAGGCGTCGTCACCGTCGCCTTACGAGACGTCGACCACTCGCTCCAAGCCGACCAGCTCACGGTGGTAACCGTGCCCGTCTGCTGGTAGTGGCGCTCAGAGTACTCCGCAGTCGTGTACGCGGGGCACGTGACCGCAGTCCAGGTTGCGCCTCCCGTCGTGGGGGTGACGGTCGGAGTTCCCGGCGCCGCAAGAGGCGTCGTGATGTTGGTGCTTCCCGGCTGGGAACGAACCGAGTTCACGATCGCCACGACGTCGTACGTCGTCTTCTGACCGATGCCCAGCCCCTTGGTGTTGTACGTCAGGGTGAGCTTGTCGGTCGTGCCGGCGAGGTTGGCTGCGGTCTGAGCGACCTTGGTGACGGATCCGAAGTCGCGGTAGACCTCGAACGTCGTCGGAAGGCTCGACACCTTCGTCCACGACACCACGTGCGCTCCGACGGTGGCGTGGAGAGTCGCGCTGACGGTCGGGGCGGGCACAGGCTGCTTGTACTGCACAGCCGAGCTGATCGATCCGGACACTCCTGCGGTGCAGGTGACGGTCGTCGTGACATTACCCGTCGCGCCGTTTGCGATGCCAGCCATGTTGAGCTGTCCACCAGAGGCCGGAACTGGCGCGGCCGCCGCCGATGCCGTGACATCCGCCTGGTTGCTGGGAGACGTGCCGCTCCAGCTGGTCGAGACCTTGCTCGAGGTGCCGTTCCAGCAACGTGCGCCGGTGTACGAGACGAGAGCGCCCTCGCGGGCTCCCGAGAACGCGGTCCCGGAGGTAGTCGACCGCGTCACCGTCACCTTGGGGGTCTCGGGCATGTAGAACGACCGAACCGCCGATGCAGGCGAGTTCGGCGAGATCGCGCCGCTGGCGGTCGCCGCGCAACGGGCGACCACGCTGTAGACGGTGCGTCCGTACTCCGGCGTCTTCAGCGTCACCTTCGTCGACGTCGACCAGGCCGTGTAAGCCGACCAGGTCACGGTCGTGTCCGTACCGGTCTGCTGGTAGTGGCGCTCGGCATACTGAGCCGTCGTGTACGCAGGGCACTCGACAGCAGTCCACGTCGCACCCGCCTGGGAGGTGGTCACGACAGGTGCTGAGGGTGCCTCAAGAGGCGTCGTGATGGTGGTGCTACCAGGCTCCGAACGAACCGTGTCGACGGTCGCGACGACGACGTAGGTCGTCTCTCGACCGATGCCGAGGCCCTTGGTGTCCGAGAGGTAGACGAGCTTGTCCGTGGTCGTGGCCAGCTTGTCCGCGCTCTGGGGCAGCTCGCTGAGCTTTCCGTAGTCGCGGAAGACCTCGAACGAGGTCGGAAGGCTGGAGACCTTCGTCCACGAGACATCGTGAGCGCCGTACGTCGAGGCGTTCAGCTTCGCCGTGACCTGGGGTGCGGGGACCGCCTGCGTGTACACGAGGGCGTCCTTGACGACCGCCCCGTCCTTGACGCAAGACGCTGCGACCTCGACGGCGCCGGTGGAGCCGTTCGGAACAGATCCGAGGTGCACCGTCGTTGCGGCCTCCGTGAGCTCCGCAGCGTAAATCGTGTTCACACGGGGTGCGGAGCCCGGGCTCTGACGCTCGTACGAGACATCGACCGTGGTCGGACCGGACTCGCAGACACCGCCGGTGAACGTCACAGCCGCACCCTCACGTGCGCCGGAGTAGACCGTTCCCGTGGTGGTCGATCGCTCGATGCTCGCGATGATGATCGGCCCCGGGACGTTGTCGTCGGGGTTCGGGACGTAGCGAACCTCGTCGGGGGTCGGTGTGAGGTTCAGCACGTTCGTGTACCCGGTGGCCACGGCCTCCTTGGTAGCCGCCGAGTTGTCCTTGTCGAGAGCCTTCAGCGTCAGCGTGACCTTGTACGGGCGCACATCGTCGAAGTCGCTCTGCTTCACGTCAGCGGGCTTGGCAGCCGTCGCGAGGGTCGGGGCAGCCGATGCGTTGAAGGTGATCGTGCGACCCCCGCGGTTCGTGTACTCGAACAGCGGCGCAGCGATGTCGGACAGCAGCGTCATGCCAGCAGTGGTCGACCCCGCCGCAGGCAGCGGAGTCGTGACCGAGCACTCCCCCGCGACCGTCGTGCGGTCAACAACGAGGGTCTTCTTGCCGTCGCTGGTTCCCGACTGCCACGCCTCGATCTCGCACTTGTCACCGGCGACGTTGCGGAGGAGACCGACGCGATCGGTCTCGAGCCCCACGACGATGTCCGACGAGTGCACCGCCTTCTCGAAAGCAACGTTGGCGTTCTGGTATCCGGCTGATGCGTCGGCGGTGGCCGTGGTCACCGCGAGGAACGCGACTCCTGCTGCGACCACTCCGCCGACGATGGTGATGATCACCGCTTTCAGCCCGATGCCCGCGAGTGCTTCGGGCATGCTGGCGCTGATGCCGCTCTTGTCTCGCAGGACCCCGCGAAGGTTACGTCTTTCCAGGCGCATTTTGGCCCCCTCTCTTCCTTCGATCATAGTCGTTATTTCCACGTATACGAGGAAAAACCGTCAGGTAGCGGCATGCGCGTGGGGGTGTTCGCTGACCCCTTCGCCGTCGACGGCCAGAGGCCGACAGTCGTGTTGCCGAACCCGTAAAGATGCTTCATGGCATCCAGCAGAGCCACCGCGGTGGAGCTGGAATCTGCAGCGATGGCGTGGAAGCTGTTCGACGCGAGCAGGGGTGCCAGCGTGTTGACGACCGGGAGCGCGTCACCGGTCACGCCGGCCGCGGCCGCGTTGCCCGAGTACCAGAGCTTGCCGTTCGCATCGAGTGCGATCAGGCTCGACTTGCCCATCACGACCGACACGAACTTCTTCGTGGGCACAGGCGAGGTCGGAACGAACTGCGTGAGCGTCGTCTTCTGCGCGAGCTCGCCCGCGGGCCCCTTGCCCCAGGTGTAGAGCTTCCCGTCGGAGGTCAGACCCGCTGCGGCCGTCGGACCGACCGAAACCGAGACGAACACCTCAGGCTGCGTGGGTGCCTGCAGCGTGTAGGAGACCCCGTACATGGCGACGGTTCCTGCCGAGCTGACGAGCGCGACGGCGCCGCTCGAAGCGCTGGCAGAGACAGCCTTGTACTTGGTGCCCTTGTTGACGATGCCGTCGGCATTCGGGGTCGGCAGTCCCGCGATCGCGGCACCCTGGACCCACAGCTCGCCCGTGCTCGTGATGGCCAAGGTCGTTGCCTTGGCGGTGGTGATCGAAACCACTCGGACGGGGAGCTTCGTCGGCTCCATGATCACGGAGCCTCCCGCGCCGAGCTGCTTCTGGTCGTTCTTCCCCCACACCCATGCGAACCCGTCCGAGTCGATGGCGAACCCGCGGTCGGCGACGGTCGTCACCGAGCGGAACTTCGTCTTTCCGACTTCGATACGGGTGGGCGCGACGGGGTCTGCAGACGCCTTTCCGACGCCGGCCTGACCGGTCTTGTTCGGGCCCCAGACCCAGAGGCCGCCCGCGCTGTCGACGCCGGCGCGGTCTGCGATCGCCGCCCAACTGAGGGTCTCCTGGTTGAGCTCCTCGGCGGTCAGCACCGATGGCTCGCCGGACGCGACGCCCCAGGTGCGGTATCGCAGACCCTCTTCAGGTGCGATTCCCCAGATGTTGTTCCCGTCGGCGTCGATACCGGTGACGTGGCTGACTTCGACGGAGTCGAGAACGACGTCCTTCGTCACGCTCTCGCCGAGCGGCGCCAGCGTGTCACCCTGGATGCGCAGGGTCATCGTCTTGCCTTCGCCGCCGGGCGTCACCTGGAGGATCTGCGTGCACACCTCTGTGGCCGTCGAGCATTCGCGTGCGAGAGACGGCACCTCCGGGTTGACCAGGTCGCTGTTCATCGCGGAGGCGTACACCTCTGCCCTGTTCGTGATCTCCTGCGAGACGGTGGTGACCAGCTCGGCCTTCTTCGAGTGGATCGCGTAGTTCCCGACGAGCACGCCGACGGTCACGATCAGCCCGAGGCCGAGCGTGAGGGCGCCGAGTGCGTCTACGACTCCGCCCTTCTTCTCTGCGAGGATCTTGCGGATGGCCAGGATCATGACGTGCTCCCTGCGCGGTAGATGAAGACGGTCTTGACGATCGCCGAGCCCTGAGAGACCGTGACGAGGATCGGATCTTCCGACGGGGCGACGAACGTGCCGAAGTAGTTGCTGGCCGTGGCTACGAGGGGGAACACGGACAGCGTCTTGGGGCCCTGCGTAATGCGGATCTCCCCAACGGATCCGGTCATGTGTGCATCGATCAGGTATCGCCACACGACATCCTGCGGACCGGTCGCCTGCGCGAAGGTGGTGCCCTGCGGGATCGGAGTCTCCGTGCTGACGCGCTCATCGACCGTCCCGACCGGAGCCTGCGCGGTGCTCGGGTCCTTGCGGATGAGCGGCTCGGGCTGCAGCGACTCGAGATCGTCGGCGTGTGTACGCGTCGCGTAGAGGCATCCCTTCTTGGCAATGTCCATGGGGCTGGAGCACTCGACCGCGTCAGTTGCCGAGCTGATGGGCGACACCGCGGTGAGGGTGGTACTCGTGGGGGTGTCTTCACGCCACGTGGTCACCTCGACCTCATGGCCATTCGGCAGAGTCTTCGTCTCCGTGTGAGGACTCTCAGGTGTCCCCCATGTCGCCATTGCTGGCTGGTCTCCGACGAGGGAGACGATGTACGCGTGGCGCTCGGCCTTCGTCGCCACCCCGGCGATCGCCGACGTGTTCGTCACCATCGCCGCAGAGAGGGAAGCTACGGCGATGAGTGCCAACGCCACGCCGGCCAGGGAATCGGCCATGTTCCCCTTCTTGTCCTGGAGGACGTCGAGAACTGCGCGTCCCTTCGAAAGTCCGTGAAGCACCGTGACCCCTTAGTGATCGATCCGTGTCGTCTGCAGATACTGAAAGACGCGCCAGGGCCGCCTGATGAGAGATCTCAAAAGGCGGCCCTGTCGCGTCACGGTCCTACTTCTGCGGCGCAGGGCACAGCACGCCGCCGTCGGAGGGCGGGGTGTCCGGGATGACCTTGCCGCTCTTTGCGGTCATCCAGTAGGACGGTGCGAACATCGACGCCGAGGTCGAGACCGCACAGTAGTTCGTCAGGTCGTCGGACAGGACGATGGCGACCTTGTCGGGCAGGGTCGTCAGGGCTGCAGCCGAGGTGTCGGTCGCCGTGGTCAGCTGCTCGAGCGTGCCGAACGAGCCGTGCGTCGACTGGTAGAGGACCTGAGCCGACTTGATCGACTCGAGTTCGGTCTGGGCCGACGAGTTCTGTCCGAACGTGATGGCGGCTCCAACGCCGACCGTGGCGAGGGCGAGGACGGCGACGCTGATGCCGACGGCACCAAGCACCTCCGAAAGGCTCGCGGACAGGCCCCGCTTGTTGGAGACGGCGGCTCGGGTGCGGCTGAGGAAGCCGACCGGAGCCTCGGAGAAGTCCTCGATCATCAGATCCGTGGGTGCGGTGCTCATTCCACTCCTTCTAGGTGAGTGCTCGGTGCGTGGAGTGACTCGGGGCCCCGAGTCGGAGGTCTCTCTCGCTGAGCGGGTCGTGGGGGCAGGTTGCTGAAGCATTAGTTCGTGCGTGAGTCTATACCTAAAAAGACTCGTAAACCAGTAAAAATGACTCTGAGCATTGATATCCGCTCAGATTGGGAAAATCGACACGGCGATGACCATTCCTGCAGTCATTGCCGGGACGTGGGGCATCACGACGGTTACATTCCGGGTGTCGCCGGCAGTGCGGCGAACGCTCAATCGCGCGGCTGTGAAGAAGAGCTGCTGGATGAGCAGAGAGACGCCGACCCACCAGGCGCCGAGCACGGGATTGATGGTGGCGAGCACGAAGGCGGGAACGGCCGCCAGCTTCACGTCCCCGCCGCCCATCACTCCCCGGATGCCGAGCGCGAGGTACACAGTGAAGGCCAGCGCTGCAGAGATGAGTCCAGCGACCCACTGCTGTGCGGAGATCCCCTCGAGCGTGACACCCGCAGCGGCAACACCGGCGAGGATGATCGTTGCGTATCCCTCGACTTCATGGCGCCAGATGTCGAGTCCTGCCAGGACGAACATCCCCACGATCACCACTAGAGCGGTGATCGTGGGGATGGTGACGACTCCCGAAGGCGTGGCCAGGGCTTCCAGCATCAGCTCACGGTCTCGATGAGGGTCGGAATGAACGTGAGGATCGGGGTGACGATGAGGAGAACCACGGCGACGATCGTGATGACGACCACACCTTCGGTGATCGGGCCGATCCGCTCTGCGAAGCGGTTCAGACGGTCCTGCGCCTTGGTGTGGAATGTGCCAGCGAGCTCACGAAGGATCTCGATCCGGCGCACCATCGACGTGGTCGTCTCAATGCGGTTGCGGAAGTTCCAGGGCAGAAGATCGGTCTTGGACACGTCGCCGAACGCGACGACACCGTGTGCCTGACGTGCGCGGTGCTCATCGACCCACTGCTGAAGTGCCTTGTTGCCGCTGGCGCGCCCTGCGACTTCGAGCGCCTCGAGTTCGGACATGCTCACCGAGAGGCACGCGCTCAGCACGTCGCAGAACCGTGCGGCGACCGACATGCGCATGATGTCGCCGAACAGCGGCGCCTTGAGTGCAATCTCATCAGACTTGAGCGCGATCTTCGGGTTGCGCTTGAGGATGACCTGCCACAGCAGCGCCACGATCAGACCGATGAGGATGATGGCCCCGAAGATCCACTTCAGCGCCTCGCCGACAGCGATGATGATGACGGTGGTCGGCGGCGCCTCCGCACCGATCCCCGTGAACATCTGCGTGGTCATCGGGAGCAGGAACTGCACCGCGGCGATGATGAAGATCATCAGGAACACCATCATGGAGCCGGGCTTGAAGAGCGCACTCTTCACCTGCGTCTTGATGCTGTCGGCTTCGATGATGATGATCGAGGCCTGGCGGAGGTTCCGATGCAGGTCCTTTGCCATGTTCGCTGCGGCGATCAGCTCACGGACGACCGGCGGGAAGGCGTCGGTCTGATCGGCCATTGCCTTCTCGAGCGTGACGCCGCGGTCCAGGAGGCGGACCACCCGCCCGTAGGCCTCACCGATGTCGTACGCCGAGTACTGCTGAGCCAGGGCGTCCACCGCCGCTCGCTCGGACTCGCCGTTCTCCAGCATCGATGCGAGGTCAGAGAGGGTCTCCGCGACCTCATCCGGACGTGCACGCTTCCCGCTGAACAGGGTGAGCCACGGCTTCTTCGGGATCTCTCCCTCACCGTCGATACCGTTCAGTCGGATCGCCGCAAGATCGGCTTCCTTCTCGCGAGCTGCGTCGAGCTTGGCAGCCTTCCGCTGCGCCTTCTTGGACAGCTTCTTCCCCTCGCCTTCGACGGGGAGGGGCTTGTACGGCAGCGGCTCAATCGCCGAGCCTCGCTTGCCCTTCCGGGCGCGCGGTTCCTTCGAGGCCTTCACCGCGGACTTCTTCGCCTTGGGCTTCGCGGTGGCGCTGGGCGCTCCGAACGCCTTCACGCCCTGCTCCGGCGCCCAGGGGGCGGGCTCTGCGGGAGTGTTGGCCTGCTCGTCTTCCACTGCGACGGTGTTGCTCATGATGATCTCCTCTGCACGATGAGGTGCGGCATGGGGCTGAAAGTCAGGCCGCGCGGGATGCGGCCTGGACGTCGAACTGCGTCAGCTTCTCTTCGAGGGCCTTGTGATCGCGCGCGTTGTAGCGAGCGACCTCGAGGGAGACGCTTCCGGACTTCACGAGGCGGGCCAGAGACTGTTCCATCGCCACCATTCCGTCCTTCGTCCCCGCGCCGAGGAGGAGCTGCTGGATGAACTTGGTGTCGTTGGTTCGGTCGCCGCTCCCCCGCAGCAGCTCCGCCATCGACGGGGTGTTCAGCGCGATCTCCATCGCGAGAGCGAGACCACCGCGCACCTTCGGGATCAGCTTCTGGGCGACGATCGCCAACAGAGACTGCGCGAGCTGCGTCCGCACGAGACCCTGCTCCTCAGGCGTGAACATGGAGGTGAACGAGTCGACAGCCTCTGCGGCGGTACCGGCGTGCATCGTGCTGATCACCAGGTGGCCAGATGCCGCAGCCAGGAGCGCGGAGCGCGCGGTGGCGACGTTCAGGATCTCGCCGACGACGATGATGCGCGGGTGAGATCGCTTGGCATCCTCGATGCCCTCGGCGAAGGTGTTCACGTGCGTGCCGACCTCGCGCTGGATCACGAGGCTCTTCCCGAGGGGGTAGAGGTACTCGATGGGCGACTCGAGCGTGTAGATACCGGTCGACTGCGTCTGCGCCACTTCGTTCACCTGAGCGGCGATCGTCGTGGACTTACCCGAGCCCGTCTGTCCCACGTAGAGGACGAGGCCGGAGGGGCGGGTGATCAGCGAGGTGACGGTCTGGGGCAGCTCGAGCGTGCTGATGCTGGGAATGTCGCGCGAGATGATGCGGATGGTGCAGGAGAGCCCACCCTCTTCGCGGCGGAACGCGACTCGTCCTCGGTACTCACCTCCGGTGTCAAACGACGCGCTGGCTTGACCCTTGGTCTTCATCAGCGTTTCCGCGTCGTCGAGAAGCCCTCCCATGAGGCCGCGGAGAGTGCGATCGTCTGATGAGAACTGGTTGCTCGGGATCGGGCGCGTCTGCTTGTCCTTCACGTAGAAGGCGCCACGGTTCGACGTCAGGTGCAGGTCGGATGCCTCCTGTCGACCGAGGGCGTCGATCAGCTGTGAGACGGTGGCAAGGGTCTGGTCAGTCAAGGGAGACCACCTTCTGCGCCTCGGCGCGAGTCGTGACGCCGGCGGCGATGAGCTCGCGGACGTTCTCCGCGAACGACGTCGATGTGTGGGCGGCCACCGCGGCGATCTCCCGGCGTGAGACGTTGCGGATGAGGGTGTCGGTCAGGTCGGAGGTGTTGTGGGTGACCTCGTGGATCGGATACCGGCCAGAGAGGCGGTCCGTACCGGGAACCAGGCGCCGAACGAGACGCTGGGAGATGACGCCGTTCAGCGACTCCAGAACCGACAGCGGCGGGGCATCTGCCATCTCCATAAGGCGGAGCATCGCGCTGATGTTGTTCGTGGCGTGGATCGTTGCAAGCACGCGTATACCGGACTTCGCGATCTCGACCGCAGCGGTCGCCGTCTTGACATCACGGATCTCGCCGATGAAGAGCACGTTCGGGTCGGCGCGGACGATGTACTTCATCATGTCGCCGAACCCGGCGCCCTGGATCTCCTCTTTGACCTCGATCTGAGCGATCCCGGGGATCACTCGCTCTACGGGATCCTCGAGGCTGATGAAGACGCCGCTCTCCTTCTCGCGCAGGTACTTCAGGGAACTGAGCGCCGTGGTGCTCTTCCCCTCACCTGTCGGGCCGGCGACGAGGGTCATGCCGCCGGGGAGGTTCAGGAGATCCTTCGTGAACTCCATGTTGCGAGGGGTGAATCCCAGCTGGTCGAGCGGTCGCAGCTCTCCGATCTGCGGCAGTCGGAAGACGATACGCTCCCCGCCATCGAACAGCGGCAGCACCACGGCACGAGCGCGGTAGGGGTATCCGTCGATCGGCAGCTTGTAACTTCCGTCCTCCGGGACCAGGTTGACACCCGAGGACATCTCGGAATCCGTCTTGATCAGGGTGTGGATCGTCTGGCCCAGAACCCCCTCGTAGACGTGCACCTCCTGTGGGGTGCCGTCGACGCGAGCCTCGACTGTGAACGTGTTGCCGAGCTTCGACCGGGTCATGTGGACATCGGAGACGCCCTGGCGGACGAGGTCGATGAACAGCTCCCGGAAATCCGCAGCCGAGCGCCGCGGCAACTCGCTGAGCGGCTTGGTCAGCTCCTCGTACATGGCAGCGACCGGTACGAGGCTGTTCGCCTCGGTAGATGCGACGCGAGGAGTCGCATGCGTCCGCGCGGTCGGCGGCGCCGGGTCAAGAGACACGGTCCGCGTGGGCGGAACGGCCTCGCGCACGGGCGCAGGAGCCGGTCGCGTCTCGACGAATGCAGGCGCAACGGGTGCGACTGCCGCAGCGGGTTCGCGAGGCGTCTCCTTCAGACGCACGGGTGGCGCACCGAGGGTGAGGGTCCTCTTCGGCTGTCGGGCTTCGGTGTGACTCATGGGCACCATTCGGTCTGAGGGTGGGTCGTGGGGCATTCCATCGTATCCGTTTTTACTCGTAAATGGTTGAATTCGTCGTTTCCGCTCGTAGGCGTTGATGGTCGTCAGCTATGCTCCAAAGTCAGTGGATGTGCACTCCGGCAGGAACGTCGGGACTTGGCATCGAGGGGGGCGGCTGTGAAAGCTCGAAACGGATTCTGGGGCGCGGCGGGGGCTGTTGTGCTTGTGCTGACGCTGACGCTGACCGGGTGCGCCGGCCCAGACACGGCGGCTGAAGCAACGCCGACGCCGTCCGAATCCAACTCGAGCAGGTCGACCGCCACCCCGAGACCGAGCGCAACGCCGACCGCCACGCCAAAACCGCCAACCCTCAAGACGGTCACGATTGAGTGCCGCTGGCAAGAGCCCTCGTCCACTATCGGTGAGCCTGCCGAGTACAAGATGGCGACGTACACCGATGTTCATGACGCGTGGGCGAGGGGTATCGCCTTCTCTGGGTGCGATGCGGCCATGAGCTCTTCCGGCGTGTACTCGACCGACGAGATAGCTGCAGTCACAGTTGCATACCCCGAAGAACCGCTCCCGGAGAAGGTGAAGACACTCTGGGGTATCTGCGCTGAGACCTCGAACTTCTACCAGACGAATGGGCCCATCAACCAGAACCAGAGCATCGAGGCCGCGGGCGCACTCATGCTCTGCCCCGACCACCCATCTGCCGCCATCATGGCAAACGGATCGCAGGAGCAGCAGGAACGGAACAACGGCCTGCGTTTCGGATCAGGTGTCTTCGAGGTGAACACGAAGATCCAGCCCGGGACCTACCGCGCCTCCGGCGACATCCAGAATTGCTACTGGGAACGCCTGGACTCCGCCGGCGAGATCATCGCCAACAACTTCGTCTCTGCAGCGACACAAGTCGAAGTCACTGTTCAGGCCTCAGACTTCTCCGTGCACTTCACCGGATGCGGCGAGTTCGTGAAGGTCGGCTGACCCGAGACTCTACTCCGGCGCAGTCTCCACCTGCCTGTCGTCGTCTGATGATGCGCGTTCAAGAATGCGTTCCGTCCATGAATCCAGAAAATCACCGATGGCGCCATCATGTCCGGGCTGAAAACGGAAGTCGCCTCTTGGGAAGCCGACGAACTTGAAGGTCACCCCGTATTCGCTGCTTTGATATTCAGCGACAACCCACGTGGAACTCACGCTCACCCCTGCCGCCACGTGGCCTGTGAGGGTAGGACGCCCACCAGACCGCGTCGCATGGCGATCGTCGACGAAGTAGGGCAGACGATGCTCCGTCGATATCCTCTCCAGCTCGAGCACGATGTGATCGATGAACGCGAGCTTCTTCGTGGCCATACCTGAACGGTACTAGGCGTCGACTGCTCGCCCTAGGAGCCACGGAGTGACGTTCATCCGCTGCGCGCATGAACGTGTGTGCGCCGGCACCTGTCGGTGCGGCAACTGCGACAGGACTGGCTGCGACCAAGTCGCAGCCGGGAAGAACAGTGAGGAGCAGATCTCCTCACCCCACGCCCTCCGAGACACAGGACTTCGAGACCCCCTCTGCAGTTGCAGCGGGGGTCTTCGTCTCGTGACGGGCGTCACATGCACTGACCGATCCAGGAGGAACGCATCGTGTTCAAGAACTACTTCGAAGCGCCCGAAGTCGAGGTCGCACGACTGGCCACGGCCCCCGTCGGGTCCAAGGCTCACACGCTGTCGACTCTCCCGGTGAACATCCGCGGTCCGGTAGAGGATCTGATGATCGAGCTGCCGTTCGCCGCGCAGAGCGGATACACCGTGGTCGTCGTGCCGTTCGACTCCTACGAGCTGACTGCAGAGGAGAAGGCCGAGAAGCCTCCGATCCGTCGTTACCGCACCTGGTGGCGCTGTCTCGTGATCGCGTCCAACCATCCGAGCTACCCCGTCGGCGGGAATCGTCTCGCCATCGGTGAGGACGAGATCGTCCGCGGCACGCTCCGAACGCTCGAGGTCCCCGCTGCGCCCGCGAACGCTGACGCATGAGTGCCACCGCAAAGCCGACGCGTCGCAAGCGCAAGGTCGACCTCTCCCCCGCCGTACCGGCTGAGGCTGACATCAGTCAGTTCCACGTTGGCTGGCCGAACACGAAGCGCGTCGCCAAGCTGATCGGGTACATCGTTCTCCGCATCCCCGTCTGGTGGCGGAGACCCGGTTTCCACACGGAGCCGTTCCGTGCGACCCCTCCGAAGTGGCACCTTCTGCGCGCCCGAATCCACAGCGGTCAGAAAGGCGACTGGGGTGTCCTGTGGGTCGCACAGTGCGGCTACGAGTACAGCAACGACGAGATTCTCGGATGGTTCCTCGACTTCCGGAAGACGGCGCCGAAGAAGGCGGAGCGCTGCATCAAGTGCGAAGACGCTTTCGCTGAGGTCAAGCGCAACGCCGGCGCCTGAGCGTGCCAGTCCCGACCGAACGCAGAAGACCCCGCCCACGAGCATGTGCTCACGGCGGGGTCTTCTGTACGAGATGGGTCAGAACGGGGTGTCGTCACCCATGGGCGTCCACGCATCCGCTCCGCCGGGAACCGCAGTCTCCCAGCCTGCTCCCGCCTCTGCGCTGGGACCCGAAGGTGCGCCGCCGGCGAACGAGCCCGCACTGGCTCCGCCACTCGACGCGGCACGCGTGACCTGGGCGGTCGCATAGCGGAGCGACGGGCCGATCTCGTCGACCTCGAGCTCGATCGCAGTGCGCTGGTTGCCCTCGCGGTCCTGATACGAGCGCTGACGCAGGCGGCCCTGCGCCATGACGCGCATGCCCTTGGTCAGCGAACCGGCGACGTGCTCGGCGAACTCGCGCCAGACCGATGCCCGGAGGAACAGGGCCTCGCCGTCCTTCCACTCGTTCGCTGCGCGATCGAAGTTGCGCGGAGTGGACGCGATCGTGAAGTTCGCGACCGGGAGCCCGTTCTGGGTGTACCTCAGCTCGGGATCCGCCGTGAGATTCCCTACGACTGTGATGACCGTTTCGCCTGCCATGTCTGCCTACTTTCCTCGGTGAGAGCCTGTGTCAGCGCCCGCACCTCGTGCCGGCACCCTTCATTTTCAAGCGTATACCAGCCAAAACGTAGAAAGTAACGGAGTACCAATGTTTATGAACAGCGTGGGCCTCGCTGAGGCGGCTGGTGCATACCTAAGGCGTTGTCGCCGCGAGAACGGTCTCACGCTCGAGGCGATCGCCAGAACCGCTCGCAAGCACGGAGCCAGCTGGAGTCTGTCCAGCGTCCGTGCCTTCGAGAACGGCAACGCGGCTCCTACGCTGCCCACACTGCTGATCGTTGCCCTGACGGTGAGCGAACTGACCGGCAACGACGTCCGACTTGCCGATCTCTTCAGCGACAGCGACACCTTCGACTTCCCGAAACACACGTCCCGCGCCTCGATCAGTCGCGATTGGCTCGAAGCCGTTCTGGCAGGTGGCCCCGTCCGTCCAGGCCCTGGGACACCCGGTGGACCCTTGACCGCGCAGAGCAACATAGACGACCTCCCCGCGCTCGCGCTGAAACGTGCTGCCGAAAAGCTCGAGATCTCGACCGAGGCACTCGAACACTGGGCGGTCGCGCTCTGGGGAGTCGGATTTCAGGACGAAATGCGCCGGCGAGCAGACCTCCGAAGTAGTCCACAGGCCCGCGGACATATCACTCGGTCTCTTGTCACAGAGATCCGCGAGGCGATGGCATCCGAGTCATCCCCTGCATCTGCCCTGCCCGCGCCCGAGAGCGCGCCGAACCATCGACCAAGGAGCTTCACCTCATGAGCACACCCACCACCCGACTCGTCACCAAGGCCGAGGTCACCGATCTGATCACCTTCCTCGGCGCCAACGTCGATGTCGCCGTCGCTGACGGACGACCCGACAAGGCGGACAAGTATCGCCAGTTCCAGGGCACGGTCAGCGGCCTCGTCGACCTCGTCGGTGAGCTTCCGGCCGCGCTGCCGTCGCCGACCGCACCCTCGGCGACCGACCGCCGCGATGTCCCTGTCGCTTCAGATGACGCCGACGTCCACATCTACTTCGACATCTCGGGTAGCGCCAACATCGATGCGATCTTCGCTGCGATCGCGTCTGAGGTCGATCGAGTCAAGCATTCATCGGCCATCGCTCGGCGCCCGATCATGGTGTCGTTCACGCCGTTCACACACGAGGTGCTCCCCGGCGATCACACGATGAAGGTCTGGCCGGCGTTCCCCGACAGCCGCGAGCTCAAGGAGCACCTTTCGGAGATCCCACTCCGCAGCGGCGGAACTGATTTCCACCGGGTGTGGCACGAGATCAACGGAAGCCAGATGCGCAGCGAGCGTCGCAACGTGATCGTCTCCGACCTCGAATGGCTCACGACCCCCGACGTCCTCGCCCGAGAGCAGCCGATCAACATCGTGTACGCCGTGACTCGCGGAGCCAAAGGCGTCACCGTGAACCGCTTCGTCGAGATGTTGCGCGCAGCAGGCCGACACGAATCCACACCCATCCGGTTCTACTGAGCCGACGGGCGCCCCGCACCCGAATGGAGGGCCGCCCGCACCGAAGGAGCAGCATGTCATCACACACGACCATCGACGGCGCCGTGCGCTCCACCGGGCTGAACGTTGCCATGCTCGTCGAGTACGGCTCGCGGGCATACGGCACCGCCGGCGATGCTTCCGACCGCGACCTTCTCGGTGTCTACGTCGAGCATGACCACGAGGTCTATGGCCTGCTGTCGGCTGAGACCCAGATCTTCCGCTTCGGCGCCGGCGGCACGATGACGCAGATGGTCTCAGAGAAAGACCCCCGCAGCAGTGAGGGCGACGTAGAGATGATCTTCCATCCTCTGCGAAAGTTCGTCTCACTTGCGGCGGCCGGGAACCCATCGGTCCTTGGAACGCTCTGGAGCGGGCCCGAGCACTACCTGATGCGGTCCGCTGCGGCACGGCTTCTCGCCGACCACCGCCACCTGTTCCTGTCAAAGCACGCATGCTTTCGGCACGCCGGCTACGCGCGCGCCCAGCGTGACGCGCTGCTCGGTCGCACGAACCGCCGCACCAACCGTCCAGAGCTGATCCTCGAGCACGGGTACGACTCGAAGTATGCAGGCCACCTGATCCGACTTCTCCTTGCTGGACTGACTCTGGTTCGAGAGCGGACGTTCCATCTGCCGATGAAGCCGGAGCACGTCGAACAGCTACTCGAGATCCGCCGCGGTGAGGTCAACTTCGACGATGTCATCGCGTGGTCCGAGAAGCTCGAGCAGGAGCTGTCAGATGAGACCGAAGACTCGGATCTACCCGACAAGGTCGACTACGACGCGATCAACGACCTCCTTCGCGATATCCGTCGCGCTCATCTCCTCCGCTGATCTCAACCACCACCGATGGCACAGCGCGGACGAAGTCCGTGCCCGGCAGCCAGCAAGCGCAGCGCGCAGTACCACTCGACATCGATCATCCGAAGGAACGCCATGATGAAGACCCTCCAACGACGCAAGCTCGAAGCGCGAGCTCACCGTGACTCCGAACTGAAACGCCAGGCCGAGGAGGCCCGCAAGGCTGCAGAAGCCGCGGCACTGAAGAAGAGCGCCCGACGGTCTCTGATTCGTTCGATTCTCGGATGGTCGACTGCAGTGGCTGTTGTCGCTGGGATGGTCGTCCTCACGAACTGGGCGAATGATCTCGGCGAGCGGAATCGCCAGGCCTATCGCGAGGAGATCGCGAACACGGAGTTCTCGCTGGTCACCGATTCGACCGACTCTCTCCTTCGGCGCGTCGATGGCTCGTACTACTCAGTGTCCACCGATGACATCGGGGTCGTTTCGTACGCGTACTCGACCGTCGATGAGCGTGGCGGCGTCGTCGAGCGATCGGTGTCATCCCGAGAGATCACCGGTGAACGATTCCTGTGGATCAAGGAAATGCAGCCTGTAGACGTGACGGTGAAGGTCATCGACCCTGAGGCTGTCTCGCAAGAGCCCCGAGTCGTCGGCGAAATCTGCACGGCCGAACCGATCGACTCGTCCAAGCCGAGCTACACAGATGACCCGCGCTCTGCATTCGGCCCCGACGGACACCCCGCAGATGATCTCTACGGGCCACGGCTGTGCGTCAACCGCGTCACCCTCTGGGTGCCCGACGGCGCCATTCAGCCCTGACCGCACCTCCTGAGCCGCGGCGCATTCCAGAACGACACCAACCTGAGAGAGGCCGTCATGGCTACCGCCGAATTGCACGAGGGGCCAGCATGCGACTGCGAGTACAACTCGCGACATCTGCTGATCGTCCCCGAGGGTGCCCCGGAACTGACGCGGCTGATAGCCGCTCCGATGGCGCCACGGCCCGGTGACACCATCATCAGACCGTTGACCCGTCGCGGAGTTCTGAGAGCTGAGTACAGCTCAAAGATCGAGGGGCATCCGCCCCGCTTCGCGAGGACTCCGCTGGGGTATCGAGCGAACCCGGACTACTTCGAATGGGCATCGCGGGCCGATGCGTGGGCCGACTGTCAGCCCGCACGAGAGCCGAGCGAGCGCCGGTAGGGCCCGCGTTCTCACCCCTCATCCATCCTCCACTTCATTCCCGGCTCTGCATCCCGATCAGGCTCCTCGCCCCCACACCCATCCATCTCCCTCATCGATGGCACAGCGCGGACGCAGTCCGTGCCCGGCAGCCCCGCAAGCGCAGCGCGCAGCCCCATCCCGTTCCCGGAAGGACGCACCATGATCGACCACACCACAGAGAAAGACAGCGCCGAGCTCGCCAGCGAGCAGGGCTTCACGGGTACGTTCGCCGGCTTCATCTCCTGGCTCGAGGACGCACTCGTCTACGGCGCCATCCAAGTGGAGGAGCCGTCGCAAGACGACCTCGGGCGCACCGTCACCCGCGTGCGCACGGCGACGGGAGGGTTCTCGTCCGATGAGCGGCTCCTGGGCCGGATCCGTCGCAACTATCGGCTGACCATGTTCTGGGTGAGCAGTCACCGGGGCGGAGGCACCGTATGGGAGTTCCCGGAGCGCGTGACGACCAGTGACGAGCGGCGAGTCTGGCTGGAGCCCGACGACGGCGTCTTCGAACGCCTCATGCGTGCACGCCGCGTCCGTGTCTATTCCACGGACGGCAGCTACCTCGAGCACGCCTACGAGCACGGAGTCGAGTTCGCGTTCGAAGAACCCGACCGAGACATCATGGAGCCCGACGGCATCGTGATGGTCAGGCCCGCCCCTTCACTGGACGAGCTGTACGGGCCAGCGACCGGAGAGGCGGAATGAGTAACTCGATCCCGGGCGCCGCCCGCGTTCGCGCATGGCTCACGTCTCGGTTGAGCAAGCTCCTCGTCCCGGCCCAGCTCCGGGAGGACATCTTTCATCTTGTCGCCGCGGCCGAATCCACACCCGTCGTGCCGCCCCTGGTGAAGCGCCCCGGTGTCGGAGC
Organism: Microbacterium sp. WCS2018Hpa-9; assembly: GCF_031843745.1. Taxonomy (NCBI): domain Bacteria; kingdom Bacillati; phylum Actinomycetota; class Actinomycetes; order Micrococcales; family Microbacteriaceae; genus Microbacterium; species Microbacterium sp. WCS2018Hpa-9. The sequence goes on from NZ_JAVTIY010000008.1 coordinate 43,840, forward strand.
GACCGTCACACTGGCCCGCTTCGATCCGTACATGCACCGCGCTCACGCGGCAGTGCCCGGATCCATCGGAGTCGTCACGCGTCACTCTCGATGCACGTCGGATGACGACGGCGTGCTCGTCGACTGGGGCACCGGCGGGGAAGTCCGCTGCGACCTGAGCGAGCTCACCTACCCCTGAGCCTCACACCGAGAGCAACCGCCTGGTCGCACGCACCCCGCGCCGCTTCTCAGAACCATCCAGAAGGAGAGCACCATGCTCATCACCATCGCCAAGAACGTCACGGTGTCGTTCAACCGTCGCTCGTACACGGGTGACCTCCAGTTCGACTCCGAAGCCCACCTGCTGAACATGCTCTATCCCACCGGCGACGAGGACGTCCTCACGCACTCCGCCGATCGCTACGGCCTCGAGACCGCCGCCGACACCGTCTGGATTCAGGACTGGAGTCACCACCAGGGCGTCGCAGGCTCGCTGGTGCGCGCCGGCGTTACGGACGTCGTCCGCTCAGTCCAGATCGCCCTCAACCAGCACCTCATCGAACTGCGGGTGCGGGCGGCCGCCGTTCCCCTGGGATCCACGCTCGATCGGGTCACGACGTCATCGGGATCGGTCTACGAGTTCTCCTGGGATGCCCCCGGATGGCCGGAGAGAGGACCCCGTTCCGGCCACGCCCGCAAGGCCGGAGGCGAATGGCGGCACATCCGCATGGTCAGCGTCGGCTTCGAGTACGGCACGCGCATGTACTTCCACTACGACGACGACTCGAGCGTCACCACCACCCGCATCGTCTCGGCCGAGACGATCACCGTCGACGCGGCACGAGCCGCATGACCCATCAGCCACGAGGAGCACACCACCCATGACCACCACCACGACGACGTCGCGAGTACTCGACCCGCACCTGGAGATCGAACTCGCAGACGGCACGATCCACGTCGGACGGCTGGAATACTTCCCCGACGGGAAGAGCCTGACGCTGTTCGACGACGAGGTCACCGATCCGGTGCTGCTCACCGTCCCGGTCACAGAAGCCCCCATCGAGACCGCAGCGCTCCCTGACGACCATGTGTTGCTGCGCAACTGGACCGAACACCGAGGCGTCCCCGAGCAGCTCGCGAGCAACGGTCTCATCGGTCTCACCGATGAGCAGGTCGCTGTCGGGATGTTCCGCCTGCAGGGCCTCGTCGCCAAGGTCCTGTAGTCGGGTCTCCGGCGCCGCGACGCCGGAAGCACGCACACGAAGAGCAGGTCTCACCAGAGGTTGAGACCGGGAACCGCGTGAGAGCGAAGCCCTCCGCGAGTGAAGGGGGTATCTGCCCACCTGCTGTCACCCAGGCCAGACCTGGGCTGGCGAGATCCGACCGGCAGACCGACCTTCCGCACAAACAGCACGAGCGGGCCAGGACAACAAGTCGTGGCCCGCTCTGCGCTGCAGCAACACCACCAATCCGTGCGCACAGCGCCCGTTCCGCGATCAGCACAAGCGAGTCCCGCGGAGCGACCAGACCGACATAGGCCCCATCACGATAAGGCGGGCGGCTCGCCCTGCAGGACGCTAGTCGGTCACTTCAAGACCACCGCAGCAGTAGCTGCGAGAAACCTCAGATCCCAAGACGAGCAGAGCTGTCTACGGGGGAAGAGATGACGGAGAGTCAGGGCCGGCGACCAAGCCGCCTCATGTGCGCGAGGACGCTTTCGCACGGTGTGAAGCAGTCGCTGACCGCTCCCGACCACAACTGAACAGACTTCCGCAACCTCGGTTGCGATCACGCAGGAACCCCAGGACGGCACAGCCGTCTACGGGGGAACAGGTGACGGAGGAACAGGTCCTCTGCACCAGGAAATCAGACACCGATCACGGCACGGAGCCGTGGTCACATCCCTCGATCAAGGAGATCATCATGGCGAACCCCACCAACAACGGAAGCATCACCGGCCGCGTCGCACAGGACATCCAGTCCTTCACGAACCGTGATGGCAGCAAGAGCCTGCTCATCACCATCGCCGCACGCGACAACTTCCTCTCGGGCACCGGCGAGGACCGCAAGGCCGCGTCGCAGTTCATCGACCTGCGCGCCTTCGTGCCGAGCAACGTCGAGGGCAACGGCTCCTGGGATCGCGTCGGCAACGGCGACCTGATCTCCGTGAACTACAGCCTCTCGCGTCGTCCGTACACGGACAAGGATGGCGAGACCGTGTTCCCGCCCGTCACGGTCGAGGTCGACGGCTACCCCGTCTTCCTCGAGTCGAGCAAGGTCACCCAGGAGCGCGCCGCGCGCAAGGCTGTCGCCGCCGAGGCGCCGGCTCCGGAGTCGACCCTCAGCGAGACCGACGCTCAGGAGCTCGCGCGTCTGCGCGCGCAGCAGGAGCAGCTCGCCGCCGAGGCCACCACGCCCTTCGCAGGTGTGCCGGCCGCAGCCTGAGCGACCTCACAGGCCGACCGTGATGGTGTCCCCCGGCCGGGATGCCATCACGGTCAACCAACCGGATCCCCTCCGCGAGCAACCCCGAGACCCTGCAATCCACTGACTCGACCGACATAGGGCCGACGCGAAGCACCAGGAACTCGCTCAGATGAGCAACGCCGCACTACAGGCTGATCCAACTTCCCCACAGGAAGCGCACAACCCACAACTTCACACCGAGAACCCCACCCCATCAGCGGGTGGGGTTCTTCTTTTCTCCCGGCAGGTAGGAGACCCCTGGTGAAAGAGCAACACGGCAGAGCCGTGTCGGAAGAACACATGACAGAGAAGAGATCCCTGTCCACGTTCCGAGGCAGGAGTTCGCCATGCACATGACCACCTACCAGAGCTGGCAGACGCTGCTCGTCTTCCTCGTCATCGCGATCGCGATCGTCGCGCTCGTCATCCAGCTGGAGCGGCGACGCCGCTGGCGAGCCGAGCAGGTCGCCGCCGGCGAAACCGCTGACACCACCGGCGATGGACAGAAGCCCGTACGCCACCTCCACCTCGTTCCCAAGCCCGCTCCCCAGCCGATCTACGACTGGGAGAAGCAGGGGATCTGACGCCCTTACCAAGCGCCCCTGCCACCACCGACGACATCGCAAAGCCATCACCCGGAGAAGAAGACATGACCATCACGCTCGACCGCACTGAATCCCGTACCGCGTACGTCCGCCCGCTGCTCCCCCGCACCGGACAGTACGTCGTGTCGACGCTGACCCTCGGCGCCTACGTCGCCAACCAGATCGTTCGCGAACAGATGGACCACTCCGTCATGCAGACGGTCGAGTGGACCCTCGCCATGCACAACGTGGTGCCTGTGGCAGGCGGCTCGCTCCCGCGACCGCTCGCCGATATCGCCGGTGAGATCGACGACCTGATCGAAGACCGCGTCGGAGACGAGGACATCGAGCTCCACGACGCCCAGGACATCGTGACGAAGGCCCTCACCTCCGTCTACGGGCGCCAGGCGAAGATCAGCGGCTGGATGCCCGGACATCGCGTCGCCGAAGGTCGCACGGTGCTCGAGCTCAGTGGTGACACGTGCCCGAGCTGCGTCCAGAACCCGACGGGCTTCCGCGTCGGGGACTACACCAACACCGCTCGCTGCCTGAACAGCGAGGACTGCGGATGGACCAACGCCTAAGGCGGGTCCGCTGCAGCTGAGGGGTCGCGCAGAGCGCATCGTCGCGCGACCCCTCACAGACCACCACCGACATCACACCGCGACCAAGGAGAAGCCGTGACGGCATCCACCAGCATCCACATCGAGATCACCCACCCCACCCACGTGCCGGTTCGCCGCCACGTCACGATCCCGAGGTCTGACCAGCTCACGCAGGACTGGTTCGACAGCCAGACCGACCAGTCCGCATCGGTGCGACTGCTCATCCGCGACGAGATCCTCGAGCACGGCATGGGCGACCGCGTCACGCGAGAGAAGTTCGGATCCACCTCCGCTCAGCTCGCGGCTCGCTCAGGCGGCTCCGCCTTCACCGCACCTACCCCCGCCACGCCAACTTCGGCCGCATCCTCGACTGCACCCACTCCGTGGAGTGTCCCGCTGCTCGATCCGCGGGACGAGGAGATCGCCCGGCTGAAGGAACAGCTCGAGCAGAAAGGCGCAGAGCTCACGAGCCTCCGCAACCTCGTCGGCCCGTACATCGAGTTCGCATCGGAGCTCGAGCGCATCGGACTCACCAAGGACGGGCTCCTCATCTGAGCGCCTACCACCGCCGGCGGCCCACACTTCGGGCCGCCGGCAGTCCCCGCCATCAAGCACCCGTGCGGATCGATCCGCGCTACGTCTGACCCGCTGGGTCGAGAAGGAGACCCACCGTGTCCACCGCCGTCCTCGAATCCCCTGTTCGTCAGCTCGTCGTCGGCGACAAGGTGACGATCCTCCGCAACCTCGACAACCCCGCATGGTGCCAGCCGATATACGGCACACCCCGCGACGTTAACACCCAGTGGGTGCGTCAGGAAGGCTGGGCGGCCGAGATCGGCGTCGGCGAGGTCACCGACGTTCGCGATCGCACCCAGTACACCGTCGTCGACGGCGAGCTGGCCAAGATCGTCCGTCGTGAGATCCGCATCTCCCACCAGACCTGGTACGACGCCGAGACCCTCCAGCAGGTCGGACCTCGAGCGACGTACATCACCCCCATCAGCTTCGACCAGGAGACCCTGTGAGCTCGCAGACCACCACGACCAACATCAGCATTCGAGTGACCCAACGCACGAGCGAGGAGTCCGTGCGGAGGCGGGTGTCTATACCGCCCTCGGACTCCGTTGTTCTGGACTGGTGGGACACCCAGGTAGATCCCGGGCTGTCAGTGCGCCTTCTCATCCACGAGGAGGTTCAGGCTCACGGGCTGGTGGACCGTATGAACCGGATCGGAGCTTCTGCCGCTCCGCAGACAGCGCCCGCCGCGACGGCGGCTGCGGGCACCACCATCCCTGATCACGTCGCCGCCGCGATTGCGCAGATCCGTAGCCTCAACGACCACTGGGGTCCGCTGTTCGACGATCTCGTTCGCGAAGCGCGCGCCTGAGTTCCCGAGCGAACCGGCGAGCCGATGGGGCCAACTCTCCTGTCGGATCGCCGGTTTCGGCTACCGCCACGACCACAAGCACGGAGGTGCCATCATGCGTTACTCCCTGACCGACCTCTACAACGCCGACCTTCGGGTGAAGGACGCAACCGCGCGCCGGCTGGCCGCCGGCGGACTCATCCCGCACCCACTGATCAACGTCCAGTACGCCGACGCGATCAGCACCTGCACCCACGCGAAGCGGCACCGCCCTGGACAGTTCTGCCCGGGACGGGTGAGGTTGCCCGACGGCACGTTCGCGCCCCGGCGGCAGGAGATCACTGCGGACGATCCGCTCCCCTCTGGCGCAGACATCGAGCGCCGCGTCATGGACCGCGTCTACCGCCGCAGCAGCACTCCCACAGGCAGGTACGCGCAGAACCTCGGGGCTGTCCGCGTGCGCACCGTCCTTCAGAACCTTCGAACCCAGACCACAGAGGAGGTTGCTCGATGAGCGACACCAGCTACGCCCCCGTGACCGTCATCGGGGCCTCCGAGCCCTTCGTCACCCCCGTCGAGCTGTCTGCGGAGGCCGTGAACGCTGCGCGCCACACGCCCGAGGCGATTCAGGCATCGATCGATGAAGTCGACGCGATCCTCGTCGAGTCCCTGCACGCCGCCTGGCTCAGCGCACATGTGGCTCGCATGGAGTCCGGGAATCGCGCCATGCGCTCGATCCCGGCCTACCAGCGCGCGAACGCGGCCAAGCACCAGCTCGAGGCCGTCTGGATCACGCTCGGCCTCCCCGGGAAGATCCACGACGTACCGCAGCGCATCGCCAGCTGACACGTCGTGCACGAGCAGCGGGGTCCCGGGTGACGACACCTCGGGGCCCCGCTCGCCAACGATCGCCACTCGGCTGCGGATGCGGGACGATGGACACCACTCTCCCGCTTGCAACGGGATTCGGATATCCTGGTAAATGAGAAGAAACGAAGGTGCGCCATGCCTGCCGAGAAGATCTACTACGAGGACCAGACCAACTGGGACACCTCTGACTTCCGCGCGCTGTGGCGGTACTTCGATCACCTCTTCGGTTTCGTTGGCCCGACGGCACCGCTGCGTGAAGCTCTTGCTCAGTTCGACTCACTCTCCGAGCTGGATCAGCGACGCGTGACTCGCGCGGCCGCGCACCAGGATCGTCGCACCGGCAAGAAGGACGACGAGCTCTCTGCCCTCGACCTCGCGCGCATGAGCCCCGAGACCCGCTACCTGATGAAGCACATGCTCATCCACAAGCAGCTCTTCGACACCGCCCTCGAGCGGTTCCCCAACCTGCGCGGCCTCGCCGACGTCGGAGACCTCGGTCGCACCCTCGTCCTCGAGGAGAAGCCCAGTGGCTCCTTCCCGTACTACGCCTCCGTGGGCATCCAGCTCTGACCCACGCCCCCCTCAGAGAGAGCAGCGCACCATGAGCGATTCAGGCAACCGGAAGACGGCCGCCGAGCTGGACGACGCGCTGCGCCTACTCGATCACGAGCTCAACGGACTTCACCTCGAGCAGCCCATGCAGATCAGAGCGATCGGTGGCTACGCGCTCCTCAAGCACGGCGTGCGCAAGGGTGACATGGCCTACACCGTCGACATCGACACGGTCACCAAGGACTACAGTGCCGAGGTCATCGCGGCCATCGAAACAGTGGCCGAGCGACTGGGTCTCGACTCCGACTTCATCAACAACTACAACCTGATGGACGAGCCGGAGCACGTCGAGCAGATGCTCGACGCCGAGTGGCTCCCCCAGCCGATGGGTCTGCGCAACATCGCCGTGTCTATCGCCTCGATCGAGACGCTCACCCGAGCGAAGATCATCGCGGCCGACACCGCCTCCCTGTCGGGACGGGACCGCGACACCATCGACCTCCAGGCGCTGCTCGATCACCAGGGCATCACGACGATGCGACAGTTCAATGCGTCGTACCCCGACCCGTATGGCGAGTACCCCGAAGCGCAGGAGATCGTTGCTGCGCACTTCCCAGGAGGAGCGCGCTCCGTGCCCTCGCTTGCTGGCATGTTCCCCGAGCTCCAAGATGTCGAACTCGACCCGTATGGTCTTGGTGAAGACGTAGACGACTACGTAGACGACACCAGCTTCTACAGATAGGACTGAGCCATGGATCTGCAATCCATCCTGATGGTCGTGGTTCTGGCGATCGCCACGGTGACCGTTCTCACCTGGATCATCAACGTCTGGCGCCGTCGCAACAGGCGCATCGGAGACTCGCTCACTCCGGAAGAGATCGACCGGGTAATCGAACTTCGCGATCGTCGTTACCAGTCGATGCAGGACGACAAGGATCGCCTCGTGATTCGCGCCGTCGCGATCGTCCTTGTGATGGCCGGCGCTCTCGGTATCGCGTGGGTCAGCTCGCAGATCCCCGCACTCCTTGGAGGCGCCCCTCGATCGACCGATGTTGCCCAGGCCGCCATCTGGTGGGTCGGTGCCACCATCCTCGCCGGGTGCGTCATCGCCTTCCTCGTCCTCCTCCTTCGACCGCTCTACCTGCTAATACTGATCACGGGTGCTGACCAGAAGGTCACCGAAGAGATGCGCACTGCTGCATCCAAGCGGCGTCTCGCACAGGCACCTCGGTCTCGCGGTCGACGACTGCGTCGAGCACGCTGAGCCCCTCCCCTCCGAAAGAACTCCATGAACGACAGCTCATCCACCGCACTCACCGCGACGGTGCTGTTCGCTGCCATCCCCCTCACGATCGTCATCGTCTCGATGATCCAGGTCGCGATCATCCACCGCCGAACCGCTGTGCGCACGACGCCGCTCGAGCGCCCCGCCCTCGTCGCGATCGCGCAGGGGCGTGCCCGGTACGAGGCGCTCTACGCGGGATACCTCGGAGCGACGCGTCTGAAGTACGGAATCCTCATCGTCGCCATACTGCTCATCGCAGTCGGTCTTGCGCTCACATCTCTCGACGAGGAGGTCGGCGTCGCCGTCATCAGCGTGAGCTTCCCCCTGCTCGCCGTGCTCGGCCTCTACCCGGTGTGGCTGAAGCTCCGCCTCGAGTCCTACGCCGGACGCCTCACACCTGCTGAGCGCGAGATCTCTCGCCATTCGCTCTGAAAGCACCGAGCGCATAGAACCGCTTGCGCGGTTCGGGTGTCCGTGGCAGAGCCACGCACGGGGTGATCCGTGACGCAGTAGTTCAACCGTTCGGTCCCAGGTGCGGGTGGTGCAGCCCCCTGGAGAGACCCACGGCCCGCCGATCGTTTCCTGTCAACGACGATCCGCTGAGAAGAACCCCGGCCCCTAACCGGCGATGGAGTGCAAGGCTCCCACGCGTCCCTCTTCCCGTCGGCCTCTGATTCCTACACTCGTTGGCCGGCGGGAAGCACCACCACTCAGACCCCGCAGTCCTCACCGACTGCGGGGTTTCTTCGTACCACGATCACAGCTGAGGAGCACCATGAACATGTCCGAGATCACCATTCCGATCGTCCTCGAAACCGAGCTCGAGGAGCTGCTCAAGCTCGCCGAGGCCGCCCGTGACGAGCAGGGCAACGAGGACTCGATGGCTGCCCGACGCCGCTTCGACCGGAAGATCACCCCGGCGATCGTCATCGACCTGATCGCACAGTTGAAGCGCGCGGAAGAGGAGCGCCGTGAGAGCCGGTCGGTCGAGGCCGACTACGCCAGCATCCTCGCGCGCGGCAGCGAGCTGCTCACCGGCGTGGCGAACGCCCTGAAGGGGGAACCGCTCTCAGGTCGCACCTGGTCTCACCACGACCTTCCCGAGCTCGTCACGGCTCTCGTAGAGGCGTCACGTCAACGCTCCGTCGCCCTGCCCGAACTGTTCAGCCCGCACACATCGAAGCTGTCTCCGGCGTCCATGCTGCGAGAGATCCTCGCCGAGGATGGCCCTCTCACGCACCGGAAGGCTCTGATCCTGCTTCGCAGGCGCCTGAACCAGCTCGACGCGGTCGAAGAGATCCCGACTGAGATCCAGGGTGATCTTGAGTTCCTGCTCGCTCAGGCGATCGACCTCCCCCTCCCCGCCATCGGCCGCTGAAAGGAAGGAGCGCACCATGACGCGACTGAGCGCACACGAGATCGACGAGGAGCTCAGCAATCACGACCCCGAGGACATGTTCATCAATGGGTCCGTCGATCTACTCAGTGGACAGCTCGAGCACATCTACGAGTCTGAGCGCTGCGTCTTCTGCGACACCAACGTCTACGACGTCGGGCTGCCCGGAGTTCCGGCGCACTGCTCTCGCGAGCCGATCACCTACTCGACCGACACCGGAGGGGCGCACCCTGGAATGTCGACATGCGCCGCCTGCAACGGCGCCGGACATCGCGCCGATCAGATGTGCACGCACTGCTCGGGTCGTGGCGAGGTCCCAATCCGTGAGACCTGGGACGAAGACTGGTGACCCGCTTTCTCCCCCTGCCAGCTCCGCTGGTGCGCGGTGTCGATCGCCTCGCACAATCCGCGACCTGCCTCCTGCTCGGCCACGACTGGACCCTCTGGTCCAGCTCGACGGAGCTGCTCACGGTGTGCGATCGCTGCGAGGCGGAACGATCCACACCAGTCCCCTTCGAGGTCTGAGCGGCAACGTCCAGACCCGGACCCACATCGACGAACCCCCGCAGCCTTGCCGGCTGCGGGGGTTCTTTCGTTCGGTCTCAGCCGAGTCCCGGGCTGTCCCGCTTGACGCTGTCCCATTCGGAGGGCAGGTAGCGTGCGCCGCCTTCGGCGTGGATCTGCGCGCTACCGTCACGGCCCCGCTCCGGCCACATCCGCACTCCCCCGACCTCGAGGCTAGGGATCTGCCGCTTGATGCACTCGATGCTGCCGCGTACGAGAACGTGCGCTGCCTCTTCCGGAGCGCGTGCCGCGCCGACCACCGAATCCTCGTGCGCGACCAACATGGCCTCCCAGATCTGACCGACGCCCTCTGGGTCCAGCGTGTAGTGGATCAGCCCCTGCGGCGCCGCCTCCACCTGTATGACGATGGAACCGTCCACCATGTCTTCAGCCCCCTGAAAGCCAGCCATCTTCGATTCCCCTGCGTCGAGCGACCCCACGCCGCTTTCGGTCAGGATACTGGGCTGGCGATCGAACATGATGACGATTGCATCACGTACAGATCTGTGGGTGCCCGAGGACGAACGTGTATCCTGCTCCGACTCTTCACTCCGATACGGCTCGTCCGCCGGACAGAATGCATCTCGAATACCCCATCGAGTTGTCGCCTATCTGCACGCGCTGTATTGTCCGAGGCATGGCTAGACGAATTGTGCACCAGCTGGTTGACGACATCGACGGAACCGAGCTCGACGAAGGCGAAGGTGAGACCGTACATTTCTCGCTGAATGGCACGGCCTACGAGATCGACCTCACGTCAGAGCACGCCGATGAACTGCGTTCCGCACTGGCGCCGTATATCGAATCGGGCCGAAAGGTCACCTCGTCAGCAGCGCGGTCAACGAGTTCCCGCGGCACGTCCGTCCGCAAGCGCCCCGCCCGAAACCCTGAGGTGGCCGCTATTCGCGCATGGGCGAGAGACAACGGTCACGAACTCTCGGAGCGGGGCCGCATTCCGCAGCCGATCGTCGACGCTTACAACGACGCCCACTGATCGTACGAAAGGGGCGCTTCCCGAGGGAGGCGCCCCTTTTGCGTGGGTGAAAATTCCGACGGTCAGCTGCTCAGCACAGCGGAAGGGCTCTTCGGGTGGAGTTCGTTGGGCGTCGAAACGAACGGCTCGATGAGCCTGCGTACATCTTCATCGGCATGACTCAGCCGGCGCGACGTTGTCCAGCCGATGTGCTTCGCTCCTCGACGTCCCTCTTCGCCGTAGAAGTGGAGGACCCTATTGCTGCTTCGCACCCCCAACTCGGCGACGGAGATGGAGCGCACCTGGTCCATATCGACCGACTGGGTCACCCGGCGTCCGGTGATCGTGTTCCAGGAGAGATCCAGCACTGAACCGTTGATCCTGATGGTGGAGCGAGCGCGTTTCGCTTCGTTCGCGAACTCGACAAGGGCTGTGACGATTGTCGCGAGCACGAGGATTACGATTGCCGATCCAGCGCCAATCAGTGCGCCGAAGACGCCTCCCTGCAGGCCTCCGATCTGCACACCGATGTGGAATCCGACCAGCGAAAGGATCATGCCTCCGACCAGCATTAGTGGCGCCGCGAGTTGTCCAAGGGGCATCAGCTTTCCTCCGTGCTTTCTGTGACATCCGACTGTGTGTCGTCGGCGGGTTCGGGATCCGCGTCAACCGGTGTGGCGATAGCGAAGATGTTCTTCAGGAAGTGGCGGTCCTTCGTCATCGGGCCGCCGCACGTGGTCACGACGAGCTGTCGCTCCCCTTCGTTCGACCAGTACTCCTGCGGGAAGTCGGTGTGCTGCTCGACACGCATCTTCGTCAGCTGCCACTCCTGCACCTGACCCTCGGCATCCTTCGTGTAGATCAGCTCCCCACCCGTGAGCGTGTACAGGTATCGAAGCGAGCCCCATCCGCTGCCGGTGCTGACGTGAGCTGCCACGAGAGTCGTACCCGCGTCTCCGCCCACGAGCGGCGCACCGCCCGCGTAGTGCGCGGCACGTCGCGGGTTGCTCGGCACCTTGAGGGTGTCGAAGTCGGAGTATCTGCTCGAGACGAACGTCGAATCGGCCTGGACGGGCATGTACACGCCGAGAGCCGGGATGAACATCGTGTTCGGCTCCATATCCGCGACCGTCATCTGCGACCCGTCATCCATGGGGACAGGTGAGTCGCCGGCCGCACCGACCGGATCCTGCAGCGGCACCTCGAACTCGCTCTCCGGAATCGGAGCGCTGGAGTCGGCCGGTGTGAACGCCTGCCAGACGAGGATGCCCGCTCCGATGAGGAGCACCACGACGAGCATGCTGAGGGCGATGTTGACGATCCGACCCTTCTTCGTCGAACCCTTCGTAGAAGTGGACTTCCCCGGCCTCACGGGTTCGGTGGTGGATGCGGGCGGTGGTGTGAAGGAGTTCGTACCGGATCCCGGTGCCCAGGGCTGTGACGTGCTCATGATGCTGCCTTCGATTCGGTGCTGCGGTAAGTGTGTGTGAGGTGAGTCAGGCGAGCCGCAGCTCGCGCCATGCCCGATCCATCAGAGAGGTTGTGTCGGCGGCCGCGGTGGTCGTGATGAGACCCTCCCGCCGGAGATGCGCGACAGCCTGGCCGCCGGCGAGTGTGAGAGAGATGCCGACGATGGTGACGAAGTAGAAGTCGTCCTGGAGTGCGGAGCAGACTTCGCGGCCGTCGTAGTCGTGGAAGATGCGCACGAGCTCGCGAGAATGTTGTTCGGTCTCGTGCTTGAAGAACGGCTGCAGCGCAAGGTCGACCGTCTCGATCCGTGTCAGAGTGGCGCCCTCGTGCTTCTCGGCGAACTCGGCGACACGAACGAGGTCCTGGCTCCCCAGGTGCAGTCTCTGTGACGGTTTCACCTCTCCGAATGCCGTGGGCAGGATGCGCAGTTCCGATCCTTGCTCGGTCACGTGGATCATCAGCTGCCCCTCGACAGCAGTCCCGGATGCGATCACGGTGCTCACGCGGCCTCCTGCGATTCGACGCTGTCTTCAGGGCGATCAGGGCGGGCGAGGTGCTGCAGACGGGTCAGTGACCAGTTGGCGCCGTCTGCGAACCACTGGCGTACGCGGGTCTTCTTCGCCACATCGGGTTCGAACGGCTCCGTCACGATCTGCGCGACCAGGCGATCGATCTCGGCCGCGACCCGGACCTTCATGCCGCGCTCAGTCACCATCAGCGGGAGCATTTCGATCACGCGGTCCAGGAGAGCGGCCTCGGACGTCGGGAGTCCCTCGAGCTGACGGAACTCGCGGAGTGGGTCGATGAGCGCCAGCACTTCCGTGTCCAGGTCATCGACGAGACGCAGAGCTGCGCGGTCGACGAATCTCAGTGGCGATCCGTCGTCGAAGCGGACCAGAAGCTCTTCGCCGCCGCGGTCGGCCACCACTCGTCCGTACCAGCCGCGCTGATGACGGACGCGGTCGCCGGTCTTGAGTCGAGGCAGAGGGGTGGATGCGACCGCAGAATCGTCATCCGCGGGGGTGAGTTCGCGGAGCCAGTACACGCCCCACCGCTCACCGTTCTCGCGCAGGATGACGTCGTGCTGGATGTCGTCAGTGTTGTCGATCGTGAAGATCGAGCTCGCGCCGCCGTCTGGCATCCGAAGAGGCTCGGGCATGGTGAAGTCGCCAGGCCCCTTGGGTGACATGCCGATCAGCGCCTCATCGGTGAACCGAACGCGGGTCCCATCCGGCCATCTCTGGTGTTCGAGCTTGTTCATGTGGATGCCGTCCTGGTGCTCAGCGGGGTGAAGCGTGATGTCGAGACGAGTGGCTGTCGTACCCAAGCGCGGCCGCCGCTGGAATCGAATCTCAGCGGCGGCCGCGCGTGATGGTCAGGCTGCGGTGGCGAGCTTCTTCTTGCCCGTCGCCGACGCCTTGGCGTCCTCGATCATCTGAGCGGCGATGAGCAGACCTTCGCGGTTCAGGTGACGCGAGTAGCGCACGTCCAGGAACAGCACCGGCGTGCCCTCCGGCGCGACTGCCAGGAGCTTCGCCTCCAGCGAGGCGCGGACGGAGCCGCTGCCGCCACCGAAGACGTAGACGACCTCGGTGGAGCGGCCGACCTCGGCGAGCACCTTGCGGAACTCCTCGGCGACCTGCTCGCTGAACAGCTCGGCCTGCTCGGCGACGATCGCGGAGACCTTGGCGTGCTCGGCGCGCTTGAGCGGCCCCGGGGTCGACAGCAAGTAGTCCGCGAGTGCCTTGCGCGAGTTGAAGGGGAGCTTCGCGCGCTTGAGCGGGATGAGGGAGTTGTTCAGGACCGTGCCGTAGCCCTTGTCGAAGGTCCGCGACGCGTCGCCGTTGAACTTCGCACCGGTGTAGACGGGGAAGTTCACCGTGCCCTCGCCGATGTCGATGCCGACGGTGTTGGTGGCGTCGTTGATGTCCTTGCCCGAGATCCCCGCGAGGGCTTCTGCCTGGGCAGGACTCTTCTGGCGGACGTCGGCGAGCATGGCATCGGCCAGCTCCACACCCAGCTGACGGATCGCGAACTGCGCCGAAGCGCCCTCGGCCGCGACCTCGACGTGGCTGAACTCGATGCGGACGCTCACCGGCGTCTCGAAGTTGTTCACGGTGACGAGGTGGGCGGAGCGCTTGAACTCATCGGCGAAGGTCTGGCGGTGCTCGCGGAACTCGTCGATCGGCAGAGCGAGAGCGACACGAGCCTCCACCTCGAGCTGCGACGTGGGAAGAACGCCGTGCTCGGCCACGTAGTCGCGGACGGCCTTGCCAGCGAACAGTCCCAGCACGAGAACCTTGCTCAGCGTCTGCTCGGCCTTGCTGATGCCCGACGACACCAGGAACTCTTCGAAGCGCGAGGTCTGCGCATTCAGCGCACGCGTGCCGAAGATGTGGCGGTGGGTCACGTGCACGAGCGGCGACGTGAACGTCATGTCCAGCTCGTTGAAGAAGTCACCACCGGCGACCTCCACTGCAGCAGTATCCGGCGTTGCCAGATCGACCGCGCTGGTGACGAGTGCGACACCCGAGGGGATATCGAACTTGTCGAGCTTGTTCGTGCCACCACGGAGTGCGGCCTTCGTGTAACCGTTGCCGACGTCGAGTCCGCCGGTGATCTTGATCTTGCTCATGTGGGTGATTCTCCTGATCTAGGGATGTCGTGAGGTCGGCGAGGGAGGGCTAAGCGCCCAGGCCCATCAGCGATGCGATCGGATCCGGCTCGTTCACCGAATACGGGGACTCGTCATCGCGCGGCACAGAGCGCCCCGAGCGAGCAGGTCCGACGAGGATCGTCCGCTCGGACGCCGCGTCCGGCGTGACTACTGCATCAGCGGCGGCGACGGCGGGCTCAGCCTGTGCTGAGGGGGCACTCGCTCCTGCGTCCTGAACGTCGTCGTTGGAGGGGCGTCCGCGACGAGGCAGCTGCGTCGCCTTGCCGAAGGCAACGTCCGTGTACCCATTGCGCTCAACCTCGGCGCGGATGAGCATTCGAATCGAGAGGCCGGGGTCATGCTGCTTCTCCCACCAGTCGAGCGTGGTCGTGTCGACCTTCGGGATCGTCACGCGCCTGCGCACGCTCGTCTCTTCCTTCTCTTCGCGAGTCTCGGCCATGTGGCTCCGCTCCGTTTCGGTTCGTTAGTCGTTGAAAAACACGTTTCTGCGCATAAACCAGCATAATCGACGTTTCGGACGTTTGCAAGAATAGTGACCGCTACGTGACCGCGATTGGGCCACGTAGCGGTCACACCAAGGCCCAATCGCGGTCTGAGCGCGCCAGAACCCACTCGTACAGCGGGATCCACGGCCTCGGGGTGGCCGCGAATTGGTCACCCCGCGGACACGGTCTTGCTGTCCGAGTCGTGTGGCAGACTCCAAGGACCAACGAAGGGCAGATATGGGTACCAGCGCATTCATCGGACTCACGCATGGCGGACAGACGATCACCGCATCCAGAACGCAAGACGGCTATCCAACCGCTCTCGGCGTCAGCACCATGACGATGGTCCGAGACGAGCGCGACAACCTCGCCGCGCTCGGGGATGCCCTGATGGCCCTCCCTCGTCTCCCGTGGATATGGCTCGATGCGAGTTCAACGGATGCGGACGTAGAAGCGGCAGCTCGCTTCGATGACGTCGAGCTGGGTGCCAAGGGAGACCTGCGTCACTTCGTCCGCGAGGGAGCCTTCCCGCTGTACAGCGATCGGTCCCCCGACGCGCTGTCACAGGCAGACCTGAGCGACAGCTACGGCAACTTCGAGTACGGCTACCTGATCGACCTCGACGAAGCTGCTCTACGTATCTACGGCGCCTCGCTCGCAGATGACATCGGCCTACGCAAGACCACGATCCCCTTCGACGAACTCCGCAGACTCGCTGACGACGACATTGAAGCCCTCTGCAAGGTCCTCGAATGGCGTTTGAACGACCCTGAAGACCCTGAGTTTGCGGCGGCCGGCAGACGATCCATCGCGCGAGCAATCCGAATGTGGAGAAATCAGCAGAGCCGCTGAACCACTGATCTGCCTGAGGGCGGGACCCGGCCTAACGGCTGGCCCCGCCCTTTCCCTTGCATGGCGGCAGGGCCGCCCCGGGAGTCTGGGGACAACCCCTGCGCTGAGAGAGAGCATCGAGGAGACATGATGACCACCACCGCACCCGCTGCCCCCGCCCCGACTCACACCGGCACCGTCAAGACGCTTCCGGATGCGATCGATCCCGTCGGGTGCCTCTGCCCGCAATGCGGGACCGGACGTCACGTCCCTCTCGATGAGACCGACAGCACCGAACGCCTCGCGATGACGCTCGGACACGTCCGAGACAACACCGGACTCAGCTTCGCCCAGCTCTACGCGTGGGAGCAGGCGAACTGCCCCGACGAGAACGACATCTGACCCGCATGACTGACCCGAAGGAGACCATCGTGTCCGACCACCCGTACGCCTCGCTGCCCTCGCCGAAGCCGGCGGCCGCACCCATCAGGCAGTTCAGCGATCAGCACCGCTTCCTCTCCAACTTCTGGGGCGTTCCCGACGGCATCCAGTTCGACGGCCACCGCGTGAAGACGGTCGAGGCCGCCTTCCAGCTCGCGAAGACCTTCGACCCCGCAGAGCGCGCCGCCATTCTCGCTGCGAAGCGACCCGGCGAAGCGAAGATCATCGGGCGCACCGTGACGCTGCGCCCTGACTGGGAGCAGGTGAAGATCGGGGTGATGACCCTCCTGCAGGCGCAGAAGTACCGCGACCCGCTGCTGCGGGACTCTCTGCTCGCCACCGGTGACGCCGAGCTCATCGAGGGCAACCACTGGGGAGACCGATTCTGGGGAGTCGATTCCCGAACGGGCGAGGGCGAGAACTGGCTCGGCCGGATCCTCATGATCCAGCGAAGCGTGCTGCGACTGGCAGTCTGAGCTACCGATCGAGGCTGGCGTCGGCGATGGCCATCTGCTCTGAGAGCTTGATGGCCTCCGCCGCCCACTTCTTCTCCCACTTCCCCGTCACGGCGAACTCCGACGCCCGCTCGACGAGCATCTTCAGGTGATCCCAACGCGCCTCACGTGCGGCTGACGACGCTGTCGTGTTGTCGTCGATCTCGCCCAGCTCGGCGTGCCACTCATAGAGCACCGAGTACCCGCTCGTGTTCTCGATATCGAGCGAGAGGTACTTCGCGAACTCGCGGTTGTGGATGAGCAGAGCCGTGTCGGCCGCCTCGAGCACGAGCGGGTAGGAGATGGCCCGGCCCTCTCTGTTCGCCTCAACATGATCGACTCGCAGCTTCCGCAGCCGTTCGACGACACCCTCCACCACCGCCGTCTGCTCGGCCCTCCGGTTGTACCGGCGCTGCAGAAGGCTGATCCAGTAGTCGAGCACCGGCTTCAGGAGCGTGATCGCCCCTGTCACGACGGCACCGATGACCGTGCCGGTGAGCAGTGCGGGCAGGAGCTGTTCCATGCCATCACCGTAGCGGCAGCAGCAGGAGGCGGCAGATGCCGCCTCGGGAGATCCCCGACAGGAAGACCATCACGACACCAGGAGACCTCATGGCGCCGACCCTCATCGAAGAACCCACGACCACGCTCGAGGAGACCACGACGGTCCTCGACCAGAACCAGATCGAGCCCGGAGATCACGAGCGCTTCTCGCACTACGTGAAGAAGGACAAGATCCTCGAGTCCGCGATCACCGGCAAGCCCGTGAAGGCGCTCTGCGGCAAGAAGTGGACCCCGGGGCGCGACCCCGAAAAGTTCCCCATCTGCCCCGACTGCAAGGGCATCTACGAGGGAATGCTGAACTGATCTCGTCGCAACGGACAGGAGGTCTCAGCGTGACGCACATCGACGCACGAACGTACCTCGACGAAGCGATCAGAGATGCCAAGCAACTGCCCGAGGATCTCGCATGGAGCACCGACGAGGTCCTGGAGACGCTGCAGGAGCTTCGCAGTCTGCTCGGCGCGCCAGGCACCGAGGCAGAGGCGTCGCTCGGATGCCGAGACTGCAGCGAACCAGTCGACGATTGTCGCTGTGAACGCACCTGCGCTCTCTGCGGTAGAACCGACATCGTGGCGAAGGACATGCCCTTCGACGACAACGGAACCGCATGGGTCGCCGGCGACGGATCCGTGATCTGCACGCGATGCGACCCCATCAAGGGGCGCTCTCGTGAGCTGCCGATCAGACCGGCCAGGCGCCAGGATCTGACCCCCTGCGGCAACATCGTCTGCACTGGATGCCGCGTGTGCGGATGTCCGTCCCTCGGAATCGAGCCGCAGGTCGAACCATCCGACAGGGCGTCGGATGCAGCGCAGATCGCCTTCCACGAGCACACCTTCGGGCCTGACCCGGACTTCCTGACGCCTCGCCGACTCGAAGCCGGTCGGGCCGCGTGGAAGGTCGCTCTACGGGCCGCTGCTGCCGCCAGCGAGCCGGAGGAGGCGGCTAACCAGGAGTGACAAGACCCCGCCACGGAGCATCGCGCTCTGTGGCGGGGTCTTCGCTTTCCGACAGCACAGCTGTCGCGGGTGAGCACGGAGCAGGCCCGCCTGCCAGGCCCCGCACACCCGCGGGAGGAAGCCACCCTCCGGTCCGACACACCCGTCCGACCACAGCGAAAGGTCCACCATGAAACTCCCCACCACTGCGCGAGCAGTCCCCGACGGCTCGCATCGCGACCACCCTGAGCTGTTCGGCTCTGAGGACGGCTTCGAGCTCTCCACGATCCGCGATGAGGATGCCTCTGTCGCTATGGAGCTGCTCGTCGGCGGGTACGCCTCTCCGATCGAAGCTGTCATCCGTGAGCTGTACATCAACGCCGCTGACTCTCACCGCGAAGCCGGCCAGACCCGGCCCGTCATGATCACCATGCCCACCGAGGAGCTGCCGTTCTTCATCGTGAGCGACCAGGGGCTCGGTCTCGACCCTGAAGGCTTGGTCGGGACGTTCGCCCGCCCTGTGGCGTCGACGAAGCGAAACGAGAACCTCTCCGCCGGCGGCCTCGGGATCGGCGCGAAGTCTCCCTACACCGTCACCGATCGATTCACCGTTCACGGCTTCAAGAACGGCTTCTCCGCCACCCTCTCCATGGCGCGCATCGACGGTCAGCTGAAGCACCGCCTGCATGACGTCGCGGAGGTCGAGCCGGGCACTCCGAACGGCGTCACGGTCGTCGTGCCCGTCGAGGCCGCGAAGATCCTCGACTGGTGGCGCGCGCTGGCACGCGTCCACTTCTGGTGGAACACGGGCGGCTTCGAGATCACGAACGCCTACCTCTCCCCCGTCAAGCTCCCGCGGTGGACCAAGCGTCTTCTCGGCAAGGGCGAGCCGGTGCCCGAGGCGCCGTCGATCATCCGTGGTCATCGCCCTGATCTCATCAAGTCGCCGCAGTTCGTCCACACGACCACCGTCCTGGACGAGTCCAAGGTCCTCATGGGCCAGATCGCCTACGCCATCCCGAAGGGTGCCGCCGCGCCCACGAATGAGCCCATGGTGTTCCACCTGCCCATCGGTGGCGTCTCCGTCGGGAACACCCGCGAAGCCATCATCGACACCGTGGAGAACCGAAAGGTCCTCACCGATCTGTTCCACGCCTGGCAGCACCAGCAGGTCGCTGCGTTCGCGCGCCGGATGCGGGATCCTGAGACGACCTACCTCGAGCTGATCCGCATCAAGAAGGAGATGACCGCCAGGGGGCTCCTGAGCCACTTCGATCAGTGGTCTCACCGCGTCCACGCGGACAAGATCACCTCAGGGAAGCTGCCAGGCAGTGCCTACCGGTTCCTCGATGACCTCGCGTTCCGTCCGGAGCCGAAGTTCTCGGCATACGGAGCGCACGGAGGTTCGGTCCTCCAGCACTGGTCGGTCAGCGAACTCGGTGAGCGCATGACGAACCACCGAGTGGTGTTCGTGGACGAGGGCACCCTCCCAGAGGCTCGTCGGAAGATCCTCACCCGGTGGGCGAACGACGAGAACATCGTCGCCGTCGTGACCAACCGGACCGTGTTCGAGAAACTGCGGTTCTCCCGTCGTTGGCCCGAGCAAGCGCGTCGCCGGGGGTGGCAGGAAGAGGCTGAGCGGGAAGTCGTTCGGCCATTCGCGCGTCCCGAGAAGATCGAGTGGGTCGATCCGAGCGACATCAAGGTGTCGCGGCCCACGAGGGAACGGGAGCCAGTTCCGGATGGCGCTTCGGCTGTCACTGTGAGGTGGAATCTGCTCTCTCCGACTGTCGATCAGGTGACCACCGTCGACGAGGTCGTGGAAAAGGTCAAGGCGAGCAGGCACGGGTGGGCGATCATCGACACCCGCGCGAAGCTGATGGAGGTGATGAGGTACCTCCCCGGCCGAATCGTGACGATCGCCACCGGACAGCGCCCAGCACTCCTGGTGCGTGAGCGACTCGGCAAGAAGGCGCTGACCGTGATGGAGTACATGGATCGGCGCGAAGAGATCCTCGGTGCTGCGATCACGCAGGTCCAGCGGCGACGATTCGCCGATGAGCAGCTCTTCACCTTGACCGGCGTGAAACGGTACTTCCGCAGTCGCACCGAGTGGATCGAGGAGACCCCCGATCCGGAGGTGCGCGCAGTCGCCCAGGAGATCGCGCGAGCAGTCGGCTCATACGTCCACCTCGACCCTTCGGGGATGTCCAGCCATAGATGGAACGAGTTCGTCCGTCTGCGTCGCTCGCTCAGCGGTATCCGGTGGAGCGAGGAGTGGTTCCTCCAGAACTCCTCCCTCGGTAAGTACGCGCCGGCGGTGTTCGCGGCGCAATCGGAGGGCGTCGCCCTCTGGTACGAGGACGGCTACTCCCCCTCCACAGTCGCGCTGATCCGCAGCGCGATCGCTTCGCAGCTCGTCTGATCGACGACACTGCACCGGTGAGACCCCCGCACGGCGTTCGCGTCGCGCGGGGGTCTTCTCTTTCGTGGCTTCGCCGGCCAGCACAGCCGGCGCGGGATCCCCGTGAGATCAACTCGATCTGAACCATGCCCCGAGGAGGCACCATGTCGACCCTGACCACTCCCCCTGCCCGCGCCGTCCTGGCGACGGGCGTGGACTTCAACACCGACGCCGACCGCATCAATGCCTCGATGAGGCTGACTGTGACGAGTGAGCACGCTCCCCAGCTGCGGCGCGCTGCCGCCGACGCACGTCTGGATTACGTCGCAGCTGTGATGGCGATGGACGCTGCCGAGAGCATCCCCGGTCGCCACAACCTGCAGGAGCAGGCGGATGTCGAGACTGCGTTGCGCGCTCTGGGCCAGGCCTTGGCCGACTACGCACGCGGCGAGGCTGCTGAGATCACCCCGTGCGCGCACGCAGAATCGAGCGTAGAATGAGCGTGCGCACACTGACCCGACCGAAAGGAGACCCCATGTCCGCCAACATGGTGCACGGTCTGCAAGCGGCACCGGCAAGCACGTCTATGGACCCAACGATGCCCGCCGACGAACGTCTCAGCAAGATGCGTGAGATGCTCACGAAGCAGCTGGATGACATCAGCGCGATGGTCTCGAACTTCACGCTTCAGCACCTCGAGACGGCCACCGCTGTTCTCAGCGAGGCCGAGTCGATGATCGAGGCTCAGAGCCCGGACGACGGACTCACCGCTGCCGAACGTGAGTACATGGTGTCCTCTGGCGCGTTCACCCCCGAGAAGCTCGCCGAGATCGATCGCAACCTCGCGGCCGGCCAGCTCGAGCGCGTCGAGGCACGTACTCGTACCGGCGCTGTTCTGCGCACTCTCAGCTCATCCGACGTGTCGGAGCTGCTGGGTATCGATGACTCTCGAGTGCGTCATCGCGTGTCGAAGGGGCTGCTGTACGGATTCATGACCGGAACTAAGCGCCGCTACCCCCAGTGGCAGTTCGACGATGGTGGCCCGATTCCGCACCTCGCTGCAATCATCCGTGCGTTCCCTGCTGACTGGCCCCCGGCCAAGATCGAGGCGTTCATGACCGTGCCGAAGTCCTCGCTGCGTGGCGAGCTCCTCGGTCACCCAGAGATTGAGCGCATGTCACCGACGCAGTGGCTGGTTGAAGGTGGAGAGCCTGACGTCGTGATCGGCATCATCGAGAGCTTCCTGCTCTCGTGACGGCTGCGACGACACCAGGGAGGAAGCCGACTCCCCCGAAGGTTCCCGCTCCCCCCTCGACGCCTCTAATCTTCGATGCGTCTAGGGATGTGGTCACACTGCAGGATCCCCTGTGGCGGATCTACCGAAGTGAAGGCGAGCACGCCCTGGGATGGAACCAGCTGAGGCACTGGGGTCCGGCGCCGGATATGCGGTACGACCCGCACCACCTTCCGACGCAGGACTGGCCTGACACCGGCGTCATGTACACCGCGCTGGAGCCGGACACAGCCTTCGCAGAGGTGTACCAGGAAGACCGGGTCATCACTCTCTCTGCTGGAGCGCCGAGACTGGCATCGTGGAAGCCATCACGACCGCTGCAACTGCTGAATCTGACGAAGAACTGGCCGATCCTCAATGGCGCGGCCTCCGCGATCATGATGGACGACAAGACGCACACCCAGGAGTGGGCGCGCGTCATCAACGACCAGATCGGCAACGACATCGACGGTCTCTTCCACAGTTCATCGATGCTCAACACCCCCATGGTGACCCTGTTCAGCCGCACCGAGAGAGACCCCGCCTTCCCCAAGGACCCGTCCTTCAACAGGCTCCTGTCCGACCGTGCAGCACGGCGGTACATATCGTCCGCGCAGACGACGACCGGGTATGGTGTCCTGTCCTGAGATCGACAGCAAGACGAAACCCCCGCAGCCAGACGGCCGCGGGGGTTTCGTTTTCGCACGTCGGAGGCGCCGGCTACCAGCCGCGACGCGCCTTCTGCCGCCGTCGCATGATCTCCGCGACCATCGCCGCGGCGATCGTCATCAGAGCGGCTGCGCCGAGGAGGCTCGACCGGGTGTCATCCGAGTTCAGTCCCTCACCCGTCACGGCGCCCTTCGGGCCATCGACAGCGGCTCCGGACCGCGGCTGCAGCGGGAAGCGGGCATTCCAGGGGTCGTCGTCCGAGACCGCGGTGCCCGAGTACGTGCCCGACGCGGTGACGGTGACCTCGTTGCGGTGCGCCGAGTCCTCCTTCACGTCGACGAGGGTGCCGAGCAACAGGGCGCTCGCTCCCACCTCGAGATCGGTGAGCTCCTCGAGCGACCGCTGCACGTACTGCTTGCCGTTCAGCTCGACCGTCTCAGGCGCCGGCGCGGGCTCCTCGACGGGTGTCTCCCCCTCTGAGGGCTGATCCTCTGCCGGGCCCTCACCGTCGGCGGGCGCCTCGTCCTCGCTGTAGGCCTCGAGCTCCGGAGCGGTCTCGCCGGCCCCCTCCTCCGGCTTCGGGTCGGTGTCGGGCAGCGTCTCTTCGACCAGGTCGTACCAGGTGATGCCCTTGACCGATCCCTCGAAGCCGTCGTTCGTCTCGGAGAGGATCTCCAGAGCGCTCAGCGGTTCGTCACCGGTGTTGGTGACGTCGACGCCCACGAACACGCCGTTGGCGGCCTGTGCGGGGGTGAGGACGAACGCATCAGCGGCCTTGTTCCGGTCGCCCTTCTCGCGACCCTCCTCGAAGGTGTACTCGACGATCTCGATGCCAGGCGTCGAGAGGGCCTTGGCGTACCAGGTGTCGTGGGCCTTGACGACCGTGTCGGTGAAGATCGACTTTCCGGTGACCACCGCAGTGTCGCCGTGAGTCATGCCCTTCTTCATGCCGCGGAGTGTCCCGCGGCAGTCAACCACCTGCCCCACAGAGAGTTCAGTGATCGATTCCGGGCGTACCCATACCGAACCGTTCTCATCGGGGGTGATGACGGTGTCGCCAATGATGGCTCCGGGTGCGGTGGGGTCAGCGGGGACCGCGCAGACGAGGCCTTCCAGGTCTCCGTATCGGCCGTCGTGGGTGACGTCGGTCAGGGTGACCTCCTTCAGCGGGACGTCTCCGGTGTTCTCGAAGCGGATGCCCACGTCGACGCCCTTCTGGATGTTCGCCACGGACAGGCCGGTTGCGGCGTCCTCGTCGAGCTCGGCGTCTGCGAGCTGCTCCTCGCTGAGGATGTAGGCACCCTCGGCGTTGCGGTGCACGCCGTCTTCGCGTCCCTCGTCCTGCGTGAACTTCTCCAGCGCCAGGTCGGGGTACTCGATCGTGTACGTGTCCACCTCGTTCGTCACACGGTCGAAGCCGTTGTAGGCCTCGGTCGCCTGGTTCACGATGTTCTCGCCGGGAGCGACGCGCACCATCTTCGTGTAGACGCTGAACGCGTTCGCGAGGTCGGGACGGGATCCTACGAGGTCGAGGTACTTCTTCGTCGCCGTGGCGGTGAAGGTGTACGTGTCCTCATCGAACTTCACGTCGAACAGGTCTGCCCACGGAACGCTCTCGTGTCCTGCAGAGTCCTGCAGCAGCGCGCCCTTCTTGAACAGGTGCTCGTCGCCGTTGTAGACGTCGATGTTCGCGTAGATCGCCCACACGCCCGTGTACTGGTCGTGTGCACGGTCGAAGGTGTCGCTGATCTTCCAGCTCTTCGCCGCGTACGCACGGTCGGCCGGAATCTCGGAGCTGTTGAGGCGGTAGTTGAACACGGTGTTCATCCGCACCTCGGTGCCCTCGATGGAGTCGTCCTTCGTCTCTTCCGAGATGACGGCGTCCTTGGACGGGTCGATGTCCTTGATGGGGTTCGACACGATGCGGGTCGTCGTCTGGACGTTCTGAATGTTCTGACGCGCCTGGTTCTCGATGACGTGACCGTCCTGCTCCTTGCTCACCGTGGCCCGGAGGTTCACGTTGTAGAGCTGACCCAGCAGCGCCTGATCGATGATCGGGTCCTCCAGAGGCCGGATCGCTGCCGCGTCGAACGCTGCGAGGTCCGCAGCCTGCGGGTCACCGGGGATGATGCCGCCGTACACGCCCTCGGTGTCGACCGTCTTGGCGAACACGTACGCCACGCCATCCTTGATCTGCACGTTGAACTTGCTGGTGACGTCGTTGCCCGTCGCCTTCTCGGTGACCGTGATGTCGCTCTCCTCGAGGTCGAGGAACTCCTCGTCGAAGTCATCGACGATGCCGAGCTTGTGCACGTTGTACGCCAGCTTGTCGCGAGCGGGGCCGGCGTCGAGCGTGAGGCGGTAGAGCACCACGTCGCCCTGCACGAGCGTCTTGCCGTCGATGTCGACCTCGTCCGTGGAGAGGCTGTCCTTGTCGGGCTTGACCGTGGGGATCTCGATGGTCGGGATCTCCGTCGCAGTGCGGTTGCCGTTGATGATCTGGAACGCCTGGTTCACCACGGTGTTGCCCGCCGGAATCGCCTTGGAGACCATGCCCGTGACGCGCATCGTGAGCCAGCCCTGGCTGAGCCAGCGATCGTTCGCTCCCTCGCCGCTGACGTTCTTCGCGATCCACTCATCCGTGAACGTCGCCGTGAAGGTGTGAGCGGCCTCATCGAAGCGCAGCTCGTACGCCGAGCGGGGCACCGGCTTCGGGCCCATCGCGTCACGGGAATCCCAGAACTCGACCGAGCTCTTGTCCACCATGAAGAACGGGTCGTACACGTCCTCGATCGCGAGAGTCTTCACACCGCGAGCAGTGCCTGCGGGGACACGGAGGTCCACGCCGACGCGGTACTCGAGCTTCTGGCCGGGCCACACGGATGCGCCGTTGATGTTGTCGTGCGCCTTGTCGCCGGACTCTTCAGCCGACCCCAGCACCTGCTTGTTCGGGTTCGGGGACCAGGCGAACACAGCCGGCGAGTTGGTGGCGTCGGTGCGGTTGTTCCAGGTCTCCGAGCCGGAGT
The DNA here is from genome assembly GCF_031843745.1 of Microbacterium sp. WCS2018Hpa-9. NCBI lineage: Bacteria > Bacillati > Actinomycetota > Actinomycetes > Micrococcales > Microbacteriaceae > Microbacterium > Microbacterium sp. WCS2018Hpa-9. The sequence continues at coordinate 69,752 of NZ_JAVTIY010000008.1, forward strand.
TGGTCAGGCTGACGATCTTGCCGTCGGTGTCGAAGTCGTCGCGGAACTGACCCGAGACGACCAGCTTCACCGCTCCGGGCTTCGCCAGTCCCTTCGTGGCCGCCAGGAACGGAGCCTTGGCGACCGCGGTCGTCTTCGTGCCCTCGACGTTGATGTCGAAGCCCGAGGTGACGTCCTTGCCGTCGTAGAACACCTTCGCCTTCGTCGCGTCGGAGAAGTCCACGTAGGTGGCGGCCTTCGTCCAGTCGTCGACGATCGAGTAGTGGTAGAGCGGCGAGCCGAGGTTCGCGGGAATCGATCCGTTGACAACTGCCGAGATGGCGTCGTTGCCCAGGAAGATCTTCCCGTCCGCTCCGACGTTGTTCGCCCAGTCCTTGTCCGACGTGCTCAGCGCGCCGTCCTCGTCCAGCACCCACACCTTGTCGGGCGTCGGGGTGACCGCGTAGATCGCCGGGCTGTTCGTGGCGACATCCTTGCCGTTCCAGCTCTCGGAACCGGAGTTGATGACCCGCTCGATCTTGCCGTCGGTGTCGTAGTCGTTGCGGAACGATCCGGTGATGAACAGCTTCACCTCGCCGATGGTCTTGCGATCGATCGTGCGGTCCAGGAAGGCCTGCTTCGCGGTCGCGATCGTGCGGTTGCCCGAGACGGCGACCGTGAACTCGTTCGTCACGTTGCGACCGTCGAGGAACACCTTCGCCTGGCTGGCGTCGGAGAAGTCGACGTACCGAGCCGAGGCCGTCCAGTCGTCGGTGATGACGTACGACTGCAGCTTCTCAGCGAGGTTCGTCGGCAGCGAGCCGTTCACCACTGCGGAGATCCCGGCGCCGGGTGCGAACGTCTTTCCGTCCACGCCCTCGTCATTCGCCTTGTCCTTATCGGTCGAGGTCAGCGCGCCGTCCTCGTCCAGCACCCACACCTTGTTGGGGTCGGGGGTCACCGTGTAGATCGCCGGAGTGTTCGTCGTGACGACCTTGCCGTTCCAGCTCTCCGAGCCGCTGTTGGTGAGGCTGCGGGGAACGCCGGCGGTGTCGTAGTCGCTGCGGAACTTCCCTGCGATGAAGAGCTTGACGACCGCGTCTGCGGCGCGCCCCTTCGTCGCGGTGAGGAACGCCGCCTTGGCCGTGGCCACCGTCTTGTTGCCCGAGATGGTGATGTCGAACTGACTGGTGACGTCCGTGCCGTTGAGGAAGACCCTCGCCTTGCTCGCATCCGAGAAGTCGATGTAGCGCGCGGCGGCGCTCCAGTCATCGGTGATCGAGTACGAGGTCAGCGCCGAGCCGAGGTTCGCGGGGATCGACCCGTTCACCACGGCGGAGATGCGAGCGTTCGGTGCGAATGCCTTGCCGTCGACGTCGTCGTTCGTGAGTGCGCCGTTCTGGTCCAGAACCCAGTGCTTGTCGGGGTCAGGGGTCACCGTGAAGATCGACGGCGTGTTCGTCTCGATCGTCTCGTTGTTCCAGGTTTCCGCACCCGCGTTCGTCAGCTGCTCGGTCTTGCCGTCTGTGTCGTAGTCGCTGCGGAAGGTGCCTCCGATGTAGAGCTTGACCGGCTTCGCCGCGCTCAGCCCCTTCGTGTTGTTGAGGAAGGCGGGCTTCGCCGTGGCGATGGTCTTGTTCCCCGAGATCGTGATGGTGAACTGGTTGGTCACGTTCGTGCCGTCGAGGAAGACGCGCACCTTGCTCGTGTCCGAGAAGTCGATGTAGCGAGCGGCGCCCGACCAGTCATCGGTGATCGAGTACTGGCTGAGGTTCTCAGCCAGCTTCGCCGGGATCGAGCCGTTCACCACTGCGCCGATCGCGGAGTTAGGTGCGAACACCTTGCCGTCGACGGCTGCGTTCGTGAGCGCACCGTTGGCGTTCAGCACCCAGGACTTGTCAGGGGCGGGAGTGACCTTGCGGGTCTGCGCTGCGTTGCCGTCGAGGCAGTTCGTCAGAGCTGCTGTGTAGCAGACGCGCGACGTGTCCCGGATCGTGTAGTCGACCTCCGTCGGACGCATGTACGTCGGGACGACGAGGGTGTACTCCTGCGCCTGGAACGCATTTGGCATGTTCGTCACGGTGCCCGTGACCGTGACTGCAGAACCCGTGCGATCGATGCGCACAGTGGCGCCGGTGACCCGCGCACCGCTGGGGTCACGGACGTACGCTGCAGAGGCCACGTCGCCGGTCTGCGATCCGATCCACACCTTGTCCGTGCCGATCGTGTCCGTAATCGTCATGGAGCTGGCGTAGCCGTTCGTGCGTGCAGAGATCTCAGCGTTGTAGAACTGTCCGGACGCGAGCACCTCGTCGGCAGCCATCGGGTCGGCAGAGGTGCCCGAGGTGAGGACCTTTCGAGGTGCCGTCATGCCGGCGGTCCAGTTCTCACGAGGGTCGTTGACACCGTCGTGCGAGACGGCGGCCTTCATGCGCCCCTGCTTGGGGACTGCGACGTTGAACCAGAACTTGCCCGCGGGCCAGCTCGCCCATCCGAACTCGGCGGGAGTGAACGCCGGGGAGTTGGTCACGCCGTAGTTCGGTACCGTGACGGACTTCGCCACCGTGCGAGGGTTGCCCTCGAGTCCGCCCCAGGTGAGGGAGATGTTCGCGGTGATGTTCTCGCTGATGTTCGAACCCGCGCGGCTGGTGTTGATGCGGTCGCTGACCGCCGCCGTGGAGCCCGCCAGCGAGAAGACCGTGTTCTTGTCGGTCGAGAGCTCGAGCGTGTAGTTGGCGACCTCGGAGTCGTTGAGAGCCACGCACACGACGCGCGGCGTCTGGCCGATCGCACCGTAGAAGGTGTCGTAGATGCCGCTGAGCAGCGTCGCCGGGTAGTTCGGCAGCATCGGCTGCCAGTAGTTCGCGTTGGTCTGCTGGGTGTACCAGTTCCGCATGTCGGTCTGAGTGCCACCCCAGCCCATGTACCAGTTGCCGTTCTGCGTGTCGACGGAGACGCCGACCTGGACGACGCGAGCACGGTTCGAGACACCGTTGCTTCGAGCGATCGCCTGGTTCATCGCGGCGTTGCACGCGGTGTTGATACCGGTGCGGCCCTGCATCGCCGTCGCCCACTGCATGCTCTGTTCCATCGCGGAGGCGAAGGCATCAGTGGATGCCTGACCCCAGAGAGTGGGCGTCCCTGAGGCATCGAGGAAGTCACCGGTGAACAGCGAGAAGTAGTCGGCCGGGCCAGAGTTACCGCCACCGCCGCCGACACCTCCTCCGCCGATGTTCGCCATCGCAGGCGTGGCACCGGTGGCGACCAGGCCCGCAACGATTGCACCAGCGACGAAGCTCTTCACTCCACGGATCAGTCCGGGACGCTTGGTCCCAGCGTATTTTCGGTCTCGGTAGGTGACGGTCGAATCCCGATCACTCATCTACTTCCCCTTTCATCGTGGTGCGAGTCCAGTCCTCAACGGGGCATGTTGGGGACTGGACTCGCTCTTGGAGTCTACCCGAAGAAACGCGTTTTTCGCCCATAAATGAGGCGAAATCACGATTCACCTCATCTCTCACGAGATACGTGTCGCGATGAGTGAACGCACCCCGGCACAGCTCATCGAGACACGCGTCAGAACCATCGATACGCTCGCGACATGTCGATGGTCGAACCAACTCGCTGGGCTCGCTGATCGGCGAAGAACCGCACGCGGAGTCGGTGCGAGAGTGAAGGGCTTCTGGCGATTGCGCGGCAGTCGGTACGCTGGCCCCATGACACGGACTCGCATCCCAGCTGCGGCCCTCGCCGCGGTCACCCTCGCGTTGAGCCTGGCCGCCTGTGCGCCCCAGTCTCCCGAGGACGCGTTCCTGTCCGCCGTGAAAGCCGACGATCGCATCACGATCGCTGAAAGCGACGACGATCTCCTTGGGATCGGACAATCGTTCTGCGACCTCAAGGACATGGTGGATGAGGATCAGGTGCAAGGGATCATCGACGCCACCGCCGAGGAAGTCCCCGAGGCTGGCCTGGTGGCAGAGCACGCGAACGAGAAGCTCTGTCCCGATGAGTGACCTCCACTCCTGAGAGCTGAAGAAGCCCCCACCTGCGACGGAGCCGGTGGGGGCTTCTTCATGCCCGGGGACCGGATCTGTTCGCAGCGTAAAGCACCTGCAGGACGGGAGCCGGCGAAGCCGCCTCCGGGGACTGCTGCGACAGAGGAGACCTACTCCTGCGCATCTGATCCGAGGAGCGGACCATGGCCAAACACATCACCGTCAAGGGCGTCCGCCTCCAGGTGACCAACGACATCGACGAGAGCAACCCCGAGCACATGGAAGCCCTCGAGGGCTGGGCCGAATACCTCGCCTCGCGGGCGCCGCGCATCGCCGAGGACCAGGCAGAGCGCCAGGACGCATCACGCGAGCGCATTCACGCACGCAACGAGCGACTTCGGGGAGTGACCGCATGAGCACCCTGACCGCACCCTCGCGCCGCTTCCAGCTCGGCGATCGAGTCCGAGTGAAGGACTCCTCGCTCTTCGACGGCCGCGTCGGAGAGATCATCCCCACAAGCGGTCACCCCGACGATCCATGGGATCACTACGTGACCCTCGAAGCCGAGGGGCTCTACGGCCCCCAGCGCATCGGCGTCACCATCGACCAGATCGAGCCGCTCGAAGACGAGGCCACCGAGCCTGCCGAACAGCTCTGACCCCTTCACATTCGACTCCTGGAGGAGCACCATGTCCACCATCAACACATCCGCCCTCGACGGCGCCAAGGCCGCCATCGCGATCGCCACCGGCGCCGCAACGAGTGAGCCCATCGTGCTCCGCGCCCACGAGTTCGCCGATGTCGACTCGGCGGTGAAGGCCGCGCTCTTCGCGACGGAAGTCCCCGGGATCGAGTACCTCACCATCGACGTGCCTGCGAGCTACGGCGTCCACGGCGTACACGCGGAGATCGGCGACGACACGTTCAACGGCACAGGGAACTACCTCACCGCCGTCATCCGCATCGCGAGCGACCACCCGATCAGCGACCTCACTCTGATTCCCGTGCTCAGCTCCATCCGCCGCGAGATCGAAGGAGCGGCCGAAGAGGTCGACATCTTCATCTGCCGACACGTCTACATCATCGACGAGCCCGCGCCGGCGACCCTGACCTGAGAGGATCACACCATGACGCATCGCACTGAGATCGCCATCGAGCCTGGCGCGACCTTCCAGATCGAAGGCATGTGGTTCGCCTACCTGCTGCGCATCAACCAGAAGGCGTACGACCGCTTCGAGCTCGTGTTCGACGACTACGAGACGGCGATGCTCGTCGAGGTCGACACCCGCGGCTTCAACCGCACGCCGCTCGAGGGCGCGCACCGGAACATCGATAGCCTGGTGCTGACGGAGGGTGACATCGTGACAGTCCCAGGGCTGCACGAACGCACCGCTCACGCGATCTCCGAGGTCCGGGAGGGGCGCTTCCGGTTCAGGCTCGAGAAGAAGTACGCCGCAGCTGTGAACGTCGACGTCGTTACCTCGCGTGACATCGAGCGTCGCAACGAGGCCACGGTTCGGATCGCGGACCCGGAGCGGCCGAGTTCGGAAGTTCTCGATGGTCTCCTCTATCCGAGGTCCGCGCGCGGAGCATTCCTCAACAACTCCGACTGACCTCAACCACTCCAGAGCCGCGTCGTCCATAGGTGGCTGGACCAGGATGACCGCCCGTCGAGAATGTCGGACTCACAGTAGAAGGTAGAAGCATGGACAGAACCACAAGCGCCGAGGGATCAATCGCACGATATGCGGTCATCTGGGTGGCAGCCGTCGCCGGCGGCATGCTGGCCTTCGGGATCATCTCGCTGCTCATGAACTTCGGGGCTGAGATGATCCCGCACATCGCGATCGGCCTCGGCCTCATTGCGCTCATCGGCATCGCGGTCGCCATGATGATGCGCATGTTCCGGTAGGCCAGGCGCGCACCTCGCCAGACCCCCGTTGCCCTCGCCGGCGACGGGGGTCTTTCGTTTCTCCGCGGCGGCCGCCGGATCTCTACGTGGAAGGGAGTCGGCAAAGCCGCCTCCGGGGGAAGTGGTGACAGAGGAACATCTCTCGCCTGAGGAGGCACCCCATGAGCAACATCATCGCTGGTCACTTCCCGGCCGAGGTCAAGGTCCAGGCGCTCAGCCTCCAGGTCGGCGACACCCTCATGAACGGCGACGTCGTCGCCGAGGTGCGCCCCATCGACCTGTTCCCCGGTGCCGTCCTCGTCCGCTTCGAGGTCGACGGCATGAGCACATCCCAGCGCGTCCACGAGACGAGCCAGTACCGCGTTCGCCGCCAGGTGGCCGTCGCTGCTGACTGGTCGATCGTCGAGGAGCCGGCCCTGGCCATCGCTGCCTGACCCCAGACTCACACCCGAGCCCGCGCCGATCGCAGGCTGTGTGCACACCCAGACCCCTGTCGCCCATCGCGGGCGACAGGGGTCTCTTCTTTCCGGTTCCGGTGCGCATCTGCACAGGCGGGATCGGCGCGGCCGATCCGGGATCCCGTTCGACACGAGCCTGAGGAGGCCACCATGACAGACCGTCCCGAGATGCACACTCCCGCCCACAGCGAGTGGGATCAGGGTGGCTACTGCAACGAGCTGGTCCTGGACCACGACGGCGAGACCGCGACCACCTGCGGCTACCGCGCGCCACGCGAGACCCCGACGCCAAGCGCCGAAGACATTGCCCTCGCCGACCTGATCGCAGAGGCGCGCCGGTGGCCCGCCGGCCTACCCGATGACCCCGCCCCGGCTGCGTCGCCGCACGACATCATCAGGCGTCTGGTCGACGAACTCGAGGCGCGAGCATGAGCGCTCCGGCCTCCGTCGTCGACGAGCCGAAGACTGCCGTCCGCTGGCTCACCGAACGGCTCGTCGAGTCTGCGAACGCACGGATCGATCGGACCATTGAGCGTCGCGCTCAGGAGGCGATCGATCGCCTCTACCGCATGCACTCCGGTCCGAGCGGTGTCTGTCAGTGCGGCAGCTCATCCTTCAACCACCCGACCATCGACGACCACGCGGCCGCCGACATCCCCATCGACAAGGCCTGGGCCGTCGAGACCCCCGCCTGAGGAGGCACCCCATGCACAACATCGACGACTACGCCGCAGCGGCGGCGTTCATCGCGCTCGAGATCGCCGCTGGTGATCGCTTCACCACCCCGATCATCATCCACCACGAGGACTTCACCGCCGACGTCGATCCGACGGACTCACTGCGTGCAGCCCTCGACGCACACGACCTCGTCCGACCCAAAGGGCTGCGTCACACCCGCGTCGACATCGATGCTCGCTGGGACCTCGACGGGCTGACGTTCGACACGGAGAGCCTTGCGCTCCCCGAGGACAGCTTCATCACCGTCGTCGTCTCACTGTCCAGTCCGTTCCACCTCGACATCGTGAACAACACCTCGGTGTTCACCGATATCCGCCACGGAATCGACGATCGCGAAGAGGTCACCGGGACGTACGTGAACCGGATCATCTTCTTCGTCGAGCAGGAGGGACGATGACTCTCAGCCCGCTACAGCCCCAGCCATTCGGTGAGCACGCCGTCACCTTCGCCGACCACGAGCTGCGTGTCTCGCTGATGATCAACCCGTGGACGATCGCAGCATCCGCCGTGCTCTTCGACGCCGACGCCAAGCTCGTCGCCGAGTACAGCTGGGAGTACCAGGGGTACTGCGCCACGGAGATCGTCGCACTCGTCGCTCGAGCGATCTTCGAAGAGCTGCCCGTCTTCGACGTCGATGCGATCGATGAGCTAGTCGCCGAGCAGATGGTGGCGTGCACGTGTGACGACGAGGACGAGGACGAGGAGCTCGAGGAGGCGATCGCCGCATGACCCACGAACCGGAGTTCCGACTCGGAGGCGTGCTGAGGCACGTTGCCGCGCACGACCTGAAGCCGGGCGATGCGTTCGAATCAGGTGGTGTCCGCGTGATCGCGGTCGAGCACGACGAAGCATCAGCCCAGGTCGTGTACACCTACGAGGGGTACGACTACGGCCAGTACTTCACCAACTCGCTGAACACCGAGGCCGAGGGCTTGCACCTGGTCCGCCGGCGCCCGGGACCGTGGTCTCCGCTGATCGTTCTGAGCCTCGCTGCTCGGGCAGGTCTGCACCTCGATCGCCTGTTCCAGCGCTATCGCGTGTTCGCACGAGCCGATCAGTAGCGATGCCGCCGACTCGCTCGCCCACCTGCAGACCCCTGTCGCCCATCACGGGCGGCGGGGGTTTCTGCTTCTCAGCGGCGGCCGCCGGATCCCCGCGAAGACGGGATCGGCAAGGCCGATCCGGGACCGGTCGTGACAGAGAGACATCTGCTGCCTGAGGAGGCCCCCATGAGCACGAACACCACTGACCAGGTCTACATCGACATGACCGTCGCCAACGAAGACCTCCTGCCCGGAGACCGTCTGCTCGAGAGCGACGGCTCCTGGGGTGACGACGAGAGCGTCGTCGTGTCCGCCACCGATATCGCCGGAGACCCCGATTCGGTCTACCTGATCATGACCGTGTTCGCAGGCGAGTTCACCGCCGGATACCGCGTACCGCGCACCTCAACGACCAACATCCAGCGCGCCGCTGAGGGGCGATCTGTCCTCCTGGGTATCACCTCTCGCGATCTGCTTCCCGGAGACGTGCTCGAGCGCACCAACGAGGTCGTCACGGCCGTCGAGAAGATCGAGAACGATCCCGAGGGTGTCCGCGTCTTCATCGCTACCGACGACCGCCAGCCGATGGCCTACGTCCGCCGGATCTCCACCCCCGCACTCATCCGCCGCCGCATCGACGCCGGCCACATCCTTCCTGACCTGATCGGAGCAGCAGCATGACCACCACCGCCGAGGCGAACCTCACCTTCCTCACTGTTCCCGTCTACGACCTGCGCGAGGACGACGTCTTCGTCGGCACCGGTGGCACCATCATCAAGATCGATGCGCCGACTCCGTGGAAGCGGATCATCACCGAGCGTCGTGACGGTCTCGCACCAACGCAGTCCCAGCTCGAGTGCGCGGACGAGGTCAACATCTACCGCCGCATCGATCCCAACGAGCTCCTCGACGAGAAGATCGCGGCTCAGATCCCGAAGCCGACGACGAACACCCAGCGCCTCGCGGGCATCCGCTGCCCGCAGTGCTCCCACGAGAGCGCGTTCGTGGTCCAGATCACCCTCAACGTCGTCATGCTCGACGAAGGTCACGACATCTTCGGATGCGAAGAGCCGCCGGCGGACCACTTCCCCGGTCGTGTCATCGACTCCGAGGACGGATTCTTCGACGACGACCCCATCCAGTGCTACCAGCGCCGAGGCGGCTGCGGCCACCGCGGCACCGTCTCCGAGTTCCGCATCACCGAAGAGGCATCGGCCGCTTCCATCGGCGCCTGAGCGCCTGCGAAAGGAGTTCCCCATGCGCGGCGAACTGTTCATGTCCGGCAACTGCAACTTCCGGTGCTTCTTCTGCCTCCGCGAGGAGATCGGCGCGCGCCTCACGCGAAGCTCCTACGAGCGTCTCGACGAGTGGATCGCGCTGCTGCACGAGCACGGGATCACCGGCGTCACCGTCAGCTCCTTCAACGCCGAGCCGACGATCCAGCGCGAGTTCCTCTCGCTGGTGAGCCGCCTCGCCGACGAGGGCTTCGATCTCGAGCTGCGCACCAACGGCGCGTTCGACTACGACGACGCGGAGCTGATCGCAGCGCTCAACCGCTTCGAGACCGTGTGGCTGTCGGTGCAGTCGCTCACCTCGGACACCCTCTACGCGATCAGCCACGTGCGTCAGGTGCCCGACTTCGTCCGGCTCGCTGAGCTGCTGATCGAACCGGAGCTTCGCGCATCGGTCGTGGTCAACCGCTTCAACGCACCGGAGCTGATGGCCATGCTCGCCTCCCTCGAGGCGTTGCCCGTCACGGTGACGCAGGTGCGCCGGCCGTACGAGGAGAGGCTCAACAAGCTCGACGAGGACACCGCGGCGTTCGACGAGGTGCTGCCGAGCCTGAAGGCGCTGCCCGTGATCGCCGAGAGCCACTTCGAAGAGCACCAGCTCGGCCGCATGCGCGTCAGCATCTGGCGCGATGTCCTCATGGAGGAGACCGGGCTGAAGTACTTCCCGGCCACCGAGCAGATCACCGACGTCGGTCGCATCATCCCGCCGCTGCGCGCCGAGCTCGCGTAGTTCACTCCACGATCAGACCCCTGTCGCCTCACGGCGGCGGGGGTCTTCTCATTCGCCGCGACACGCCGCCGTGAGCCCCAAACCGGCCTCTCAGACGCGTTCTGCGCCGCCGACAGGCATCATGGGTGCCATGGCTAACTCGCACGCATTCCGATACCGCAGCTTCGACGACTTCGCAGTGGGCAAGGAGGTGCACCTCCGCCTGACGGAGGAGGATGAGACCGACGAACCGACGTTCCGCAACGCGAAGAAGGCCAGCGAAGCGAGCGGCAAGACCGGCGAGATGCACGCCGACTTCTACCTCGACGGGAATCCCTACCGCACCGAGATCAGCGAGAAGGTCTACGCCGCGTGGAGCCTCCACGAGTAGGCGCACCGAGCACGAAGCCCCCGATCTGCGTCGCCGGAGCCGGGGGCTTCGTCATTCCCGGCGCGCGCGGGACGCGCACTCGGCTTCACGCTGTCCGCCCTCCTGACGTACACTCGACAGATCGAACATCGGTTCGAACGTGTGACGGCAGTGAGTGGGGCGGTGAGATGAGCGTTCTCGAGGTCCTCGGTAGGATCGATCCGCTCGCGCCGCCCGCTGGAATCCGGACCCCAGTCGGCGCCGCGGTGTCCGCAGGATTCCCGTCGCCGGCCCTTGACCACTACTTCGGCGACCTGGATCTCAACGATCACCTCATCCAGGATCGGACCTCCACCTTCGTGCTCAACGTGAGCGGCGAGAGCATGTCCGGCGTCGGGATCTTCGACGGCGACTACATTATCGTCGACCGCTCTCTCACCCCCGAGCTCGAGAACGTTGTCGTCGCGATCGTCGACGATGAACTGGTCCTAAAGACACTCGCGCGTTCGGGTGGCCGGCTGATCCTGCGGGCCGAGAATCCGCTCTTTCCATCGATCGCTCTGGAAGGCGAGATGGAGATGACGATCTGGGGAGTCGTCACATTCTCGATTCACCCAGCTCGACACCAAAAGCGCACCTGAACAGGCATAACATGACCTACCTGCTCTGTGATGCCAACAGCTACTATGCGTCAGCCGAAGCGGTCTTCGACCCATCGCTACGCGACGCAGAATGCTACGTCCTCTCGAATAACGACGGTTGCGTCGTGGCGATGTCGGCCAAAGCGAAGGCCACCGGCATCAAGATGGGCACGCCCTGGTTTCAGATCAAGCGTGAAGTCGAAGCGCGTGGCGGAGTCGCCCGCTCATCGAATTATGAACTCTACGGATCGCTCTCAGAGCGCATGCACGAGGTCGTCGGACGCCACGTTGCCGAGGTCGAGCGCTACAGTATTGATGAGTGCTTCGGGGTTGTGAACGAGCGTCGCGTCGACCTGATAGAGCTCGGCCGTGACATACGTCGCGCAGTGCGGCGCAACGTCGGCCTTCCGGTCTCGATCGGCATCGGACCCACCAAGGTGCTGGCGAAGCTGGCGAATCATGGGGCGAAGAGAACTCCGAAACTCAACGGTGTGTGCGACTGGTCGTCCTACACGCCCGAGCAGCAGGAGAACATCCTCGCGCACTACCCCACCAGCGAGACCTGGGGCATCGCCGGACGCCTCGAAAAGCGCCTCGCCGCTCGGGGTATCAAGACGATGCTCGACCTCCGGAACGCCGAGCCATCCGAGATCCGCAAGGGGTTCAGCGTCGTCGAGGAGCGTCTGGTCTACGAACTGCGCGGTATCAGCTGCATCGAACTCGAGCCGGTGCGCAAGACCAAGCAGCAGATCCTGGCCAGCCGGATGTTCTCGCAGCCACTCCGAGATCCGAAGAAGGTCGAGCAGGCTCTCTCCGTCTTCGCCCAGCGCGCCACCGCGCGCATGCGATCCGAGGGCTCGGTTGCAGGCCTCGTCAGCGCCTTCGCCGCCTCCTCCCCCTACGCCGACGGCTACACCTCTGCCTGGGGGCAGGCGGTGTTCGCGATGCCGACTGATGATCCCGTCGCGATCACCAAGGCGGTGGCCCGGGCACTGCACGACAAGCTGCAGCCTGGCGTGAAGTACGTCCGCGCCGGCGTCATGCTCAACAAGCTCTCCCCCGCCGAGTCGCACGCGTTCCTGCCGATGTTCCAGCCAGAGTACGATCACCGCGGCGTCGGCGAGCTCCTGGACAAGATGCACAAGCGCCACGGCGAGAAGGTCATCGGTCTCGGCCTCGCGGGCATGAAGACCGGGCCCGCATTCGAGATGCGCCGAGAGATGCTCTCCCTCCGCGCCACGACCCACTGGAACGAGCTCGCGACGGCCTACGCCCGCTGAGCAAGTGGATCAGAGGTCGGAGGGCAGGTGATGGATCGGACTTCGAACGATCTCAGGGATCAACTGGTCCAGCGGCATCAGGAGATCACCCCTATCGGTCTCGAGCACAGCGCCTGAGTACACGTCGAGACCTCCGATGCGGTGAAGCAAGTCCACCGCCTCGAGTTCCATGTTTCGATCGGTCACCTGGATCACTTTCATGCGCGGCTGCAGTCCAGGGAACGGCTTACCGAAGACGTCCTCGAAGTTGCGCTGAGGTCGCGCTGAATCGACCCTGTCGAAGCCACCAATGTCGATGTTCGACGGATTTTCCAACTCCTTCATCGCCAGCGTCAGATCGACGACCATCTTCTCGTCGACAGGCGCACGGGTGATGTTGATCAGGTAGAGCATTGCGTCCGCATCTAGCGCCAACACGCTGGCATCGCCCGACAAGAGCCCAGGCTCAATGCCGATCGGAACCATCTCCGGGCCGAAAAGTGCCACTCCCCGGTTGAGCAGGTGGAAGAGTGCCCGACCTACGTGAACATCGCTCCGGGTCAGATAGACGTCCTGACCGTCTATCTCCCACCAGCCGATGTCGTGCTCCTCAGCGTCGTGCATGGGTTGATCATCCCACGCTCTCGCTGAGCAGCACCGGCAGAGCCGGCGCCGGGGATCCCCTCGAGAACGAGACATCCCCGACAGAGACGGAGCCTCCCATGGCCACCACCATCCAGCCTTCCAACACCCTCGTCTTCACGCGCCCCGGTCGCGGCGCGATCGCGCAGCTTCGCGAGCAGCTCGTCGAGCGCGGTAGTCGCTTCGCGATCCTGAACGGCGCCGTCAAGGACTTCGTCGGCCTTCGCTACGACGCGAGCGGCCACGGCGCCGACGGCCCCGAGTTTCTCATCGACGTCGACACGATCGTCATCGACGAGGCGCTGCGGCTCAACCCGGAGATCCGCCCGCTCGTTCAGGAGCTGCTCCTCGAGCGCAGCCTTCACGGTCACACGCTGCCTCACCTGAAGAATGTCGTCCTCGTCTACTCGTTCATCGACAAGCGCGAAGCGATCGAGCCGTTCGACATGGGCACGACCTACCCGACCGCGACCCTCGACATCTGACCAAGGAGACTCCGATGCCTGCACCCCAGCACCTTCACATCCAGCCCGCCGTCAACGACAGCCCGGGCAGCGTCCTTGTCGAGTTCGCGATCGTCCGGCCGCATGACTCTGTTCCGCTCCCGGGACGCACTGAGGTCATACGCTCCGGAGACCGCGTCTGGGTCGAGACGACCGTCAACGGACAGACGCTCTTCAGCAACAAGCTCGATCCGAACGACGGCATGAACAACTTCGACGTCCTGCGCGCCGAGCTCGCGCACATCGAGGAAGCCTTCGTGATTCCACTCACCAGTCGCTCGACGGATGGAGCCGCTGCCATCGCGCACGCGTACGTCTCCGGCGGCCGCCCCGAGTGGGGCTGAGCCTCGCCGTCCAGACCCCTGTCACCTTCGGGTGGCGGGGGTCCTCTTCTTACGGAGGTTCAACCGAGGTGGCGCTCGACATACGTGTCCAGCGCTTCTTTCACGATGGCGTGTGCTTCGATCACAGACTCCGCGAGCTGCGAATCGCGTCGCCGCAAGACGGAGACGGCGACGCCGTCTCGGGGATGCCCTCGACAGGACTCAGGCACTTCTGCCGAGACGACGCCGAGGAGGCAGACCATGATGACCCCCGTCTTTCCCCAGATCCCGCTCAAAGACATGAATGCCGCTCAGCTCGTGTTCGAGCTGACCCGCGAAGCAGAGGCGCTCGTCTACGACGAGGACCGCCTCATCGTGAACGCGGCGATGATCGCCACGCACCTGCACCGCAACCAGACCCGCAGCGTCCGAGGCGACCTGCCCCGCGTGCCCTACATCGAGCACCCGATCCGCAACGCGCTTCGCGCCCTCCGCTTCGGGAAGGGATCCCCTCAGCTGATCGCAGCGAACCTGCTCCACGACACCCTTGAGGACTGCCTGGACGAGATCGTGCGGATGTTCGTGAACGTCGACGAGCTTCCCGCGCACGTCAACCTCGAGACCATCAGGGGTCGCCGCGTTGCCGCCTTCCTGTGGATGGCGGGTGCGTTCGGACAGCACATCGCCGACATCGTGCTCGAGGTCTCCAACAAGGTCGGTGGCACACGTCAGGACTACTGGATGAAGCTGGCCACGCTGGCTGAGCGCGCTGGAGGCACGGTCCCCGACCCGGTGGCCGTCGACGCACTCATCGTGAAGGCGATGGACCTGCTCGACAACGCCGGCTCGCTCCGTCATCAGCTCGCCGCGGGCGAGGACCCGCACGTGATCCTCCGCCGCGCCGAGAAGTACCGCCCTGCAGTGGTGCTCGTCAGCACCGCGCTTCGCGCCATCGGCGAGATCGCGATCTCCGACGCACTCGACGAGCTCGAGGGTCACCTCAGCAAGATCATCACCGACCTGACGGTCTGCGGCTGATCAGACCCATGAGACCCCGCCACCGTCATCGGTGGCGGGGTCTCATCTTGATACCCTGCACTCGACCGAAGGAAGGCCATGCGTGTCCAGAAGACGGATGTGATCGCCGGGCTCCCCGCACCCCTCGCTCGTGAGGTGCTGCGCAAGGGTGTGCGCCGCGAGATCTATCACGCCCACGTCGCGAAGCTCTTCGACGGCCTCGACATCGACCCCGCGGCAGCGCTTCAGGCTCTCGCCGATGCGGGACTGTTCGAGTTCGTCCAGAAGGACCAAGACGGCGACACGTGGTGGAGACCGACGGTCAACGGCAATGCCCTCGCCATGGCCAGCTTCGGAAAGCCGATCACGCGCGCGACCGCAGACCGGTTGCTCGCCGGCGTCATCGAGCGAGCCGAGGGTATCAACGCGGATCCCGCGAAGATCTTCTTCGTCGAACGTCTCCGTGTCTTCGGTAGTTACCTCGACCCAGAGGTGGATCCACTGGGCGATCTCGACATCGAGCTGGTGCTCGGTCAATACAGGGTGCCCAACGAGGTCGTCGAAGCGTACGTGAAGTCCAGCGGCCGCCGCTTCAGCTCCTACATCGACAAGCTGTTCTGGCCGGAGCGCGAGGTGGTGCAGATCCTGAAGAATCGCTCCGGATCGATCAACATCACCCGCGAGGACATCGGTGAACTCACCGATCGCGTGCGCACCGTCTACGAGTTCGCTCCTACTCGCGGACCTGTCGTTCTCTGACTCGTGGTGCGACAGACCCCGCACCCTCCCCAGGGGCGGGGTCTGCTGCTTCGAACAGTATCGAATCGGCTCATAAATGAGGTAATCCTCGTTTTTCGACACGCCGCGCGCTGATTTGTAAAGACCCCCGCCGTCATGAAACGGTAGGGGAAGACGGTTCCCCAGCCGTCTTCCCCTATGGGCCCCTGCTGACTCCCCCACGTTGCAGGGGCCTCTTCCTTTCCCAGGGGGGGGGCAGGTCACTCGCCGCGCATGCGACGGACGTGATCTTCGCCCTTCGTGCGAGCGATCCACTCCTCCACGTTCTGCTGGTTCTGAGCGCGTTGCGCACGACTGGGCCCGCGCCTCGAGAGCATGATGATCGCCATCACGATCACGCCGAGCACCACGGTGCCGACGATGGCGATGCCCCCAAGAGTGAGGACGAGCGAGAGCACGGTCATACGGAGATCATGGCAGACGGCTTCGCCGCCTGGCTCAGAGCCAGCGGAGCTGTCTCCGGGGTGGTGGGTGACAGAGCCTCCTCTCTCGGTCGTGCATGTTGTCTCCTTCCTCCGCGAGAACCCTCGTTGCCTTCTGGCAGCGGGGGTTCTCGTTTTCGAGCGTCCAGCTCGGGCGCGGGAGCCAGCGGAGCTGCCTCCGGGTGGATGGGTGACAGGAGCAGGCCCGGGTGTACCGGGGACTCCGAACGGGATCTGCGCGTCGCGCGGGACCGGATCCGTCGTCATGCAGCCGAAAGGCACGGGCGACGGATCACGCAGCGAGAAGAGCTCGGACGAGATCCGAGAGCTGGCCGTCAACCAGCCGACTGTGGGCGAAAGGACTGATCATCCCTCGTCGAGAAGAGCGTAGGCACGCGGCAACGCGGGGCGCTCGATCCTCTCTCTTCACCTCACGTCCGGATGCGCACCTGGACATCGTTGAACCCCTGCTGCCCTAACGGGCCGCGGGGGTTCTTCTCTTGCAGACCGAAGGGCCTCTTCGAGTGAGGCCGACGATACGATGCCGCTGCGAGCGGTGAACCGAAGGAGACCCCATGACCAGGAAGCCAGTCGTTCGAGAAGCGCTGCTCGACCTCGCCGACGTCGACTGCGACGTTCGGATCCTTCGATCGCTCGTCGGTGCACCAGATGACCTCTCGTGGACGACTGTGCCGAGCTGCATCTCGCGCGTGGAAGCCACAGCGACACTGACGAGCTACGACGACACGGGCGATGGCGAGCGATCTGTGATCGCCGGCGCCTCGGCGTACGTCGTCGCTCTCGACCGCACGGACGATCCGGTGGACGCACTCGATCACCTCGACCAGGAGATCTTCTCTGTCGTCGAGGAGATCTACCGTCCCAGCGACAGCCTCTTCGACATGCTCGAGCAGAAGGACGAGTTCCTGGGGTCTCTGGTGACTCAGCTGGTACTCGTCGACAACGTCACCGTCGAGGAGGCATACCGCGGCCAGAGGCTCGGGCCGCGCCTGCTCACCACGCTCATCGATGTCGTCGACGGAACTGGCCACTCGACACTGATTGTTCTACGTGCGCAGCCACTGCAGTGGAGTGAGCTGTCGGAGCTCAAGCTGCGCCGCGCGCGCAAGAAGGTCGCCGCATCCTACGAAGCCGTCGGCTTCGCTCACTTCCGCGACAACGTCTACTGGCGGCACAACGCCTTCATAGGAGCGGAGAGCATGGAATCCCCCGATGTGATCGCGCGCTGACTTCACCGCCCGCCACCTCACACCCTCGTTGCTCTCGGGCAGCGGGGGTGTTTCTTTCTCCGGCCGTGTCCTCCGTTCGGGGGACAGACGAATTGCCCGGTGCTTGCCTACTCTCGAGAAGGAAGTCATACGGAACCGAAGGGATATAGAACATGAAGAAGTCACTCAGAATCGTCGGAGCTGCGGCGGTCTCGTTGGCCCTCGTCCTCGGAGGCACCACCGCGGCATCCGCCGCGACGAGCGTCACCGCAGATGCGAAGCCGTACCGCACGCTCATGACCTACGGCAGCATGGCTGACTGCCTTCGGGACATGCCCTTCATGTACTTCTCGGGATGGGATCCCGTCACCGGCTGCGAAGCCAAGGGTGGGCAGTGGACCTCGCTCTGGCAGAAGAACAACACCTGGTGGTGACTCCTCGCTGCTGAGAGTCTCACGCTCACACCCTCGTCGCCCTCACGGGCGGCGGGGGTTCTTCATTCTCGGGATGCAAGCCCTGAGATACGATGCGGCTGTCGCCTACAGAAGAGAGTCACGACGATGAGCACGAAGAAAGCAGTCCGGCGCGAGAAGGTCGACCTCTCCGAGATCATGTGTGAGGTCGCTCTCAGTGCGCAGCCCTTCGGCGCTGGGGAGTACTCGACGTGGACGAGCTACGCCGCCATGACGACCCCTGTCACCCTGACAGCGTCGCGCGTCAGCTTCAGCGAGGCCACCCCAGGCGAACTTTCGGCCCGGCCGCTCGGTCGCATCAACGGATTCGTCATCGACTTCGATGCCGACGGCGGGAGCAACCAGGACCCCGCGACCGGCCTCAAGCACAACAATCCGACGGCGCATGCCATCGTGCAAGAGCTGTTCACCCCACCGACGATTGATGAGGCCATCAACCTGGACTCAGTCTTCGGGGAAGACATGACACGGCTCATCGTCATTGACGAGATCTTCATCGAGCCGGAATACCGCGGGCAGAAGCTCGGCCCCCGTCTCCTTGCTACGCTCGCCAACGCGGTGGCCGGTAGCAGCTTCACCTCGGTGGTCGCGCTGAGCACTGTGCCACGCGAGGGTGACCTCGACGGCGCCGACCCGCTGATGGCTCAGCTGAAGATCTCAGCTGCATTCGAGGCGGCCGGTTTCTCCCACTTCCGAGACGGCATCTTCTTTCACCACACCGCATACGAAGGCCCGGAGAAGCTGGACGTCTGATCAAGTCGTCCCGCCACATGCCCTCGTCACCCTCACCGGGTGGCGGGGGTTCTTCTTTTCCGCCGGCACGGTAGTGGGTTCGCGAGCTAATTCCGCCAGCCGGTACGGGCGACCATCTCGTTGTCGATTCCGAGGATCGCACCATTCACGATGATGTGGAGATGGCTGTGCATGATGTCGCGAGCGAATCGCGCCGCCCCCATCTGGGTGAGAGCCTTGGTCGCCGCGGGTCGAAGCTCTTCTGCGACGACGCCCTCGTTCAAGAAGGCGTTGATGTGGCCATCGTGCGAGATGAGAAGGAACCCGAGATGAACGTGATGCTCGGAGTGGTCGACCTCGAACACATCGAAGTACCGTGACTCCTCCGTGTCGAGTTCCTCGACTTCGTTGAGGTGGATCGTCACTCCCGCTGTGACCCACTCAGGGACTGGGACGCGAAAGTCCGGAGCGTAGAGCCGAGGCTGCCCGGGCTCAGGAAGAGGCTCCGTACCTGCCGCCAGCGCGTCGTTCTTCTCATGCGCGACCCTGTTGAGGTCAGCGGCGAACTCCCAGTAACGCGCGTGGACTTTGCGCAGCCAGTAATCCAGATCGGTATGACGGTCGACGCCCGGAACCGTGAGATCCCCTCCGGGCTGACCCACGACCTCGACTTCATACTCCTCGTTGTAGATGTGGACACGGCCCGTCTCCTCGTCGCCATCGATGGTGACGTGCGGACCGAAGACGTGGGTGAACGGCGACGATTCGGGCAACGGCTTCGGGGCGCGGTCAACGGCGAACGGTCGCCACCGGGACGACGTCGCGCGCTCGAGCTCAGGTCGGATGTAGAGCGTGCGATCCAGGATGCTGTCGATCTCGTCTTCGATGTTCATCGTGCGCCTTTCGAGCCGCTGCCGTCCAGAACATCATCGCGCAGGTGGCTCTCCCGATCCACTGCATCGCGGCTGTTGGGTCGCCCCGGCAGTAGTGACCGCCTCCTGGCCGCCTGGTGGTCATGGCGCGGTCGCTTTGCGCCCACAAAACGACTCGAGAGCGCAGTCCGACGCCAGTTTCGACGGTAATGGCCGCCCAGTGACCGTGATCTGGCCGCAGAGAGGTCACCGCGCGGTCACGGGCGCGTTTCGAGGACAGTCTCCCTCGGACGGAGCCTCGGTCCTGGTGATGGGGGCGTCAGGCGGTCACCTGACGGTCACGATGCGGTCACCATACGCCCGGTAGTGGGCGTGAAGTGACCGTGGCATGGCCGAGAAGTGACCGCCGAGCGGTCACGGTTTCCGATGCGATGCATCGGATTCTGAGGCGATGTAGGTGCGATAGGTGGGCGGGGCCGTGGAGCGATTAAGTCTCGCGAAGGGACTCGAGCTCTACCGTCCCAGGAGCCTTACCAGCTTCCTTCGTCGCCCGCTTCCGTGACTGCGTCACTCGGCGTTCTCCTCCTCGCTGGACGGCACCTACGCCGTTAGAGCGACCACCTGGCGGGTGGGCAAACCGAGTCCCAATACTGCACAGAGGATCCACGGCTGACGGGCCGCTCCCCGCCCCCGCCGATGAGATCTCCTCGAGGAGAGTGAGCCCTCGGCCGACGTCCGAGGGATGCTGCGAACGGGATCTTCGGCGGCGGAGCCTGATCCTGCACAGGCCGTCCCCGGGGCTTCCGCCCCGGAGGCATACAGCACCCGCGCGCTGCCGACTTCGTCCCCAGCTCAACCCCAGAACCCGATCCTGCGATGGCGTACTGATCCCTTAATTTCGAACTGCTCGACAAGGTGTGACAGGGGCCGATGAGGCCTTGTCGAGCAGTTCGAAATGACATGCTCCAACGGGTCCGAACCGATGCGGTTGGATACCGAAAGCCGTGTGAGGTGACAACGCCTCCGGGGCGGAATCTGAGACGGTTCTGCAGCGGATTCTGTGACTCGGCGCAACGGCGATGAAGCGCTGCGCGCGCCGGCTCAGAGACGGACGAAGCACCGGTCTTCCGACCGGCGATCGCATCTGATTCTGAGGCCACCTCAGCGTCGCAGAGGTGGCGCCCTGGTCACTCCATAGTCGTGACCGATCCTTCAACGGAAGTGACTACAGGTGTCGCTGCGCTCCGTGTCGACGGTGTTCCGATGACGGCTCCTACGTCGCCCCCATCGATGCTGTGACGGCCGTCACAAAGGAGGTCTCCGCTGCGCTTCGACCTGCGCTGCTGCGATGCAAGGGCGGCCACCTCCGGGCGGCCGCGGCGGGTTCACAACGGCTCGCTGCGCTCCCCTGACGTCGCTGCGCTCCACCATGGGCCCACGGTGCCACTTCGTTCTAAACCGTGGTCCCATGGGAACCCGCCTGACCAGGGAAAAAGTATGGCCGCGGTCCCACGACCCCCTGCGGGCCCTTCGGGTTCGGTCGTGGTCCCATGACTCATGGGCCCATACTTTTTCCCAGATGCAGCAGCAATTCCAAAGGCGTTTCCTCGCTGAAGCTCGTAAAGCGCCAAGAAAGAGAAAAAGAGCATAAGGGGAGGTGGCACCGCGCGTCGTTTCCTTCCTCGCTTCGCTCGTTGAAATCTCGCTTGGTGGTCGGCACAGCCGACACCTCTTCGGTCACCCGTTCGATCATCGCTTCGCTCCATCTCTCGGCCTCCCTCACCCTCTTCGCTGCGCTTCGAGGGCCCACACTGCGGAGCTGCGCTCCTTGCCCTCCAACGCCCCGTCGGGGGCCTTGTCGGGTGCTCCCGTCGATGCCGCGATTCCGCTTCGCTTCATCCCGGACATCACCGGTTGACCCCCGCCCTTCACGGGCGCGGTGCACGAGCGCGGCAAGCCGCGGGAGCATCCATCAGGAACCAGCGGCGCGGTGCATCGCGACCCTTCGGGATCGATGAAGCGAAGGCGTTGCGCGCCAGTGTCAGGAGGTCGGCGGGTGCCGACCCGGGGGTTGGTTCGATGTCCGTCACAGGCCTGGTGTCTGTGACGTATCGAAGACCGTGATGACCGATATGCCGAGGAGGATTTCCGACCATGGCGAAGAGCAAGGACAGGGGTCATCGCGAGACGAGAAAGCCCCCTCACGAGGTTCCCGAGATCCCGGATCTCGGACGGCTCTCGATGCCCCGAAAGACGAACCGTCGTGCTGCGTACCGCATCGCTGAGGGAGGTCTCCTCTGGGACCGCCGGCGAGTGGCTCGCGCTGCGGAGCGGAAGGCGCGACGACGATATCGCTTCGACCCGCCAGTGCATCTGGACAAGGGGCAGCGTCAACAGATGCTGACGACCATGGTGAACTGGGGATTCGATCGGACGGCACAGCACTTCGTGACGGATGACGTGTCGGCGGAGCGACTGCAAGAACTCATCCACGCCGTGATCGCCCTCGGACCGATCTCGATCCGTCTGAGTATCTCGCACCTCACGCGAGCCCAGTTCGTCGAGGTCTTCGAGCACCTGCATCCGGGGTCTGAGCTCACGCTCACGACCCTGGACCCCACACCTCATCCTTTGCGCCCAACGCACGCGGAATCGACGGAAATCGTTCCGTCGTATTTTCCCCGTAATTCAGCGCGCAGAATTTCCCCGCGATTGCGGCGCACACGGCACGCCTCTCCGCGTGCCCCGATCACTCCGAAGGACTGACCATGGAGACCCCGACGAAGGCTGCTCCCGTCTCGTGCGAGCCGTCAGACGCCCGCACTGTGGAGCTCACGACCGATCAGATATCGCTCGTCATCGGCGCGCTGTACGACAAGCTCGTCGAGACCGAAGGCTACCTGCGCGGATCGCGTACGCCGGCCACACCTCGCCCCGAGCACAAGTGCTGCCCTCACCATCTGGCTCAGTACGAGGCGCAGGTCGACATCTATCGGGCCATGAAGGCGCGACGGAAAGCGGTGAAGCGAACGATCCGTCTCTTCGAGCGGAGTGGCCACTGATGGCGCGCGCGTACACCGCGATTCGCAAGGACTACATCAACGCCCGTCAGGACACTCTCCTGCTCGAGGCGCGCGGGCGCATCAATCGCCGTGACGCCAAGGAGCTCGCCTGTCGCGAGTTCGACGAACTCATCCATCAAGAACGCGAAGCCGCCGTCGCCAAGGCGCTGGCTGGCCGCTGACACAGAAGGGCGATCTTCATGACCGCACCCGACGCACCGATCTTCCACGGCACTCCCGACCAGTGGTGGGAGCAGGCCGAGGTCATCACCTATGCCGAGGCAGCCGATCGCACTCTCGGCAGCTGGTACATCATGCAGGACACCAACCGAGGTGAACCGACGGGGGCTTTCCGCGTCGCCCAGCCGTCGCCGCACAGCAACCACACCCGCAAGGACGAGCTGAACAGACTCGCCCACCTCGGCCAGCGTGACCCTCAGGCGGTCGCCCCACACGTGCGTGCCCTCATTCGCGTTCCCGCGGCGCGTGACGACTGGATGGACGCTGACCTCGTCATCGCGGACGCTGCGGTGGGAAGCGACGAGCGCGTCGCATGGCGTCGCGCGAAGGGTCAGTGGCGCCAGGTGTTCGCCGGCGGCAAGTCGATCAGCGAACGCCGCATGGCCGAGCTGAACCCGATCATCGCCAACATCTCCGAACTCACCTCGAAGGAAGGATGACCATGGCCGTCCGCAGCATCATCATCCCCGCTGACCCGTCCGACGTTGTCGAGATCATCGACATCCTTCCCGGACGGTTCGACGCACGCGTCAACGAGATCGTCCTGGGCACCTACCTGTGCGTGGACCTGAACGAGAACGTCTCGCTCTGGCTCAACGACGAGGGCAAGCACCTCGAGCTCATGTTCAACCAGCGTGCCCAATCGCTCTGGACGCAGCGGCACGGCTCGAACACCGACGTGATCGTCGGACCCGCTGTTCTCACTGGACCTGCGGACTCGAACGGGGCCACTCTCGGTCTGTCGGATGATCAGCTCGCCGCAGTAGAAGCTCGACTCGGAGCCGTGCGCGTCGAGGTCGAGAACACCTACGAGGATGGCCACTCATCGAAGCGCCTGTTCCTCCTCCCGGCGCCCGTCGACATCGAAGACCCCGATGAGATCGAGGGGTGGCTGGAAGACGAGGTCTTCACATGCCTCGGCGACGGGCACGGCGTCGAAAACCCGAAGCTCGGGTCCCTCCACGAAGTGAAGGTTCTCACCGGGCCGGAAGCCCTCGTAGGGAAGACTTACGAGTTCTGAGAAGCGAGAGAGGTGGCGCACAGTGAGCGAGCAGATTCGTCCACGCAAGACTCCGTGCGCCACCTGCCCCTTCCGCCGCGGCAGCTCCCAAGCTGTCTGGGATCGTTCCGAGTACGAGAAGCTCGAGCGATACGACGGTGACATCGCCGACCAGACAGCTACCGGCGTCTTCCTCTGCCACCTCCAGGACGGATGCGCCTGCAGCGGCTGGCTCGGACACCGTGATCCAGCCGAGATGTTGGCTGTGCGGCTTGCGATTGTCAGCGGCCATCTCGCGCCGGAGTCGCTCGACTACTCCACTGACGTGCCACTGTTCTCCTCTGGCCGCGAGGCCGCCGAGCACGGCATGACGAACTACACAACACCCGGCCCTGAGGCCGTCGCATCCATCGAGAAGCTGCTCCGCCTGGGGAAGCTGCGAGAACGCGCTTCGGACTGACCCTTCCCTGCTCTCCCACGACCCCTTCGGCTGACAAGTCGAGGGGGTCTTCTGCTGGTCGCCCCCGGCATAGCCGCGACCCTGACGAACGGAACATCATGCTCGACGACATCATCAGCCAGAAGAACGTTCGCGACGCTCTCGAGATTCTGCGCCCAGGGCGCGACGACAACGAAGACGCCGTCGCCCGGGTTGCTTGGTCGATGATCGCCGATGCAAACGACGCACAGGTCGGTGCGCTGATCGCCGAGCGCGGCGCCGCAGAAGCTCTCCGGGCCGTGCTGCAGCCTGGCGTGCGCACTCCCGGCGCTCGTGACTCCCGTGAGCTGATCGAGAAGATCCCGCGTTGGCGTAGCAACGCCGTAACGGCAGAGGTCGCGGCCGCGATAGTGAAGTCCTCCCACCTGATCGGTGTCCGTCTCATCCTCCCCGGTGATGCAGGGTGGTCGACTGGAATGGATGCTCTCGGCAACCACCGACCGCTGCTGCTGTGGACGCTCGGTGCCGCAGAGCTCCTGAACGCACCTCGACGCATCGCGGTCATCGGCGCGAGGGCTGCGACATTGGACGGTGAGCGGCGCGCCCACCACTTCGTCACCGACCTCGCCGCAAGTGGTGTGGTGGTGAACCATTCCGGTCAGTACGGGATCGACGCCGCCGTTGCGCGAGCCGCCCTGGCCGTCGACGCACCGTCAGTCGCATTCCTCGCCGGCGGACTCGACCGTCTGACCCCGTACGGACACGAGGCGCTGTTCAGCCGACTGGCGGAGACAGGACTCATCGTCACCGAACAGTCGCCGGGCTCCACCGCTACCCGGTGGAAACTCCTCGCCCGGAACAGGCTGCTCGCAGCCAACTCGCACGCGATCGTCATCGTGGAGGCGGGCATGCGGTCGTCGAACCTGAACGTAGTTGGTCACGCCGCCCTCCTGGATATCCCCGTCGCTGCCGTAGAAGGTCCCGACGATGCCCCCGCATCGGCCGGCTGCAACTTCCTCGTGCGAGAGCAGGGTGCGATCAGCGTCGCCTCGCGCGCCGACGTGCGCGCACTGCTTGAACCAACACCCTGACCCGGACCGACCGGGTTCCTTCGGCCGCGCGCTGAGGGGACCCGGTGTCCTCGATCGAAGGAGATCACCCATGGCCCATGACGATCGCGACCAGCGCGGCGGGCACAGGCGGCGCAAGAGCGACTGGCTCAGTTGCGGTTGCTGCCCGAACCTCACCAAGAACTCCCGTGGCCGACGACGCCGCAACCGCGAGCTCGACCGGTTCGAGCGCCGAGCCAACGGAACCGACTGACCATCACGAACCACTCCCCTGCGCCGAACGTCGGCGCGAACATCCACCGCGTCATCGTCCGAAGGAGGACCAGATGTCCAGCCCCACCATCACCGCACCATCCCTGCTGAGCCTCAGCGTGAAGGGTACTGCCGAACGGCCAGCCCTCTCGTTCCGTCTCAGCCATGACGTGAAGTCCGGCGTCTACACCACCATCCACTTCACCGCTGAGCACCCCGATGTGCCGATCACCCCGACACGTCTCGCGAAGATGCGGATCGGAAGCGTCCGGCGCGATGCGCTTCGCAGCGCGCTCAGCGAGAAGAACGCCGAGCTCACCGGACGCGCCGCGGTCAAGAGCTACTTCCGCGGATCTGCGGGCCGGGCCGTGGGCGAGAAGATTCGCCTCGAGCCGAGTGACGAGCACCTCGAAACCGCCGGGGTCATCTACCGACTCGCTCGCCTCGTCGGGGACTTCCCGGTACAGGCTGTCGCACGCAGCTTCGGCCTGGAGCGAGACGACGCCCAGCGCTGGGTCGCCCTGACCAAGAAGAAGGGACACCTCGCGTGAGCACCCCCACCTTCATCGCGCCCCCGACTCTGAGCGACGTCGCGATCCGCGGCGCCGCGATGATCGCCGCTGCCGCGGAGGCCGAGGCGCCCCATCTGACGCGAGTGGCCATCGAATCTCCGTACTCGACCGGATCCTCGACGGGAGCGAAGTACAACCAGCTCTACGGTCGAGCCGCCCTTCGCGACTCGCTTCTGCGAGGCGAGGCCCCAATGGCCAGCCACCTGCTGTACACGCAGACCTTCGTTCTCGACGAAGCCGACGCGACCGAGCAGGCCCTCGGGGTCGCTGCGGGCCAGAGCTGGTTCCCGCTGGTGGAGTCCATCGTGGTCTACACCGATCGAGGCATCACCCCCGCGATGCAGCAGAGCATCGACAGGGCCAAGGCTCTCGGGATCCCCGTCGAAGAGCGATCGCTGCCTGAGTGGCAGCGAGGCTAAACGCCCGCACATCACCACGAACACGAAGGGAGGCCCGGCGATGGGCTCCAAGAACCGCAACCCCCATCGCTGGGCCAACCCCGAGTGGAACCGGACGCAGCACGCGATCGGCAGCTCGAACACCACCCAGCCTCACGTGCCCGCCCCCAAGAAGGGCACACGAACCGCTCACGACCGCCGAGCGATCAACGACCAGAGAGACTCCGCATGACCACGCACGCACCCGCCGAGAACCCGAACGTCTGGGTCGTGGAAGGCGATGACCACGAGGTTCGCCTCGTGGAAGCTCTCAGCGCGAACGAAGCCACGGAGATGGCCGCCTCCGAGTTCGCCGATCAGTACGGCGAGTACGACGAAGATCTCTGCCGCGTCGTCGGCGCATTCACGGGAGACAGCTTCGACACGAGCACCCTCGTGTTCATCGCTACAGCCGGCGCAGACGACGAGTCGGCGGCCCGTGAGGCGCTCGATCGCTGCTGATCCCACCCCCACCACACGAGGAGAACCATGGCGAAGACCACATTCGACCGGGCGCGAGACACGCTCGTCGCGAGCATCCGATCCGCAAGCACCCCGCTCGTCTTGGCGAGCGTGCTGAACGACACCTACGGGCTGAAGGTCGGCTCCCACACCTTCATGGACACCGTAGGCGTCGAGCCGCTGCTGGCCGTCGTGGAGCGGGTCTCAGACGGCCACCGCTACGTCAAGAGGCTCGACCCGTTCTCGCTGAGCGAGGCCGTCGGATCTTCGCTGATCCGCGAAGATCAGATCGACAGTCGCCTCTCACAGTTCACCGCGCAGGAACTGTTCTACATCGACTACAAGTGCAAGATGTCGCCCGCACTGTCCGAGGGGCGAGGCTGGCGATACCTACGGCTCGCCACTCGTGCTGACTTCGCTGACAGAACGATCGCCCACGCCCGTGGGTAACCTCCGCCGCATTCGCCGTGACGCCATCGGAATCTTCGTGAGAACCGACGGCTACGCCTTCCGTCCTGCCGAGGTGGCCGCGCGGCACTTCCCGGACCATGGTCCCGAGCAAATCATCGAACTGCTGAGATCGACACCGACGCTTCACCCGAGCGTGGAGGAGCACAAGGCGGCCGAGATCGCCCGGCTCGAGAACGAACGGGTAGCGCTCGACGCGGCGGCCAAGCGCCCCTCCTCCCACGCCGCAGGCGACATGGTGCCCGCCCGACACATCGGCGGAAGCACCCTCGCGCGCGTCGGGGCCGAACTGTGGGTCAAGTGCCCATCGGACCCTCAGAACCCATCAGACCCGTAGGCACCGCCACGCGGCCGCCTCACCGAACCTGGAGCATCGTCATGATCCGCACCCCGCACACAGTCCTCGTCCGCGACCTTGGCGAGATCGTCGCCGATCCCCAGCGCGGAATGATCAGCCTCGTCGGAGACCACGGGGGCCTGGCCCTCATCACCGGGGACGTCGAGGAGTCGCATGTCATCCGAGACACCATCGGGATCGAGACCGAGCACGGCACCGTCCATCTCGAGCCCGACCTGGAGATCACGATCAGTGAAGAGTCCGCCGTTGACTCCGAGCACGAGTACCTCATCGAATGGTCGATCAACGCCGAAGGTTTCACGCCCGAACAGGCTGCAGCAACCATCTGGGCCGACGTCTTCGGGCGTACCTCGACCACCGAGAGTGACGCATGTGTGTTCAGGGTCACCGACCTCGGGACCAAGGTCGTTCGCACCGTAGACCTGTCCGAGCACGACATACGCGCCCTCCGGGCCTGACACCACCCAGGAGCACCTCATGCCCCGCATCGAGCACCACATCCACGCAGGGGACCTCGCAGCCTTTCTTGAGAACCCCGCGCACGGAGCCCTCTCGCTCGTCGGGCGACGAGGGGGACGGTCTGCCATTCTTCGGGTCGACGTCTACGACCTGATCATCGTCATCGAAACCGAGCACGGCGATCTGAAGTACCCGCTCGACCAACCCGTGATCGTCAGCGAAACGCTGCCCGCCACGGAAGACCCGAGCCACCCATCTCTGCGCGACCGGCTCATCGGGGTGATCAGCAACGCAGAAGCCGGAGGCACCGCGCAGCTGGCCGACGCCATCGTGACGGAGCTGGTGTCCTCCAGCACCCTCCTCGTCTCCTTCGAAGTCATCACCGATCACGAGAACGGCGACTGGGAGTCAGGGATCCAGGGATGGGACTGGTCCACCCTCGGCAACCCCACGATCGTCGGACACGACATCGGAGAAGGCGAGATGGCCCGGCTCTACTTCGAGATCGAAGGCGCCGGCACCCTCAACGAGGGGGACGGCTATGCGCAGCTCGACAAGCTCATCGAGAATCTGGCGGAGCCGACGGCTACCGCCGTCCGGGAGAGAGAGGCTGAGCGCCGGCGCGGCGGTTTCGACCTCCTTCCAAGGAGCTAGGCAGACGGCAACATACGGGCCAGGCGAGCGGACGCCCAATCGACGTCGATGACTGGTTCATCGCCCTCTTGCGAGGTCAGCCGCTTCCTCAGCATCTTGGGGCTTCCCACAAAGACACCTTGAACGGTGAAGGCTCCTCCGAAGAGAGGCCAATCTGCGTCCACGAAGCAGAGCGCTGCGGAGACGGGCACTGAGTGCCCCAGCGCCGCGGTCACGAGTTGTGCTTGCCCGAGAACGCCGTCAACGAGACGGTCGCTCGCGCGGCCTGCGATCCGAAGGCGCTCGGTGCCCCCGAAGCCGAAAACACCCCCTTCGTGCGACAACCTCGGACGCTTGCCTACGTACTTCTTTGCGTCGACAACCCACACTCCGCGTGGCGAGACGAAGATGTGGTCGATGTTCGCGCGACTGCCCGGGATCTTTCGATCGTGCAAGGCCGTGCCCGTTTCTATGGAGTCGAGCATCGCCGCAACGGTTTCTTCTCCAGCGGCACCGACTGCCCACACCGTGGTCCTCGATCGGGGTGTGTCGTCGACCGTCACAGCAGCGACGAAGCGGCCAAGGAGTCCATCGCCCCAGCGCGCGTGTATGTCGGCTTTCTGCTGCAATACGCGGCGCTCATCCCGTTTCGTGCGTCGCTCATACTCTCGCCGAGCGGACTCACCGGCGACACCTCGGTCTGCGCTTCCCGTCATCCCATAAGCATGGCGTAGACCTCAGACACCTCCCCCTGACGAAAGGCGGATCGCGTGACCACCCAACCCCTCGCGGCGCGCATGCGTCCACAATCCCTCGACCAGATCGTCGGGCAAGATCATCTGACCTTCGAAGGATCGCCGCTGCAGCTGCTCACGACAGGTGACGGTGGCGCCTCCGTGCTGCTCTACGGGCCTCCCGGATGCGGCAAGACCACGATCGCCAGCGTCATCGCCAAGACCACGAACCGGAAGTTCGTCGAGCTGTCCGCCACCTCCGCCGGCGTCGCCGATGTTCGCAAGGTGCTCGCGGCTGCGGAGAAAGACCGGGCGGAAGGTGTATCTACACTTCTGTTCCTCGACGAGATCCATCGGTTCTCGAAGGCCCAGCAGGACGTGTTCCTCCCGGCTGTCGAAACCGGCCTCATCTCTCTCATCGGCGCGACGACGGAGAACCCGAGCTTCTCGGTGATTGCGGCGCTCGTATCGAGGTCGATCCTTCTCGTACTCCGACCTGTGGAGAAGGACGACATCGTCGTGCTGCTTCAGCGAGCACTGCGCGATGACCCCGAGCTCGCCGACAAGGTGACTGCCGAGGTTGAAGTCCTGGAGATCCTCGCTGACCTCTCCAGCGGAGATGTCCGCCAGGCGCTCAGTCGTCTCGAAACTGCAGCTGCGACCGCAGTCGCAAGCGGCGCCTCGAGCATCACCGTCGAGACCGTCGAACAGACCACGGGTGCCGCGATCCAGCGATACGACCGCCAAGGCGACCAGCACTACGACATCATCAGCGCGTTCATCAAGTCCATGCGCGGATCCGACCCTCAGGGTGCGATCCATTGGCTCGCGCGCATGATCGAGGCCGGCGAAGACCCGCGCTTCATTGCCCGGCGGCTGGTCGTGCATGCCAGCGAGGACGTCGGCATGGCCGATCCCACGGTTCTTCCGATCGCCGTAGCAGCGGCATCCGCCGTCCAGCTCATCGGGATGCCAGAGGCGCGCATCAACCTCGCCCAGGCGACGATCGCGATCGCCACGGCGCCGAAGTCTCCGGGAGTCATCGCCGCGATCGATTCCGCTCTCGCTGACGTCCGCAAGGGGCGGACCGGGTCCGTACCGATGCATCTGCGCGATGCGCACTACCCCGGCGCCAAGGCGCTCGGCCACGGCCAGGGATACCTCTTCCCACACGACTTCCCGCACGGGATCGTCGCCCAGCAGTACCTCCCCGACGAGATGCTCGGCACCGAGTACTACTCCCCCACCGACAACGGCTTCGAAGCCACGGTGGGACACCGAATGAGCGCCATCGCGCGCACGACCCACCAAGGAGCATGACCATGTCTGTACTCATCGAGATCCCGAACCCGTCCCTCACGGAGATCAAGATGGCGCGCAACCTCGTCGAGACCCACCTCGCCGAGACGAAGCGGGTCGCTGACCACATCCGAGTTCAGCAGGCCCGCGCCGAGCTCAACGCTGTCTTCCTGCAGCGATCCACCGCGGTGTTCATCCGAAACTGGGAGACCGACGAGTACTACCTCGGACAGCTGACTGCGGCGCAGCCGGGCGTCCAGGACCTCGACATCGCAGAGGACGGTACGCACGACCTCTCGGACGACCAGGTGCGCGCGATCGTGAACGCCCAGGAGGCAATCCAGGCGATCGGAGTCGACAACGACATCTGGGCCTTCCTCGACGCCCCCGAGGTGCAGAGCGATGGCTGGTACGAGTTCATCCTGCCCCTCACGGGCGAGGAGAGCGCATGACCGATCCAGCGCGGTTCGAGTCCGAGGCATCCGATGCTCCAGACTGGGATGCGGCCCCACACGATGAGGCCACCACGCCGAGAGAGGGAGCCGTAGTGACGGACGAACAGGAATCCACCAACGAGACGATCACCACGGAGCGAACGCTCGCGTTCTTCGCCGATCCGCGCGCGACGGACCTTCTCCTCGAGGAAACTGTCCAGAAGGTCATCGAGTCCCTCGAGATCCAGCGCGGACTCGTCGACCTGTCCAGCGTGGCGGGTATCACGGTCGCTCAGGCGTTCTACGATGCCGGCATCCCGTTCGATGCCCTCGACTACGGCCAGGATGGTGAGTTCGCCGAAGCTGCTCCCACCGTGCATGGCAGCTGGGCATCTCTCGCAGACGGCATCACGCTCAAGACGCTCACCGACAAGGCCGAGAGTCTCCGCACCCTCGCCTCGAGCGTGGTCGAGGTACCGATCGCAGAGATCGGGGCCATCGACGCCAACGTGATGCTCATCCCGGCGATGGTCGGCAGCGACGAGAAGCTCATCGACTTCAGCCCCGAGACGATCTCGGGTGTCGCGATCACCCAGCTGCAGGAGACGAACCGCGAGTTCACCGTCGTGCTCCCGCCCGAACGAGGTCTCCGCGGACTCGACGACGGATCCTACGAGCGCATCGTGATCCACGTCTCCGAGCACGGAGCATCCGTCTGACCTGACGCCACGCGCATCACGGCGCCGCATCCCACATCGGGGTGCGGCGCCGTTGTGCGTGCACCCACACCTCTACCTGTTTCCGCGAAGGAGCACCATGACAGACCCCGGAGAACCCGGAACCACCGCCGTGGCGGAACCCGACTTCGGAGGGTTCGAGGACAACTCGCTCTTCGCCATCCTGTGCAAGAACCGCGGCTGGACCACCGACTTCCTCCTCTCGATCAACGACCCCAGTCACGACGAGCTCAAGGACGTCGACCGAATGGCTGCGGAACTGCACCGCATCCGCCTCGCCGGCGAGCAGATCGTGGTGCTGCCCGACTACGACATGGACGGCATCACCTCCGGTGTGCTCGGTTGGGCCGGACTCAACGAGATGGGCTTCGACGCTCAGCTCTACGTCCCCGACTACCGCCGCGGTCACGACGTCACTGTCGAGGCTGTTCGCGAGCTGCGCGCCCAGTTCCCCGACGCCCGCGCCATCATCACCTGCGACGGTGGCATCAACAGCAACGAAGGCATCCAGGAGGCTCGTGACCTCGGGCTCATCACCCTCGTCACCGATCACCACATGGAGCTGCCGCCGGGCAGCGTGGCTGACATCGCCGTCGACCCCGTGCGCATCTCAGAGACGTACGCCCACGAGGGCATCTGCGGGGCGTTCGTGCTCCACCAGGTCCTCACGGCGTACGCCACCCACTACGCGCCGGACAAGCTCAGCAGCATCGCCAAGCTCAAGCTCTTCGCGGGAATCGGCACCGTCTCCGACGTCATGCCGCTCTTCTACGAGAACCGTAAGATGGTCCGCGACTCGCTGTCCCTGGCGCGCCTGCTCTACGTGCCCCTCCCGGAGGACGACGAGACCACGCCGTACGACGTGAACCAGAGCACGCTCCTCATGCTGCTGCGATCGCAGCAGCATCACCCGGCGTTCGTCTCGGTGTTCGAGGGCTTCGCTCTCATGATGCGCGCGTTCAAGGAACACCGGAAGCCGGTACTCGACGACAAGGGCGAACCCGTCCTCGATTACGCCGGAAACCCGACATTCAAGGCGGGGAAGCTCCAGAAGATCTCGGAGCTGGACGAGGAGTTCTACGCCTTCTACCTTGCCCCGGCGTTCAACGCGATTCGTCGCGTCGAAGGTTCGATGCACGACGCGTTCGGCGTCTTCACCGCCGCCTCGGCCTACGAGAAGTTCGAGCACGCCAAGGCAGTCATCGCGGTCAACGAGAAGCGCAAGGAGATGAGCGAGTACTACATCGACCGTCTCTGGGATGAGCCGCAGCCGCTCGAGGAGAAGGGCGTCTTCTTCACCGACGCTCCCACGGGCATGCTCGGCCTCATCGCGTCTGACGTGATGCGTGATACGGGTCGTCCGACCGTCGTCGTTCAGCGCACCATGGATCCGTCAGCGCCGTGCGGTGGCTCAGCACGATCGCCCGAGTGGTTCCCGATCATCTCCACGATGACCCCGCTGGGATTCACTGCGGTCGGGCACGAACACGCGTGCGGTGTGCGCGCGGCGAACCTCGAGGAACTGGTCACCTTCGCGGAAGTGATGAACGACACCGCGTCGTCCATCCACGCGCGGATGGTGCTCAGCGGGGAACTCAGCGAAGCCGACAAGGCCGACCTGGTGCTGGGACCCTCGCCCGACTGCGACGCGGGCCTCACCGACCTCGAAGATCTCATGGAGCTCGTCGTCGGGATCGAGACCCTCACTCCCTACGGCCACGGATTCCCGCGGCCGGAGATCGAGCTGGTCATCGATCTCACGCGATCTGCGATCGGGCTCCTCGGCAAGGACAAGAAGCACATCCGCATCATCCTGCCGATCGGGATGAAGCTGCTCTGGTGGAACTCCGCTGAGCACCTGGATGCGCTCGAATCGCTGGCGAAGAACCCCGAGCGCGGTGCGACCACGCTGCGGGTTCGTGCGAAGCTGTCCATCAACGTGTTCCGCGGTCACGAGTCCGTGCAGGCAGTCGTCGAGCGGCTGGTGGAGCCGCTGGAAACCGGAAGCACCGACGAGGAGTGATCGAGCGATGAAGGACCTCTTCGCCACCCTTCCCGCGCCCATGCGGCGCTGGGGGAAGACGCTCGCGATCCTGGGGGCGGCCCTGGCCACGTATGTGGGCACGGCCCTCCTGGGCACGCTGCTGACCGGCGACCCGATCGCCGGCGCGGCGTTATCGAGCCTCGTCGCTCTCGTGATGGCGCTCGCATACCGATGGGGTTCGACTGGTTCACTCCGGGCCGGTCGAGCGTCGCCACGAGCTAGGACCGGACAGTTCTGGCTCGCCGCCGCAGCGGGACTCGTGTCGTGCTGGCTGCTCGGCCAGACCGCCGCGGTCTGGTTGTACTCGGCCATCGGCTCGGAAGGGTTCGATGCGGTGAGCCAGACCCGCATGGACTCCCCTGTCTGGCTTGTGCTCCTCACGGGCATCCTCCTCGCACCGATCGGTGAGGAGGCGCTCATCCGCGGCATCGCATACCCGGTGCTGCGCCGTCATTGGCCTGTGATGGCTGCGGCGGTGCTCTCGGCCGTCGTGTTCGCGCTCCTTCACGGCAACCTCGTGCAGATCGCCCTCACGGTGCCGCTGGGCGTGCTTCTCGCCCTCGTCTATGAGCACAGCCAACGCCTTTGGCCGGTCATCGCGATGCACGTGCTCTTCAACGTCGCGTCGACCCTCACGCCTCCCGCGTTCGTCTCGGCGATCGCGAATCCGTTCATGATCGTCGGGTTCGCCGCGATGGTCGTTCTGAGCATGTACGCACTCGCCCGTGCCACGAGTGAGTCGGCGGCGGAGCAGGGCGATCAGGAGACCGCAGGTGCGGGTTCCCGCTGAGCGTGGGGCGCTGACGCGCCGATATTGGCCAGCAGGTGCTGGCCGACCCGCTCGGGTGCGCTGGTGCGCATTCGAGCGGGTGCATACGTGCAACACGGCGGCACCGAACGGCTGATGCCGTTCGGTGCTGTTCGCCGTGGAGGGTCTTGTGGTGACCGGGGTTGCCGGTCACCCGGGTGGGTGGGTGAGAAGAATGACCAGAGATTCTGGGTAGAGTCTTCTCACGGATCTTCCGCAAGATCAGCCTAAGGAGGTGAGTGCGATGAGGATCGGACGCACTTCCTACACGGCTGAAGGCGAGCTCATGATGCCTCGCGCCCTCGACGTGAAGCTGGCAACGAACGTCGCCAGCGACGTCACCCTCGACGTGGGCTACTACCACCTGGTTCGTCTCTCGGCGTCTAACGCCCGCGAGCTGGGCGCACTTCGGCAGCGTTTCATCAACACGCTCGCCACGGCCCCCACAGGCTCCGTCCTCAAGGTGCGAGACTACGAAGTCCGGATGGACTCGTTCCACACCGTCAACGTCGAGCTCATCTACGTCGTCGAGCCTCCGGTCTCCGAGCGCCGAACGATGACTCCTCAGGACTACCTGATGGACAGCCTGACTCAGTATCAGCGCTGACACCTAGATTCCCCGAGCCTCCCTGAGCGGAGGCTGCCCCTGGGTACCCCCGCGAGGGGCTCTCACCGAGCCCCTCGCACTCTCTCTTCCGCCACATGCCGGCGACCATCCGACCTCGCGAATCCTGGGAGGATGACCGCATGAACAACACCAAGCCCACGCGCCGACAGTTGACATTCCTCAGCCTCACGCTGGGGCTGATCCTCCTCGGCTACGTGATCGCCTTCGTGCTCACGCTCAACCGCATCGACGGCGCAGGGGTAATCGTCGCGACGCTTCCGAGTGTCGCGCTGACTGTGTTCACCCCCGCTCTCGGCGAGGCGACCCGGACGTTCAGATCATGGACGCTCGCCCTGCTGCTCCTCGTCGTCATCCTCGGACAGATCGTGATCGGCATCCAGATCGCCGGCGCATCCGAGAACCCGTGGCCATCGATCATCGTCGCGATCGTCGCCCTCATCATCACAGCCACCGTGTCCTTCTTCGACTGGACGCCCGCTGCTCCAACGAGGTTCTCTCCCGCCGACACGGTAGACGACCAGGACGAGCCGTCGCCTGCCGCAGTTCCTGCGGATGACGAGATTCATGAGGCTGCCGGAGAGCGGTAAGTTAGCTCCGTACGGGCACCCCCAGAACGCTCGTAAAGCAACCAGAACGCGCTTTTCGCAAGCGAGATCGGATTCACCATGTTCCTCGCCCGAAAGGCGCGCCTCGTCGCCGTCGGCGTCCTCGCCGCCCTCATCCTCACCGGGTGCACCTCGGCTCCTTCTGAGCCGGCCGCGCCCTCCAGCGAGCCCTCCGAGGCTGCGCAGACCCGTCCTGAGAATCGGTCGGTCACCGTCGTAGAGGTCACCGACCTCTCCACGCTCGTCGTCACGCCCTCCGAGGAGAGCGATGAGCTGTTCGGTGAAGAGTTCACCGTGCACCTCTCTGACATCGAAGGGCCCGCCGAAGGCGAGTGCGGCTTCGATGAGGCCGTCGCCCACGCCGAGGAGAACCTCTTCGGCGGTCCTCGCAAGATCATGTACGAGTCCGAGCCCGCTGGTGGCGAGTGGATCGATGCTGCCGGGGATCACTACGGATTCCTCGGAGGCGCCGGACTTCCCTACGCCCAGCGGATGATCGTCGACGGTATGGCGCTCACCACCGACGCCTGGAGCGGCTCGTACGAAGGCAACCAGTCCACTGCTCAGGCCAACAACACCGGCCTGTGGGCTCAGTGTCCTGACTTCGGCGCCTGACGTCGCCCTCTTCCCAATACCCAACGTTTCCGAGTCCCCATAGGAGATGACCATGTCTGACGAGATCAGCACACCGCCGGACGCACCGGCCGCGAAGCGCCGCTCGAAGAAGCGCGCCATCGCGATCATCGCTGCCGCAGCCGTCGTGCTCGCCGGCGGCATCACGGTCACCTCCGTGACGGTCGCTCAGGCTGAGGCCGAAGAGACGCTGCGCCAGTGCACCGTCGCCCTCGACGCAGGAGCCACTGCTGCCGAGGCGGCCGCGACGTCCGTCGAGAACGCCAACACCGCCCTCGAGGCTGTCGCCCAGACGGCGCTCCCCGACACCGACGGCTGGGTGAGCGGCAACTACGCCGACCGCGCCGGAGCAGAGGCAATCGACGCGGTCGAAGCCGTCGAAGCGAGTGAAGGGGTCGAGGCTGTCGAAGCCGTCGACGCCGTCCCCGCTCGCCCCAGCGGTGCCGAGCAGATCGCGAACGTCACCGATGGCAGCGTCTCCCTCGCGAACGTCATCATCCCTGACGAGTGCGAGGACCGCACCGAGGCCGCGGCGATCACCAAGCTCGCCAAGTCGACGACCGCTGACGCGGCCGACCTCGACGGGAGCACGCAGGTGCTGACCGACGACTTCGCCGTCTTCCAGGCGGAGGAGACCGCACGCATCGCTGCCGAGATCGAGGCCGCACGCATCGCCGCAGAGCAGGAAGCCGCACGTCTCGCCGCCGAAGAGGCTGAGCGCCAGCGTGCCGCTGAAGAGGCCGCGCGCCAGCAGAACGCCCAGCAGAACTGGAACAACAACGGTGGTTCCAGCAACAACGGCGGCGGCTCCAACAACAACGGCAACAGCGGCGGGAGCCGACCCCCGGCCAACAACGGCGGGACGAAGCCCGGCGGCGGAGGCCCTCCCGGTGGCGGTCAGGTCGGAGGCGGCCCTGGCGGCTGTGTCGTGGACAACGGCATGGGTGGCACACGCCCCTGCTAAGACCGGGGATGGCTGGACCATCCCGCATCTCGTCTACCAACGGTAGAAGGAGAATCCGAGGCCGTCGCTCAGCGGCGCCCTCAGCCCGAGCTCAGCGCCCAGCGCCAGAACGGTTCAAGAACCCCCGGGGAGCATCCGCTCCTCGGGGGTTTTCTCTCCCCATGCAGGCGCGTACCGTTTCGCCGGTACGCAGTGCTAGCAGCACCTGTCGCCGAAAACCCCAGGTGGCGAGGCTCTTTTGATGCCCTCTTGCCGAGCACGCCAGAGGCGCGTACCGGATTGCGTACCGCTTTCGTTGATGCTCTTTTGTGAGCTGACCTGGCAGAAACCCGCAAAGTACCGAATGTACCGCGCCGCTGAACGAACTATATGCGTGTGCGCGTGCATGCGCGCATGTGTGTACTTTCTACGAATTCACGGTACATCGGTTACATCCCCCCTTCTTTCTCTCTTACTTCATTGAAATATCAAGGGAAAGCCGCCCCCAGCGCGTACCGTTTCGCCCCTTTCGTGCTTCTTGAAAACGGTACCCACCGTCATGCCATGCGTGCCCCTTTGTGCTCCTGAGCTGGGGATTCCTGTGTGCAGGTCGGTACCGATTTCGCTATTCAGAAAAGGTACTTCGCCACTTCGCGGGCGCATTCTGCACCCGCGGTACATCACGAAAGGGCACCTCCGTGCGCCACGCTCAAGACCATCTCCTGCTGGCCATCGGCGAGCTCCAGTGCATCCAAGACGGCTCCCCCGCCACGCTCTCTGAGCTCAGCGCCTTGGCGATAGCCCAACGCGAGATCGACGATCTCCTCAGGGCGTGCGTGCAGGAACTTCGCACTGACCCCAAGCAGCCGCGCTCCTGGAGCGAGATCACAGGCGCCGTTCAGTCCGACTCGACCAACGCGGTGAAGAAACGCTTCAGTGTGTCCACGGCCATCGAACTCGAGCAGGTCGCTGCGTTCTGGACAGATCACTCCGAGCAGTTCGCATGGGACTTCCTCCCGAACGGCTTTCTCTACGCCCTCTACCGAGCGTGGCCTCAGGCCACCGGTCGTGGGCTGAGCAAAGAGACCTTCATGCGTCGACTCATCGCCGTCGCGGTCGACAGCGGTCGCTGGGAGCACATTCGTAGCCGCCCCGGATCTCGCATGCAAGCCTCCGAGCCGCTCGTGCGAACCGCGAAGACCTGGTCGCACAACGGAGCGGACTCGCGTGCGCTCTGGGGCCTCCGGAGGGTAGCCCCGGCAGCCGTAACAACCCCACCTACCTCAGCTGATATCCCGAATCGAGAGACCCATGACTGACACGACACCGCGTGAGACTCGCACCATCATCACGACCGCGCAGGTCCGAGCGCAGGACCTGCGTGACGACGACTTCATCCTTATCGACAACCAGTGGCGCGCCGCGTTCGACGTGCACTTCGCCAGCGACTCCGTGATCAAGATGGTCGCGGCCGGGGACGCTGACCAAACCGCCATGCGTGCTGAGATGGCCGGTGTGCGCCTGGACGCGTACCAGGATGGCGCCGACGGCCGGCACATCCAGAGTCACATCAGCCGTCCCGGCGTCCGCCCGGCGCTGTTCCTGTCGTCGCGTACCACGGTCGCCGTCAGAACCTCCTCCGGCGAGTCCGGCATGCAGCCGATGCCCACCACCTCGGCCGTCGCAGCACTCCTCGAGACCAACGAGTACATCGCTGTGCGATGGGTGCGCGACGAAGCGTCGGACGGCAACCAGACGGAGGACGCCTGGGCTGTCTTCCGACGCTGGGACCTCGTCACCATTCAGTTCGAGGAGGAGGTGGCAGCATGATCGCCCTGCTCAAGCGCGAAGCTCTGCCCGTTGTGATCAGGAGCGAACGCGTCCCCACCGAGTACGACATCGAGACGATCAGTCGCGCCGGCATCACGATCGTCACGCTGATCGACGACCGGTCGCGACGGTTTTCCGGGCTGACGCTCGCGAGTGCCTTCCGCCGCGCTGAGGGCGCACAGGATCCCCTCGATCCGATCCATCACGACCCGTACCCGGCTCCGCGAGAGGTGTCGCTGTGGTGGGCGCAGACAAGGCTCAGCCCGATCGGTCGGCTGCTGAACTGGATCGCTCGGCGTCGTTAGCCCGCCTGGAGGCGTTCGAGAAACCCCTTGAACGCCTCCTCCGCGACATCCTTCGACTCGTGCACTCCGAGCATCACCCTGTGGAGGGGCATACCCTCGAGCTTCACCTCGGCCTGAGCCTCGAACCCGCTGCCCATGTTCCGGATCACCGGCATCACGCTCACGACGTGATCGGCGTTGATCCACATCGACGGTGATTTACCTGTCGGGTCGGGCAGCTCCAGCAGTTGCATGCCCCTCACCGTATAGACCATCCCGGCATATGGCTATGCAGCCGCGAGGTGACCGCGGCCCGATCATGACGCCATAGTCGCCATAGACCTCATTCAGACAGGAACCCCATGCTCCGCAAGACGTTCACTCTCACTGCGATCGCAACCGCGACCATGCTCACGCTCTCTGGATGCGCCGCGAGCCCGCAACCGACACTCGAGTACCTCAAGGGCACCTGGGAGTGCGCCGGTACAGACCGTGAGGGTGTCTTCATGCTCCGGGCCTTCACTGCAACGGTTACGGACGAAGCTCTCTCCTTCGAGTCCGACGACCCCAACACGGCTGCACTCCTCGACAACCTCGGATCTGGCGAACCGCTCACGCTGGGTGAGGACGATGACCTGACGAGATTCGGTGACTACGCCGTGCGACTCCCCGAGTCGACCCCAGAAGACGAAACCGTCTCCATGGCCTACGGCCTGGTAGGGCAGCGCATGAACCCTGAGGTCGACATTGTCGCGATCGTGGGCGACCCCGGCGTCCGGGTGAAGCTCACCAACACGAAGACTGGCGCGCTCTACTCAGACACGGGCGCCTGCATCAAGCGGTAGCCTGCTGACCGGCCAGTGACGATACGACGAGGAGTCTGCGATGTCCGACAACCGCTGGCACCAGGCGTACCTCACCCTCCTGGACACGCTCAGAATGTCGCAGCGGGAACGCGAGAAGAGAAGCGAGTTCGTTACGGATGCTGACGGCGGGCAGGAGCTCGGCTGGGTCATCTTCGAACGCGAGCGCATGCTCGAAGCTGTCAACGCCCTTCGGAGCCAAGCGAACACCGCCCCTGTCGACCTGGACGCAGTGCTTCGCGCCGAATCAAGCGCCTGCGGCCACTCCGACTACACGTCGAAGTTCGCGATCCGATGCGCTGACCTCGTCGTCGCATAGCGCCGCAGTGCGCGGGGCGTAAGGTCGCTCGTATGAGCACCCGCGAGATCCACGCCTTCCGCGGTGATGCCGCCGCCTGGTACAGCGCGGTGCTCGACGAAGTGACAGCGGCGCTCCCGTCATCCATCGATCGTGCACGTCAGATCCTCGAGCCGATCGCCGGCGAAGTGTGGATGGGCAGTCTCACCCTTCACGGCGTGGCCACGGCCGGCAGCGATGCCCGCACCTCTCGCCGCGTCTCCGATCGCACGCGTGCCGAGGTGTTCCTCCGCGACGGCTTCCTCTGCACGTACTGCGGGGGCCGCACGATCCCCCGGTGCATCCTCGTCGCGATCAGCGACGTGTTCCCCGACGAGTTCCCGTACTACGCGCACTACCGCCGCGGCACTGTGCATCCGGCGTATTGGGCGCTCGCGCCCGAAGCCGACCACGTACTCGCGCATGCCGGTGGCGGATCGAGCGACCCGTCGAATCTCACAACCCTGCACGCGATGTGCAACACGCGGAAGTCCAGCCTCGCAGTCGACTCTCTGCCGTTGGTCTCCACGACGCCCGCGCGCGATCAAGGATGGGATGGGCTCCTCTCCCGATACCCCGACATCATCGCGGCCGGCGAGACGACAGGCCGCCGGCACTCCGCTCCGGACTACCACTCGAGCTGGCTTCACCGCTTCGGCCAGGGTCTCGCCTGAAGCGACACTTCTTGCCTGTCGCATTCGTTCGCAGTACCCTTAATAACCGATTACTAACGCGTGAGGAGGCCCGCCGTGGCCGCTCGACCCATCAGCTTCGCCCTCGATGAGACGGACATTCCGCTGCTTGACGAACTCTCCGCTGAGTTCGGTGACGGCAACCGCAGCGAGTTCCTCCGCGTCGCCATGGCTGACTTCAAGGAGCGCCTGCGCCTGAAACGGCTACAGGAGGTGCGAAAGGGCATTGAGTCTCTTCATGCCGATGCACTCGCCGAGCGGGGCGGCAAGGTCTTCACGACCGAGGAGACGCTCAAGCTCATCGACGATCTCCGGGTGCCGTGACCGACAGCGCCGCGGCTGCTGCGGCACCCGGCAAGATCCCCGTCGTCCTCGACATCAACGTCTATCTCGACTTCATCGGTCGTGGCGACGGCAGGATGCTCTTCCCCACGCAGAGTGAGATCCCCTCTTCCTCCCCCGCGGCCGACGCCCTGGCGCTTGCTTTCGACGATCGCTACGCGCTCTTCGCGTCGCCGCACATCCTGCGGAACATCAGCCGAGTCATGCGCGAGAACGGTCAATCGCCCGAGACTCGAGAGAGGTTCCTCAAGTTCATCGCCGAGACCTGCGAACTCACCGGCGGAGCGATCGTTGACCCGGTGGTGCTGGATCACGGCATCGGAGATCATGAGGACAACCACATCCTCGCTCTCGCGAAAGACCCCTCCGTCAACGCTGACGTCATCGTCTCCTCGGACCACCACCTGACAGATCTCGGCCCAGCCTGGAACGGACGGCTCATCATGCGCCCGCGACAGTTCACCTCCCATATGGTCCGATCCGCTGCGATGCAGACGCACACCCCCGCTCCGGCTCAGCCTCCGGTTCGGCCGAAGCGCGCCGCACCGACAGCTCCATATTCCGGCATGCCTCGACTGTCCGACCGCTTCCCCGAGCTTCGAGACGTTCACCTCGACCGGCCCGGAATCGGCGGCGCAGTCGGTCGTCAATCGGAAGACGACAGGCAGCTGTAGCCGCCTTCGTCCCAACACACCAAGAGCCGCCCGGACACTGCGTCCAGGCGGCTCTTTCGCGCGCCCGAAAGAACAACTCTCATGCCTGAACCCAAGCCGCTCGACCCCAAGACCGCCCGGCACATCCGCGCCATCGTCATCACGCAGGACGACGCACTGAAAGGTCGACCCTGGCGATCGCTGAAGGAGATCAAGCGCGCGCTGAAAGCGGGCGAGATCAGCTGACAGACGCACGCCGGCAGCCACTCGACCATCCAGGAGAATCCGATGACCGCCATCTACGGCACCACCACTCATGACACCGACGAGATCGTCACACTGCGTGATGAGATCAACGCCCTCGAGGCGGCCTTCGACGCGTCACGCTGGGCGCACATCACAGAGCAGCGCGCCAGGATGGATCGCTACGACCAGCTCATGGCGGCCCGTCGCCCGACCTACCCGACGGCAGAACAGCTGGCCGGGCTCGATCAGGTCGCCACCATCGTGCACAACGGCACTCCCTACGGCACACACCACGGCTGGCCGACCCAAGACGACAAAGCCTCGGGCCTCGAGCTACCGAGAAGTGTGCAGTTCTCCTCCACGGTCAGCCGCATCAACGTCTACGCCCTCGCCCCGTATCGATCGCGCAGCACAACCCGCGCGTGGATCTTCTCTGAGGACGAGATCGAGGCGCTGAGGAGCGAGGTGAAGCAGCGCGCCCTGAGAATCGCGACTGAGTGGCGGCACGAGGACGGCATCGCATTCATCGTCGCGGACGGCCGCGACTGAGGCGCCTGGCCGCCCCGGGTATCAAGTCAGTACGCGGCGGCGCGTCGCCTGAAATCATGCGGAACGCGCTCTCACCTGCTCAGCCCCATCTCACTTCCCTGTCTGGCCCTTTACCGACGATAAGACCAGTTATCGCAGCTATCCGGCGCAGCCCCTCTTTTCCCGGGGAGACGCCGAAAACGGCCAGAATGGAGACCGAGTGATGATCGCCGCCCCCACGACTCCCTCACCAGACGACGCGAAAGCACGCGAGCGCATCATCACCCGCCACGAGGCGGGAGCGTGGCGATGACCGAAGAGCTGACCACGCCCGTCGTGATTCTGCCACCGGGCGCACAGGTGCCCACCAGAACGAGCGCGCCGCTCCCCCAGCGACTGCTGGACGGCATCCAAGAGCACCAGGCCGTCGCCACAGCGCCGAACACAGCGCGCGCATACGAAGCCGACTGGCGCGCGTTCGAACGCTGGTGCGATGAGCACGACCAGGTCTCACTGCCCGCGACCGGTGAGACGGTCGCGGCGTACATGACCGATCGCGCAGCACTCGTGT
The DNA here is from genome assembly GCF_031843745.1 of Microbacterium sp. WCS2018Hpa-9. Lineage (NCBI taxonomy): Bacteria > Bacillati > Actinomycetota > Actinomycetes > Micrococcales > Microbacteriaceae > Microbacterium > Microbacterium sp. WCS2018Hpa-9. Next base: position 113,825 of record NZ_JAVTIY010000008.1, read on the forward strand.
CCGAGTCCGGCGACTACGTCTATGCGCCGAGCACCATCCAGCGCTGGGTCACTTCGATCAACGTCCACCACCACGGCGCTGGTATGCCTCAGCCGGGCTCGTCGGCTGAGGTCAAACGGACCCTTGCCGGCATCCGGCGCGGTCACGTGAGACCGACGCGAAGGATGGCCCCGCTGCTGCTCGAGGATCTCAAGAAGGTGCTTCTCGGCATCGACCTTCACGGCTTTCCCAACGGGATCCTCGGACACCGCGATGCGGCGCTCCTCGTCATGGGTTTCGCCGGCGCATTCCGTCGTTCAGAGCTCGCATCCCGTCTTGTCGGCGACGTCACCGTGCACACCGAGGACGGCCTGCACGTTCGACTGCTCACCTCGAAGACCGACCAAGAGGGGCGCGGATCCGTGAAGGGCCTCCCGTACGGTGCGAATCCGCTCACGTGCCCGCCGTGCGCCTTCCTGCGGTGGGTGCGCGTTCTTGACTCTGCTCTTCACGCCACGAGGAGCGAGATGATGACTCTTCTCCGCGAGTCCAGCACCGACGTGCACATCTGTCACGGGCCCACCCCTGAGCTCGACCGGCTCGATCCGAAGACGCCGCTGTTTCGCCCTGTGCGCCGCGGTGGCCATGTCGGAGCGACGCCGATTAGCGGTGCGGTGGTCGATCGCGTCGTGAAGCTCCGCCTGGACGGCGCGGGCATGAACCCGAAACGGTTCGGCGGACACTCGCTGCGTGCCGGTTTCGTGACGCAAGCTCTTCGCGCCGGCGCCTCTCCGGCCTCCGTCATGCGGCAGACGAACCACAAACGTGTCGAGACCGTCGAGATCTACCGTCGCGAACACGACCCTCTCCGCCAGAACGCCGTCACCCGCATCGGGCTCTGACACCCATCTGCAGGAGGAGGTTGCTCACCGTGACACGTACAGCCACGCGTCGACCGTCCCGAGAGGCCCGCGAGTGGGCGCTCTTCCTCGACTGGTGCACGTCCACGAAGGCACCGGCCCTACCGACGACGAGTGACACGATCGCGGCCTTCCTCGCTGCCTTTCCCGCCTCCCTCGACGCGCAGGGTCACAGGGTGAGAACCATCCGTCGCGCCCACGCTCGAGCCGGTGAACCTCTCGAGCTGCCGTCGACGCCGCCACGATCGGCGCTGCAGAGCGGTGACGGCTGGGCCTCGCTCCCGGACGCCCTGGCGAACCTGTCGCCCTATCAGCATCGGAAGTACTTCGCCCAGGCGATGCGGGCTCGACGTGACGGCTGGCTTCTCGTACTGATCGGAGTCGTCGGACTGTCCCGAGCGGAAGCTCGCTCTGTCATGCAGGCCGAAGTCACGCTGTTCCCGTCTCTCTCGATCCGCGACGTGCCGATCCCCAAGAGCGACCCTGCCGCGGCATGTGCGGCCTGTGCCGTTACGCGCTGGCTCCGGATTGTCGGGGCTGCGTCGCGGCACTGGTGGACCGACGTGAAGGAGAGTGTGACGCCCGACCAGGATCAGCTCTCGCACGACTGTCGCTCGAGCTTGGATGGTGTCTGGCGCGAGGCTGAGACGCTCCTGCCTGCCATCGACCAGTACGGGCATGTCACGAGCGACCCGATGTCCCCGAAGTCCATCACCGCGGTGATGAAACGCCGTCAGCGAGTCGGAGGATCCGTTGACCGCGATCAGGTCATTCGTACTGTGTCGACCGGGCGCTTCGCCCGGGCGACCCCGAACGAGCTCGCTGACGCGTACGACGATGTCGATGCGCAGCTCGCGGCAGTCCTGCTCCGGTCGGCTCAGATCCTGCAGGAGAGCGACGAGATGCTCGATCGCATCTCGTCCCTCACCCGACCAGTCGAGGCGACCCCTCCTGGTCGATGACTGGGGGCGCGCGCGAAGCGCGCACCGGGTCTGGTTGTGACGTTCCACCCCAACCCGACTTCCTTCCTGCGCATCCGCCAGCGATAACCGCCGGCTGGATCACTCAGCGAAGGAGGTCGGCCATGGGGCTGTTCCAGCACGAAATCACGAGCATCTCTGATGCCCCTCGGCCGCGTGTGAGCCGGACGGCCGTTGTCGCGCTCATCAGCGCAGCATGTGGCTTCCTCACCGCCATCGGCTTCGTCATCGCGATCGTGCTCGGACATCTCGCGCTCATCCGGATGTACTTCCAGCGCAGCAACGGCACGCCGAAGCGCGGACGTCGACTCGCGATTGCGGCGCTGTGGATCTCGTACACCGCTCTCACCATCGCGGCAGCCGCCTTGCTCACGATCTTGCTGATCGCGTACGCCGAGCTGCCGGCTCCTCCCTCCATCTTCTGAACACCACCCGCGCAGATACGGCGCGGCGGAAAGCGAGACCTCATGACCACGCCTGATGAGCACGACGGGCCCGACGGGGAGTCGCCGCCGAAGATCCATCTCGCCTTTCAGACCCCGGTGGGGTTCTTCTCCGAAGGCGCGGACCTCCCGCCAGAGATCAGAGAAGCGCTCGTCAGCCAGTTCTTGGCCGACGATTCGATCCCCGTGGAGATCCGCGAGGCACTCTCCAAGTCGCTTGGCGTGACCATCGAAGAGGCCAAGAGCGCCCCGCACGTCTCGCTCGCCATTCAGGCGCACCGCGAGCAGCTCTGGGACCTCCTCGACAGCGCGTTCCCGAACGATCCTCACCTGTGGAACGCAGGAGAGGCGCTCTTCACGATGTCTGCGAAGAATCCCGCCACGGTCGACGACGCCGGACGCCTCGCCGCGCTCGAATCGGCGAACCATCACCTCCGCCGGCACGCGGCTCGCCTCTCCCCCGAAGTGAGCCCGCAGGATCAGCTGATCGCCGACTTCCGCGAACAGATGGACGGCATCTAACGCCTCGCCTCAGGGCCGCACCCCACCCGGGGTGCGGCCTTGCTTCGTCGCAAGGCTCAGCCGAGCGCGACATCGGACGCCCAGACCTCTTTGCTCCGCCGATACCCACCTCCCTCCACTGCGCCCAAAGCGCACGGCGTGGACCCTCGGCTCGCACGAAATTCCGAAAGGCCTCTGACGATGGCGAAGACCCAGAACGAGATCACGAAGCAGGTGACCACCAAGTACCTCGCTTCTCTCCAGGGCGGCAAGCTCCCCAGCCCCGCGACGATCGAAGAGACACTTCTCGCAGAGACGAACAAGGAGTTCAACGTCGAGAACGCGGGTCGCCAGGGCACCCACAAGATCAACCTCCTGAAGCGACTGACCTTCTCCCAGATCGCGCAGATCCTCATCACGCTCCACAGGGTGGTGCGGATCGCTCCGTCGGGCAAGAACACCGACCGTGACCTGGACCTACTGGCGATGTACGTCGACCGAGGCGAGGACAAGGGTGTGTACGCGACGAGTGAGGATCACATCCGAAGCGTCGGCCGGCTCTACAACCGCGAACTCACCATCAACGAATCTCGAGAGGTGATGACCGTCCTTCGTGAGGAGGCGCCCCGCGTAGGCCGCTGCTCCGACCGCGACCTGATCGCGGTGAACAACGGCATCTTCGACTTCAAGTCGAAGGAGCTCCTCCCGTTCGACCCGTCCAAGGTGTTCCTGTCCAAGGCGCGCGTCGACTACGTCGCCACAGCTCTCTCGCCCGGCATCCAGACCCCCGATGGGGACACCTGGGAGGTCGAGGAGTGGATCCAAGGACTGAGCGACGATCCCGAGGTCGTCCACCTGCTCTGGGAGATCCTCGGCGCCATCGTGCGTCCGCACGTGCGCTGGAACAAGAGCGCATGGTTCTACTCCGAGAAGGGCAACAACGGAAAGGGCACCCTGGTCGAGCTGATGAGGAACCTCGTCGGAACTGCCAGCTACGCCTCGATCCCGATCGCCGACTTCGGCAAGGACTTCCTACTCGAGCCGCTCACGCGCGCGAGTGCGATCCTCGTCGACGAGAACGACGTCGGCACCTTCATCGATCGCGCCGCCAACCTCAAGGCGATCATCACGAACGACGTGATCTCGATCAACCGCAAGTACAAGACGCCGATCGCGTATCAGTTCTGGGGCTTCATGGTCCAGTGTCTGAACGGGTTCCCGAAGATCAAGGACAAGTCCGAGAGCTTCTATCGTCGCCAGTTGTTCGTGCCGTTCGAGAAGAGCTACACCGGTGCCGAGCGCCGTTACATCAAGGACGACTACGTCGGCCGTGATCAGGTCCTGCAGTACGTGCTCAAGCGCGTTCTGCACATGGACTACTACGTGCTCTCCGAGCCCGAGGCGACGCGTCTTGTGCTCGACGAGTACAAGAAGGCGAACGACCCGGTGCGCGCGTTCTGGGACGAGTTCGAGGAAGTCTTCGTCTGGGATCTCCTGCCGTTCCCCTTCCTATACGACCTCTACAAGTCGTGGTTCGCGAAGACCAACCCGTCGGGTTCTCCGATCGGGCGGAACAACTTCATCACGGACCTGGTCGCGATCGTCGACAAGTCAGAGCTCTGGTACTGCCAGGACAAGACCGCGAAGATCCGCCCGGCGAACCGGATGGACAAGCCCGAGCCGCTCATCGCGCGGTTCGACCTCAGGGACTGGATGAACCCCGGCTACCTGGGGACTGACCCGCTCAAGAAGTCGCTGTTCTCGCCGTTGGCCGCGAACTATCGCGGACTGCAGCGGCAGGCAGGAACCGGTGCCGCGGCGCCGGCGCCCACCGACGACGACTGAGTCGTTTGAACGCGGGGTCCGCGAGACCCCGCGTTCAGCACCCATTTCGACCGCCGCCGTATCGACGGCCCCCACCGCAGAAGGGCTCCTCCATGAGCGAGAGCAAGCTGGATCTCATCGCCAAGATGCTGGCGAAGGCCGAGAGCACGACACCCGAGGAGGCTGAGGCCCTCACCGAGCACGCCGAACGTCTCATGCTGAAATACGGCATCGAGCAGGCGCGCATCGACGAACGTCGAGCCAAGCTCGGGCAGTCTCAGGAGCAGATCGTCCAGGAGACGCAGCTGTTCACCGGCGTCTACGCCCGCGACTTGCGCGAGATGGGTGGCCAGGTCACCTTCGCTCTGGGCACCCTGCGTCCTCTGCAGAAAGACGTCGCCGGACTCGGCTCGATCCTCTACATCGTCGGCTTCGAGTCCGATGTTCGCCAGGCCCGACTGCTCATCGCCAGCCTGGAGGTTCAGGCGATGGTCGCTATGCGTGCCTGGTGGCGCGCCAATCGTCCGCTCTTCCGCTACAGCTCCGAGAGCGAGAAGCGTCGAGCGCGCAGCGGATTCATCCGTGGCTTCGGAGCCGGCGCATCCGCCCGGATTCGCCGCAACCGTCAGACCATCGTCGAGGACGCCGGCTCGGGGACCGATCTCGTGCTCTCCTCCCGCCGTGATCGGGTGGACGCGGTCGTCGACGAGAAGAAGCACCCGAAGGCCAGGACTCGCAAGCCGGCCGATGAGCTGACGTACGCCGAAGGCGTGCGGGCGGGCTACGAAGCGAACACCGGTGAGAAGAACCTCACCGCCGGCCGCGCGCTCGAGTCGCACTCCGACGAAGACGCGGCATAGCCGCCGAGCACCCACTCACACCCATCCACTGACCCTCCGGAGAGGAGCACCATGTCCGAGCCCATCTACGAGGCCCTCATCGCGCAGCGACGAGGCGACAACTCAGAGGCTTACCTCTCGCTCCCCCAGGAAGACCTGGTGGACGAACTCGAGATCTGCGCCGACTTCGCCGACGGCACCCTTCGCGGTGACCTCGTGCCCCTCGCCCACTTCATGCGCAACCGGATCGCCGCAGCTCTTCGCACCGCGGCCGCAGCACTTCGCTCTTCACGTGCCGCCCCCGCCCCTACCGGTCACCTCCTGGACCGCGTCGAGGAGGCCATCGAACGAGTGCTCCGCCAGCACGACATCGACCCCGTCGTCAAGCGCCCCGGCTTGGGCTCCGAATGGGCCGCGCGCGTCGCTGCTCGAGCGGCGATCGCCGAAACGCTCAAGCTCAGCGCCGACACCGCCAATCGCGGCATCGAACGGATGGCGAGCGAGCGAGCTCGGCAGATCCATGAAGAGGGCCACGAACCCGCTGCGGACATCGGACGCTCTCGCGAGCTGATGGCAGCCGCGCGCTGCTATCTCGAAGCAGCCGACTACGGCGCTGACGCCTGGCACGACCGAGACGGACGCTACCTGCCGCCCGGCGGCTGGCCCTGGCCGCCTGCGGCTTGGAAGCCGTCCGAGGACGCGAGTCGCAACCTCGAGATCGCCGGTGCGCTCATAGCCGCAGCGTTCGATGCAGACGCGGCAGAACGCGCCATCGCCGAAGCCGTACCCGCGAAACGCCCGAAGCGGCGGCCTCGCTTCACCTGACCCCCACGACACCAAGAGGAAGGAATCTCGCATGTCGAATGCTCTCTTGGCGCCCACCCCCGACGCGCAGCTGACGAAGGCGGCCCGTCCAGTGACGGCGAAGACCGCGAGCTTCGTGTTCTACGACATCGAGGCGCTGAACAACGTCTGGACCCTCTGCGCGTACGCCCCGCGCACCAACACGATCGATGCGTTCTACCTGATCGACCCGACCGGACCTCTCGCCGCGGAGATCGCGGAGAAGCCGGTCAGCCTGCAGGACGCAGCTGAGATGATCATCGCCTCGAACCCCGCCTTCCAGATGGTCGACGGCATGAAGCGCACCGTCAGGCTGCACGACCTGTCCACGTGGCCGGGCAACCTCGCTCTCGCGCAGATGTTCGGGCTCAGCGACGCCGACTCCGTCAACGACCCCGACTCGCGCTCGTCGTACTCGTCGTTCCTCCGGCCGGTCTGCGACACGGACCCTGAGTACGACCCCTTCGAAGCGCACCCCTACTTCGTTGGGTACAACTCGTACAGCTACGACACCACGATTCTGGCGCTGTACTTCATGGAGGCCTTCTCGCATCTCCCGCGTGCGCTCTCGCAGAACCAGCACGCGGCCACCGGCTTCATGCCCCCGGCCGCATCTCGCCTCCGTTCCTACAACGACGAGATGTTCCAGGAGCCGTACAAGAAGTACATGCACACGTACCTCACCGAGGGTCGTGTGGCCGGCGGCAAGAAGTACGGCAGCGTGCCGAACCGGATCCGGGCGTCGATGATCAACTCCGGTCGTCACATCGATGCCGCGCGTCTCAACGAGGCGCAGCGGATGGTCGCCCTGAAGCGGCAGCTCGGCGGCCTGGGTCGCCAGATCATGGAGAGCGACAAGCTCGACTCGCGCAACGCGACGGTCGAGACGCTCCAGCAGTTCTACGAGCTGCTGGCCTACAACGTCTCCGACGTCGTCGGTCTCGCGAAGCTCTTCGAGCACCCCACCTACGCTTCAGGCTTCGACCTGAAGAAGGGCCTGATCGACGAGTACCCCGAGACCATCTACGAGAAGTCGCGATTCTCCAGCAGCCCGAACATCAGCCCCAAGGCTGTTCGACGCGGCCGCCTGACTCCCGACGCATCCTCGGCGAAGCTCGTAGGTCTCATCCTGAGCCCCTACGGCAACCTGGACGACCTCGAGGCTGTCAGCTTCATGTACCCGTCTGAGATGGTCGCGAAGGAGCGCGGCATCCAGCGCGTCAACGTGCTGGATGAGTGCCGAGCGTTCTTCTACGAGAACATCACCGACGAATCCGCGCGCGCGCAGTTCGACGAGGTGTACCGCTACTACAAGTCGATCGAGGGCCAGAACTTCAACGACTCTCGGGAGTACACCGAGACCTACGGGTTCGACAACCGGCCCATGGTCCTGAAGTACATGCCGAAGACCGCGAACAACCTGCCGTATTTCAATGCGGACGGGTCACCCTCCACGTGCTTCGCCACCTTCTCCACCGGTGGCATCCACGGGGCCGAGGCGGCGTGGGATCGCTACATGGCCGACATCGCGCTCTGGGAGCCGAAGAACGACCTGCTCAATGCGGTCAAGAGGGAGTATCGGGATCCGCTCGTGGTGCGCACCACCAAGGGCGGCGTCACGCTCGCCGATGGGCGGGTCGTGCAGCACGCCGAGGTCCTCGCCTCGAAGTCCACGATCAAGAACCTCAAGGCAATGTCCGAGGCACTCGAGGTCGAATACCCCGGATGGGCAACATGCCCTGAAGAGCTGTTCGACCACGAGCGCTACCGCGAGATCGCCGCCCGCTTCCCGTCCGTCGGGTACAAGGAATCGCTCCCGAAGCCGGAGCTGTTCAAGGTGCTCAAGGACGGCTCGACGAAGCTGAACAAGAAGTACACCTACACCTCGGTCGACACCGCGATCCACGAGGACTTCACGAGCTACTACCCGAACATGCTCCGCAACATGAGCGCGTTCTACAACGCCGAGCTCGGGGAGGACCGGTACGCGAAGATCCTCGCGGACAAGGATCGCTACGGGCAGATGATGAAGGCGCCGGGGCTGAGCGACGAGGAGAAGACCCGCCTGGGTGTTCTCCGCAACGGGACGAAGCTCATCCTCAACTCGGCATCCGGTGCCGGCGACACGACCCACCACACCCCGATCCGGGTCAACAACGCCATCATCTCGATGCGAATCATCGGACAGCTCTTCTCCTGGCGCATCGGTCAGGCGCAGACGCTGGCAGGCGCCCGGATCATCTCGACGAACACCGATGGTCTTTACTCCGTCCTGGACGAAGAGACCAACAACCGCGTCCTCGCCGAACAGCAGGCGCTGATCAACGTCGAGATCGAGCCCGAGCCGCTCATCATCGTGAGCAAGGACTCGAACAATCGCCTCGAGATGGAGGTGCCAGAGGACCCGGCAACGCCTCTGTGGGAGGCGCCGTTCGTGTCGGCATCGGGCGGCACGCTCGCGTGCTTCAAGGAGCCTCAGCCCACGAAGAGCCTCGCGCACCCCGCGGTGCTCGACTGGGCACTGGTGAGGTACCTCCGATACATCGTGGGTGGATACGTGCCCTCGTGGCGGGACACTCCGATCAGCATCACCGAGCCGCTCGACAGGCGTCTCGGGAAGCAGCTGATGCTCGAGGCGATTCGGAACAGCGACCCCGTGCTCGCCGCACGGCTGTTCCAGAACGTGATCGCCGCCGCCAACGCGACGGTCACGATCCCGTTCGCGGCGGATCCGCTGGATCCGATCGACCCGAAGCTCGATGAGGTCACAAACCCTCGCAAGCTGCAGCACTACAACCGGATGTTCATCGTGCACCAGGGGAAACCCGGAGCCGTGTCCCTCCGGGCAGCCGGTGCGTGGGCCGTGACGCCGGCCTCCAAGGTGAAGCGCGCGAAGGACCAGCTGTCACCGGTGGTGACGGACCCCATAGCGCTGCAGATCCTCCAGGAGAACGGCTACGCGCGCAGCCGGGTCGAGACGACCCAGACGGGCAGGACCCTCCTTCCCGAGGACCAGGACGTCGTTGTTCGCAAGATCAACGGCATCGACCCTGCCTGGAGTGTCCTCATCGAGAACGGTGACCTGCTCTGCATGGGCGACGATGCGCTGCGCGACCTCCTCGGTTGCCTGGACATCGACGCCTACGTGGGTCTTCTCGCCAGCACGTTCGAGGTGAGCTGGATGAACTCCGCGGACGGCTCCGCAGAGGACGAGTCCGACGAGGACTAGAGCGATCTCGCCCATCCCCGCGAAGGGGTCTCAGCTACACGCTGGGGCCCCTTCGTGCCCGCCTCGAGAACGTCGCCAGCGACTAGTGCGCATCGAGAGATAGTGGCTCCGCTCCAGCCATGCCGGACCATCTGGATTGCGAAGGACTCTGATCTCCCCAGACAGAGTCCTTCGCCAGTGCGCTCAGATCCCCAGAAACAAGCCCACCTTCCACTGATCATAGAGACGAGATCACGATGTACGGCACCCTCGACCCTGAGAAATTCCGAGTCGTTACCTCGGGCGATCGGGAGATCGTCGTTCAGCTCGGACCGGTCAGCGCGGAGTACGCCTTGGCCACGGCCAACCCCGACGGGGTCTACACCGGAGTGCTCGCTCTCGAGCCAGGTTTCTACCAGCCCGCCATCGAAGGCGGGAACATCGACTCCTTCACCGACGACCTCGTCGAACGACTTCACCGCGGCCTTCACGCCTACGGCGCCAGCGAGAGAATCGTCGGCTTCGACCACGAGAACGACCTCGTCCTCGTCCAGGTCAGCAACGACGTCTGCGCAGCCGCAGACGAAGACGACGACCACGTTCCCGCCTGACCTCCACCCACTTCGTCGCCCAGAGAGGCACCATTATGACCACCACCGCCGCCGCCCCCGCCCCGTCCCGCGTCTCCGAGCTCGACAACATCGTCAGCTTCATGGGCTCGGACAAGTCCAACGACTGGTCCGCGGAGATCGACGCTCTGCGCGCGATCGAGTCAGAACTCCTTTCGCTTCAGGAAGAGGTCGAGACCTACCGCGCGAACGTCGGTTCGATCGAGAACATCGTGAAGACCAGCCGCTATGCGCGCCTAGGCCAGTTCGCGGCAGTCACGCTCGGTGCGAACGAAGAGCACCGGAGCTCCGACATCACCTCGGACCTGACGACCTTCTGGCAGGCCATCGCTTCGCCGGCCATCGGCGGGCAGAGCGACGAGGACCTCAAGCATTGGCGCACGCTCGCCGATCTGATGGGTATCCGCCACGACGGACCGAAGCCCGAAGAGATCACCGAGGTGGCCGCATGAGCGAGCGCGAAGAGACACTCTCCCTGGACCGCGCGACGCTGACACCCGTGGAGGACGCGCGTTACGAGGACACGACTCAGACGGTCGCGGATCTCGATGGCTCCGACGACGAGGCGACGTGGCTCCAGCCGGGCTACGTGCTGGAGCGCGAAGACGTGGACTACATCCGATCGCTGGTGCTGCCCGCATCCGTGCGGAGCCACCCGAAGCTGTAGGTCGCCCGATGATGACCGCAGTCCGCGACTTCAACGCGCGGCGCAACGCCCGGTTCTGGAACCAGGCGGTGGTGAGCATCACCTGCGACGGAAAGCACTCAGACGGCAAGGGGCGAAGCGTGCGCGATCTCGATGCGCGACTCGGCCGCCAAAGCGCTCGAGCCCAGGGGTGGGCCGTCGCAGTCAAAAACCCGAAGAGTCGTCGTCGACTCGACTACTGCCCCGAACACGAGATCGGAGACATCCATGGCTGAGACCCAGGTCGCCACCCCCTGCCCGGAACCCGACTGCAGAGCCCCCATGGAGCGGACTGCTGATGCAGCGGGCGTCCGTTTTCACTGCCCTGTGTGCCAGATGAGCTGGAGCGAGGCCGAGGTGATCGATCTCGCGGCCGCCGACAAGGCGCCGTGCTCCATGGTCACCGAGAAGCCCTACGACTTCGCGTGGTGCGAGACCCACGATGAGACCTTCCCGCTCGGCAGCATCTGCCCGCTGCATCCGAAAGCCCCGAAGGACGGTGCCCCGTGAGTATGACCGTCAGCATCACCTGTGACGACTGCGGAACCTCTGCCGAGGCCAGCACGGCCTACGACTCCGGTACGAACGAGATCGACTCGGCGCTCGAAGTCGGATGGACGCACGAGGCAGGCGAAGATTTCTGTCCCGACTGCTCCGGCGAAGATGCGGGCGTGGATGACGACCCGTGCCCGGCGTGCGACGCCCCCAAGGCGGAATGCACCAGCCGATCGAACGTCTGCTGCGACGACTGCCGCCACGATCACGGAGACGCCGATGGGTAAGGCCGAGAACTACGTCGAGCACTACCTCCGCGATCGCGTGAAGCGAGCCGGCGGGGTCTGCTGGAAGTTCACCTCTGCCACCTCCGGAGTCCCTGATCGCATCATCGTCCTGAACGGGCACACCGTGTTCGTCGAGACGAAGGCTCCGGGAAGGACCCTCGACCCGCTTCAGCGCGTACGCCGAGACGAGATCCTCGCGTCCGGCGGCGACGCGCGAAAGATCGACAACCGGGACGACGTCGACCTCCTCATCGAGGAGCTCACCCTCGGACGTGATCTGACCTCCCTCGAGAGAAAGGCTGCTGCATGAATCCTCGACCCGTGGGCCACGGCCCCACCCGCATCGAGTGAGCCGCCCCGCCGCGTTCATCGCGTCCCCTCGCCCCTTCGCTGCCGCCCATGCAGGCACCTGTGCCGACTGCGGCGGCAGCTTCGCGCCCGGGGACAGCATCATCCAGGCCGAGGTCGGCTGGGCCCACGCACCGTGCCCGCCAGCACTGCTCCTCGTCCGCTGACCCGATACCGGAGATCACCATGAGCCCCTCTGTTCCGCCTGTTCCCACCACGACCGTCGAGCGAGGGGGTGCGTACGCCCAGAGTCGCTACGCGACGGCTGATCCTGCGCGAGCGCTCGACATCATCACGTCCTACGACGCGGCGACCAAGACCTACGTGTCGATGGTGCGTGCCGTGCACTTCCTGGAGGTCGGGACGGCATTCACGCACGCGCGCGACGCGGAGCTCGCCGGCTACACGCCGAACCGCACCGATCCGGTCGCCAGGGACACACGCGACGGACTCCTCGGCTCTGACCTCCTCGCGCGCCTCGCCTTCGCTCCGCAGATCCCCCAGATGCTGCGGTGGGCGACCGACCCCAAGAAGTACACGCCCGTCGACGTCGCCCGCCCCGCAGCGGCTGCCCATGTCGAGGCGATGGTCTCGCGCACCGACTCCACAGCGCTGAAGGCTCTCAACATCGCTCGAGAAGCCTTCGATGATGCCGGTCATTCCGTCAGCGCACCGGGGCAGGCAGAGCCCGGCGAGTTCTACGTCGAGATCGACGGCGTGAACCTCGCGGTTCGTATCGAGACCCTCTGACCCTCGCACGCGGATCGATTCAGATACGAAGCGAAACGAATAATTCGCCCATAAATCAGGAAATACGGTTAGCCTGTTCTCGGCTGCCCCACACCCTGGGTGCACCGCACCCAGAGAGGACTCCCCTATGACTGCCGACGGCAGCAGCACCGCAACCCTCGAGGCTCCGGCCGAAGCACCCGCGCTCTCGATGACCATCTTCTCGAAGAACGACTGCCACAAATGCGTCGCCACCGAGCGTCTCTTCGAGCGCAAAGGCGTCCCGTTCACAGAGATCAACGTCGAGGAAGACCTCGCACCGCGTGACGAGTTCGGCGGGCTGACGCCGTTCGAGTACGTCGTCGAGAAGTACGGCCGCGAGATGCCCGTCGTGGTCATCAAGTCCGAGGACGGATGGGTCACCGACTGGTGGTCCGGCGGCCGCATGGACAAGTGGACGGAGACCGTCCAGAACTTCGAGGCAGAGAACCTCATCATCCCCGAAGATGAGCGCGTCGTCCGCTGACGCCGCTGCAGACATCGCCCACCTCTGCGACCTGTTCCTCTTCGAGGATCTCGACGCGCAGGGGTGGGCGTTTCTGTACCCGGATGAGTCCGAGTGGGAGTCCCCCGACTGCGACATCATGAGTCGGCGCTTTCTCGAGCTCGCGCGCCGAGAGGGTCTCGACGGCGAGCTCGTGCACGTCACATCCGTCGACGAGGGGCCTCACTGGTTTGCGGTTCTCGCGGACAGCCGTGGGGTCAGCATCGCGGTCGACTGGACAGCGAGACAGTTCTACAACGCCGGCTACCCAGCGTCCCCGACAGACCCCGAGTTGATCCCCTGCCCTCTCATCTTTGCGTGGCCCGGAGCGTATCCTCTCGCGGTCGTCGAGTTCGAAGTCGCATAGGAGCAGCTGCCGCCGCCACCATCCCACGAGTAGGAGTCCACATGGGTACCATCGACAACCTTTCGCGTCGTGCGCTTCGTCCTCACCAGGTGGCCGCGCACGACGACATCGTCAATTCGCTCGAGAGCCTCGACCGTGCACTCTTCGTATCTGCGTGCGGCACGGGGAAGACCATCACGTTGCAGGCGGTATGCAACACAGTCGCCCCTGCAGGTCTGATCGGAGCGTTCTTCCCGTCCCTGTTCCTCGTCGGCCAGACGCTACGCGAATGGCGCACCCAGTACGAAGACCGCTGGAACACCCCCATCGTCGTCTGCTCGGATGCGTCTGTCGCGGACCGCGGTGATGATGAGACCCGTGTCTCCGCAGAGGATCTTGAGGCCTACGGCGCGATAGTCACCACTGATCCCGTCCATCTGTCAGGACTTCTGGCCCAGGCCTCTCCGGATCTGCCGCAGGTCGTCTTCGCGACCTATCACTCAAGCGACAAGATCGCCGAGGCGCAGGCCCGCATGGTCGCCGTCGGGCACCCCGCGGCTTTCGAACTTGTCATACTCGACGAAGCCCATCGGGTGACGCCCGGGAGCGCCCTTGGCCTTCACGTTCTCGACGCTTCGTCGATCCTCGCCCACAAGCGCCTGGCCGCAACCGCAACGCCACGCCAGTTTCACATCACCGCCGAGGGTGAACGTGGCGACGAGGGCGACCTTCTGGACGAGACGATCTATGGCCCCATCGCACACGAGTACGGGTTGCGCCAGGCTATCGGCGACGGGGTTCTCTGTGACTACAGCGTGCACGCAACTGTCATCGCCGAAGAGCACCTTGGCGCACTTGTTGATCTGGACGATGATGAACTCCGCCTCCACCTTGGCGTAGCCGCGCTCCACCGCGCACGCCACCAGCTGGGGGCCGGTCGAATCATCACATACTTGCGAAGCGTCGAACGCGCCCGTCGCTTTGTCCTCATGGCGCAGGATTCGGGTATCGATGCCTTCGTGATTACCGGGGATGACCCAGCCAGCGATAGGCGCGCGATCTTGGAGGCCGCATTCGGCGATTCCCCTCATGGGGTAGTCGCCAACGTGCGGTGCTTGACCGAAGGTGTCGATGTCCCCAACCTCGATGCCGTCCTGTTCGTGGATCCGCGGAAAGCCAAAGTCGACACGGTACAGGCGGTGGGCCGCGTGCTTCGGCGCGCACCCGGGAAGCACGTGGGTCGCATCATCATCCCAGTCCTCGCCGGCCCTGAAGAACCGGACTCTTGGATTGATCGGCCCGGCTGGGACATCATGGCCTCAGTACTTGCGCAGATGGCGGAAAACGACACCGCGATTCGTGGCGAGCTCAGAACCTACGCATCGGTTCCGCGCGATGCCGACGCCGTCGCAAACTACCCGGGGAGTCGACGCATCCACGTCGACTTTCCTCACAACGCGGTGTTCGACCTGGGAGATCGACCGTTCTTCGCGTTCGACACGCTGCTCGCCGATCTCTCGCTGCGCGCCGTCCGCGTCTTCGATCGCGGCTGGGATTGGAACCACCGGCTCCAAGCGGTGCTGGATTTCAAGTCGCAGCACGATCGCCTCCCGAGTAGGTACGCCGGCGACACTGGTGAGTCTCAGCTCGCGAGATGGCTTGCGAAGCAGCGTGCCACCGCGACGAACCAACAATCCGCGGTTCTCGATGATCAGGTACCCGGTTGGAGGGCGACTCGACGATCCGAGTACACCTGGCTGCGAAACCTCGATGCCCTGATCGCGTTTCACGAGATGTATGGGCGAATGCCAAGGAATAACGCTGCCGATCCCATCGAATCGTCGATCGCGGGGTGGGCGCGAGTCCAAAGACGAAGCGTCGATCTTCACGAGGACAGGCGCACTCTCCTCCAGAGCCGGTTTCCAGAGGTGGACTGGAAACCCCGAGAGACGCCTCTCTGGGTCGAACGTTTTGAGGCACTTGATGCGTTCATCAAGGTGCGCGGCAGATTGCCTCGCCCGGACGACGGGCGTGAAGCATTCCGTCTTCGTGGCTGGTTCCAACAACAGGGCAAGTCCAAGCGCCTCTCTGCCGAAAGAGTCGGGCTGTTGAACGAGCGAATGCCGGGATGGCAGCGCAATACATACTCGCCGCCCGCATGAATCTGGCAGTGAAGAAGCCCCCGATGCACTGAGCCCTTGGGGGCTTCTTCACGCGCCCACACACCCGACCCTGGAGGTCATCGTGACGTTCACCATGCCGACGCTCCTTCCCCATCAGGAGATCGTGCGCGAATTCATCATCCGCAACCCCAAGTGCGGCATCTTCCTCACGATGGGCGGCGGCAAGTCGCTCTGCACCCTGACCGCGCTCGCGCACGTACGCCCGGCCGGTCACATCCTCGTCGTCGCGCCGATCAACATCGCTCGCTCCACATGGGTCGACGAGATCGCGAAGTGGGGCTTCCCCCTGAGGGCGGTCAGTCTGATCGTCGACGAACGCGACAAGAAGCTGAGCAAGCAGAAGCGGCTCGCGCGCTATGAGGAGATCTTCAACTCTCCGCCCTCGATGTACTTCATCAACGTGGATCTGATCACCGATCTGGTCGACAACATGCCGGTGGAGCAGATCGACGGCGTTGACACGATCCTCTGGCCGTTCCAGACGGTGATCGTTGATGAATCGCAGACGCTGAAGGGTCACTCCGGCGTCCGCTTCGGCGCACTCGCGAAGGTCGCCGGCGCCACGATCCGCTTCATCGAGCTCACCGGAACCCCGACCCCCAACGGGCTAGAGGATCTCTGGAGCCAGATGTTCCTGCTCGATGGCGGACTCGCGCTCGGTCGTTCGATCACGGAGTTCCGCGACCGCTACATGACGCCGGACCTCATCGTGCAGAACCGTGTGGCGAAGTGGAAACCTCGTCCCGGAGCCGAGGAGGAGATCTACGCCCGCGTTCGCCACCTGGTCATGAGCGCAGAGAATACGAAGATCCCGATGCCTGAGGTCTCCGTCGAGGACATCTCTGTGGTGCTCCCCAGCGACGTGCTGGACGCCTACAAGCAGTTCACCCGTGACCAGGTTCTGTATCTCGCGAGCCCTGACGAGGACAACCCCGGAACGCTCACGCTCACGGCCGACAACGCAGCGATCCTCTACGGGAAGCAGCTGCAGTACGCATCGGGAACGATGTACGTCGACGAAGACCGCAACTACGCGGTCATCCACGAAGAGAAGTTGGCGATGGCCGACTACCTCATCCGGAACAACGGCGGCTCGCCCGTGCTCATCGCCTATCGCTACCGCTCGGACAAGAAGCAGCTGCTGAAATACCTGGCGGCCGCGGGGCACGACGTCCGAGCGTTCGACGGCAGCCGCGACATGATCGCGCAGTGGAACGCGGGACGGATCCCCGTGATGATCCTGCAGCCCGCGAGCGCGGGCCATGGGCTCAACCTGCAAGACGGTGGCTTCACGCTGATCTGGTACACGCTGCCCGATTCGCTCGAGCACTACCTGCAGACGAACGCTCGCCTCGCTCGCATGGGGCAGCCGCACCCCGTCACGATCTACCGTCTCCTCACCAAGGGGACGCGTGACGAGAAGATGCCTGGCATGCTCCGAAGGAAGTACCTGGTGCAGCAGGGGCTCCTGGATGCTGTCCGCATCGAGATCGTCGAGATCGATGAGGACGTCGCAGAGATCCTCGGCGAACTCGCACTGGCGGCCGCGTGAGTGCCGCGAGCGTCACGCAGAACGACGGCGCCGGAATCGACATCCGACCCGGCGTCGTCGTCGTCGACCTGGCGACAGTGGACCTTCGCACTCTCACCCGAGACGACCTGGCCGACTGCTTCGAGGATGCGACAGGGCAGCTGCGTGAGAAGGAGGCTCATCCGCTGGATGACGTCGGCGACATCGACAACTGGCCGCTCTGACGACACGCCCTGGGCGACTGGGCGATCGCCTCTGACTACGGCTGGATCGATCCCCGTCTTGCTCGGAGCGCGATCTCCTGGGCCAGCTCAACATCGGTGAAAGCGCTGAGGCCCAGCGGCTCGACCGTGATGGTCTCGGAAAGCTCATCCGGCTCGAGGTGCCCTGCGGCGACGAGTCCTTCGAGCGGTGACCGACCGTACTCCCGCGAGACGCGGATGGCCTCCTTCACTGTGGGAGGCCTCTCGGAGCGACGCCAGTAGCTCACCTTGGAGTCGGACACCCCGAGGCGCCGAGCGACTTCGGCGCCGGATGCGCCGGCGGTGAGCCTGCGAAAGTACGTGCCCCAGTCGTCGCTCATCAATCCAGTGTCTCCGTGCTCCTCGAAGGCGTGCAAATCCGGCGCTGGTTGTCCAACTCCCGGAGAAGACGAAGACCCCGCGGCTCCGAGGAGAGCGGGGTCTTCGTCAAGGTCTGATGGGTTACTGGCCAGCCACAGGCGGTATGTACAGGTACGGCACGCGGAGAACTGCGCCCTCGGAGATCACGTTGATGTCGCGCACTGCGTTGTATTCGGCGATCGCGTCCACACTCACACCGAGTTCCGCAGAGATCGACGTGAGGGTGTCCCCTCGCTCGATGTAGTAGATCGTGTCTTCCTGAGGAGCTTCCAGATTCTGATCGCTATCGCGATCCGGGGGTGTTGAAGGGTCCGAAACCGGTGTCTCGACACCGGTGGTCGGTGCCGGCTGAGCCGGGTAGCGCGGGTTCGCCATCGCGCCCGCTGCGCCAGCAACTCCGACGATCAGGACAGCGACGAGTGCGAGCGCCGCGACACCTGCCGCGATCACAGGAACCATCCGGTTCTGGCTGTTCGCCGCCTGCTCTTCGGTCATCGCATGCCTCTCGTTTCTGTGGAAGGAGCGAACTCGAACCGGAACCCAAATTCGCTCATTTATCAGTATATCTGAGCACCGCTCGACTTACGAGCCCCATCACTTCACAGAGTCAAACCCGAACCAGAAAGCAGGTCACAATGACCAAGATCGCCGCCGAGTCCCTCCGCGAGGGTCAGCAGATCATCGTCAAGGGACTGACGTCCTTCTCCCGCATCGCCAAGGTCATCGACGGTGAGGCTCTCGCCGCCCGCATCAAGCAGGAGCGCGACCGCGGGGCCTACTACCCCACGGAAGTCCCGCACACCACGATCAGCCTCGTCGACGCGCAGGTCGCCTACGCCAACCCGGCGGCGCCGACGAACGAGGAGCTGTTCGTCTCGCAGAAGCTCTTCGCTCTGAAGAAGGGCGACAACGCTGGCCGCACGGGCTTCAGCATCGACAACAAGTCGACCACGCTGCCCGTCGTGCTCGAGCCGGACCCCGACAACGAGGGTCAGTTCCGCCAGGTCATCCTGGAGCGCGACCTCGCGAGCGACCTCCCGGTCACGCTCGTGATCAACGTCTTCGCGCCGAAGAACTACGCGAAGAAGGGTCTCGGTCTCCAGCAGGTCGTCGTGCACGAGCCCGTGCGCTACTACGGCTCCGCCGGCATCGACACCGCAGCCCTCCAGGCGCGTGGCATCGTCGTCAACGGCCCCGTCGTCACCGTCAAGGGTGCGACCCCTGCGGCAGCCCCTGCTGCCACCGCGGCGGCCGCGGCTCAGTTCCAGCAGGAGGCGCAGCTGACCGGCTTCCCGACCCCGCTGAACACCGGTGTCGACGCGAGCGGGTTCCCCGTCCCGATGCCGGGCGCGCAGGGCATCGCTCCTGCGGCAGCCCCGGCTGTCGCGCAGTTCCCGGTCTCGACCCCGGCTGCAGCGCCGGTGGCCCAGGCGGCTCCCGTCGCTCAGGTCGCACCCGTGGCTCAGGCTGCGCCGGCCGCCGCTCCGGCTGCGGCCGCCGCAACGGGCGAGACACCCGAGCAGGAGCTGGCTCGTCTGCGTCAGCAGCTGGCGAACTCCGAGGCCGCGAACCTCGCGTCCGGTGGCCCTTCGGCGTTCGACGGCGCCGTTCCGGCGGCTGCGGCTCCCGTGGCTGCGGGCGCCGGCTCGCTGTCGCCGTGGGACCTCCCCGGCCAGGCGCCGGCCGCGTTCCAGGGCTGACCCAGCCCACCCATGAAGAAAGGCCCGGTGCTTACGCCCGGGCCTTTCTTCATTTCACACCTTCCCCGACATCACGGAGTTTCGATGACGACCGCACCCGCCGCAACTGATCCCCGCACCATCGCGACCCAGGCGCTCACCTACTACGAGTCCGCGGACCCGAAGACCATCAGCCGCAGGGACACCATGACCGGCGATTCCTACAGCGTGCTCGATGCCGCCTCCCAGCTCGCGGCCGCGGTGCGTCTCCTCCTCGAGTCGCAGCCGTTGACGAGAGAGATGACCACGCCCGAGATGCTGTCGCATCTGCAGCTGGACTATCGCCCCTCCGTCGACGACGAGGAAGCACCCAGCTGGCACATCCGCGACCAGCACATCGAACGCGAGGAGGACTGATGAGCGCCAGAACGATCCCTGACGGCTTCTGGCCTCAGATCGATGACCAGCTCGCCCGCATCTCGACGGCACCCGTCGACACGTTCGACGCTGTGCGTGAGATCCTCCTCGATCCTCGATACGACCAGATCGTCACGGAGAACGACCGCAACGCCAAGCGCGTCTTCGACGCTGACTCGGCGTTCTTCGCCGGCTCCGGAGGGGACGCTCAGCTCAAGAGCGCCCTGATCCGCGGGCAGTGGCGAATCGTCCGCTTCTCCTCCTCGCACTACTACGTCATGCGCTCGATCCTCGGGGAGACACTGACGTACTGCGAGGGCGATGTCCTCCGCGGCGACCACATGTTGCCACCTCTGTCGTCGAACACCTCCTCTGAGCCCGTGGGTTTCCATCGCCTCTGGATCAAGAGTGCCTCGGCATCTGATCAGGGCGCGGCCACGGCCCCAGAGGGCGCGGCTAAGCAGCTGGAGACGTACACGGCTGCGGCTGCAGCTCGTCTTCCGCTGACGGAGTACGACGAGCTTCGCCGAGACCAGTGGGAACCGTGGTCTACCGCCCACCGCTGGACCCATGGTGTCGCATCGAGCGCTGACCGTCTCAAGAGTGCACTCGACCGTCCAGACACTGCGGGCAAGCCGCAGGCCATCGAGGCGGCGGCCAACGAGCTGCTGCGAATGCTCGGTCACCGATAACCCGAATTCAACTCTGCCCATGGAGGCATGCATGACCATCAAGTCGGACAGTGAGCAGACGCTTCAGCAGGCCCTCGCCGCGTGGGACGCGCTCAACCCGGGAGACCCCTCCGGGGAGGTCGAATCCGCCGCTGAGGCTCTCGCCGTGGCGGCTCGTGCGATCAGCGCGGCGCCGGTATGTACACGTTGTACACAATGCGGTCAGCAGGCAGAGGTGAAGAGCCCGATGCTCATCGCACGCGAAGCGATGGACCGCGCCTACGGCATCGACAGCCCATGGGAAGAGCCCAACCCGTACGGCGAAGAAGGGTTCACGCGAGCCCAGGCCGAGTCGGACATCGACGCTGACGAAATCATCTCCGTCATCGTCTCCGCCATCGAAGCCGATCGCGCGAACCGACGGATTCCCTCGCGCTTCGCCGCGACACCCGAGCACGAAGGACCCAGCAAGTGACCGTTTTCAGCCTCAACATCCAGATCGACGGCGACAAGGTCGCCACGTCGGCCGACGTCGCCGGCCATCTCCGCGCACTCGCGGACAGGCTCTCCGCCGAAGTCATCCCGATGGTCGAAGCGAACGCCCTGTCCCACGACCAGTACATCGCGCATTTCGATCGCAGCATCCAGGCGGACGGGCAGCTCGTCGGATCGTGGAACGTCGAGGAGCCGCTGCAGTACCTCGCCCAGAAGCGCTGGTTCCCTGAGGACTTCGAGTCGCGCCTCGAGGAGCGCATCGACGACGGAGTGATTCCGGAGCTCACCGAGTCGCAGAAGCGCGGAGTCATCGACTCCCTCACGACCGGCGACTGCAAGATCCTCACGAACTGCGATGACGACTGGGTCGCCGTGGACATCATCCTCGATGACGTTCTCAGGAATCAGGGATTCGTGACCTCAGATGAGGAGGGAGCCGAGTGAACACCGCGGCCCCCGATGACCCCTCGATGTCGGACGCGCACACCGATCCCGTCATGGTCGCCATGTGGAACGCGCAGCCGGAGCTCCCCGATGGCGAGAGCTACTTCGAGCCGACCATGACCATCTCGGTCACCGAGACGATCATCACCACATACAACGTCACCGAGTCACAGCTGGCAGCACTCTCGCTGCCATTCGATGCAGACGAGCTCGAGGAGCGTGACGGCGACTTCATCACCACCTCGCTCTCCGAGCAGCACGACGCCACGACCGAAAGCGTCATCGAACGCGATCTCACCTTCACCATCGCCAAGTAGTCGCCGTCGGCGCAGAGAGGAACCACGTGAGTCCCACCGACCCACGCTCCGCGTACCCGGAGTTCTACAACAACCCCATCATCGGCGCGATCGCCGGCATCCCCAGATGGACCGTGTCCGACAACGAGAAGGTCCCCATCAACATGCGGGAGCTCATGACCTCCGGCCGCATCTGGGGAGCGCACGAGATCAGCGAACAGTGCCTCGTGAGCCTTCCCGATCTCACGGACGCTCTCCCGTCGGCATCGAACAACGCCTTCTACCTGCGGGCGCAGACCGATGGTGTCCTCGTTCTCGACATCGAGCCGAAGTGCCCGCCGGAAGTGGCGCGGGAGCTCCTCGCTCTGCCGAACCTGTATGACGAGCTCTCGATGAGCGGCAACGGCTATCACCTCGTGATGCCGATGCCGGCCAACTTCTGGGACTACCCGATCGCCACCGGCAAGCTCGTGCTGAAGGAGACCCACGGCTGGTACGAGATCCTCCTCGACCACTGGGTCACCTTCACCCGCAAGCCCATCCCCGAAGGCCGCAGGGTGGACAAGAACTTCGAGCCGGGTGCATGGGAGCAGCTCTACGACTCCCTGGCCAAGAACGCTGTCGAGGCGCCCACCGTCGACTTCAACCTCGATGACACCAGGCCCGAGATACCCCGACGTGAGCAGATCCTCGATCTGATGACGCGGGTTGCCGTCACCAAGGGGATCGACGACTACCACGGTGACGCCTCCCGGTACGAGTTCGGCACTCTCGCGGTGCTCTTCAACCGACTGAAGACGATCCTCATCGCGATCCGGGAGGCCGAGCCGGACTTCGACTACAACGAGTCCGCGATCGCATGGCTTCTCTTTGAGGCCGCCACCCAGATCCTTCCGCCGCGCGACAAGCACATGGAGACGCGAAACGGCATGCCCCTCCTGCTCAACACCGCTGTCGCTCTCGTCGCGAGACGGCTCGGCGACCAGCAGGCCGAGGACGCCAAGGGATAGCTCCCCACCGCAGCACATCATCCAGAGCCAAGTCGCGGACACAGTCCGTGATGCGGCAGCCGCAAGCGCAGCGCGCAGCATTCGACAGAGCCTAGGAGGGCCCGTGTCACACCCCACAACTGAAGAGACGACGGATCCCAACGTCGTCCACGTCATCCAAAGCACGTATCACTCGCGTGATGAGGACGGTCGCCCCACCGCTACCGACAGCATCCTCGAGAACGAAGGATGGTTCGCCGATGCGGAGTCGGCCTCGATCCGATGCGCACAGCTCAATGAGCAGAACAGATCGATCTACGACGTGGCCATGAGCCGCGCCAGGCGAGATCGCGAGTCGAAGATCGCAGCGGCGGAACAGACGAACCGCGAGGCCGCCATCCTCCGCGCGAACGGCATCGAGAAGCCGTCCGTGTATGTGCCGGCCGAGTTCGTCCCGACACCTTTCGAGGGATACGTCCCTGACCACAGCCACACCAGCTACACGGTCATGTCGATCGACCGATCAGATCACGACGGCATCGCTCAGGCAGTGGATCCTGACTGACGCCATGGAAACGGGGGGCGGACACCGGGAACGGAACCGGTGTCCGACTCTGCGTTCCGCAGAAGTCTCTCTGGCCTCGTGGCCAGAGCAGCTGCGCAGTGCGCAGCCGGGAGTAGTTGCGACGACCGGAGCAGGGGCATAAGCCCTGCCCGGTGTCGCTGGAGGAAGGGCTCGCCTTCCACGGGGGACTTTCGTGTCCCCTTTCCAGTTTCGACTCGCCTGGCTGGAGGACTCGTGACCAGAAGAACCGTCATGGCCGGCCAGTTCGGACCTGCATCGCTTCGCAACGGAGCACGCAGCGTCTATGTCTGCCTCCCCGACACGACATCGATCCACCAACACGAACGCATCAGTGTCGTACTCGCTGGCCTCGTTCGAGCATCCGATCGACTGCTCTACGCGCCCGCGGCGAATACCGCGGCGCCTGTCATCGCATTCGCCGAGAAGTACGGCAACCCCGCCTCCTCGATCGTCGATGAGCGACCGCCGCCGGATCTGATCCTCATCGTGATCGACCCTCTCGGCGATAACGCCTCCGCACTCGAAGCTCGTGCTCTGGCGACCCACGGCAACTCCGACATCGTCATCGCCGAGTTGCCCGAACTCATCAGCACCCCGCTCTGACCCTCAGACCGCATCATCTCCGGCCCTGCCGACAAGACAAGGAAATCGACATGAAGTTCTCCGACACTCTCACCGAGATCGTCAGCCTCGACCTCAAGGTGGGCGCAGTCCCCGCCCTGATGGGCGAACCTGGGATCGGCAAGTCCTCGTTCGTCGAGAGCCTGGCAAAGGCGATGGACACGCGGGCGTTCACCCTCCCCTGCAACCAGCTCGCGGACAAGGCCGACCTCACCGGCGCACGCCTCGTGCCGTACGAGCACAACGGCGAGCAGAAGTGGAAGCAGGTCTTCTACCCGCACCAGGTGATCCAGGACGCGATCGACTACGCCAACGACAACCCGCGTGAGTGGCCGATTCTCTTCCTCGATGAGATCAACCGCTCCACTTCGGACGTCACCTCGGCCGCCCTCTCGCTTCCGACCCAGCGCAGCATCGGGTCGCAGGCGCTCCCGTCGAACCTTCGACTGATGATCGCCGGGAACACCAAGGGCAACGTCACCACCCTCGACCAGGCCTCGCTGTCTCGGTTCTCGATCTACAACGTCGAGCCTGACGCCCAGACGCTGATCAGCGTGCTGCCCAACCTCAACGCGTACGTCGCCGCCGTGCTCGCCAAGCACCCGCACCTGATCTTCGCCACGAGCACGCCGATGGTCGCGGCGATGGTCGACAGCGGTCCGAACGACGACGACGATGACGACGCACAGACCACGATGCTCATGACCGACATCATGGACGCCGGTGACGAGATGCTCCAGCTCACGACGCCTCGCACCATCGACGCCGTGAGCCGCTGGCTCAACGAGATCGACCCGTCCAAGCTCGCCGAGTGGATCCAGCAGACCACGGTCGCCGCAGACGGCTCCGAGGTCACGGTGCTCGCAGAGGCCGTCGAGGCGCACATCGGACGCACCGAGTTCGCCAAGCACTTGGTCGCCGAGATCGCGGTCGCGCTGAACTCCGGCGCCGCAGCCCAGCTGCAGCAGCTCACGGCTCCCAAGCCGAACTGCTTCACCGACCTCAAGGGCGCCCCGACGGTCGACCATCTCGAGGCGATCATCAACGGGCTCACCGACCACGAGAAGTCCGGTTCGCTGCTCTATGCGCTCTTCGAGCGTGTGGACAACAAGGTGATCGTGCAGCAGCTCGCGCAGCAGACCACCGAGCTGGAGCAGGCGCACGCCCGTCGTCTCATGGAACTGGCCATGGCGAACCAGCTCGAGGAGGACAACGTCACCGCGCTGTTCAACACGAGCACGCCCGTCGGCGAGACCGCGAAGGCGATGCTCAGCGCCTTCATGTGACACCCACGGAGGGCCCTACCCACTCGGGTAGGGCCCTCCACCCACTCGTCGAGTACCCCGACGAGCCGATTCGAACCGAGGAGGAGACGTGACCCTCACGCTCAGCGGGCAGAAGCCCGCCACCATCAGCCCCGTGTACACGCTCCCGATCCGGGGTGCTTACGACCCGCAGGCCGCCATTCGTCGTTCCATCATCGAGCCCCTTTTCGAACCGCTCGTGCCCGGCGGATCCGTTCGCGTCACGAACCAGAAGAACTCCTCGCTCGACGAGGACGACATCGAAGGGCTGTTCTGCAGCACCGTCGGTCCCACCGCGAACGCCGCAGCAGATCAGGAGATGAAGACGCTCCTGCAGCAGGGCCTCGTCAACTACGACTCCACCAACCCCCTGCTGGTCAACGAGATGTTCGTCGTGCAAGCTGGCCACGCCAACCGCATGCCGCCGGCGTCCAAGGCCATGTACACCCCTCAGCACGACATCATCCCCTCCGCCAAGAACCTCCTCGCGGGGAACGCGAAGGATGACGGTGAGTTCTTCGCCAGCATCGCCTACACCTACCACCCGGAAGCCCTCGGCTTCTGGTTCATGAGCGCCGCGCACTTCGACGATTTCAAGGCGTGGCTCATGCTCGAGCTCGCAGTCCTCGGACCGGTGCTTCCGCCGGACACGACGCGGCTCATCGGCGACTTCGCGAAGACGTCGCTCACCGGGCTCCTCGAGGGGTACGTGCTCCGCAAGGACGACACCGACGGCAACGACGACTACTCGTTCGCCCGACTCATCGTCCACATGCTGATGAAGTACCAACAGCAGAGCACAGCCGCAGGCTCCCCTCAGGGCGTCGGCACCCTGCCGTTCGTCGTGTCCGAGCTGTTCAACCCTCGAACCATCCTCCTGGTCAACGTCGAGGCCCACGCCCGATCGACCCCTCGAAAGGTCGACAACGAGTGGCGTCTCATCAACGCGTCGATCGCCTCACCCGTCAAGGTCATCTCGAACAAGGCTCTGAGCAAGCTGACGGCCCTGCCACGTGCAGCGGCTAAAGCCCGCGCTGTCGCCGCGAACGCTCAGACCAACGCGGGGGCGAAGAACGGCCGATCGGCGAAGATCATGTTCCGGAAGCAGGCGCCCACCAAGGTGGACATCCTCAACGGTCTCCTCCGCGTGCTCAAGCGCATGAAGGAGGTCAGCCGATCGACGAACATCCTGAAGAAGTCGCGCACGAGCTACGCACGTGCGAACCGCCGCGACGCGATGGACTACAACCGGCCGGGACGGGTCACCTCGACCCACTACCTGCCCGACCTGCATGTGTACATCGACACCTCGGGATCGATCTCGGAGGCGAACTACCAGCAGGCGATCATGATGCTGATTCGCCTCGCGAAGATGATGAACGTGAACCTGTACTTCAACTCGTTCTCGCACATGATGTCGCAGGAGACCCTGCTGAAGACGAAGGACAAGTCCGTCGCGCGCATCTGGGAAGAGTTTCGCAAGGTCCACAAGGTGGGCGGTGGCACCGAGTACAAGCAGATCTGGGAGTACATCAATGCCTCGGAGAAGCGCAAGCGCCGACTCTCGCTCGTCGTCACCGACTTCGAGTGGACCGCCCCGAGCCAGCGCTTCGAGCATCCCGCGAATCTCTACTACGCGCCCTGCTCGAGCATGAACTGGTCGATGATCACCGGCAACGCGAAGGACTTCACGAACTCGATGCGACACATCGATCCGGCCATCCACCAGAAACTCATCGGCCTGGTCGTCTGACCAGGCACGACTGAGACGGCAAGACCAGCGAACGGCCTCGGCCGCGGAACGTCACCCAACGGGCGCTCCGCGGCCGAGGCCGTTCGCAGTCACACTCACGAGAGGAAATTACCCGCCATGGGTCTCCACAACATGACTTCCAACGATGACGACACGAACGGAACCGGGGCCGGATCCGGCTCAGGTGGCGGCAACGGCGGTGCGCCGACGCTGCCCTCGTTCCCGCCGATGACCACCGCCACAAGGGGCGTCACGGACATCGCCGAACTTCTCATCGACTACAACGAGCGCTTCAAGGCTGCAACGCCTGCGCTGTTCCGCGATGCTCTCATCGCTCAGACGATCTCCGTCCTGATCGGCAAGAGCAAGCCCAACCCGCTGCTCGTCGGTCCCGCCGGTGTCGGAAAGACCCGCATCGTCGAGGAGA
The DNA here is from genome assembly GCF_031843745.1 of Microbacterium sp. WCS2018Hpa-9. Classification (NCBI taxonomy): domain Bacteria; kingdom Bacillati; phylum Actinomycetota; class Actinomycetes; order Micrococcales; family Microbacteriaceae; genus Microbacterium; species Microbacterium sp. WCS2018Hpa-9. The sequence goes on from NZ_JAVTIY010000008.1 coordinate 141,444, forward strand.
TCGCCCGGGCGATCGCAACCGGAAACCCGCTCATCCCGTCGATGCTGCGTAAGTCGACCGTCTACGAGCTCCCGCTGAGCAACCTCGTCGCCGGCGCCGGCGTCGTGGGTCAGCTCGAGGAACGACTCGCGATGCTCGTGGACTGGGCGTCTGACAAGACGAACGACGCGATCCTCTTCATCGACGAGATTCACCTGCTCCAGGACAGTCACGACCCCGTCTACAAGAAGGTGTCTCAGATCCTGAAGCCCGCTCTCGCGCGCGGTGAGATGCGCGTCATCGGCGCGACGACGATGAACGAGGCGAAGGCTTTCGATGATGACCCCGCATTCCAGCGGCGATTCTCGCGGCTCGTCGTGGACGAGCTCACCCGCGACCAGGCCACGCAGATCCTGTTCGCCGCTCGTCCTTCGTTCATCGCCCACTACGACCACAAGGTCGCGATCGACGACGACGTTCTCACGAAGCTCGCCGTTATCGCGGACGAGAACTCGCGCGCATCGTCGCATCGTCCGGACACCGCCCTCACGCTGCTCGACCGGGCGATGGCTGATGCCATCGTCACCCACAGCAACGCGATCGCCATGGCGAAGGCCCAGGGTCAGACCCAGGCTGCTCAGGCTCTTCAGCAGGTTCCGGTACTTCCGCTCAGTGAGAAGAAGATCCGATCTGTCGCCGTCCGCCTCATGACGGGCATGGCGACGAAAGAGGCCTTCAACGAGGTCGAGATGCTGGAGGGGCTCAAGCGCCTCAAGGGTCAAGACGCAATCGTCGAAGACATCATCGACGCGCTGCGCCGGGATGACCTCGGAGCATTCCCGAGGAAGCGTCCTATGGCCTGGATGTTCGCCGGGCCGTCCGGCGTCGGGAAGACGGAGTCGGTGAAGCTCATCGCTTCGCAGCTGACCAACCAGCCGCCGATCATGCTCAACATGGGCGAGTATGCCCACGAGCATGACGTTTCGCGACTGATCGGATCCGGACCCGGCTACGTCGGGAGCACTTCGGACAAGGAGCTGCCTTTCGACACCCTCGAATCGAACCCCTATCGCGTGATCCTCCTCGACGAGTTCGAGAAGGCGCACAACGTCGTTCGACGCCTGTTCCTCACTGCCCTCGATGAGGGATGGATGCGGATGGCCGGAGGCAAGATCGTGGACTTCTCGAAGACCATCATCATCGCCACCACGAACGCCGGCCGAGACGCCATCGGTCGCAAGGGCATCGGGTTCACCTCACCGACAGCTCAGGGGCCGCTGAGCCGCCAAGAGCTGACGCGAGCGCTTCAGGATGCGGGCTTCGAGCCGGAACTCCTCGGCCGATTCTCCAAGCTCGTGCCTTTCCAGCCGTTGAGCCGGGACACGTACCAGGAGATCCTCGTCGCAAGCTACGCGCGAGAGCGTGCTCGCATCGAGGAGTCCGATCCCGTCACCGCCAGCTACATCCCTGAGCCGATCGATCCCGATCTGCTGGCGAAGACCGTCGAGGCCACGTTCCTGCCCGACCAGGGCGCACGACCTGCAGAACAGGCCGCGCGGCAGCTGATCGAAGACGCCGTCATCGCCGTGCGCTTCGCTCCGGCGGCAACACCCGGTGGCACCGGGTCGGGGGCTATTTCCGACGAGGAATAGTCGCTCGATGTGGGGCGGAAGGGGCGACCCCTCTTCCGCCCCGCTCTCTTCGCGATCGCCTCGCGACAACGCACGTTCCCCACGAAAAACCACCCCGCCTTCGGGCGTAAATCACCAGAGAGAAGTCAGACGATGCCTATCCTGCTCGATGATCTCACCACCACGACCGTCCGCAAGGTCAAGGCCCTCGATCCGAAGTACTTCAGCGCCGAGCTGACGGGTTCCGGAAAGGCCGTCGGCCTGCTCAACTCCTCCGTCCACCCGGGACGGTACCCCGCCGGCCACAGCGCGTCGACGATGTCGGCGAAGGCCGTGCTCACCAAGGGCAAGAGCTACGGCTCCAAGAACACCACGTTCACCATCCCGCTCGGCATCCTGGCCCCGTACTCCGTCGAGCACAACGCCAACCGCGGTCTCACCTACCCGGTGCCGTTCGACACCGACCGGTTCGAGGTCACGGAGAACGCAACGAAGTACGACTTCGACGTCTTCTTCGACATCACCCCTCAGGGCATCGTCCTCCACAAGGACGAGAGCGGCGACAAGGTCATTCGTGACCTGCGGATCCTGTACCGCATGGAGCTGTACACGCTGGCCAAGGGCTCCACGAGCGAGCGCGTGAAGCTCGTGTCTCGTGCGACCCGTCCGACTGCGGGACCCTTCGGCGCCGCGGACGAGTTCGCGATGATGCAGTACAGCTACGCGCCGCTCGACGATGTCGAGGAGTTCATCAAGAACGCCACGCACCTCATCTCCGCCAACCCCGGGAACGGTGTGTACGTCGACATGGCAGAGCTCGGCACCTGGATGGCGACCTACGACGTCCACGAGCGCATCTGCCGGCTCGCCGAGACGTGGTCGGGAGACGGTGTCGCCGACATCCTGTCGACGCACATCACCGAGCTCTACGCCAAGGGTCGGCCCGACCAGGCGGCGCTTCACCACCTCAGCCTGCAGCTGCGCTACCTCGAGTCGTACAACGTCTCGCTGAGCGCATACCGTGCGATCCACGCCACCATCAACGGCGTGTGCCCGCCGAACGATGCTCGCGATCTCAGCAAGCAGAACCTCAACCTGCTGATGTCGCACACGCTCGAAGAACTGCGATCGCTGAAGGGCCAGCTGGCTACCCCGTCAGGGACGCCGGCAACGCCGTTCGTGCTCCCCGCGCATTTCTCCGTCCAGCAGCGGGCAGCGATCTCCACCCCGGAGCCGCTGACCCTGGTGCAGGCCGGTGCGGGCACCGGGAAGTCCACGGTCATCCTCGGTCGCATCGAGCACCTGGTCGCTCACGGCGTGGACCCCTCGAAGATCACCGTGCTGTCGTTCACGAATGCGGCAGCCGATAACATCGTCGAGCGCAACCCCGGTGTGCACGCGATGACCATCGCGAAGATGATCCACGAGATCTACGCGCTGAACCACCCGGAGCACGAGCTGTCGTCGATCGACACGATCCTCAACAGCCTCGACATCTTCTTCCCGAACGACGACGTGGCGCGGGGCTTCCGCGGCATCATGCTGGACGTGAAGAAGCTGAAGCCGGGGTCGACGACCATCCTGAATGCGTTCATCGAAGCCCACCAGGCTGCGGTGATCGCCATGCTCGACCGCATGCGCCAGACCTGCCTGGAGCTGGAGATCGTGCTGGCCTACCAGCAGATCGACACCATGCTCGAGCCGCAGGGTGTGCAGTCGGAGTACCTCATCATCGATGAGGTGCAGGACAACTCGATCTTCGAGTTCATCTACCTGCTCAAGTACGTCGCGAAGCACCGCGAGAACCTCTTCATCGTCGGCGACGCGTCGCAGACCCTGTACGAGTTCCGTGCCTCGAACCCGAAGGCGCTCAACGCGCTCGAGGAGTCGGGGGTCTTCTCGACGTTCCAGCTGACGACGAACTACCGGAGCAACCAGGAGATCCTGGACTTCGCGAACGTCCACCTGGCGGACATCGAGGCCAACGCGGCAGCCGGACTGCAGCTGCAGGCCAACTCGCTGGTCGTGCCGACGGCCGACTCCTTCCGGGAGAAGGTCACGCTCGACTACCAGCAGCTGAAGTACATCTCGAAGTTCCGAGAGGAGTTCCTTCCGGGCTTCATCGCCCGCAACACTCGCTCCTACATCGAGCAGTGCCTCGCGCGCGGCGAGCAGGTCGCATTCCTCGGCTACAAGCGCGGGGACATCCTGGTCATCGAGAAGGAGCTGCAGAGCATGTTCCCGAACGAGCACGTCGCGAACCTCATGAGTGACAAGACCTACAGCACCACGGTGTTCTCCCAGTACATCAAGATGTTCTGGAACGACGTGATGCAGGTCGACCCGGCCGATGCCGCGTTCGTCATCTACAAGGGGATCAACGATAACCTCGCGACGCTGTCCAAGCAGCACGAGGCGGCCGCCCCGCACGTGAAGCGGATGACCTCGGATTGGTGGTCGAAGAACGGCACCACCATCAACGGGTGGCTCGGGCTGTTCCAGATGGGGCAGATGACGTCGGACCAGTTCTACGATCACCTCCAGGACAACGTCCTGAAGTTCGAGATCGCCCAGAACGGCATGAAGCAGACCCTCACCAACAGCAAGAACCGTGAGCGCAAGGAAGCCAACATCCAGGCGAATGCGAAGCTGGTGGTGAGCACCGTTCACGGTGCGAAGGGTCTCGAGTTCGACAACGTCGTGGTCATCCACCAGTTCGACTCCGCGATGGACGAGGACGAGAAGCGTCTGTACTACGTCGCCTTCACCCGCGCGATGAAGACGATGTACGTGCTCTCGTACGGCAACGTGCCCAAGCCCCGCATCGAGTCGGACTACGACATGCTCGTAGCCGCCCTGGAGAAGCGTGACCAGCTCATGGTTCTCCAGGCTCAGGGCATCAACACCGACTCGCTGTCGGACGATGATGTCGCTCTCGCCCTCGCCACCCTCGCCGCCTCGGCGGTGGATCAGGATGGCTCGGGAGACCCGATCGACGTCGCGCTCGACGTCGCCACCGCCCAGGCGGAATTCACCGAAGAGCTCGCACGTCTGGACTCCTCGGAGGCCGACGCCGTGCTCGCCGGTGCGATCGGGGGCACCGACAGTGCCGATGAGCCGGCACTCACCGCGGCCGCGGCCTAGCCGCAGCCCAACACAAGAGAGAGGGGTGATCCGCAAGGGTCGTCCCTCTCTCTTGTTCCCGCGACCGCTGGGTCGCCCCTTTCACTTCACAGGAGCGCCTGGCTCCGCGCGACCACAGTCGTCGCGCACCGGTGCATCTGCCTCGATACACACCGACAAAGGAGCCGCCGTGCCCAAGTACCAGATCGTGTCCCAGTCGATCCTCTCCCCCGCCGGCGACCATCGGTGGGTCCGATCGGTGGACGACAACGGCGCGAAAGCGACGATCGTCGATGCCCCGTCCCTCCTCGAGGCGGCGAAAGCATTCGAGCGGGAGCACGCCAACACAGCCGTCCCGCCCAGGCTCGTGAGCATCGAAGAACTCGTGTCGACCAACGTCGAGACCCTCAGCGACGAAGCGCTGACCTTCGCTCTCCGGAACAACGACACCCCCTTCGACTTCGACGACTACGAGGGTCAGAAGATCTTCAGCGGCGGCGACTTCGACAGCATCGTCGAGGACATCGCCGATGCGCTGCACAACTGCGGACTGGTCCCGGGGCTGACCGTCTCCATCCAACGCGATGACAACCTCGCATTCGAGTGGTGCATGCTCGAAATCCACGACCGCGCGACCGGGACTTACCGTGCCGCAGGATGCGGCCCTGAGTCTCTCATCGACGACGAATCTCTCACCGGCCTCGCCGGGCTTCTCTCCGTCGCACGCGCCCTCATCGAGATCGTGCAGACCGAGAACCTCCTCTGACCTCACCGCTGCGCTCGCGCAGATTCATACGAAGGACGCACCATGAGCTCCCCCACTTCGAACCCTGGCGCACGCGCCCAGAAGACCGTCCACTCGGCCGTTGTCATCGACGAAACCGTCGTCGTTCTCGACGAGACCTTCGAAACCCCCGCCGCACGGCGCAGCGCGATCGTCGATCTCCTGCTCGCGAACCACGATGAGGTCACGCCGGAGGACGTCGTCGAGATCCTTGCGCCGTATGGCGGCGCGGATGCAGACAGTGCACTCGTCGAGGTGGTGAACGAATACGTCCAGGTGGGCGTCGACATCACGGTGCACCTCGGTACGCGGCAGCTGGACGCCGGACCCGCATCCCTCTTCACGGTCCTCACGGACTACGGCGACGGCACCACGACCATCACGCACCACCCGAGCCACGACGGCCTCCTTCAGGAGCTCCGGACGCGTGCCGCTGAGATCACCGGACCCGACTCTGAAGACCAGTTCGCTGCTGCTGACGAGAAGACCTGCATCGCAGCCATCGGCCGGAACCTCGTCCAGACCGGTGGGCGTCTCTACGTCATGAGCGCGAATCGTCAGGACGAGGGCGAGACCTACACCGGTCACGACGTCACGAGCTGACAACCCGCACCACCCCACAACGCACCCAGGAGGTGATCCCGCATGGCTACGGAGAACCCGACTCCCTCGCCGGCGAACATGCCCCGCCGCTCCCCCGTCGCGACGCCGGAGAGCCGATTCCGTCGCGGTGAGATCTGGATGGTCGTTGCCGACCCCCAGACTCCAACCGTCGGCAACGAGCTCTGGAGCAACCGTCCGGCGATCGTCGTATCGAACAACGTCCTCAACTCCAATTCCGGAGTAGCTCAGATCGTCTACGTGACCACCGCTTCACGGAAGCGCTCTGGCCCCACACACGTCGAGATCCCAGCGCCCGATGGCAACGGCGGAACCGCCTTCGCTCTCTGCGAGCAGATCCACACGGTCGACGCCTCCCGCCTCCAGCGGAAGATGACCATCCTCGAGCCCGAGTACTTCCGCGAGCTCGACGCCGCGATCGCGCTGTCGCTGAGTCTTCGTCGCAATCCCGACACCTACAGCCTCTTCAACAAGTGGGAAGAGCAGGTGAAGGTCCACGGCATCGACATCGCCGCAGAGATCAGCGCCCTGGCTGGCCACACCGCCGATCAGCGGGTCGAGGCACTCAGCAGGGCGCTCACCCTCGTCGCCGCTGAGCGCGACGCGTTCCAGGCCCTCTATGAGGCGGGACGCCATCGCGGCGCCGCTCTCGACGAGGTCTCAGCTGCACTCGAGGCTCACACGAGCCACTGACCGCCTCCGCCACCGCGGTCGCGACATCACGCGACTCGAAAGGACGGCAGATGGACGGTCACCGCAGAACCCTGTCGTTCCTCGTCGATGCGACCGGCACCTCCCGCAGGCTGCGCGCCCTCGTCGCGATCGGATACGGCCAACCCGGACTCGCTCAGCGACTCGGGATCTCGGTTCAGTCGCTCTCCCTGATTCTCCTCGGACATCAGAAGTCCGTCGACGCACGACTGCGATCAGCCGTCGCCGATCTGTTCGTGGACACCTGGTCGCATCCGATCGACGGTCCATCAGGTGAGCGATCGCGCACCATCGCACGAGCGCACGGATGGTTCGGCCCACTCGCGTGGGACGACATCGACGACCCCGCCTCGATGCCAAACGTCGACGGAGGGCATCAGGAGATCGATGCCGAGGACGAGGAAGACCCAGACGCCGAGAAGCGCGAGCCAGAGCTCCACCTCGATGAGATCGCCGTGGAGCGAGCTCTGCGGGGTGAACGCGTCAGGCTCACGCAGCACGAGCGCATGGCTGTCGTCACGGAGCTCCACTCGCGCCACTGGAACGACCACCGCATCGCCAGGGCGCTGCACATCGACCCCCGATCGGTACTCCGCATCCGGAAGCACCAGCTCAAGCTGCCGGCTTGGCCGATGAAAGACCAAGAACAGGACGAATACGCATGAACACCGACTCGATGAAGACGATGAAGAAGCTGCTCGAGGCGAACACCGCCTCTGGTCAGCGCCGCCTCGTCGACGTGTTCCGCGATTTCTGCGAACTGTCAGCGCTCTCCCTCCGCAACGGCGCCGACCTTCACGGTCGACACACCGGAGGCGGCTGGGACACGCGAGAAGCACGATACCTCGAGATCGCCGGCGGATACTCGCAGGAGGAAAACGAGAGATTCGCCGAGCTTCTCGCACACGTCGTGGTGACCCTCGAGGAGGGACTCGACGACGTCCTCGGCAACCTCTACATGAGCCTCGAGCTTGGCAACGGAGGCCTCGGCCAATTCTTTACGCCGTTCAGTATTAGTACCGTCATGGCCAAGATGACCGTCGCGGACATCGCCAAGGCGCAGAATCGCCCCGAGATCATCACCATCCAGGAGCCGGCCTGCGGGAGCGGAGGGATGGTGCTCGCCGTTGCCAACGAGCTGCGCGAGATCGGCGTGAACTACCAGCAGGAGATCCACGTCACGGCGACCGATGTCGACATCGTCGCGGTCCACATGACCTACATCCACTGCGCGCTGGCGTTCATCCCCGCCCACATCGTGCACGGCAACACCCTCACGACCGAGGTCTTCAGCGTCTGGCCGACTCCTGCTCACATCATCGGCGGCTTCGACTGGAAGCTGCGCCGGCTCGACCGCGAGTGTGCCGCCTCGGATGTCGGGGGCGACGGCGAGAATACCGCCACACCCGCTGTGCACCCCGAAGGGGCCACCACGACCGTCTAGACGATGGTCGACACCACTATCGACCATCGTCTTTTCGTGTTCGCCTTACGGCTAGGCGAGATCCGACGATAGACCATATGGAGATCGGAGAATCGTGACAAGCACTTACATCGAGACCGGCGGACAGGTCCGCGTCTACGACAACGCCGTCAGGGCGCATGAGAGTTTCCCTCTCGGCACGTACCGCGTGCAGTTCAGCTCGAAGGAAGGGTTCAGCCTGATCCAGGTTGAGGACCTCTCCGTGGGCGACGAGCGCGTCTACGGAGGCCGGGACAAGAAGGTCGACAAGATCTTCCGTTCCTACGGGCTTTCGGACCGCAGCCTGGGCGTGATGCTCTCCGGTGACAAGGGGATCGGCAAGTCTCTGTTCCTGCGCATGGTCGCTCAGAAGGCGCGCGACAACAACCTGCCCGTCGTGATCGTGACGGAGGACAACGACGGCATCGTCGACTTCCTCGACAGCCTCGATGAGTGCCTGATCGTCTTCGACGAGTTCGAGAAGACCTTCCCTGCGGGTCGACGTGGGCTGAGCGATGGAATCAACCGTCAGAACCAGTTCCTGTCGCTCTTCGACGGCCTCTCGTCCGTGAAGCGCATCTACTGCCTGACGGTCAACGACGTCGCCGATGTCAGCACGTACATCGTCAACCGTCCGGGTCGCTTCCATTACCACATGCGTTTCGACTACCCCGGTCCCGATGAGGTCCGTCAGTACCTCGCCGACCAGGCGCCGGACGCTCACCCGGACGAGGTCGAGAACGTCGCCCTGTTCTCGCGCCGCGCGCGCCTGAACTACGACCACCTTCGCGCCATCGCGTTCGAGCTGCAGCAGCCCGATGCGCTGTTCGCCGAGATCGTCGAGGACCTCAACATCAAGTCCGTCGACCCGAGCACCTACAAGGTCGAAGCGCGCTTCCCTGATGGCAAGATCTGGGCGGACGAGATCGAGATCAACCTCTTCGAGCGCGGCGACGTGGGTCACACGTACGAGCTGAAGAACTCCAACCGGTCGATCTTCGTCTCCTTCCGTGCCACGGACCTCGTGTTCGAGAAGGACGGTGGCATCCACGCCCCGATCGAGAAGATCCACCTGCTCGACGACTACGACGACGAGCCGGAGGTCTACCCGATGAGCCTCAGCCTGACCCTCGTCGGCCAGGCCACCTACGGGTTCGGACTCTGAGCCCAGGCGCACGCCAACCCCTCGGCCCCGCCCCCGTCTGCGATCGATCATCGATCCGGGCGGGGGCGGCGTCGTTCACCCTGCACTTCCCGCAAGAAAGCGAAAATCCTATGACCACGGAGACCTCTGCGCGTCCCGAGAACCCCTACGCGAGGGCCTACGCGAACTTCCTCGAGCAGACCGCCGGGCACCAGCTCACCGTCATCGTCGACGACGGACTGAATCGCCGGCTCCGAGTCGGCGCTCCCGACAGCAACATGTGGAGCTGGTCCGTCCACACCTGGGACATGCACTGGGCGATGGTGGGTGACGTCGCCAACGGCTACACGTTCCGCCGAGACACCGACATGATGGCGTTCTTCGATAACGGCTCCCGTTCGCGACGCTACAAGGCTGATGGCGCCCCGAGCGTTGACTTCAGATATTGGGCCGAAAAGCTCGCAGGGCGCACCGACGTCAGGGTGTACTCGGCCGAGAAGTTCCTCCGTCTCGTCACTGAGCACCTCGAGGAGGATGAAGACCTCGGTCTCGAGGCCCAGCGCATCCACGCCGCGATCGAGTCGGTCACCAAGCGCGTCTGCGCGCGCAATGGAGTCGACTACGACGCGTACGTCGCGAAGCTCCGTGCCGGCGAGAAGGGTGAAGCCCTCTTCGACGGCATCGAACTCGACGAGGATGACGACGACGAGATGGAGTACTTCGGCCAGGAGTTGCCCGAGCAGTCACCGGAGCTGCGCCGCACCATGCTGATCGAAGACGCGCGGTTCTACTCCGAGACAGAAGCGTCGGCCCACGAGTGGGTCCAGGAGCACGAAGACACCTTCGGTTCTGACGCCCACTGGGAGTGGAGCTTCCGTGACTTCGACGTCCACTTCCTGTTCGCATGCTGGGCTATCGAGCTGACCGTTCGGCTCTGGCGTGAGTACGAGAAGACGCCCGAAGCGATCGCCCACCGGGCGGCCGTCGCGGACACGATCAAGATCAGCGACGACGCCCTCAAGGCCGTCCTCGAGATCGCCAGCCGCGGTCTCCTGAAGGAGATCGGAGCGATCGACGCCCGACACCACTACTTCCCGCACGAGCTGGAAGAGATGAATGCACGCTTCGAGAACGCTCAGCTCGGTATCGACGCTCTCCGCGCGGTGCAGCACGCACGCGCCACCTCGAAGGCTGCAGAGACCGCGCACGCCGCGTGAGTCATCGAGGGGTGGCCGACCGGTCACCCCTCAGACACCGCCTCACACCGCCCAAGGAGGGCCAATGCCTGCCATCGCAGTAGACCCCGACACCGGCGCCCTGAGAGGCACACCGCCGGACCGTAGAGCGTTCACCTACCCGCTCGTGCCGTTGGCAACGCTGAGTGAGGACGCCCGCATCCTCTACCGCCGTGCCGGTCAGAGGCTCGACCGGGACCTCTTCGCGAAGGACTGGCGGTACAAGTACGTCAGCCACGAGGAGAAGAAGTCGTTCCAGCCCACGCCTCGCATGCTCGATGCAATCGCCGAGTTGGAACGTGCCGGCTACGCCACCTACGACACCACGTACGGGAACCTGTTCCTCACTCGCACGGCGCCCGAGTACTCCTACGCTCTCGGGCGCGGTGGGAACCTCATCACCGTGGAGGCTTTCGACAGCCACCCGATGATCGACAACCGTCTCCTCGCTGTGCTCATCGGCGGCGACCTCGAAACACTCGATTCATCCAGCGGAGCGATGACCAACGTTCGGCTGCGCACCCGCCATGACAGCGCGGTGGACTTCGAACACGACTCGAGCGACACCGCGTACCTCACCGTCGCGAACCCCTCGCTTCCGGTGTTCCGCGGACTCGGTCACTTCAGCTTCGTCGGGGTGCTCACGGAATCGAGGATGTACCCCCTCGGCACGAACCCCGATGAGCAATCGGATGGCGACACAGAGAACAGGGCGCCGGCTCTGTGCGCGAGGTGCAATCAGGTTCACCCGTTCCTCCCCGGCTCGCCGCCGGCCGACGAAACACCCGCGCAACCGCGACTGGTAACCGTCCAGGTGCGGCCCTTCAGGGCCGAACTCGTGCACGACCCCTCGCGGCCAGCCCCCACCCATCGGGATGCCCCGGCTGAGGGCGAAGGGGCACCCTAGGCGGCCCGACTCGCACATGCACCGCCACGGGCGGCGATCACCCATTCGGGCCGGTCGCCGCCCGTTCCCGTCCCCACGCCTTCAGAGAGGTTGACCCATGTCCACATCCGCGAACACGTCCATCTCGCTGGAGGACGCCGCACAGATCACCGCGATCGACGGCAGCCCCCGATACGGGAGCATCTTCACGTTGCGCCGGATGGCGCAGCTCGGAAAGCTCCCGACGCAGCACGACGCGACCTCCGACACGACACTCGCGACGGTCACCGATCTCGAGCAGTTCCGCGAGAAGGAACTCCGACGGGGTGATGATGCGATCAGCGCGGTCGCCGAGATCGAACGTCAGGCGCACGCGCCCTCCGACGCCGTTCTGGCGTGGATGGCATCTCACGGCGATGCCCGTCACGGAGATGCGATCGCGAAGCGCCGCCTGAAGAAGCGCGAGAAGCTGCCCACGTCCGCGAAACTCCGCAAGCTCACCCCGAGCCAGTTCGCGAAGGCGTGGCGAGAAGGCGGCCACGGCCCCGCACCGACATTCGACTGACCACGAGAGGGTCCTCATGGCCGACACCGACCGCACACGGATCTTCACGCGCAACGAGTACGTCCGTGAGGGTGCGATCACCCACCACGACTACTTCGCCCAGTTCGTCACCGAGGACACCATCCGACACGTCCTCCTCTGGTTCACCCCGGAGATTCTCGCCGACGCTCTCGCCGCCGATGAGCATCTGAACTCCATCCCGCTCGCGCGCTGGGACGCCATGACGATCAACGAGCTCGACAGCCGCCATCCCGGCTCGGTCCACCGTCGTGGCCGATTCTCTGCGCGTATCCCGTTCGATCGTGTCGCCGTCGCCTCCGCCAGGGACTACATCACGCGCGCGGGACTCACCTGCATCGCGAAATGCGCCGCCAGGATCATCATCGACCGGCACGCGACGCTCGTGCCGCAGGCCGCCTGAAAGGGGTATCCGTCATGCTCACCCGCCTCCCCAACCACCCCGCCACGACCGGCGCCGGCCGCATCGGCGGCTACATCCCTCAGGGGTGCGCACCGTTCGCCATCCCCGACCACGAATGCAACCGCGATGGCGTCTGCGTACTCCACAACGGGGATCCCGTTCGCGTCGAGTCCGCATGGCTGCGCCCCTCGGACGGCTTCGTCTTCCTCTACGTCACGTCCGTCGTCACGAACATCGCGACCCACATCCCTGCATACGACTACCTCGCTATCGACCGGATCATCGTCGGAGCGCCTGGTGAGCCTGCTGCGTGGGACCCGATCAGGCGCAATCGGAACGCGGACGTCGATTCGGAGGTGGCGGCATGACGGCCCCGTTCGAGATCGATCTCGACTGGCTTGAGATGGCGGCCCAGGAGGCCACACCCGGACCGTGGGAGCTTGACCACAACCTGCCGTTCTCGACAGAGATCCAAGGGCTGTTCCAGCCCGAGCTCAAGCGGTACGTCGTCGGCCACACGTTCGACGGGCTCACCCTCACTCCGCAGGACGGCGTGTACCTGCAGCTGCTGGACCCGACGACAGTGCTCCAGATCATCGCTCACATTCGCGACCTGGAAACCCAGGTCGCCGCCCTCACCGCGGCCGCGGCCGCAGGACCGAAAGTAGACGCCGATGCCTGAACACACAGACCTGGTGAACTCACTCATCGCGGACGATCTGTCGAGTGCGGCAGACGACGTGCGCTCTGCGCTCACGCGGTATCTGGAGATCGCCGAGATGGCCGCAGAGCTCGACCCCACGCCGATCTCCTACCAGCAGTCGACGGTGCTATACGACACGGTGCAGTACACGCTTGAGAACGTCAATGCCCTGTCGCGCTTCCGAGGTGATCACGTGCTCGTAGAAGCGCGCAACGCGGAGCATCCGTACCTCGAGATGATGATGCTCGCAGCGTCGCCACACTGGGAAGACCGCATCCGAGCCAAGGCGCTCCACCTCGATCTGGATCGAGAGATCACTCTGCCTGACGACTTTCCGTGCATCTACGAACCGGCAGACTCCCCCAGGCGTAGAAGCGCTCACCACGCCAAGCCGTTCGTCTGGGTCGCGTCCGCGGACGAGGCGCTCCTGCACCAGGTGCTTCCTCACTACCGGGAGCTGTGGGATTCCCATCAGGCCCAGTGGCCTCACTCGCCCAACCGCGAGTTCGTGGTCGGCCGGCTCAGCGGGATCGAGCCGTACGCCGTCTTCCGCCCCGGTGCCACGATCGCCGATGTCATCGGAAAGACGTTGCTGACCCATCCCGACATGTACGAACGAGCGCCGAAGCATCTCCAGGAGATGAGCTTCCGCCACCGCGCCAAGAACACGAAGAACTGAGAGGCTACCCATGGCCAAGAGCACCCCACACCAGCCTGAACTGGTGAAAACGACCGTCCGCGCGCTGGTCGTCATGGAAGTTGCGGCGAGCAAAGACCAGACCGCCGAGGAGGCCGCCGAGAAGTGGCTGCAGACGTTCGCCGACATCCTCACCGATGACGACGCATCGTTCCGCGAGGACTACGGCACCGACGAGAAGACGCTCCTTGCCTGGCTCGCCGATGAAGACGGGGACGCCCTCGAGCCGACCACCGGCGGCTACGAAGGGCCGTTCGTGCTCTCGACCAAGGTGCGCCCCGCATCCTCTCCCGTCGGAGATGGGGTCGACTGGCACATCATGATGGGCGACAACTTCGCGCGGAGCGCGAGTACGAGCGACGACCCCGTCGTCAAGGCTGAGCGATCAGCTCAGGCCGCGCGGTACTACGCGATCGCCGCAGAGCTCGCGCCCCTGAGGTGACACCGCCCATCACGCAAAGAAGCCTCGCGGCATAGACCGCGGGGCTTCTTCTTTTCCTCCGACCTAAACGTGAGCCGGGTTCAGGAACGCTCGGGCGAAGCGCTGCCCCTTCTCCGCGATTCTCCCGAAGTACGCATCGAGGACCGTGGGTGACGAGTGAGATGTCGGGGCCGACGCGGCCCGAGGGTCATCGGCGTAGTGTCTGTCGATCGCGTCACGCAGCATACGCATCGCCTCCGAGCGATGTTGAGACACTGCGGCATGTGAGACGCCGATCTCGGCGGCGATGTCCTTGACCGTCCGATCATCGAAGTAGATGGCATGAATGATGAAACGCTTGCGATCGGGGAGCGCGTCGATGGCGTGATGCAGCAGCTCGTCACGCTCGGCGTACATCGCGGACTCTTCGGGCATATCGCCAGCCCAGATCACGTCGACTGCAGCAGGGACGTCGAGACTCGTCACAGTGCGCCCTGCATCCTCGAGCCCCTGCTTGACCGCCGACGTCGCAACACCCATCGCTTCGGCGATCTCCGCGATGGTCGGACGGCGACCGAGGGTGGTGGAAAGCGTCTCCTGCACGCGAGTCGTCGCCTTGGCTCGCGCTCGCGCCTCCGCCGGCGCCCAGTCCATCGAGCGCAGCTCATCCAGCATCGCCCAGTTGATCCGCTCCCTCGCGTAGGCCCCGAAGGGCACCCCGAGCGACTCGTTGAACTTCTCCGCAGCGCGAACGAGAGCGAAGGCCCCTGCGGCCGCGAGGTCATCCCTCGGCGCCTGCGTCAGCTTCGCCGCAATATGTGCGGTGGCCGCACCCACGATGTGCAGGTGGTCGACCACGAGCTGATTGCGTGCTCGCAACGGCATCGGACTTGCTCTCTTTCACTGTCAATGCAAGCCCCCCAGCTGCCTACAGCGCGAACCACTCCCATAGTGGTTGAATTTTCATTCATCCACATACTAAGCACACTCGGCGGACGAAAAAGCCCCGAGCACGAATACTCGGGGCTTCCTCGTTTACGATCGGATTACGATTCCGGATCAGGTGGGCTACGCCTTGACCTCTTCATCCGTCTGGATGTGCCGGTTGACCTCTCGCGTGGCGGAGAACTTGAGGACGGTGTAGTCCTTGACCTCGCCGCCGGCGTCGTCCTTGGCGAACTGGACGCGGTGTCCCTTGTGGGTCTGCGGGTAGAACTTCCCGAAGTTCGTGAGGGTCACCGTGTTGCCCTGCGCGACGAGATCGAGAAGCTCGTCGATGAGCGCCTGGTACGCCTTCTGAGCGATGTTCGGGGATACTCCGCCGCGGCGTGCGAAGCGCTGGATGAACTCGCGCTTGCTGACGCGCTTCTCGGCGTCGCGCCCGGTCGTGCTCTTGCCGGTGCTGTCGGCCGTTGAGGTTGTGCTCATGTGCCTACCGTCCAATGGGATACTGCTCGTCGCCGAGCGTCTTGTGCCCAGGCCAGCCGTGTCCACGGCTACCCGAGGCCCTAATTTCCTGTGACTGCCGGAGTCGGTCACAACTCCGGACTGTACTCATCAGAGGATACTGGCTCTTCGCTGATAAACGTGGTGGATGTACGTTTTGTCTGCTTTCCCGTAGTATTACGCGCTTCCTCCGTACGGGCTGCGTGCAGAGACGCGTTGATCGATCGCTCGGCGATGCCCATCGCCGGCTGCGCCATCGTGGAAGCTAGGCCGCGCGCGCTGAGACCAGCGCGTGCAGATTCGACGCGAGCGTCGGAGGCTGCCTTCTCCTTCTCCCACCGGGTGCGGTCCTCTTCATTGACGAACCCCATCATCGAAGTGATCTCGTGTTCGCTGGGGAATCCCATGATGCCCATGTCGTGCCTTCCTAGTCGTTTTCCGCTCGTATATGAGTAAGTCTAGCGTGAATGAGCATTAGCCCAGTTCGAAATCCACGTCCTGCAGAAGCGTGGCGTCGTCGTGCCCGATACCCGTGATTCGGCCCGTGTCGACAGCGTTGTACCCCTGGTTCACGCGCGCCCGAAGGTGACGTGCGACGGCGTTGCGACGGCGCTTGGCGTTCTTGCCGCCAGGATCGCGCTCAGGCGCAATGCTCTTTGCCGCAGCCTCGATCGCGTCTCGATGCTTCGCCGGTTCAACACGCTCGACGTCGTATGCCACGCCGTCGATGATCTCGGCGTCAACCTCATCGTCCTCGTCATCGATCTCACCCTCATACACGGGCTGATCGAGCCGCCTGGGCGATCGTGTGCGGGGTGACCTCGGTGCGCCGCCCCCACCATTCGGTCGAGGCGCCCTGGGATCCGAGGTCGGACGAGTGCCGGCTGACGGCCTGTCGTCCTCATCCTCGACGATCTCCGCATCCACGATGTCCTCAGCCGTGGTCGAGCGATTGGACCGCTCAGAAGACGACGCGGCGTAGTGCTCGGCCTGAGGTGCCTCGGGCTCTGCACCCTCACGCGCCGCGCCGGCACCCATGGTCTGGTAGCGGGCGAGGTCCTCGGCCACCTTCTGCTGCCAGTTGTCGCCGTACTGTGCAACCCAAGCGGAGGCGAGCTCAGGCTTGAGAAGTTGCACCTTCTCGACCGCGTCGACGTACGCCGCGGTGTAGGCGAAGTGAGACTCCCCGGACGTGAGCCCGTCGGCCTTCATCGACGCGAACATCGTCCGAGCTTTTCCGAATCGAGCGCGGGCCCTGGGGTCGTCGAGGTCGTCTGCCACACTCGGGAACTGCTCCACAGATGCTGCCACCACGTACTGCGAAAGGACATCGTTCATCTCCTCCACGGTCGTCGCGGTGACCATCTCAGCGGTGAGCGTCTGACTCGACATCACACGATGCTCATCGATACTCATCGGCGGGCGCAGCGAGAACGAGCCCGCGTCGACGAGGCGGCCCTCGTACGAGTCGACGAAGTCGCCGGTCCACACCATGCGCTTCTCGCCGGTCCCCGGAAGGTAAACCTCACGCGGCTCGCTCTTGCTGAGTCGCCCATGCCCCAGCTCGGCGAAGACGCTCGCCATCTCGGGCTCGCGCTCGAGGCGCTGGCCCACGATCACGCGCATCGCCCTGGAGACCTCCTCCTTGCCGAGGTGGTCCTCGGCGACGAAGCCGTACAGAAGGTCCCGAGCAGACTGGTACCGCGCGGTGATGGCATCCCGATCCGCACCCGGTCGCCGCATGTCCGCGTACGCCGCTTCTGCGAGGGCCACCTCTGTCATCGCTGCACTCTCTGCCGTGAACGGCAGCCGGTGGCCGTTCTCGGCGTTCTCGATGCGGTCGAGCCGCCGACGACGCCGAGCACTGAGCTGGTCACCCTTGCCCTTGCTGACCAGCTTGTCGAACTGAGCGCGCGCCTTGTCGTTCTTCCTGTCCTCGCGACCCTCGATCTTCTCGCGAATCGAGTCAGAGATCTTGCCTCGGAATTGGCCGAGCTGAGTGCGGAAATCGGGCGAGAGGGCCCACATCGATGCCGCCATGCCCAGCGTGGAGACGAGGTTCACGGCGGTGAGCCCCTGCTTGAGCGGAGCCACGCACTGGAGAACCATCATCGAGGCGTAGACCTGGTGGAGGCCGGTGAGCTGCTGACGCTGCCGATCCTTCGTCGCGTCGGCGCCGAGAATGCCTGACGAGCGCAGGCTCTCCATGTACGACTCCCCCGCGCGGATCGTGTCCAGCTTCAGCTGGGAAAGAGGATCCCGCAGCGCTTCCCCTTCGAGCCTCGACCTCTCGGCCGACATGCGCCTTCCATCCGCAGCCTGCGCAGCCCTCATGCGCGCCTCCTGGCGTCGCCGGTTGCGGCCGGCTTCACGAGCGGCCAGGTGGGGGTCGTTCGATCCTGCGGCTGCGCGACGGCGATCCGCCGGCTGTGTGACGAATCCGTCCCAGGCGCCGTTGACCTTCATGTTGCGCACGGCCTCCGACACGAAGTCAGCCCCACCACGCGCCCTCTCGCGCAGACGCTCCGAGAACGACGGCCCATCGGAGATGACCTCGACATCGATGACGTCGTCATCCTGATAACTGCTCCCAGCGGGTTCATCCTGAAGGTCGTACATCGGGATGTTCAGCGTGCGTTTCGGATCAGCCATCACTACGTCCTCTGGTCGTGTTGAGGCCTGACGGCCTACGGGCGAAGAATCTCGCAGGCTGCGAATATCCTCATTTATGGCCTGATTCTACCGTTTCCCCTCATAAATAAGCGAATATGAATCGCCGGGTCAGTCTGGTCCCACGCAAAGAACCCCGCCCCGGGATGACCGGGGCGGGGTTCTTTTCTTCTACGTCCTACGGCTGGAATCCATCCGATTCGACGACAGGACTCGCGTCCGCGGTGACGAGCTCGGGGCGGAGACGCGGCCGCGGCGCACGCACCGCCGTGGCTACCGGGGACGTCCGACCTGCGCCTCGCGAGCGCGCCCGCGGATCGTGAGCGGCGAGCACATCGCGGTTGGTGAGAACGGCGACGTCCGGGGCTGCGATCTGCAACCCCTCCTCCGCTGCCTTCTCCCACTCGGCGATCGCCCGCTGGTTGCGTCGCACCGCGTACGGGGCGAAGTGCGAGTTCTCGGTGCCGGCGAAGATGTTCTCGCGGCGCTCTGCCGCAGCGAACACATCGGTGAACGTGCCCCCGTATGCGAGGCGGTCCATCGTGGATCCGGTGTTCTGCAGGGAAGGAGCGTCCGTGTCCTCGATGTCGATGATCCGTCCATCCGGGCCGGTGAGAGCGGCCGCGACCTTCTCCACGTTCTCGGTGTTCACCGAGACGTTCAGGCCGTCCTTCGCCGTGTAGAGCTCGACGAACTGGTTCTTCCAGGTCTCGGCGTCGGCCTGCACCTCACGACCCTTATCGTCGCGGACGACAGCCCATTCGCGCTGACCGTTGTCGCCCGCAACCGCTTCGAGCTTGCGTCCCTTCCACAGCGCCCGGGCGGGCCCCATGAGCATGTTGTACTTCTGACGAGCCTCCTCCGGGTCGTGCTTTGCCTGGAGGACGGACTGCGTGACCGGGTAGGTCAGCTCGAGCACGGCCTTCAGCTCCACGTTGCGCAGCGCCTTCACGCCGCGCTGTGAGAAGGCCCCAGCGATGCCCGTTCCGTGCGACTTCACCGCGGTCGCCATCATGACACCCTCGTCCTCATCGCGGGTGTGCTGGGTGTCGCCGAGATCCGCCATGGTGACGGGGTCGACACCGAGGTGACGGCAGTAGTCGCCGATCTTCGACATCGAGCCCTTGGCGCCGGTGTCGATGCACGCCTCGATCACGCTCTTCACGTGGTCGCCGGCGTCTCCGAATCGCAGGATGGCGTCTCCGTACTGCCCCTTCATCGCATCGCGGTAGTAGTCGCTGACCTCTCCGACGATGGCGTGGCGCTGCTCCCATGCATCGAAGTCGTCGATGTCGCCGGCGTCGAGGTCGCTCTGGATCTCGTTCGCGCGCATCCGGATCGCGGCGAAGCGCTCCGTCAGCTCGGGGTCGACGTGCTGTGCGACCTTGACGTCCAGCGAGTCCTGCATCGCCAGGGGGTGCAGTCCGTCGTCGCCAACCTGACCGAGGTCCAGCAGGTTGGCCTCGATGGTGAGCTTCTCCAGGGCCTGCTGACGAGCAGCGTCGCTGGTCAGGCGAACAACGGCCACCGAGTCGCCGTCGAAGTCGCCGTCGAAGGACTTGTCCATGACCGGGTTGATGGCCACGCCGGTGAGGCGCTCGTCGACCTTCACCCGCATGTATCGCACTCCAGCATCCCGGAGCACCGGGTCGCGCCAGATCAGCGCGTAGTCGTCGTTCTCCAGACCGAGCGCCTCAGCCATAGCCGGGCCGACGGCCACCTGGTCTGCGTCCAGACGGGGGTCGCTCGTCCACACCGCGGTCGCCGAGTTGGGAAGACGGGAGGACATCAGCCCTTCCTTGAAGATGTTCCGCCGGCCGGAGAAACGCTTCTGCTTCAGGTCCTCGGTGATCGTGTCGAACGCGGCCTGCGCGCGACGGGGCATCTCGGCGATAGTGTCCTCGAGGTCGCTGATCTTCTTGTGCTCGAGAATGGGCCGGTTGGTCGCGAGGAAGTCCTTCGCAAAGCGGTATCGCGACGCCATCTCGTGCACGGCCAGGTACTGGTTCGTGTAGTCGTGCGCCGTGCTCTGTCCGTCGCTGAGGTCCTGGCCGCTGCGCAGGTGGGAGCTCATCACAGGCAGCTTCCACGTGCTGTCGGTCGCCTTCGGAATCAGCTGGCCGGTCGGGAACTTCAGCGGGAAGGGGAGTTCGAGATCTCCACCGCGATCGCCGATGAGCTGACCGAAGTCGGCCTTCATCTTGTTCGCGTTCAGAGTGCCCCGGGCGGTGACGGCGAGCTCGGGCATCTGGAAGAGCTGACGCTCCGCCCCCTCGGCCATGTCGTCGTACCCGACGCGCATCGTGCCGTCGGGCTCAAGGTCCAGACCCATCGTGACGAGCATCTCGCGGAAGTTGGCCACGGCCGAGTTGTTCGGTCCGTAGAACTCGGCCATCACCTGATCCGCACCCTGGGAGCCCAGCGCCCAAGCCAGCTGGCTGGACGCCTTGCGACCGCGGCCCTCGCGGAGTGCGGCCTCGTCGTACACCCGCGTGCCTCGCTCGACGTCCTTGTGGGTGACCACCAGGCGCATCTTGCCCATCGCATCTGCGTGAATTCCCCGACCGGGGACGTGCAGATCGGCCGGATCCTGCATGAGCTCGCGAGCCGTACCGCCGTTGAAGCGAGACACCGCGGAGAACGGGCTCATGACCACGTCCAGTTCGGGGTTCTCCTTGAACGCCTCGAGGGCCCACATCATGCTCTCGTCCTCGGCGTACTCGAGCAGGCTCTGCGAGCGGTCGACG
Organism: Microbacterium sp. WCS2018Hpa-9; assembly: GCF_031843745.1. Lineage (NCBI taxonomy): Bacteria > Bacillati > Actinomycetota > Actinomycetes > Micrococcales > Microbacteriaceae > Microbacterium > Microbacterium sp. WCS2018Hpa-9. Next base: position 162,690 of record NZ_JAVTIY010000008.1, read on the forward strand.
ATGAGGGAAATGACGCCCTTGTTGCCGTGCATGTCGCTGAGCTTGTCGCCCGGGACGAGAGCGCGGGGGTTGCCGTCGGCGCCGCGGATCGCGTGCTTCTCGGCGAACTCCTTGCTGACGACCATCGGGTCATCGGCCGTCCAGCCGCCGAAGGTCATCATCGCCACGCCCACCGGCTCGGTGACCGCTGCGGCGTTGAGCAGGTTGGACGCCGACATCTGCTGACGGTCGTACGGGTCGTACTTCATGAACTCCGTCTCGGACAGCTTCATCAGCGGCGCACGGTCCTCGACGTCGTCGCTCTGGATGATCCGCCCCGAGGCTGCGTCCACGCGAGCGCCCTCGACCATGTAGCGAGTGATTCCCTGGTAGACAGCGCCGTTGGTCATCACCGGGTCGAAGAAGCCGTCGGCCTCTTCCGTCATGATGGCCATGTTGCGGCCGCCGGTGAGGATCCATGCGTCGTGGCGGTTGTCGTTGGCCGGGTCGGATGCCTGGCTGGAGTTCTCCGCACGCCATGCGGCGTGCACGGTCGATCCCGATGCGATCTCGCTCGGGTAGCGGACGCGACGCGCCTCGGTGGCGAGGATGGCGTCGACGATGTGCTGCTCGAGCCCCTCCTCTGCGGCGCGCTCGATGTAGTCGACCTCGTGACGGGAGTCGTAGAGGCGGCGGTAGACGCCGTTCAGGGAGGTCGGCTCACCCACCTCCGTGCGCATCACCAGCATGTCGTTGGCGATCTGGTACTCGATCTGGTCGCCCATGATCTGCTCGTACCCACGCAGGATGGTCCGCTCCTCGACGCTCAGGTCTTCGCCGGCGCGCTGGGAGGTGATGCGGGCTTCGTAGCCGGGGACGAAGAGGTAGTTCTCGCCTCCCGCGAAACGCGTGACGACCTCGCCATGCTCGCCTCGGCCGAACAGCTGACCGATCTGACCCTTCACCGTCTCCGCGACGCCCGTGCGGCTGAGGCGCTCGGCCTCCCAGGAAGCGATGCCGTGCTCGTCGATCGCCAGGCTGATGACCCGACCGCCATTGCGCTCGATGGACTCACCGATCATCGTGCCCATCTGGCTGACGAAGGCGTCCTCGTGCATGTTCGGTTCGACGGCAGTGCTCTCGTCGAACTGCACGAGCTTGTCCTTGACCGCGCTGGCGTAGAAGCTCGAACCCATCATCTCGTCACCGTCGATGCCGGTGACCCGCAGCGCGGCGATGATGTCAGCGTTGTTGCGCCATGCGCCGAACTCGCTCGTCATGTGCTTGGCCACGCGCACCGGGTCGAATCGGCGGACGACGACCTCGCCGTCGGCGAGCGTGAGGTCATGCTGGTCGTAGCTGCCGATCAGCTCGTCAATGACGTCATCGGCATGGTCGCGGACCTTCTGCTCGGCAGATCCGACGTATGCGAGATCGCGCACCAGCATGTCGTGCGTGGTGCGGGCGGTGTCGGTGTCGACCTGCAGCTCGCCGATGACGCCGACCTTCTCCTGGTACTGCTCTTCGGTGGCACCCGAACGCAGGAGGGTCGTCTGCGCGCCGCGGAGGACATCCCAGTACGAACGCTGAATCGACGCGATCTCCGCGTCGCCGGCGAACTCGGGGAACCACTCCCCCGTCGAGGCCAGCTCGGCGTGCTCGTTGAAGTCGTTCACCAGGCGGTCGACCTCGAGGGCGGCTGCGAGGTTCTCGCGCGCGCTGTCCACCGACTCGCGGAGGTACGCCTCTCCGCGTTCGGCGTCGAGGAAGAACTGCGCCGTGGCGGTTCGCGCCTGCGCCGAGCGGCGGATGAGCACCTTGGCGCCCTCCTCCGGGATCTTGCCGTCGATCAGGAGGTCTCCGTACACCGCCATGGAGGAGCGGTCGTTCTTGGTGAAGTAGGAGTCCTGCACCTCCACGGGGACGCGGCGGCGATCGGCCTTGCTCCACTCCGTGACCGTGTGAGTGCCGCGCTCACCGACGAGACCCTTGCCGTCGGCCCGCTGGACGGGCTTTCCCAGTGCGATGCGCAACAGGTCCACTGCCTCGGCCGCCGTGGGCGTGTACGCCGCCTGGGCCTGAGAGCCGTCCACCTTGACGTTGGTGGTGAACCAGGTCGAGACGCCGTCGTCGTAGACGCGTCCAACGAAGTGCTCCTGAGTGCGCGGTTCAGTCAGTCGGACCGCGATCTTTGTCCCGGTGATCTCCGCCTTGATCTGACCCTGGTTGCGGTCGCGTCGAACGGTGTACCCGATGCCCTGGCTGCGCAGATCGTCGAGGATCGCCGTCGAGCGCTGCAGCGCCTCCGCGCTCATGTATCGGCCCGGGCGGATCTGCCCGTCCTGACCTCGAGCGCCGTCGATCACCCAGTCGCGAACGTGGCGGTACTCCTGCTCGCTCATGTACCCCATGAGCTCGGTCATACCGCTGAGGTCGTCGTAGCTGAAGGCTTCCCCCGCCTCGACGGCCTGTCCGTCCTCGTCAATCGAGTAGACGTGGAGATCCTGTGTGCGCAGCTCGGAGATCCGATCGGCGTGGCCGCCCGCGAGCTGGGCTACGTCCTCGTCGAGGATGTAGCGCACCCGGGACCCGGCCTGCTTGATCGAGCTGCGTACTGCCCAACGCGGGTCGTACGGGGAGATGGGGAGGCGGGCGCCCGCCTTGCCCGGGGACGGCTGAATGACAGAGCCGTCCTGCGCACGCCGAGAGAATCCCGCCATGTCGAAGAAGGACGTCTGCATCTGGACGTACGCGGGGGATGCGGAGGTGGCATCGGTGAAGATGCCGGGGTATCCGGCAACGTTCTCCTGCATCGTCTGCTCGATGGCGGACAGCACAGGGGGAATGCCGAGATCGGCGCTCCCCATCGACAGCTGCTGCGCATTCAGCTTCTGCTCGACCTTCGCGCGCAGATCACGCGCGGCGGAGACCATGATGATCTTCCCGGTCGCGTCCTGCGTGCGCTCGATCGTCTGCTGGAAAAGGTGCTCGTACAGGTAGCGACGCATACCCGGGCTTCGAGGATCCACGGATTCTCTCTTTCGTCAGGCCGGTCCAGCCGGCCTCGGTGATTGGTTGCTCTCATCCTATCGAGCAGAATCGACATTTTCACTCATAAATCAGGGATTTTGACGTTTTCGAGGGGTGCGGCTCAAGATGGGGACGAACGCACGAAAATGGCCCCTCCGCACTGTGTGCGAAGGGGCCAGATACGCCTCACGGGCTTCGAGCTAGTTGCCAGCCTGATCGCGCATCGCCAGCATCATTGCGCGCTCGAACTCGCCACCAGCGATATCCCTCCAGCTCTCCAGCGAGGCGAGGTACTCGTAGAACTCCCCCGTGACCTCGTAGCCGCCAAGCTCCGACAGATCGCCCTCGGAGTACACCCGGGTCGTGTCGTCCTGGGCGGCCGCCGTCAGTTGCTTGAGCGAGTCGGACTCGTCACGCTTCTGCAGGTAGAGCGTGCCACGATCGACCGAACGGAGGGACCCGCCGGCGCCGACGCTGAAGTGCACAGAGTCGCGCTCCATGTAGGCACGGGCTGCGCGGTATGCCTCGATGATCTCGCGATCGAGAGGGTTCAGCAGTGCCTTTCCATCTGCGCGCACGAGCATCTCGCGGCTGATCTGACCACCTGCGTACCGGAGCTGCTGGCGATCCGCTGCGTTCACCTGAGCGCTCTGTACGGCGCTCTGCATCTCGTAGTCCTCCTCCCAGTTGTCGTTCTCGTAGAACCCCTCCGGGGCGTCCTCGAGGTCGACGTCATCGGCGTCCAGTCCCAACTCGTCCGCGATGACCTCGCGCATCGCCGCATCGACGATCTCCATGACCTCGTCGCTGTACACGTCGGGATCGAGGCGAGCGATGTCCACGTCCTCGTACTCGTACGCGGCCTTGTACACCGCGGTGCTGTCCACGGCGGCCTCCGCCTGGAGCATGCGCTTGGCGAGCATCTTCTCGAAGTCAGGCTGGTTCAGTCGCACATCGAAGTCGAGAGCGGAGCTGAGCGTCGGGATGGTCTGCAGCGTGTACTCGTGACCGGGGTGGATGATGGTGTCCTTGAACAGTCGCCACGACATCGGCAGGATCGTCTCGTTGCGGTTCCACACCGGTGAATCACCCGCGCGGAGCACGATGCTGTTGCGCTCAGAGAGGTACGCGAGGTCGTTGTAGGAGATCACCGGCTCCTCCTTGACGGACATCGTGTACGAGACCTTGCCCTCGACATTGATGTTCTTGATGATCCGCTCGGTGTCCTTGGTCACGGTCTTCGAGTCGCGGTAGACGTTGTGGCGGGTGCCCGACATCTTCGACAGGGTCTCGATCATCGCGTCATCCGTCGACTTCAGGAACACGATGTTGGAGGTGTTGCCCTGAACGATCTTGTCCACGGACTCCCCGTAGACGTCCCGGAGCTGCTGCAGCGTCTGCAGGATGATCGTGAACTGCTGGTCCTGTCCGAGGCCGATGGACAGCATCGTCTCGAAGCCGGCGATACCGTGCCCTTCGGACTGGAGGTTTCCCAGCTCGTCGAGCATGAACCGCGTCTTGTAGAGCGGCTTCTGATCGCTCTTGGTCATGTACGACTTGTCGAAGTTCAGGTCCACGAGCTGCTTGACGAGGATCAGGATCAGCTTGGCGTACTTCATCAGGTGCGGCGGCGTGACCAGGAACACGGCCTTCGGCTTCTCGCTGTAGCGAACCATCGTCGACACGATGGCCTGCGCCTGACCCATCTCCTTGTCCGGCATCGCGAACGAGACGTTGACCAGTCGCTCCTGCTCGTACGTGGTGTGACCCTGCTCGTAGACGCCTGTCGCGGAGTTGCGACGCAGCTCGACGAGGATGCCGTTCTTGACGATCTTCTCCCCGGAGATCGGGTCCTTGATGAAGTACCGGCCGTTGAGCGAGGTCTGGTAGTCCTTCGTGAAGCGGAAGAAGAACTCCCGCACGAGCATGCCCGTGCTCGGGTTCAGCACCTGCAGGCGGAGGAACGCGACGTCGGTGGCGAACTTGCCCTTGAAGTAGTAGCGGGCCCACCCCTCTCGAGACACGATGTCCTCGTGTTCGAACTCCTCACCGAGAGGAGTCGTGAACTGGGAATCGCCGTACGCGTTCCAGCGAACCTGCATGCCGATCAGGTGATCGCGCTTGAGGTAGTTCATGCCGAATCGCACACCCATGCGCCGGGGGAAGGAGAGCCCTCCGAGGTCGGTGTTCTGCGAGGGTGCGCCGGAGGTCAGAGTCGAGATCGTGGGGTCGGTGAAGAAGCTCATCGCGGTGATGGCGATGCCGTACACGGACGCGAGCATCTTCTCGGCCCCGCCCATTGCGCGCAGAGCGTTGTCGGCGTTGCTCACGAGAGTGCGCATTGCGTTTCTCGGGAGGGCCTGTGTCGCGTTGAAGTAGAGCGTGAGCATGTCCAGCTCGTCCTTGTCGTCCCAGAGGAAGGCCTTCCTCATCACGATCTCACGCTCGGCCTCGTAGGCCTCGTCGTCGAACTCGCTGGGCTCCTGCGGGTTGCCGAACTCACCCTGCTTCACTCGGCCCTCGAGCACCTTGAGCGGGTTCTTCATCTTCTTCGCCGTCAGTTGCACGAACAGCTGATAGCAGTTGTAGAGCGTGACCTTGCCCCACATCTCGTCGAGTCTGCGCTCGAGCACCTTCGGGTCCATGTTCGTGCGGGCGGCGTAGGCGCGCAGCTCGCGCTCCTCTTCAAGGTAGTAGTCGATGAGACCGTAGGAGGCACGCTTGAACGCGTTGTTGGCGGCGTTCGGCCACACCGGGTCCTCTCCACCATCGAGCGGGAAGAACACGTCGGCGATGTTCTCGACGTAGAGAGCGCACTTCGGGGCATCGCCCTCGCGGGCGGCATCCGCTGCCATACCCAGCGGGTTGTAGATGTCGGTCTTCATCGCATTGATCAGGTTGAACTGCGTCACCTGGTATCCGCGCATCGTTGCTCGGACGTAGTTCTTCACGAGCAGCTCGCCCTTGGGGTCGTTGATGACCATGTTGCTGGGGCGGCGTTCGCGCAGCCACATATCGATGACGGGCTCGATGTACCCCTGACCCTTTCCACCACGCGTGATCGCCAGCACCATCGTGTTCACAGGGGCGGTGTCGACCAGATAGGCGCCGCCCGGGCGCTGCACTTCGTACTCCGGAAGCGTCCAGTCGCTGTTGATCAGGTCCGCGACGGTGGCGTACTGCCCCAGCTTCTCGCGGTTCTTGCCGTCAGGGTTGTACGGGACGGAGGTCGCGTCGAATCGCTTGCGGAACTTCTTGCCGGCCGGCACACCGGAGGCCTCGAAGAGCGCGTCGCCGAACTCCTCGTCGATGAGAGGAACTGTCCTCGTGATGGCGTTGTCGTCGTCGTCTCGCAGGATCTCGCCCTTGATGTACTCCACGTCGCCGTCTTCGTCGAGCATGTCCTTGTCGGCGAAGACGGAGGCCTCGATCTTCTTCAGCCCCTTGTTAGTGAGCATTACGTGGCTGATCATCGAGCTGAACTGGACGTCGGAGTGTGCGCCGGCGTCAGGGAACCAGTCGAACTTCCGCATGACCTCCTGCGGCAGGGCGATCTGCTGGTCTCCGGTGTGCTGGTTGATGTCCGAGGTGTCGTTCATCAGGTTCTGGGCGTCGAGGTTGCGCATCAGCAGCGAGTGGACGATGCCGAAGACGGCGAAACCAGTGAGCAGCGAGAGGCCTGCCTTGAGCAGGTCGAAGCTCAGGAGCTGCCCGAAGTAGTCATTGGGTGATGCGGTCACCTCTGATCCGCTGCCGTCCGTCGACTCTCCGGCGTCGTTGCGCTCCACCCACCATGTCGGCGGGTTCTGGACCGCCTCGAGCTCGGTCTTGTAGCACGGAGTGCCCTCTAGCGCCGAGCCGTCAGCATCGAGGATCTGGTAGCAGTGGAAGACCGATGAGCCGTTGACCTGCTGGATCTCGTAGAACTTCGACTGCCCGGACAGGTTGGAGTCGCCGCCCGCAGCAGGGCCGAGCAACGCCATGATGAGGCCGAATGCCGACAGGACGAACCACGCCAGGATCGCGGTGATCGTTCCGATGATGGCAGACGCCCAAGTGCGGCCGGTCTTCGTCAGGAGAGGGTCGATCTTCGAGCGATCCAGTTGCTGGCTCTCGTAGACATCCCTGTTCTTCAGCGTCTGGTCCGCCTTGCGAGCGGAGATCTTGTCCCAGTTGCTGGCTTTCGGGTGGCTCGGGTTCTTCGTCACGGAGACTCCCTGTTGGTGTAGCGAGAATGCGGGGCACGGCACCTGTGATGGCGACGTGCCCCGCTGAGGAAATAGGCGGTGCGACCGGGGAGATCAGGAGACCGATCGCACCACCGGTCAGGTGACGATCGAAGTGAACGCCGCGAAGGCGGCGGGTTCGATCGAGGCGATCTGCTGCTGTGCGAACGACCAGCCGACGATTGCTCCGACAGCGACGCCGGCGAGGAGCAGAACCACCGCGAGAACCGCGATGACGCGCATCGAGTGCTTGTGCATGCGGTTCTGCTGCTTGAGCTGCGTCTCGGCCGATCCCTTGGCCGATTCGAGCTCAGAGATGCGCGAGTCGTACGTGCGCTGGAACTCGCCTGCCAGCTCTGCATTCTGCTGGCGCAGCTGCTCGGCGAGAACGCTTCCCGCCTGGGTGCGCTCCTTCTCCAGCGTGAGGGTGGTCTCGAACTCGCGACGACGGGTCTCAAGCTCTCGGGCAGCCTCTTCGCCCTGACGGCGCAGCTCCGACGTGAGGCGCGCCTCACGTGCCTCGTTGTCCTCGCGCATCTGGCGCTTCTCGATCTCGTGCTGCTCTCGAGCGTGGGCGAGATCGTTGCTCCGAGCGAGCTGCTCCGCGAGCACCATGGCGCGGGCGATGTCGTTCGCGCGGTTCTCGTCGATGACCTTGATCAGGCGGTGGTTCCACTCGCTGAGCAGAGCACGCTGCTCCTCGCGCTGGGTGCCGTGCACCTCCCGCAGATCTTCGAAGATGCGGTTGGTGCCGATCTCCATGCGCGTGTTCGCCTCGCGACGGCGCATCTCCAGCACCGTCGCCTTGTTGTGGCTGTACTTCTCCTCGACACGTCGGTCGAGTTCACGTCCCAGCTCGGCGATGTCGCGCTCGAGCTTCGGACGGTGCTTGTCCTCGTACGTGGCGCGGGCGTGTGCAGCCGCCTGTTCTGCGCGGCTCTGGGCCTGCGCGTCGAAGCGTGCCATGAGTTCGCGGCGCTGCTCGGCGAGCTCCGCCGGGGTCTTCTCGCGATCGGCTTCGAAGTCCTTCTTCGCGCCTTCCATCAGAGCGTGGAATCGCGAACCCGGGCTGTCGGTGGACAGCAGGCTGATCGTCTGCTCGACGTGGTGAGCGCTGATCTCAACGAACCGCTCGCGCAGCTCGTCCTGGTGATCGCGATGGAGCTGAGCCAGTTCGGCGTTCGCCTGGCGGCTGAGCTGTCCCACCTGCTGACCGAGCCAGTCCGACTGCTCGTCGGGGATCTCGAGGAGAATCGCCTCAGCCTCGCTGTCGAAGACCCGGTCGAACTCTTCGGTGTCCACGACGAGAGCGAGATCGTCGCTGAGGAATCGGCGGACGATGGTGTCGCGTACTTCCTCCTCGTCGACCACGCGATTGGCGTTCTCGACCACGTACTGGACGTAGGCGTCTGCGTCCGACTCATCCTCGGGCTCCGCGGGGAAGTCGTCGCTCTGCCAGGACAGGTCCACCTCGGAGGGGGTCTCATCGGGCGCGATCGCGGTGTCCTGGTTGCTGAACTGCGACTCGAACGCATCGAAGTTGATCGACAGATCCGGCTCGTCATCCACGACGCCCGTGGCCGCGTCGAAAGAGATCTCGCTGTCGGCGCTGTTGAAGTCGAACGTGGACTGGGTCGAATCGCTCGTGCCAAAGGCCTCGGCCAGCGGGTCCGCCTCCACGGTGAGGGTCGACGTGCCGCCCTGGGCACCGACCGCAGCCGTTGCCGCGGGGGCTCCGCTGACGATGAGATCGAACTCCGACTGTGCGGGGGTGGCAGCAGAACGCTGACCCGAGGCCCAATTCCAGGCCTGCGGAACGACCTCGGAGAGCTTGAGCTCACCGGTGGAGATGGATGTCGCCTGTGCGACCGTCGCACGGCTCTGCGCCTCGTCGCTCAGGGTGTCAGCGAGCAGAACGTCCTCGCCGGTCTCGGGGTCCTTGCCCTCAAGCAGGATCGCCCAGTGGTACGGAGCGTCCATGAGGAGCTGGAAGCCGCTGAGCCGGGCCAGCGTCCCCGGGGTCGGGATGATCGCCAGGTAGTTCTCCTCGAGCATCGCCTTCGTGGCGACGACCTCGATCTTGTCTGCGGTGATGAGTTCGATGATCGAACCCTTGACCGCATCGTTCTTGTTCTTGGTGCTCAGCCCACCGATGCTGTCGGCGTTGAGCAGGAGCCCTATCCACGCGGTGCCGTTGGGCAGTGCGAAGTTCTGGTTGCGCTTGAGGACGTCGACGGCGGCACCGAGAGTGCTCTCCTGTACGACGTCGGAGAGCGACGCTTCCTTCCGCTTCTTCTTCTTCGGAGCTGCGCTCTGATCTTTCTTGCGACCGAAAGACAATGCCATGGTCAACGTCCTTTCCTGATCTTCTCAGGAATGAGTCTAACAGACAGATTCGCGCATAAACCAGGAAAAACGACAGATTAGACCGTAGTGCCAGCGCGCAGTATCGGCAGCTTCACCACGACCTCAGCGCTGCTCTCGCGAAGGCTCTTGTTCTCGGATCGCAGTTCACCCTCGACCTCGACATGGATGGCGCGCACCTTCGGGTGCGCATTGATGAACGTCGCGATCTGCGTCGTCACATCAGATGTCAGCAGGCGAACCGCAGCTCGCGCACCACCGGCTTCTGCGTCGGTGTCGGCCTTGTCCTCGACGAGGTACTCCAGGACGCGCTCATCCATCGTCGTCATCACTCCGTGCTTGGTGAGCACCTCCTGGACGACGCCGGCGAGCTTGTTGTGGATGATCTGCCGCTGCGTCTCGCGCGCGAGGGGCTGGAAGGGAACGATCGCGTCAATACGCCCGAGGAGCTCCGGAGGGAACCGGTTCTGAGCCTGGGTCTGAGTGATGGAGCGGGTGATCTCCTTCATCTTGTCCTTCATGAACTGGCCCGACCCGGTCGCGTCCGGGCTGTACTGAGCGATGGTCTTGAAGATCTCCGCGCCGGCGTTCGTCGTCATCACGATGTACGTGTTCAGGAAGGACACCTGGCGACCGTTCGCGTCTGAGAGGCGACCGTCGTCGAGCACCTGCAGGAGCAGTCGGTTGACCATCGCGGATGCCTTCTCGACCTCGTCCAAGAGAACGACGGCGTGACTCGTGTGCCATACCCGACTGGTGAGCTCCGTGCGGAACAGATCGAGGGATTCGTCTCGGGCGTACTCGGTCATGTCGAACCGGATCAGGTGCTTGCGGGCATCGCCGAACATGAGCTGCGCCAACTGCTTGGTCAGCTCCGACTTGCCGACACCCGTCGACCCGGCGAACAGGAACGAGGAGGCGGGCTTGGTCTTGTCGTGGAGGTCGGCGACGCACAGCTGAAGGCGCTGGGCGACGATGTGAGTAGCCCAATGCTGGCTGAAGACCTTGCTGTCGAGGTCCGACTTGATCTTCGCGGCGTCGACTGCGAGGGCGACGTTGACACCCACGGATTCCTGCAGGACGTCCGCCAGCAGCTTCCGGTCGAGATTGCGCCCGGTGGACAGGTGCCAGCCCACCATCGAGTCAAGGACGAGGATCGACTTCCGTGGCTGGGTCGCCGCGGGGACGTAGCGCTCGGTGTACTCGTAGATCAGGGGCAGGAGACCCTCATCGTAGATCTGATCGGCGACCTCGTATCGCGCTGCCATGCCCTTGAGGATCGCGATCGTGGTCGCCATTCCAGGAGGACTCACGATGATGCGCTGCAGACGCTCCACGAGCGGCTGGTTCGGCTTGACGTACTGATCGAATTCTTCGTCCGTCGTTGCGGCGATGACCCGAATGCCTCTGGCGCCCGACGCGGCGAGCACCGGCTTGAGAGCCTCGACGGCGGCGGCACTGAGCTGGACGATCTGGTGGAACTCATCGATGAAGAGAACCAGCTGCCGCGCTTCCTGGCGGCTATATTCCTCAGCCTCGTCGAAGAGCGTCTTGAGCTGCGCAGCCATCTCATCCGAGTGGGACAGGCCGGCGATCATCCTCGCGAGATCCACCTCGAGGTAGTCCCTCGCGGTGTCGATGATGGATGCGGCCTGAACGAGCGCCGTCTTTCCGGATCCAGGAGGAGCCAGCAGCAGCGCGTTGCAGAGTTCGGGGCGGCTCATCGCCGCCATGAGCTGGGAGATCTCCCGGTCGCGGCCGACGATCTGTCGCTCAGGGGCCGCCAGCGGCCCGCTGTACTTCGACAACGTCGGGTACCGGGTGTTGAGCTCCGTCGAAGGCAGCGGCATGATGCACTCGTTTCTGCTGGTTTATGAGCCTAAATGGTAGCACGAGGAGGTATGTTCTGGGCATGAGAAAGGGCCGCCCATCGGGGGTTGATCCCGGCATGAGCGGCCCCTCGTCGGTCACCAGGTGTCGTACTCGCGTTCAGTTGTCGTAGACGTCGCCGAGGCGTCCGATGATGCTGAGCGGTCGAGAGTTACCCCTTGCAGCTCGGGGAATCGACTGAGGTGGCTCGGACGGGCGACCTTCGGGGTCGTAGTCGCTGATGGCGCCGACGGTTCCGGCGGCGATACCTTCTTCCGAGCGGTGACAAGATCACCGAACGTCGGTCGAGCATGATCGGAACGCATTTGCGCTGCGAGAGGCGACACTCTCGCCATCGCTTCAATCTGGCTGTCGTACCAGGACTCGTCTGCCTCGCGGCTGGGGAGGTCTCTCCTCGAGGAGAGGAGCCCGTGTTCGACGTACTCACGCTCCACGTCGTTCGTCCCAAGTTCTGCGAGCTTCAGGTCAACCTCACGTCGCAGGATCTCCGCTTCGGCGGCCTTCGTCTCTGGAGTGGACGACCCCATGCGCTCACGTGTCGTGGTGATGCTGAGGCGTTCGCGGAGTTCTCGCTCCCTCAGCATGGATACGACATTCAGCGCACTCATGCTTCGGTGAGTATGTATAGCCTGCTCATCTCGAACTGCCTCCTGATAGTCGGGAGAGAACTTCTTCACAATCTCCCCCACGACCCCGTTCCAGGGGCGCCGAGGTGCTCGTGTCAACGTGGGGATCGACGGGGTCTGATTGACGCGGGGCGATGCCGTGTCCACGAACAGCTCACGCCTCTTGGCGTCGCTCATCGCGCCAGCTCCTCCTCATCGGTCTCCTTGCTGGAGGCAGGTCGAGGAGCCTCGGCGAGCTCAGGGAAACGCGAAGCGGCACCTGAAGCGACTTCCACGCCTCGCAACTCAGGGAACCGCTCCATGCGCTCGTCCACGGACGGAGTGGCGAGGCCCGCCTCGAGAGATTCGCCGACCTCGATGGCTGCGCCGAAGGCGGTTGCGGGACCCAGCCCCGACTTCGCGTCGTCGAATGCCCCGGTTGCCATGGCGATGTGGTGAGCCGTCTGCGCCGTGCGCGCAAGAGTCCTGATGCTCTGAGCGCGCTGCTCCTTGCGCGGCTCGGGCTTCTGCTCATCCTTCTCGAAGTCGATCGCCATGTCCTGCCCTTTGCTTGCTGTGGTCGGTCTCTGTGTCATCGTCATCCTCCTCAGACGACGAAGGCCCCGCACCGAGGGAGTGATCCTCCGGTACGGGGCCTTCGTGTTTTGGTTAGCCGAGCTCCGGCTGGTCGGACGAAGCCACCGGGGCGTCCGGTGCGCCGGCACCGACGAGGACCGGCTCGCGCGCGGCGTCGGGTGCATCGACCTCAGCCTCGGCTGCAGCCGACTTCTCGGCAGCGGCCGCTTCCTTGGCGGCTGCTCGCGCCGCCTTGGCCTCGGCCATCGAGTCGAAGATCCGTGTGCGGATGTCCTTGCCGTTCTCGTCGGCGATCGACAGGCCGGGGCCGTCGAGCGTCTTCGTGTTGATGACGACCTCGCCCTTGTTGATGAGCAGGTCGGCCTTCACGCCGTAGATCTTGCCGCTGACGGTGCCGTCGCGGTCGACGAGGTCCGTGACGTTGTCGCCGGCGGCCTGCTTGATCGCCTCGAACTGGTTCGCCGAGTAGCGTGCGGAGTTCGACTTGCCGCCCGGCGCCTTGGGGTCGTCCTTGGTCACGAGAGCGAGGTTCGTGTCGCCGGGGGCGCGGCGGTCGCCGGGGTGGACGCGGGCGTCGAGGTAGCGCGTGGTGACGACGCCGTCCTTCTTGGCGACGCGGTTGTCGTAGGCCAGAACGACGAGGTTGACTTCCTTCGTTGCGCCCTTGCCGTGGACTTCAGACTTGAGGTTGACCATGATGTATCTCCGTTGTGCGTCGGGTCGATGGTGATGTTCCGATCGACCAAAGGTGGTTGAGGTAACGCACCCGAGATGCCCCCTCGAGTGATTCGAGAGTAGCACAGAAGGACTCATTTACGAGTGAAAAACGTGTAACACACCGTATACGGTGAGATTTGCGTTTCTCGACGGAAATGAGCTACGTCAGTTCATCGCTAGTGAGTGGGGTGTCCGTGGGCTCCTGATCCTCGAACACCGGTTGGCTGGCAGAGATCTGCACCTGCTCGTCCAGGCGTTCTGCGAGGTCTGTGTGAAGCTGCACCGTACGGCTGCGGCGGACGATCTCTCGCTGTCGCGCAAGCTGGGCGACTTCGCTGGGGAGCGTCGGCTCCTCGGCCTGTCGGATCCTCGAGGCGAGAGCGATCATGCTGCGAACGTCGCTGATGGGGAGCTCCTGGATGGCCTCGGGCTGCCCCGATGCGACAAGGTATTCCTCGGCTGCTTCTACGGCCTCTGCGCGACGTCGCGCGGCCTCGATGAACGCCGAGAGAGTTCGCGGGCCGATCTCGACATCGGCCGCGAAGTCGTAGCGCATGTGATGGAGGTCCAGACCTTTCACCTGTTCGAACGGGTGCTCGGCACCGGAGGTGATCGCCGCCGCGTCGCGCCCGGTGGCCGGGTCCGTCTGAAGATCGAGGCGAAGGCCTTTCCCGGCGAGGCTCACGCGAAGATCGTCGACCTGAGAGGCATAGGAGGCACGCATGCGGCTGACTCTCTCCTCGAGAATGCGCGCGGATGCATCGCTGCCGTTCGCAACGTGCCGTCCGCCGTGCTGACCGTAGATCTCGAAGCCGATGCGCTCTGCCTCATCCTCGTCCTTCATGCGTCGGAGCGAGAGATCTCTGCGCATCGACTCGAGTGAGATGATCCGCTCGCCGTACTCTGCGACCTCGCTCCACCCCTGGTACCAGGTGTTCGATGGTGGGGTGAAGGACAGGAAGTGGCGATACTTCGACGCCACCTTCGCGTGGTACTCCTCTTCCTCGAGGTACATCTCGTAGACCGCGCGTGATGACGGAGCGGCCTTCCCCTGAGCGTTCGCGGCCTCCCAGGCGCGGACCTGCTCGTGGTAGTGCTCTCGCTTCTCGGTGTGGTGGTCCAGCCGTGAAGCGAATGACCGCATCCGGAAGCCGAAGCCGACCAGATCGTCCTCGGTGTCGTCGTGCGCCCGCTTGGCGAGGTCGTCGTAGTCCAAGCCCATTGCGTCCAGCATCGGTGTGCGGACCTGCAGGGCGTCGTCAGGAAGCTGGCGCAGCATCGCATACACGGCGTTGACGCTGCGCTCGATGATCCGCTCCTCCCCCGTCATGACCAGCTTGCGCCACTCAGGTGCACTGAGACCTTCGTTGCGCCGCCGGTGGTCCGCATACTCGCGGACCCCGACCATGGCCTGGTTCATGGGTGAACCGTCACGGTCGAGGACCTCCCGCACCAGCTGATGCACGATGCGGTTGGGCTTCTTCATCGCGTGATGATTCGTCCCTGCACGCCACAGTCTGCGATCGGCTGGCAGGCAGGCGAGCAGGAACTGCGGGAGGGATTCGCGAAGCATCTGCTGGTGGGCCCAGCGCTTGACGTAGGTGGTCACGTTGCGACGCTCGTATCCGACGGCGCTGGCGAGGTGGCGGACGGACTGGTTCTCGTCGAGCCAACCGTCCACGCCACGGCGAAGCATGTTTCGGGCCCGCGCTGTGATCTTGCCGCGCTGGGTGCCATCAGGAGCGAGCGTGCCCGGGCCGGCATCGACCATCGCGAGGTGGCAGTGCACGTGCTCGGTGTCGACCTGGATGACGGCGACGTATCGGAGGTCGTCGTAGAGCACGCGGCTCATGCGGCCGAGCCCATGCATGATTGCCAGGCGCAGCTTCATCTGGTCGAGATGCCCGCGGTAGTCGCCGCGCTTTTCGCAGACGAAGTCCTCGGGGATGATCTTGTGCTTGCGGAGATACTCCTGGTCGAAGCTCATCACCGTCTTCATCACGGTGTGCCCCTCGTCGAAGAGGCGTTGGATGTCGCGACTGGCGAACTGCAGCTGCTCGTGAGAGAGGGAAATCGAGTCGTATCCGAAAGCGACGCCGGCGTCGCCTTGCGCGGCAGACATCTTCCGCTTCAGCGCGCGAGGAGACTTCACCTCGAGGCTCTCCGTGGCGCTCTCGCGGGCCATGTACCGAGTGATGAACTCGTCTGTGCGCTTCTGGCGGATGGGCGCCAGTGACTCCGTCGCCATCTCGCGTGCCATGTACCGGGTGACGTAGTCGCCAGGAGTTCCTCCCCGCGAGCCCTTCTTCTTGCTCCCAGAGGGCAGCGGGACCGAGAACTCGTTGACGATGATGACGTCCTGCTTCAGTCCCACGCTCTGTCTCCTGTGTTCGCTGGTGGTGTGATGACGAAAGGGGGTTCGCTACCGGGCTGCTACCGGATGCGAACCCCCTCCTGCAGGGCTGACGCCCTCAGGCCCGAGGACAGATCACAGCGCCGGCTGTGCGTCCTCGGAGGAGCCGTCGTACTCGGCGGCGGCGATCTGGTTGCGGATGCGGGCGGCGCGCTTTGCGGCAGCGTCCTCGTGGTCGATGCCGTCCTCAGCGATCTGTTCGCTGAGGGGGACGAGGTCGACCTGGGGCGCCACCGTGGAGAAGTCGAGAAGGCCGGTCGGCGTCTCGTCCAGATCAACCTCTCCCGCAGACTCGTCGACCGGCGCATCCTCGGAGTTGAGCGTGTCGAGGCTGAGGTCGAGATCGTCGTCGGATTCGACCGGTGCGGTCAGTGCGCGTTCGACGCCAGGGGCCACCTTCGACAGGTACGTGTCCCAGGCGCTTCCGGCCGGCGCCTCTTCCGTCAGTGCGGGCTCCTCGAGCTCGGCAACAGGGGCCACGGGCTCACGCGCTTCGATCTCCGACATGAGGCGACTGAAGATGCCGTCGGGAACGGCCTGGTGAGCGTCGGTCTCGTGTGGGATCTCCGGCGCGGTGAACTCTGCGATCGGGGTGTGCGCCTCGAACTGGACATCGCGGAACAGGTCCGAAGTGCGCTCGCTGCGCGGGACCTCGTCCAGCCCGCTCTGCAGCGTGGCCTCATTCTCCGCGGCAGGTGTGTAGTCAGGGAAGTACGCCGTCAGCTCGTACCCGCTGGACGCTTCATCGAGTTCGAGACGAGTGTCGTCGTGGACGTTCATGAAGACCAGAGGGGCGTCGTCTGCGTAGTCGGGGGCGACAACGAGGAAGTCCGCGGTGCCAGGGAGCACCCACTCCGCGTGGGCGAGGTTCTCTGGAACTTCGAACGCCTCGGTGAAGTACCCCTTGCTGACGAGAACGCCCAGCTGATCCTGGTTGAAGTCGTAGAACGCGTCGATCGCGACCCCAGATCCCTGTCGCATGGGAAGTTCGGTCACGCCGTAGGGCAGTGCGACGCTCGGCGTCACCTGCACCATCTCTCCGCGGAGGTGGAGGTACGGTCGGTAGTTGCGTTCAGGACCACCGTGGAGGAGCTCGATGAGTTCCATCTCCACCAGGCCCTCGATCGGAACGCCAGAAAGAGCGTCTGCGTGGATGTTCCCGTTGTTGACGATGCGGCCGTACCAGGGGTCGGTGACCTTGAGCGGTGCGATTTTCATGTCTGTCTCCTCGTCGATTCGAGTGGGGGTCTCAGGCGGTCTTGGCGGAGGGCGAGGATGCCGGGCGACCGGACTTCTTCGCCGGAGCGAGCGGGGTCACAGTGGCACTCTCGCGCCCGAAAGCCCACGCCTTCACGGTGCTCATGAGGGCTGTGCGCAGCTTCCAGATGCTGCGCATCACCACGACGACGAGCCAGAAGAGCAGCCCAAGGAGGAACAACGACGGGGCGATCCACACCGCCACAACCGTCTCGACCGGCATGTCCAGGGTCACGCCGGTGCCATCCTTCACGAAACCCATCGTGAGGGGCACGACGCGAACGGCTACGAAGAACGCGATGATGTAGAACACCACGATGACCGCCAGCAGACTGGCCGCCTGAGCGATCACGACAGCGGATGCAGCTCCGATCTTGCCGCGCGGAACGCGGAAGCGGGGAGCACGGGTGTCGGTGCGGGCGGTGTTCTTCGACGTCATTCTGATCTCCAGTTACCAAGCGAAACGCGTTTTCTGCTCATCTATCAGCAAAAGCGTATCACTTGACGCTGGATGGGGATACCCCGCCATGTAGGTCGAGATCCGCGGAATCACGCGGAAGAGCGCTCCTCCGGCACGCTACTTCGACGTCGCAGGTGCCGAGGTGGCCGCGTAGCCCGAGAGGGCTGTCACCCGGCCGTCGCTGTCGAGCGTGAGGAAGATGGTCGCCACGTTCGACGCTGTTCCGAGCCCGTCGCTCGACGTGGACTCGACATCGACCAGCGCCATGTACGAGTACGCCGTGCCGTCGACGCCGAGCAGTCGCGCGGTGACGCCCGCAGCGCGGGAGTTGAGTCCCGCCGCGTCGATGTAGGGGTACTCGTTTCCCTGCTTGTCCAGATTCACCGGCGCCGGCGGGAGGAATGTGGTCATGAATTCGGAGTCCTCAGTGAGACCGTACGTGCGCATCGTGCTCGCTCGGGCTTCCTGGTAGGCCGCGTGATCGTCCCAGCTCAGCGCTCGGTCTGCGAGATCCTCGATGATCGCCTCGTCCCCCTTGACCCTGTTGCGCTGGGCACCAGAGAACTCCAGGGCCGTGTCTTCGGCAGCGATGTCCACCTCCGCCTTGGCCTGTGTGACCTCGTCGTGGATCCCGGCGAGGGTCGCCTTGTCGGAATCCAGCTGCGCCGAATGGCTCGCGGAGATCGAGCCTCCGACGATGCTGGTCGCCACGAGCACTGCGGCGCCGAATAGAGGGAAAGCCAGCTTCTTCATCGTCGACATGTCGTCACTTCCTCGAGAGCTGCAGCTCGGTTGCGCTCTGGTCGCCCAGAGTGGTCTTGCCCACGGTCAGATCTCCGAACTTGTTCTCGCTCACGTAGTAGTCCGACGTCGCCCATGCATAGAGCTCGCCGGATCCTCCGCGGTTGAGCCAGGTGACTTCGAGGACTCCGACGGTGTCAGTCGGGGCGACGGCAGTCAACGCCCAGGAGGACGTGCTCGGGGCAAGAATCGTGACCCCGTCGCTCGCGTAGCCGATGTACCAAGGGAACCGGGGGTCGATGTCGGTGTCGCTGAGGCTGTCGCCCCGATCGGCTTTGAATGTCCGGTCGGCGAAGAATGGAGCGAGGGTGCTCTGGTGGGCGAGCGCATTCTCGTACGCCTTCTGCGGGCCGTTGTCGTCCGCAATCTCGTCGTTTCCTGCGAACAGGATCTCCGCATAGCTCTGCTGAAGATCTGCCACCGCGCGACCGGCCTCCTCGGCGGCAGCGAACTGCGCATCGATCGCGGGCGCGGCGGCAGCTTCGGGCGTGCCGGGCTCAAGGAGGGCGACTTCGTCGAGCGCCACCTCTGCCGTTGCGATCTGCTGCAGATAGCTCGCATGCTCGCTCTCGTAGGTCTGCGTGGCGCCGTTCGTTCCGAGGGCCACCGCGCCGGCTGCGAGCAGGAATCCGCATCCAAGGATGGCCGGCACGGCACGCCACATCGCGGACCGAGGGCGATCGCTACGCGCTTCCCTGCGCTCGCCCAGATCCCGGAGGAGGGCCTCCGGGGTCACCTTCGTCTCTCGAGCGCGCCGATTCGCCTCGAGTCGGTCGGCGAACCACGCGTCCACGCTCTCGCGCGTTGCGGGGCCCTTCTTCTCATCTGCCATGGTGATTGCCTTCGATTCGTCGTACACTTGTGGTTGATAGGAAGTCGGAAATAGCCTCTGAACTGGAATTTATGCGACGCCGTAGAATTCCCAGTGCCAGGCCTCAAACGGTCCGCTGCCGCCGGGCTCCATGTACTTCGGGTGCACCCAGCCGTACTTCCCGGCGTTGGCCTTGAGCCAGATGTACTCGGGCGAATTGAAGCCGAGCACGGTGTGGCTCTTGTTGCCGATGTCGACAGCGAGGGCCCAGCCGTGGTTCGAGGTGCCAGGTACAGCAGCGTTCTGGCACTTACCCAGTGAGCACCAGCGATTGCGCTGGTAGACCTGCCCGGCGTAGTCACGGTAGGCATCGTTGATCGCAAGGTCGTATCCGAACTGAGCCTTGAACTCGATGTTCAGCTCAGCGAGGGCCTCGACGGCGTCCGTGCGGAGGTACGCGGGGCCGAGCTGGGCCCACGGGATCGGAGCGAGGGCGCTCTGGGGGATCTTGCCGTTCTCGAATCCGCCCCACGCGCCCGGTGCCGTGCCGTCCGCGACCCACTCCGGAGCCTCCTCGACCTCGACGCAGTCGGAACGGACGGCCTCGGCGCGGCCGCCGTTCGCTCCAGAGACAGTGGTACCGGCCTGGGCGAGGATCGAGTCGGCCAACGCCTTGTTCGACGTCCATCCGCTGAACATCCCCATCCACATGTTCGCGTAGGTGCCGCGACGTGCCGCCATGGCGGCGGTGTCGGCGGAACGCTCCCATGCGTCGTGGAAGTGTGCGGCGGCATCCGCCGGGGTGCCATAGGACGTGGAGATCATGTCCTTGACCACGCCGGCGTCGGATCCTTCGGCCGCGGAGAGCATGAAGCCGAGCTGAATCTCGAGCGTCCACCAGTCCTTGCTGTGGCCGTCTGCATACGCGCGCAGGTTGGAGTTGCGACCGAACGTCCACTGCCCGAGACCGATGCCGTTATCCGTGTTCGACGCAGCGCTGCGCTTCACCTCCGACATTCTCATCGGGGAATCGAAGTGGTTCTGGACGCTGGTGGGGTCGATGCCCGACTCCGCGTCCCAGTTGCCGATGATGCCTGCGATGTTCTCGTCGGGCATCCCCCACGCGCTGAGCACCGAGTAGATCATCTCGGCGTTCGCCCGGGTCTGGACGTCGACGGACCCCTCAGACCCATCGATCTCTTCGAGTGCCGCCTCGGCCTCAACCGTGCACTGGGCGAGCGTCGAGTCCTTGATCGAGATGTTCTCCCCGATCATGGTCACCGCGGTGGTGACGACGATGGCGACGACGAGGCCGCCGGCGGCGAAAGACATTGCCCCGGCCGCGACGGCGGATACTGCCCCGCCCACCGCTGTGCTTATGGCCGTGCCGACCGCGAGCATCGAGCCCACGACCGTCTTCCCGAGCGTGAGCAGAAGGCCCATGGCCAGGTTCCAGAGGTTGGCTGCCAGAGCCATGAGGTTCATCAGGATGCCCTTGAGCCAGTTGATGAACATCATGAAGATGAGCGCCTGCCCGGCGGTTGCCGCGGCAGGGACGGCTGCACCTACAGCTGCTGCCTTCCCCACTCCCCCGCGCAGAACGTTGGTGTCGTCCTTCTCGAGTGAATCCACGGACGCAGACGTTCCGCCCGCTCCGAGCTTCGGTGCGGGGTCCTTTCCGCCTGCGGGCTCTCCCGCTGCAGGGCGTGCGGCCGGTGCGCCAGGCTGGCCGTTGTCGCGGGTCGGCTCGCTGGATGCCGGTTGACGCCGCGCGATACCCCCAGCAGGAGGCTCGGTGTTCGGAACAGCGGCATTCCCAGGCTGACCAGGAGCGGCGAAGCCACCTGCGCCACCTGCGCCACGGAGGGGTGAGTCAGACATCGCCTGCCCTTTCGTCGGATACGTGATGCGGTAGGTGACGGATTCAGTAGGTGAAGAGCGCTTCGGCGTCAGTACGTGAGGACGAGCTCGCGCGCACCGTCTCCAGGTCGACCTCTAGCTCGACGAGCTTCGCCAGGGTCTCGTTCTGATAGGTCGACTTGTGCTTGAAGTAGTCGTCCATGGCCTGGGAGAGGTCATTGCGGATCTCGAACAGCGGCTGCATCGCCTTGTCGCTCGTGCCGTAGTCCGTCAGCAGGCGTCCGTTGGTCAGTGGCCATTCCAGCTGGCTGGATCGAACGTTGCTTTCTTCCGCGCTCTTGCCTGCAGCGGCCTTGTCGGCGAGGTAGGTGACGTAGGAGTCTCCCTCGGGGACGATGTGTCGGATGTAGCCCTCTTCGACGCTCCCGTCTCGCCAGTCGAAGTTGAACCCGCGGCTGGATACCCATTCGGCGTCCAGCTCGAGAGTGGAGGGTGTGTCGTCCTTGGCGACGTCACCGGTGACCTGGTCACCCGCAATCGGTGCAGGAAGTTCAGGGAGCTGCATCTGCACGCCGTCGACACTGACACGACGACCCTCAGCCGTGTACTCGGCGATGCGTGCCTGATCGACCTTCATCTGCTCGAGCTGTTCGTCGAGGTCCGCGCGAACCTCTTCCTCCTGGGGCGCGACGACGAGGTCGGCGTACACCGCGCCTGCGTCGAAGGTGTCGCCGTCTAGGGCGGCAGTTTCCGTCGCACCCGACGCACCGGGGTTGAAGTACAGTCGCCACTGGTCGAACTCGGCGAACGTCTTCTGGCCAGCGAGATCCTCGCGGAGCTTTCGCGCATCAGCGGGCTTGTAGACGAGCTCGGAGTTGGAGCGCATCGTGAGATTGAGGATCTGCTGTTCGAACGGGCGATCGCTGTCGATGACCATCCCCATGTAGCCCGTGGAGCCGAAGACGACGATCTCACCCGTCACCGCGCTCTTGAGAGGCTGGTCCTTCAGATCGGAGGTGGCGCCCGTGAGATACGCCTTGTACTTCTCGGCGTTGGCCGACATGACGCTCGTGCTCTTGAACTGCATGAGGAGCAGTGCTCGGGTGCGATCGGTGTTGACGTAGACGCCGTTGACCTCACCCGACACCTGCGTACGGGATGTGGTGAACGTAGGTGTGTACAGGGTGGTGCTGTCCAGGTCCGCCTGCTGGTTGGTCACCGATGAGACCGCTGCCGACCCGAACAGGAGCACGAAGCTCACCGCGATCGCCGCGACGAAGACACCGAAGCGCTCGATGCCGTGATGGGAGTCCAGGCGCAATGCCGTGCTCACGTTCTTCATCGAATCCTTGATGCCCATGTCGGGATGCCTCTCTGATGGGTGGTCGTCTGGAGCGGGTGGAGGTGCTGCTATCGATGAGAAACGGGGCCGACGGCATTAGCCGCCGACCCCGCATCCACGCGTTCTGTGTGAGCTGTGTCGCTCAGCGTCCGAGGTAGCCCGACAGGACGATGAAACCGCCGCCGAGCTCCTTGATGGTCTGCTCTCCACCGGAGGCGACCATCT
Source organism: Microbacterium sp. WCS2018Hpa-9 (assembly GCF_031843745.1). Lineage (NCBI taxonomy): Bacteria > Bacillati > Actinomycetota > Actinomycetes > Micrococcales > Microbacteriaceae > Microbacterium > Microbacterium sp. WCS2018Hpa-9. The sequence continues at coordinate 185,267 of NZ_JAVTIY010000008.1, forward strand.
GGATCAGTGCGAGACCGCCGCCGAAGAATGCGCCTCCGAGGAGGATCATCACGGCGATCATGATCCAGGACTTCTCCTGCTGCTGGCCGTTGCCGAAGAGCTTCTTGGTGACGAAGACGCCGGCGACGATGAGGATGATCAGACCCAGCAGGGTGACCAGGGCACCACCGACGAAGCCGGCGTAATCGGTGGTGTTCGTGAGGAAGGAGACCAGGTCCCAGGCGCCCAAGGGAAGGGCCGGGGTGTCTGTGACGTCACCTGCGTTCTGGATGATGGCCGTGGTGCTCATGTGTCCTCGCTCTAGCTGGGGAGTGGGTGGTTAGGGGTCGATGCCCTGCGAATTACCATACCCCATTTACGCTCATAAATGCGTGAAAAACGGGAATCGGCTGATAAGCGTTGAAGCTCACCAGCCGATTCTCGTTCACGAGGGATTCCGACTAGCTGCCGGATCGATCCCGCCTCTCTGAGCCCTTCGGACGAGGAGTCCGATCGGCCCGCACGGACCGAGCGGGGCTGGGCGCGTTTCGCGTGGGAGCGACGGGGGCTGCCTTCGGAGCCTGCACCACTGGCGCCGCGACCTGAGCGGGCCGTGACACCTGTGGTGCCCGCGGCGCTTGGGGCGCCGGAGCCGGCCGCGAACGCGTCGTCACCACGGGTGCCGAAGTGCCCGTCGGCGCCTGCCTCACCGGAGCCGCCGAGGACGGCGCCTGTCGTACTGGCGTCGCGCCCCTCGTGGACTGCTTCACCGGCGCTGCATTACGCGGAGCCTGCTTGACGGGAGCTGCGCCACGAGGAGCCTGCTTGACCGGCGCTGCGGTACGAGGTGCAGAAGTCTGCGTGGGCGTAGCCTGCCGACTGGGCGAAGACTGCTTTGCGGGGGCAGATGTCGACCCTGCACCCCGAGAGGGGGTGGAGGTCTTCGTGGCGGCCGCAGTCTTGCCCGTCGATGGGCGCGAAGCCGGCGCCTGCTTCGTCGCTGTGGCAGACGTTCCTGCAGTCCGAGTAGGCGTGGGCGTCTTCGAGGCAGAAGCCGTCTTGACCGCAGACGGGCGATCGGAAGAGCCCTGCTTCGTCGATGCTGCAGAGGCTCCTGCACTCCGCGTGGAAGTGGCCGCCTTCGAAGTGGGCGCTGCCTTCGTAGCAGTTGTCGCCTTCGAGGTGGACGCGCTCTTCGAGGTGGCCGGGGTCTTCGAGGTGGCCGGGGTCTTCGCTCCAGCTGCTCCGCTGCTCGGCGTCGTCCCCGACGAGCCCTTAGCCCCTCGAGTTGCACCGGCGACGCCTGCGACTGTGCCTCCCGCTGCCGAGATGGCGCGTGCGTTCTCGGCCTGCTTGAGGTTCTTCGTGTTCGGCTTGTCCAGCGAGCTCCTGGTCGCCTCGGCCTTCGCGTGCTTCGCCTCCTGGTCGCCGGCAACAGCCGACCCACCCTTCTGCACAGCCTTGCCGCCGTCCTCAGCCGCGCCTTGGGCATCACCGGTCAAGCCGCGACCCACCGCAAGAGCACCGTCACCGACGGCTTCGACACCCTCCTTGCCCGCTGCAAGCCTCTTCGTCTTCGCCTCCTTCAATCCGGCGTTCGACTCGTCGATCGACGCAGAAGCGTCGCTGAGAGCATCCCCCTCGACCTGCGGGGCTGCGATCTCGCCGGGCTTGGAGAGGCCATTCGCCTGCACCTCTCGACCGAGGGACACTTCTTCGGACATCATGGTCAGCTCGCTCGATGACCCGCCCGGAAGAGCCCCAGGGTCGGTTCCCGGGTCGCCGTTGCCTGCAGCTCCAGAATCGGGGCCGCTGGTGATCTCGAGCTGACCCATGGCGCCCTCAGGTCCGGCGGGTCCACCGGGGGCCACGCCGCCGGCCGTCGAGATCCCCTCGGGGCGTCCGCGCTCGGGCGTCGAGGAGGAAGCCGCGACGACACCCTTCCCGCCCTTGTTCAGCATCTGAGTCGCCGCGGCGGCACCAGCACCCGAGGCGAGTCCGCCAGCCATCGCTGGAACGAGGCCGCTGTTGCCCGGGATGCCGACCTGGGTGTCCATGAACTTCTCGACGAGCTTGGTCACCGCCTCCTCGATCGCCTTGACGAACGTCTTGCGAACGCGCAGCGCCATCACCGTGAACGCGATGACTCCGATGATCGACAGCAGGGTCACGACGAGCGAGAAGCCCCACCCTGCCATGAGGAACGTGACGAACCCGGCGAGATCTCCGCCCGCTCCGTTACTGAGCACCGCAGCGAACGGCATCTCGATGATCTGCGGCAGCGAGGTCAGGAACTCCTGAACGAGTTTGTAGATGAAGATCGTCACGACCACCTCGAGGATGAGCGCGATCGAGTAGACGATCACCTTCGCGATTCCGGCCATCGCACCCATCACGGCGAACGGTATGGCTGTGACGGTCTGGATCGAGCGCCGGATGCTGGCGAACAGCATCGAGAACGCGTAACCGAATCCGATGAGGACGAAGGCGCCCAGAAGCACGGTCGAGTTCAGCCAGTACAGGAAGCTCATCGTTCCGGTGCCGACCTGGCTGACGGAGTTGTGGATCGACCGCGTCGCCTCCGAGGCGACGTTCGAGGACGAGTACATGCGCATCGACGTTGAGTCGAAGTCGGTGTTCAGGTAGTTGTACATCGCCAGAGGAGACAGGTTGCACGATCGTGGTGCGCCGTCGCTCGTGACGATCTGCGTACCGGTGAACTTGCAGCCGTTGTTGACGGTGGTGAACGTGCGCAGCGACGAGTTGCCGCCAGCCCGCAGACCAGTACCGGACTGGACAGACACCAGCGGGTTCGGAACCGGGTTGTACTTGTTGAGGTCGCCGGCACCCTTGGTCAGATCCTCGAACCAGGCCTTCACGGTGTCGTTGCCGTGGTTCTGGAAGTACGAAGACTGCGACAGGTCACCCTTTGCGATCGTCTCGAACGACGCAGCCGAGACCTGCTTACCGCTCATGAACCGACCCAGGAGATCGACCGTCTTGATGAAGGTCACCGGGCCGGTGGCGGCGTCGATCGCCTTGCCGTCCTTGCTCATGATCTCTGCCGACCAGGTTGCATCGTAGGACCCGCTGGCGACGATCGCCTTCAGCCCCAGGTTGTGAGTCTGGTTGTTGATCGCGAGAGCGGTGTTGCGCACGTTCGCCTGAGCGGTGCCGCTCGGGGTGTTCGACGAGGAGTCCCACTGAATGGTGGCGCCCTCGGGCACGGCGAGACGGCTCTTCAGCGCCCAGTTCTCGAAGTCGACATAGGTGCTCATCACCACTCGCGCGGAACCGGAGTTTCCTTCGCTCGAGGCGTCCTGCATCGAGGTGAGCATCCCGGTGTACATCGAGCCGAGCAGAGGAAGACCCAGACCGATGAACAGGAGGCGGATGATGAGCTTCTTCACCGCGCCGCCGCGATCCATCTTCTTGAACATCAACAGCCCGAAAATCAGCACCGCGATGAAGAGCGGCACCATGACGGTCCAGGAAAGGGTGACGAGCGTCTGGTACCAGCCTCCGATCCAGCTGACAAGACCGCTGAGCGGACCGACGTCGGGCGTGCCGTTGCCGACCATGCCATCAGCGAGCGTCGGGCTGATTGCGTTGACGCCTGCGTAGAAGAGCTTGAAGGGGTTGAGCAAGGCGAGGATGTTGACGAAGGCGTTGAACACGAAGTCCACGGCACCACCGAGGATGAACAGAAGCATGACGACACCACCGCCGAGCCAGTTCATCATCGGCAGAGCGAGTCCGGTGCTGGTGCTGTCCAGCCCCATCCCCTTGAGCGCGGCTCCGAAGTACGCGTAGTCGACCATGCCCTGGAAGCGGGACGAGGAGAAGTTGCCCTCGCCGTCGCGGACCAACAGCGTCTCGTAGCCGATCGCATCAGACGAGCCGGAGAGCTTGGACATGAGCCAGCCGGAAACGCTGGAGAAATCAGGGTCGGCATATCCGAGGAGCGATCCGGCCGAACCGGGGTCTTGGAGAAGGACGCCCCACTCGTGGCTGAATGCCGCTTCCGTGCTTCCCGGCTCCTGCACCGTGGAGAAGAACGCCGTCGTCGACGAGGCGACCTTGTAGAACGAGAACTTCATCGCGTCCTCGTCAGCGGCGTTCGCGCTCTGAGCGGCGAACAGCCCGAGTACGGCGATGAGCGGGAAGATCACAGCTGCCACGAGGGCGATCACCCGGCGCGAGCTCCAGAACCGAGACCGAGCAGTCTCGACCGCAGGTGCGTTCCCTGCTCGTCCTTCGCGGAGGAAGGTGAGGAGGTTGCGCGGCGCCCCCGGGGAGGTGGTGATGTCCGACATCGGGATCCCTTGCTCGTCGTTTCGAATCGTCTGCGTAGTACTCATCGGGTGGGCACCATCCGCCGCTGCGGCTGCAGGGACGCCGGCCGTCCCAAGGGGGTGATCCCGGGGAGGGCCTTCGGCGCCCGAGTCTCGTTGTGCTGCTCCTGGGTGACGTAACCCTTGGGGGTAGCGGCAGGTCGTGCGGACTCCTTCTGGCGGCGCTGAGTTTCTGCGATGGCTTCACGCTGAGCCGCCCGAGCCGGATTGACACCGAGCGCGAGATCCAGGTGGAACACCACGTTGGTCACTCCGCGACGGAGGTATGCCAGTGACTCACCGCGCTGCGTGATGAGGTGCTCGAGGTCCGGCGGGATGTCGCGGCCGAGCTTCTTCTGATACGCCGCGACGGTCGTGTCGGTCATCGGTCCGAGCACGGTCCAGTTGGCGTCGTCGAAGCGGTTGAACGCCGAATCGAGCAGCATCTTCTCGGCCGAGTTGTACAGGTACGCGACGCGGCCGCCGCGAGTGAAGAGTCGGTCCAGCTGCGACTGCATGTACTTCTTCACCGCATCGTCGATGTGCTCGGTGCCATGGATGACGAGCGTGTCACCGAGGGAGAGGTTGTCGACAGCGAAACCGATCGTGTTCACCAGCTGAGCCATCGCGACCCCCTTACCGCGGTGGAGCAGCTTGGAGAAGTCATAGATGACGCGACGCGCCTGGCCGACGCCGTCGATGCGCTCGCTCGTGTGGGTGTTGAAGAGGTCACCCTGGGTGTTGAGGAGGTTCATGTAGACCTTCTGCAGCACGTTGTACGCGTGGAGCATCTCGGGGTCCCGGGCTTCGCGGCTCTCCAGGGCACGGTAGCCGGTCTGGAACGAGGTAACGAGATCCTGCAGACGGGGCACCTGGTTGTGAGGGATGCCGACGATGCGCAGCCGACTGCGGTTCTCGGGGGCGTTGAAGACCCACATGTTCTTGTCGACGTAGAAGGTGGTGAGGGTGTCGGCGAGTGTGCCTCGGATGATGGATCGATCCATGTCCGTCGCCTCGTACACCTGCTCGGTCATCAGGACGAGCTTCTCGATGTGCGCGGAGAAGATTGCCTGCTCGTCCTCGACATCTCCGAACATCTCGAGCATGTTGATGTCGCCCGTGCTCATGTCCAGGCGCGTCGTGATGCCCTCAAGAGCGGGGCCGAGACGGTCCAGGTCGGCACCGTCGAGGACGAGATGCACCACGCGGCCGTTGTTGAGCAGAGCGCTCTGGCTGATCTTGCTCCCCCACATGTCGGGAACGTGGGCGCGACCGAGGTAGTCGTTCATCGACGAATCGGCGACCACGACATGGTGGGAGTAGTCGTTGACGTCGAAGAGCACAGCGGAGTTGTTGACGTCGCCCTTCATGGACCCGACGTACTCGCCGCTGGGGTCGTTGAGACCGTTCGTGACCAGTGAGTGGGAGCCGGCGAACTCGACGGACGTGAAGTGCTGGCCGCTGCCTCGCTTCTTGTCCATCTTGCGCATGAGGCCGGACAGCTCTGCGCGCTGCTCCCCTGGATAGGCGGCGACGTTCAGGGTTCCGAAGCGATCGACGTAGAGACGGGCAACCTTCTCCAGGGCGTCGTCGAGTGCATCAAGGGACCCGGCTCGGACGAGGAGGCGGTTGTGGACGTGAAGATACGATGCCCCGTCTGCGAGCTCGTCGGTCGCGATCTCGACGTCGGACAGGACCTTCGCGGCCTTGCGCTTCGTCCTTGCGGACAGGGTCGCATCGTTCTCGCCGGCGTCGAGCTTGTTCAGGCGCTCAGAGTCGCCCGTCTTGTCGTCGATCCACTGCTGGCCCATTCGGCGCACCTGCTCGAGAACGACGACGCTCACGCCGTCACCCAGGCCGTCCGGGATTCTGTTGATCCCCCAGAACGCACCGAAGTCATCTTTGGCTGCATCGTCGTGGAAGAAGCCCAGAACACACGCGACACCGCGGTCGACGTGGAAGTAGTCACTCCGGAAGAGGTAGCCCTCGGTGGGCTTGATCGCCATGAGGTGCGGGTAGTCCTCCATCTTGCCCTTGAGGCGACGGAGCTGGCGCTCGGCGAGGCGACGCTCCTTCGGGGTCATGCCCGCAAACGCGTCATCCGTGGCGGACTCCTCCAGCACCTGGAGCGCCTTGTCGATCTCGGCTTCCTTCGTCGCCTCGCGCAGACGTGCGAATCCACCACTGCTTGCTCCGAAAGGAGAGGCGGTGGTGGTGTCCAGTGGGGTGTTCGCGTTCATCGTCGTGTCCTTCGTGCTCGTCTGTCGGGAGGTCGGCCGCGGCGTCAACGTCAGCGAGAGCCGGTGTAGACGGAACGAAGGACCTCCTGGACCTCGTTGCCGTTGAGAGGAGTGAGCTGCTTCATCATCAGAGACGATTCCTCGGCCTCGGCCTGCAGGACGACCTGCGCCTTCCGGAACGCCTCGCGGTTGTCCGCCTTGATGAGCACGTACTGGTGGATCGAGGTGAAGGAGTCGCCGACGTAGTCGCGGAGGATCGAGTACCGCTCTTCCATCAGCTCCTGCAGATCGGGGTCTCGGACCTCGAGGCCGCGGTTGATGCGCTCGAGGTTGGCGAGCTGGCGGTAGACGCGCTGTGGTTCCTTCGTCGTGACCCAGATGAGTTCGACGGTCGTGTCGATCTTGCGCCAGAAGGCGTCGACGCGATCGAGGATCGAGATGCGGTCCTGCTCGAACACGAGGACGGATGCAGAGCCGACCACGATGTAGGCCTGGCCGACGGTTCCGTCGCCCCAGGTGATGAAGCCGTTGGCGTCGATCTCGTCGATCCCGAGGACCGAGTAGAAGCCGCTGGGGTCGGAGTCCTGTCGCGTGGGGACGCGGCGGGCGGACTTCGGCAGGTAGTTCAGAAGTGCGGGGATGCTCTTGAGGTTGAGCTCTTTGGTCTTCGAGTACTTGCCGAGGAAGGCGGTCGCGACCAGCCACCAGATCACGATTGCGATCAGCAGGAACGGGTTCGCGTGCTTGAGGAAGGTGTTCCCCACCGCCCAGATGAGGATGAGGATCGAACCGACGTAGAAGAACAGGACCTTCATGGCCAGTGGCTTCATCTGGAAGCCGCCGCCGCTGAGGGTGATCTCGTGATCGAGGACCGAGCGTGCCAGCGAAACCGGGATCTTGTAGTTGAGCTTCGCCACGGGTCGCCTCCAGATTTCGGTGGGCATGACGTGCCCAGATATCTGTCGAGTCTACATCAAGACCCGTCGTTTTTCCCTCATAAATGCACGGAAATGACGATTCGGCTCGTAACCGAGAATCCGCGTCGTTCTGCACCAAAAGGACCCCCTACCGGTGCTCCGGCAGGGGGTCCACGCGGCTCCGTGGCTGGCGCCTATTTCGCGAACTCGGCGATGATCTTCTTGACCTTCGCTCCGCGCTTCGGCGGGCCGAAGTGGATCGTTGCTCCAAAGGTCTTGCCGGTCCGCGGGCTGACGAAATCGGGCACGTACACCTTCCGGCCGGCCATCAGATCGGAGCGCTCGTCGATGGTGAACTCGTGGCTGCACCAGGCTTCAGGGGGCATCTGCTGGCCACGCGCGTCGCGCGCTCCCTCCATGTTCCGCTGGAAGCCGACGAACGGGTACGACTTTCCGTTCTTCTCGAAGACCTGGTTGGCGAGCTTGCCTCGCACCGGGTACGGCTTCTTGTCCTTCGCGCTGATCGCATCGAAGGCGATCTCCTGGCCAGCCAGGAGGGCGGCGAGTTCCGCATCGGTGAACGTGTGTCCACCCCACTCGAGGTTGAACTTCACCACCTGTCCGGTTTCTACCCAGACGCCTTCGTGCTTCGCCTTCTCGCGTGGCATATCGCTCAGCCCCAAGTCCTTCCGCATCTGCACGGCGTTGTGCCGCATCGTCTCGATGTCTTCCCGCACCCACTGCGCCACCTGTGCGAGCTGCTCGTCGGCGTTCGCTTTGCCCGTCGCGACGTCGCGCATGATGGCGTAGACGCGCTCGGTCAGCTCGAGATCACCGATACGGGTGCCCGGCAGCAGGCGATGGCTCATGTCGCCGTACTCGCTCATCGTGATCTTGCCGCGCGACTCGTTCAGAAGGGGATACTTCGCTCGGGCGTTGGTGACGTCGGCGTAGGTGCTGGTGCGCGTCGCACCGGTTCCCACGTCTCGCTTCTCAAGCTGCTTCATCAGCCACTTCATGGACGGATGCTCCGGCCGTGGCGGGATGATCTCGTAGACCAAGGGCTGCCCGACCGTTCCGAGACCCTTCGGGTTGTCCTCGCTCTCCTCTCCCCCTTCGGCGTCTTTGTCGTCGTCGGAGTCCTGGAAGACCTGCTTCCATCCCAGGCTCAGAGGTACGTTGGCGCGACCCTTGAACGCGGGGTATGTCTCCAGGTGCCCCTCCTGGGACTCGTACAGGTAGTCCTCGGCGAGCATCGCAAGGTAGGAGCGTGCCAGCTCGATGTAGATCAGGGGTGCGATCGGTCCGAACGTCGACTTCAGCGCGTCGAGAGAGCCGGGCACCTTAGGTCCGGGACGGTTCGCGCCGTGCGCGCCGGCGTCCTTCACGTGGGTCTTGCGGGGCGCCCGGTGGGTGAGAAGCTGCGGATTCACCCCGGCGACGGCCGCGATCTGGTTCACGAAGGGCAGGAGCTCGTTGAACTGCTCCGTCGTGATGGTCTTGTCCTCCGTCCGCGGGTACGACACCACCTGTGCCTCGTACATCTTCTGGTAGGTCGCGAGCACCTGGTCGGCCTTGATGCCGCGGCTGGAGAGGCGAGCAGAGAGTCCCGCGAGATCCAGTAGCCGCTTGGGCGCGGTCGCCTTGTTGGTCTTCTTGTCGAGGACGACGCGGGAGGCGCTGTAGATCTGTGGGACTTCGCCCTCGGTCGCGAAGCGCGGCTCCTCGGGGTTCGTGTAGAGGACGCCGTTCTCGTCGCGGAAGCGGTTCTGGTACTCGGGGATCTTGACGTAGTTCTTGTGCGCTGCAAGCTGGTCGCCGACGAGCTTCACCATGGCCGACTTCAGTCGCCCCTGTCGCAGGACCGCCTGCTGGCCCGAACACAGCGATGCGACCCGCGTGAACTGGATGGTGAGGAAGTCGAAGCGATCGCGGAAGTTCGCTTTCAGATAGTCGCCCTCGTCGAGCATCGACTTGACGGGGCGCCGCTTGACGAACGCGCGCTGGATGGACGCCGGCGCCTCATCGGTGAACTCCATCCGAGAGAACTTCTTGCCATGCAGGTGCAGCTCGTCGATGATGTTCCAGGCGATCGCGTCGCCCTCTCCGGTGGGATCGAGATCCGTTGCGATGACGATCTCGTCGACGCGAGGGAGCACCTGGCGCAGCTGGTTGAGCGTGTCGCTCGTACCCTTGATCGGAACGCGAGACCACGAGAATCGCGCGCTGTCCCACGGGAGGTTGCCGAGGCTCCATGACTTCATCTTCGCGGCCTCGTCGGCCGTGGCGCCAGCGAGCTGCTGGTCAGGCTGCGCGAGCTCGAACAGGTGTCCTCGAGCGGAGACGACGACGTACGGCTCGCCGTTGAATGAGCCCTGAACGCCACCCAGGGCTGCTGCGAACGCTCGCCCTGCCGAAGGCTTCTCCGTGAGAACTGCCAGTGTCATGGGCGACTCCTTCTAGGTCGTTTTTCGCTCGTAAATGAGTCAATCATACATTTTGAGGGTGTGATGATCCTGGGGTCCAAGAAGCGATCGCGGGCGTCGGGTCGACCTGCTCAGACGCTCCGGCACCCTGATTCTGAGCCCAGAGGCTCGTTGTGACGTTCGTCGTTGTCACGCTCTGCGTCGGCGTGCCGATGGCAGTGACCGGCATGGGGGTCATCGAATGCCTCGCCGCATCCGGAGCTACCACCGGGCTGCTGGCGCGGGCATGGATCTGGCTGAAGACGAACCCGTAGCCCCTGGCGCGACAGAAGCCCGAGAGGTAGTCATCCTCTCGGGCTTCTGAGTCGATTCTGTCAGGCGGCGGCCGTGACCGGATGCGAGATGTCGAACATGATGACCGCCGATTCCATCTCGCTCTCCTCCCCCTCAGCGCGCTTCGCCGCGTCGAGCCGGCGCGCGGCGTGACGAAGGCAGACTCGATTGAGCTGCTGGTACTCGAGGCGCGCGCTGTCGAGGGCACGGAGCGCTTCGTCGGGGATGTCTTCGCCGGCGGTGCGGTAGAGCCCCAGATTCTCCTCGTACAGCTTCACGGAGTGCTCGGCGAGCTTGCGGAAGTCCTGCGCCGCGATGTAGTCGGTCTCCGCCACCAGAAGTCGTTCGATCTGTCCCATGCCCATCCCGCGATCATATCGGCGACCCCGGCACAGCTGCCGGAGAGGTGGTGTTAGAGGACGGCCAGGAGGTGCTCGTCGACGGTCGCCGCCGTAACCTTCGACTCGCCGAACAGGGTCTGGAAGAACTCCGCGCCGGCCTTGCTCGTGGTGTGCACAGGCGCCCCGTCGTTCCAGTGGTTCATCGCCTCGCGCATGAGAGCCAACGCCTTGGTTCGAACCTTCGACACATACGGGTGGCTGACGCTCATCTCCTCGGCCAGAGACTTCACAGAGCGGTCTTCGAGGTAGATGCCTCGAATGATCGTGCGCATCGGCTCAGGGAGAGCGTCGACCATGCGGACGAGCATCTCTCGCTCCTCGGTCTGCTCAGCGGTCTGATCGGGGAGGATCACGGTCTCGGTGAGATCGTATTCATGCCGGCCGTTCTCAGAGGCGAAGTGCTCCTCGTAGCTGGTTGACGTGCGCACCATCTCATCGAGCTTCATCATCTCGGTCACGACCTCCAGGCTGAGGCCGGACTCGTTTGCGAGTTCAGCGACCGTCGCAGCCCGGTCGTGTCGTGCGACGACGAGGTCCGATGCGACGCGGAGCAGCTTGATCTTCTCTCGACTCCGCTCCCCCGCCGGGTCCATTCCTCGCATCTCATTGAGGATCGCCCACTTGATCTGAGAGCTGGCGTACGCACCGAAGGGGACGCCGCGGGAGGGGTCAAAAGAGACCGCCGCCTGGGCGAGACCCATGCGCGCCGCCGAGAGCAGATCATCGAGATCCAGATGCTCGGCCGTGCGCGCTTTCTCCACGGCGAGGTATGTCGCCAGTGGCATGTTCTCCCGCGCGAGCTGCTCGGCGGTGGTGGGCTGGGGGTGTGAAGCTGCTGAACCAGTAGAACTGGGGGAAGTGTTCGGCAACGGTTCTCCGATTTTAAGTTTCCTGATCTCTGCGTAAACGTAGCAGGGTCTACACGTTCCTGAGCATTAACGATGTGTAACGACTTCGCGTCGTCCCACGGGTCAGCAATGCCCCAGGCCATGGACCCGGGGCATTGCTGAGGCCGCGGTCAGCTGGCAGCGGGCGTCAGTACGATCACCGTGGAATAGGTCGAACCAGATGAGACGTACACCTTCGTCCCATCGGGAGAGATCGCCAACTTCGCGCTCTGATTCGCGTCCACAGGAACGCGAGCGATCACGAGGTCTTCCTCCACGTCGTACACGCGTATCTCACCCAAGCCCAGGTGATAGATCCAGCGCCCGTCAGGGGACAGTGCGATGGCGGTCACCGATGCCGACTGGCCCATGTTCGTCGATGCGAGGAGGGTTCCTGATGCCACATCCACACGCTGCAGAAGGGGCCCGTTGGCCATCCACACAGTGCCGTCGCCGGCGTCGACCATCAGCGTCGCCGCCCGAGCGCTATAGAACGCACGAGCCTTCTGTCCGGCGGGGTCGATCTCGTAGCTGGTCGCGGAACCGCTGCTGTTCGCGAGCACGAGGCCGCTCGAGAGCGTCTGCAGCTTCCAGTACCTCCCCGTGGCCCCCAGACGGAGTGTGCTGACCGTCTCCCAACTGGTCGCATTGACCACCAGGAACTGGGCGTACGTGCTGGCGCCTGTCCGAACCAGGTAGAGATCGGTGCCGTCGAGAGACCAGGTCGCGTCGATGAGATCTCTCGCGGTCACCGAGCCGACTACCGTCATGGTCGAGGTGTCGAAGATCTGGGCGACACTTTCGCTGACGAGCACCAGACGAGATCCGTCAGGGCTGATCTTCGTAGACAGCACTGACGTGACCGTGATCGGCACCTGACTGCGGATCGTGCTCGTGTCCACGTCGATGACGTTGAGCACCTTGCCGCTCGGGACGTACAGGGTGTTGCCGTCAGGTGAGACAGCGGGCGCCGCGGTGCTCTGGGTGACCTCGATGGCACCGGAGGGCGTGATCGCAGGGTTGGGCCGCACCACGATCGTCAACTCGTCCTTCGCCGACAGCCCCTCGGCGTCCGTGACCTGGATGGTGGCGGTGAAGGTGCCCGTGGAGGCGACGGAGCCGCTGAGCGTGCCGTTCACGTTCAGCTGCAGCCCTGCAGGGAGTGCGCCGTCGACCACACGATACGAGTACCGCCCCCACCCCTCGCTCGCCGAGAACGCGCTCGAGTACGCCACGTACTGCGTGAGGGTGCGCGTGCCAGCGACGAACACGATGGGCTTCGGGGCCACAGTGAACGGGATGGTGAACGTTGCGCGGCCGCCGGTCGGCGCGTTCGTGTCGTGCACGAGGATCTCGAAATCGAACGAGCCCGCAGTCGTTGCAGTCGCCGTCAACACGTTCCCCTCGAGCGTCACGCCGGCGACCTGCTTCACGAGCGAGTAAACGAAGTTCGCATTGCTCGAGCCGTTCGTGGCGTTCAGCTCGATCGACTTCGACTCCCCCACAACCAGGTCGAATGCGGCCGCGTCGATCTCTGTGCGTCCAGGAGAAACGATCACCGTCGTGCGCTGCGTCTCCGAGTTCTTCGCATTGGTCGCCGTCAGGGTGATCGTGAACGATCCCGCAGCTGATGGGGCCGTACCGACCAGTCGACCTTCTGTGAACGAGAGCCAGCTCGGCAAGCCGGTTGCCTCATAGGAGATCTCCAAGCCGAGCGTCGACGTAGCAATGAGGTCCAGGTCGACAACGCCGCCAACCTGCACGGCGACCGTGGCAGGAACCGGGAACGTCAGGACGTCCGGCTTCGCGCCGCCAGCCCCAGGATCGATTGTCGGGTCCTCGGGGTCTACCTCGGATCCGTCGCCCGGCTCGGTCGGTGTCTCGGTTCCGGGATCGACCGGGTCTGGGTCGGTAGGGTCGTCAGGTTCAGCGGTGCCGCCGTCGCCGGGCTCCGCGGGTTCTGAGGGATCGGTGGGGTCAGTCCCCGTGCCTCCGTCGCTTCCCCCATCGCCAGGCTGCGAGGGATCAGTGGGATCGACAGGGTCAACGGGCGCCGTGGGATCAGTGGGGTCCACGGGATCGGTCGGGCCTTCGCCTCCGGGGGTTCCGTCGTCGCCTGGATCGGTCTCGCTGCCGCCGTCGCCTGGGTGCGGGTCAACGGGGTCGGTCGGATCCACACCTCCACCGGGAGGGAACCCGGGCTCATCAGTGCCGTCGCCGGGCTCGGGGCTTGGGTTCGGCTCGGTAGCAGCCTGCAGCCAGATGTAGAACCACCCTCGCACCGTCGTCTTCTCGTTGACGACGGCCAGCTGGAAGAGGTACTTCCCCGGCGACGACGTGGGGATACCGGAGATGGTCCCCGTTGCCTTGTCAACGGCGAGGCCGGTCGGCAGCTCGCCCTGCTCCAGCGTCCAGACGGCATCCGAGAGGTCGAAGTCACCGGTCACGTGCATCAGGACGCTGTACCCGTCCTCGACGACAGCGAACGGGAGACCCTGCGCCTTCACGTCGCTTTCCCCGCCCGTGGAAGGCGGATCGACGGGCTCAGGGCTGGGTGTCGGTGAGACTTCCGGGTTGGGTGTCGTCGGGCCCGTCGAGGGGTCATCCGTGGGAGAGGGGCTCGGCTGGGGTGCTGGGTCGTCAGTGGGGTCGGGATTCGGGGTCTGCGGCTGTTCGGTCGGCTCCGGTGTGGGCTCAGGCGAAGGCTCGTCAGTTGGCGACGGGGACGGAGTCGTCGGTTCATCCGTCGGCGCCGGCGTGGGAGCAGGCGTCGGTGTGGGAGCAGGCGTCGGTGTGGGAGCAGGCGTCGGTG
>NZ_JAVTIY010000009.1:0-147052 GCF_031843745.1 Microbacterium sp. WCS2018Hpa-9
CCCCCCCCCCCCCCCGCCGCTCGTCAGGATTCGTCTCAGGCGAATGCCTCGATCGGCGGGCAGGCGCACACGAGGTTGCGGTCGCCGTAGGCCTGATCGATGCGGCGCACCGGCGGCCAGTACTTGCCCGCGACCAGGGCGTGCACCGGATAGGCGGCGTCCTCTCGCGTGTAGGCGTGGTTCCACTCCCCCACGATCAGCGAGACCGCGGTGTGCGGAGCGTGGACCAGCGGGTTGTCGTCGGCGGGCCAGCGGCCCGCGGCGACGGCATCCGCCTCGGCCTTGATCATGATCATCGCCTCGATGAACCGCTCGATCTCGCCGAGGTCCTCGGACTCCGTGGGCTCGACCATGAGCGTGCCCGCGACGGGGAACGACATGGTCGGCGCGTGGAAACCGTAGTCGATGAGGCGCTTGGCGACGTCGTCGACCGTGATCCCGGTCGCCTCCTTGAGCGGACGAAGGTCGAGGATGCACTCGTGTGCGACGCGGCCGTCCTCCCCCGCGTACAGCACCGGGTAGTGCTCACCGAGGCGCGCGGCGATGTAGTTCGCCGACAGGACGGCGGCGGCAGTGGCGTGACGGAGGCCGTCTGCCCCCATCATCCGCACGTAAGACCAGGAGATCGGCAGGATGCCGGCCGATCCGTACGGCGCAGCGGATACGGCGCCGCCTTCGAAGACGTATCCGCCCGCGTGCTCCGCCCGCTGCGCGAGCGGGTGCGACGGCAGGTACGGAGCGAGGTGCGCCTTCGCGGCGACGGGGCCGACGCCAGGGCCGCCGCCACCGTGCGGGATCGCGAAGGTCTTGTGCAGGTTGAGATGCGAGACGTCGCCGCCGAGATCGCCGAACCGGGCATAACCGAGCAGCGCGTTGAGGTTCGCACCGTCGACGTACACCTGGCCACCCGCGTCGTGCACTGCGGTCGTGATCTCGACCACGTCCTGCTCGTAGACTCCGTGCGTCGACGGGTAGGTGATCATCAGGGCGGAGAGCTCGTCGGCGTGCGCCGAGATCTTCGCCCGCAGGTCGCCGAGGTCGACGTTGCCGAGCTCGTCGCAGGCCACGACGACGACCTTCATGCCGGCGAGCACCGCAGAGGCCGCGTTCGTGCCATGCGCGGACGACGGGATCAGGCACACGGTGCGCTGGGCATCGCCGTTCGCGAGGTGGTAGCCGCGGATCGCGAGCAGGCCGGCGAGCTCGCCCTGCGAACCCGCGTTCGGCTGCAGCGACACTGCGTCGTACCCGGTGACCTCCGCGAGCCACGCCTCGAGCTGCGTGATCATGTCGAGATACCCCTCGACATCGGACGCCGGTGCGAACGGGTGGATGCCCGCGAACTCGGGCCACGTGATCGATGCCATCTCGGTCGCCGCGTTGAGCTTCATCGTGCACGACCCGAGCGGGATCATGCCGCGGTCGAGCGCGTAGTCGCGGTCGGCCAGGCTCTTGAGGTATCTCATCATGGCGGTCTCGCTGCGGTGAGCGTGGAAGACCGGGTGCGTGAGGAACTCGTCCTGACGGAGCAGGTCGGCGGGAAGGCCGCCCTGCGATCCTGATCCGAAGAACCCGAAGGCGCGCTCCCGGGCCCCGCCGAACACCTGAGCCACCTGGTGGAGCTCGGCGACCGTCGTGGTCTCGTCGACCGAGATCCCGATCGTGTCGGCGTCAGCGGCGTGCAGCAGGATGCCGAAACCGTGGTGAGCCTGCTCCGCGAACTCCGCCGCGCGTCCGGGGACCCGCACCTGGAGGGTGTCGAAGAACGAGTCGTGGACGACGTCAGAGCCTGCGTCGACGAGCCAGTCGCGCAGCATCGCGGTCTTCGCCGCGACCTCCCGAGCGATCGCCTTCAGCCCGTCGGGTCCGTGGTAGACCGCGTACATCGACGCCATCACCGCGAGCAGCACCTGCGCGGTGCAGATGTTGCTGGTCGCCTTCTCGCGGCGGATGTGCTGCTCGCGGGTCTGCAGAGACAGCCGATATGCCGGCTTGCCGTCGGCGTCGACCGAGACGCCGACGAGGCGCCCCGGCAGCTGTCGTTCGAGTCCTGCGCGCACCGCCATGTAGCCCGCGTGCGGGCCTCCGAAGCCGATCGGCACGCCGAAGCGCTGGGTCGTTCCGACCGCGACATCGGCGCCGAGCGAACCGGGCGACGAGATGAGAGTGAGAGCGAGCAGGTCGGCTGCGACGACGGCGAGCCCGCCGGCGAGGTGCGCAGCATCGATCACGGCGCTCGGGTCCCAGACCCGGCCGGAAGCGCCGGGGTACTGGACGAACACGCCGAACAGCTCGTCGGGCAGCTCCTCCCCTGCGGCGAAGTCGACCGACACGAGTTCGATGCCCACGGCCTCGGCACGGGTCTCGAGCAGCGCCTTCGTCTGCGGGAACGCATCTGCGTCGACGGCGAACACGTTCGACGCCTTCTTCGACGCACGGCGCGCCAGCAGCATCCCCTCCACCACGGCCGTCGATTCGTCGAGCATCGACGCGTTGGCGGTGGTGAGACCGGTCAGCTCGGCCACCATGGTCTGGAAGTTGATGAGCGCCTCGAGGCGACCCTGCGAGATCTCCGGCTGGTACGGCGTGTAGGCGGTGTACCAGGAGGGGTTCTCGAGCACGTTGCGCTGGATCACCTGAGGGGTGACCGTGCCGTAGTACCCGAGACCGATCATCGGACGGTTCACCGTGTTGCGAGACGCGAGCGCCCGCAGCTCGGCGAGCGCCTCCGTCTCGCTCGCCGCGCGCGGGATGACCGAGTCCGTGGAGGCGGGGGTGAAGATCGAGGAGGGCACAGCCTGACGCATCAGCGCCTCGACGGGGCTCCAGTCTTCGAGCTGTGACTCGACGCCCAGGGCATCGAGCATCTGACGCTGGGCTGCGGCGGTGGTTCCGATGTGACGATCGGCGAAAGAGACCACTGGTCGATCAGCCCTCCGTGAGAGCGACGTACGCGTCGCGGTCCATCAGGCCCTCGAGGGCGCCGGCGGCGACGGAGACCTTGATGAGCCATCCTCCGGCGAAAGGCTCGGCGTTCACGAGCGACGGGTCGTCGACGACGGCGTCGTTGATCTCGACGACAGTGCCGGTGACCGGGGCGTAGAGCTCGCCGACCGACTTGGTCGACTCGATCTCGCCGACGACCGAGCCCGCGGCGATCTCGGTGCCGACGGCCGGGAGCTCGACGAACACGACGTCGCCGAGCTTGTCGGCCGCGAAGTCGGTGATGCCGATGGTCACGGTGTCGCCGTCAGCGGCGATCCACTCGTGCTCGTCGGTATAGCTGAGTGCGTTGAGATCGGTCATTTGGTCCTCCGGTAGAAAGGCAGGGCGGTCACGGTCGCGGGGATCCTGGTTCCCCGCACATCAAGGAATACTGCGGTTCCCTCCGCAGCGGAAGAAGAGGCGACGTAGGCCATCGCGATCGGATGGCCGAGTGTCGGGCTCAGGGCGCCACTCGTGATCTCGCCCAGGACGACACCGTCTGCGTCGACCACGGAGTAGCCCGCGCGTCCGGCGCGCTTTCCCTCGGCGACGAGGCCTACGAGCACGGGAGCATCGGACGAGGCATCCACCGCTCCCTTGCCGATGAAGTCGTCCTTGTCGGAGACGACGACCCGACCGAGACCTGCCTGCGACGGCTTCGTCTCGCGCGAGAGCTCATGCCCGTAGAGCGGCATACCCGCCTCGAGTCTCAGCGTGTCTCGCGCCGCGAGACCCGCGGGAACGAGGCCGTGCTCCTGGCCCGCCTCTACGAGTGCGTCCCACAGAGCGGGAGCATCAGCGACTCGTACGAGCAGTTCGAAGCCGTCTTCGCCGGTGTATCCGGTGCGGGCGAGGAGCAGCGGCGCACCCAGGAACATCGCGTCGGCCCACGCGTAGTACTTCTGCTCGGCCCACGGCGTGCCGAGGTCGGTGATGCCCGTCGTCGACGCGACGATCGTCTCAGAAGCCGGGCCCTGAACAGCGAGCAGCGCGTACTCGTCGGAGACGTCCTCGACGTCGACTCCTCTGTCTCCGATGAACCCGGCGAAGCTGCGGTCCTCGCCTTCGGCTCTGGCGGGCAGCTCGCGCTCGATCCGCGAGGGGAACGATCGCACGCGCGACGCGAATGCCGAGTCGACGAACCCGCGGTTGCCCGCGTTCGCGATCACCAGGAAGCGGTCCTCAGCGAGCCGATAGACGATGACGTCGTCGATGATCCCGCCGTCTTCGGCCAGCATCAGCGAGTACTTCGCCTTGCCCACAGACATGGCCGAGAGCCGACCCGCGAGCGAATAGTCGAGGAAAGCCGCGGCGAAGTCGCCGGTGACGAGGAACTCCGCCATATGAGAGATGTCGAAGATGCCTGCGGCGTGCCGCACGGCATGGTGCTCGGCGAGATCGGAGGTGTACCGCACCGGCATCTGCCATCCGCCGAAGTCGGTGAACGATGCACCGAGCGCTTCGTGGCGATCACGCAGAGGGGTGTAGCGAGGGTCGGACATGAAGTTCTCCCGGGCTGGGTCGGGCGGAACAGCGGCGACGCTGCTCCTGGGAACTCCCCCTCTGTCATAGGCCTGAGAGCTTCGCCCAGAGACTGGGCTTTCACCGTCGGCGGATCACGGGCGATTGCTCGTTCTCGCTTTTCAGAGTGGCCGGAACCGCGCGGTACGCGTACCTGAGAGATTGGCGGGGAGGCTTGCTCCTTCGGTGCCCGGCTGCATTCGCCGGGGCTCTCCCGCGTGGGTCATTCGGCCTGTCTTCAGTTGTGGCCTCAGTCTAGCGGGTCGACATCATCGGCACAGGCCGCAGAAAGCCGCACTCTCCTGTGGCCGCCTCACGGACGGCGACAGGAGAGCGCAGGGCGACGATGCTTTCAGCGTCCCGCCAGTTCGGCTCTGACCTCGTCACGAAGGCGCCCGAGGTTCTCGGGCTCTGGCGCTGCGCCCAGCAGTGTCTTCGTGTACTCGTGCTGAGGGTTGAGGATGACGTCGTCGGCAGGGCCGCGCTCGACGACATCGCCCTTGTAGAGCACCATGATCTCGTCGCTGAAGTGGCGGGCCGTGGCCAGGTCGTGTGTGATGTAGAGCACCCCGAGGTTCTCCTCGCGCTGCAGATCGGCCAGCAGGTTCAGCACCCCGAGGCGGATCGAGACATCGAGCATCGAGACCGGCTCATCCGCGACGATGAACCGCGCTCCGGGGGCCAGCGCCCGCGCGATCGCCACGCGCTGTCGCTGACCGCCCGACAGCTCATGCGGACGACGTTCGGCGAAGCTCTCGCCGGGTGACAGCCGCACGCGCTCGAGCAGCTCGATGGCGCGCGCACGCACCTGCGCGCCCGAGAGCTTCGGGTGGTGGAGCCTGATCGGGCGCTCCAGGTGATGGATGATCGTGTGGAACGGGTTCAGCGAGGCGAACGGATCCTGGAAGACCATCTGCACCTGCGAGCGGTAGTCCTCGACCGCGCGGCCACGCATCCCCGCATCCTTGCCGTCGAGCAGGATCTGCCCGCTCGTCGGCGTCTCGAGCTTCATCAGCATCCGGGCGATCGTCGACTTGCCCGACCCTGATTCGCCGACGAGGGCGACCGTCTTGCCCGCTTCGATGGTGAACGAGACGTCCTTGACCGCGTGCAGGATCGAGGTCTTGAGCCCTGATCGCAGGGTGAAGTCCTTCACCAGGTTCCGCGCTTCGAGGGTGGGAGCGCTCATCGGATCTCCTCCTGGCTGGGCTGGTTGCCGGTGCGGACGAAGTCGCCGCGCTCGCCGGTCAGACTCGGGAAGCTCGACAGCAGCTTCTTGGTGTACTCGTGCTGCGGCGTGCGGTAGATCTCCTCGGCCGTGCCCTCCTCCACGATCTGCCCCTGCAGCATCACGGCGATGCGGTCGCTGATCTCGATCAGCATCGGCAGGTCATGGGTGATGAAGATCACTGCGAAGCCGAGCCGCTCGCGCAGCCGCATGATCTCGCGGATGATGCCCCGCTGCACCACGACGTCGAGTGCCGTGGTCGGCTCGTCCATGATCATCACCTGCGGATCCAGCGCGAGCGCCATGGCGATCATCATGCGCTGACGCATGCCGCCGGAGAGCTCGTGCGGGAAGCTCGTGAGCCTCGACGGGTCGACCCCCACGAGAGTCAGCAGCTCTTCGGCCCGAGCCTGCTTGTCCTTCTTGGACATGCCCGGTCGGTGGGTGTCGAAGATGTCGAAGATCTGCGCACGGACGCTGATGACCGGGTTGAGCGAGTTCATCGCACCCTGGAACACCATCGAGATCTTGTCCCACCGGAACGCCCGCAACCCGTCTCCGTCGAGTGCGACGATGTCGATGTCGTGGCCGTCACGGTCGTGGAACACGATCTCGCCGCCGGTCATGAGCGCCGGCGCCTTGAGCAGCCGATTCATGCCGTACGCGAGAGTGGTCTTGCCGCAGCCCGACTCGCCGGCCAGCCCGAGGATCTCGCCCCGGTTGAGGGTCAGCGAGACGTTGCGAACCGCCTTCACCGGCGGGTCTACCTCGTACTCGATCGACACGTTGCGTGCGGTCAGCACCGCATCCGGAGCGCTCATGCGGAGACTCCCTTCGTCTTGGCTGCCTTGCGCACGCGGCGCGCCGCATCTGGGGCGTTGCGGAGCTTGGGGTTGATGACCTCATCGATCGCGAAGTTGATGAGAGCGAGTCCCGCACCGAACACCGCGATCATGATTCCGGGCGGCACGAACCACCACCACGCACCTCGACCGAGCGCCTGGCCGGACTGCGCATCGTTGAGGATGGTCCCCCAGGTGATGGAGGAGTTCGGGCCGAGACCCAGATACGAGAGTCCCGCCTCGCCGAGGATCGCGAAGATGATCGCGAAGAGGAACTGAGCCGTGAGGAGCGGCAGCAGGTTCGGCATGATCTCGACGAGGATGACCCGCACGGATTTCTCCCCGGCAACCTTCGACGCGTAGACGTAGTCACGGGTGCGCAGGGATCGAGTCTGCAGACGCAGCACGTACGCCGCACCGGCCCAGGAGGTGATGCCGAGCACGAACGCCACGAGCTGCCAGCTGCGCTGGGGCACGAACGACGCGATCACCATCACCAGCGGCAACCCGGGGATCACGATCATCACGTTGGTCAGTAACGCGAGGGTGTCTTCGCGCCATCCGCCGAGGTAGCCGGCGAGGACTCCGAAGAGCAGCGACAGGATGATGGCGATGCCGCCGGCGACCACGCCGACCAGGAGAGACCCCTGGGCGCCGATCGCGAGCTGGGCGAACATGTCGTTGCCGAGCTTGGTGGTGCCGAGCCAGTGCTCCGGCGACGGCGGGAGCAGGGCCGGGTTGTCGGTGCTCCGCGGGTTCTGCGAGAAGATCGGCGCGATGATCGCGAACAGGACGATCGACAAGACGATGACAGCGCCGACGACGAACTTGGGCGAGGTGATCGGGAGCACGCGGCGGCGCGTGCGCCCCCGCTGGGTCGCCAGCGAGATGGTGCTCGCGGGCTGGGTTGTGGGCTGATCCTTCGTGATCAGCACTGCGTTCTCGAAGTCAGACATTCTGGCGCGCCCTCGGGTCGATGAAGCCATAGACGAGGTCCATGATGAAGTTGGCGGCGAGCACCGTGATGGTGATGACGAGGAAGAGCCCCTGCATCAGCGCGTAGTCGTTGTTCGTGACCGCCTGGAACATCAGCTTGCCGATGCCCGGATAGGTGAACACCTGCTCCATCACGATCGACCCCGCCACGACGAATCCGAGGGTGATGGAGAAACCTGCGATCGACGGGATCGCAGCGTTGCGGGCCGCGTACGTGGTCATGATGCGGCGCGGACGGAGTCCCTTTGCTTCGGCCGTGAGCACGTAGTCCTCGGCCATGGTCTGCACCATCATGTTGCGCATGCCGAACATCCAGCCGCCCACCGACGAGATGACGATGGTGATGGCGGGGAGGATCGCGTGCGACAGCGCATTCGTGAAGAACGCCCATGTCGGCTCAGGGCCGTCGGGGAACTCGAAGACGTCATAGCCGCCGAAGATCGGGAACCACCCCAGTCCGACCGCGAAGATCGAGACGAGCAGCAGCGCCATCCAGAAGTAGGGGATCGACTGCAGAAAAGTGGTCGCGGGGATGAGGTGATCGACCCAGGTACCGCGCTTCCACCCGGCCCAGGCGCCGAGCACAAGGCCAAGGATGAAGGAAAGCACCGTCACCGTGCCGACCAGGACGAGCGTCCAGGGCAGCGCCTGCCCGATCAACTCGCTCACAGGTGCCGGGAACTTGGTGACGGAGATGCCCAGGTCACCCCGGAACATACGCCCCCAGTACGCGATGTACTGATCCCAGAGGGACGAGTCATCACCGCCGAGCAGCAGTTTGATGTTGCGGATCGTCGTCTCGGAGACATCACCGCCCGCCCGCTGCATCTTGGCGATCATGATGTCCGCCGGGTTCCCCGGCATGAGCCGGGGAAGCAGGAAGTTGAGTGAGATCGCGGCCCACAGCGTGAAGGCGTAGAACCCGATTCTTCGTGCATAGAACTTCATGTCACTGACCTTGCTTCCTGCTCCCCCGACATCATGTGCTTAGTTCGCCGGCTCGAGCTGCGTCAGGACGTAGCCCGCTGCGATCGCGCCCCAGGACGGCGGGAAGGCGTAGAGGTCCTCCTCCGTCGGCCAGCCCGTGAAGTCCTTCGTGTTGTAGAAGGTCTGAGTCGCATTGACCACCAACGGGATGTAGGGCAGGTCTCGCACGATCTCGGTCTGGATCGTGGCGTACAGCTCCTTCTTCTCGGCCTCGTCGTTCGTGCTGACCGCCGCCTGGACGGCGGTGTCGACCACCGGGTTGTTGTAGCGGCTGAAGTTCCAGCGCGTCGCAGGGATCTCTTCCCCGACCGGACCGGTCGAACCGACGGCCGTGCCACCGAACCAGTCGCGGTAGATCTGGAACGGGTCGGCGACTGACGTGCCGACGACACCGCCGACGATCAGCTGGAAGTCGCCGCCCTGGCGCGCGTCGGAGAACTCCTGCCACTGCACCGTGGATGCCGTGACCTTGATGCCGGCCGCCTCGGCCTGCTCGGCGATCAGCTTCGCGGCGTCGTTGTAGTCGGTCCAACCATCAACCGAGATCAGGCTGAGCTCGAGCGGCACGCCATCCTTCGCGTAGTAGTCGCCGTCCTTGGTGTAGCCGGCGGCCTCGAGGATCTCGCCCGCCTCTCCGGCGTCGGCCTCTTGGGGGCTGACCTCGTTGGCGGAGTCCGCGACCCACTTCTCATCACGCGGGAGCAGAGCGAAAGTGGGCGAGATGTCGCCGGTCAGGCCGACGAACGCCTTGTCCTTGATCGCCGCACGGTCGATGGCGACGTTGAGCGCCTGGCGAACCGCGACATCGGTCTGCGGACCCGTGCAGCCGAGCTCGGCGTTCGAGCAGGTGTAAAGCACCGTCGGGTCCTGCGGGGTGTTGATCCATTCGATCGCACCGTTGCCCGTGACGTCATCGGGGTTCGGGATGAACATGCCCGTCCAGTCGAGCTTGCCCGCGGCGAGCAGGTCCTGAGCGGTCTGGTTGTTGTCGACCGCGATGTACTGGACCTTCTTGACTCCGAGCTCGTCGGCGTCGCGGAAGTTCTCGTTGGCGACGAGCGTGTACGACTCGCTCGTCGTCTTGTCGACGACGTAAGCGCCGGAACCGACCGGCTCCTCGTTGGCGAAGTTGGCGAAGTCGGTGACCTCCGACCAGACGTGCTCGGGAAGGATGTAGGTCGAGCCGAGACGCTGGAACTCGGTCGTGTACTGCGCGGACGTATAGGTGAGCACGACGGTGGTGTCGTCGGTCGCCTCGGCGGAGACCAGTCCGTTGCCCTCGGGGTTGTTCGCCTCGTACGTGAAGGAGAATGCGACATCCGCCGCAGTGAGCGGCTCTCCGTCGCTCCACTTGAGGTCGGGCTTGATGGTGATCGTGATCACCGTGCCGTCCTCGTTGTACTCGAACGAGTCGCCGATCAGACCGACCGGTTCAGCATCGGCCGTCTTGTTGAAGAAGAACAGCGGCTCGTAGATCGGCCCGAGCGCACCGTGGAGCACAGTCGGGGCGAACGGGTTGTAGTTCGCGGTGATGGGGGTCTGGCTGCCGGCCCAGACACGAAGAGCGCGGTCGCCGTCGCCACCGCTCCCCTCATTGCCTCCACCTGCGCCACAGGCGGTCAAGCCCAGAGCGAGGACGGATGCCCCCGCCACAGCGGTGAGCGCGATCTTGCGCCTTCCGTTACGGATCATTCTGTATTTCCTCTCGGTGCTGCACTGCAGGAGGGATTTCTCCGGGTGGAGACGAACTCCGGGAAGGAGTTCGTAACAGATCCCGGAAAGGGATTTGTTAGGACAGTAACCTAACAAATCACTTTCATAGCGACAAGAGCCCAGAACGCTGGTATATAACGTTTCGGCCTCAGGGCCCGGCTCGTCACGAAGGTGCACTAACAGTCTCGATGACACTAAGATCGGAACAGGAGGTTAAGGTACTTATGACCCAAAGCAGAGGAATCGACGTCGCCGTGTCGACTGTGATCCTCACCCTTCGGCGCACCGACGACGGTTCGGCAGTGCTGGCGCTGCCCCTGGTGCTGCGCACGCGCGAGCCCTTCGCCGGCCAATGGGCCCTCCCCGGCGGCTGGCTCACCGAGACGGAATCACCGGTCGATGCCGCAGCTCGGACCCTGGCGGAGACCACGGGCCTCACCCCGAGCTACCTCGAGCAGCTCTACGCCTTCGGTGCGGTCGACCGCTCCCCCACACGAGTCGTGTCGATCGTGTACTGGGCGCTGCTTCGCCAGGACGACGTCGATGCGCAGAGCGCTGCGCATCAGGCGTCGGGTCGCGCTCCTGAGAACGTGCGATGGGTCGATCTCGGCGACCTGCCGCCGCTCGCCTTCGACCACCGGAAGATCGTCGACTACGCCCTCTGGCGCTTGCGCAGCAAGGTCGGCTACAGCCGGGTCGCCCACGGCTTCCTCCCCGCCGAGTTCACTCTGGCCGACCTCCGCGAAGCGTACGAGGCGATCCTCGGCAAGCACCTGGATCCCGCGAACTTCCGCCGTCAGGTCGAGTCCGCCGGCAACCTCCTGCCCACCGACCGCTTCCGCACCGGCAGTCACCGCCCCGCCCGCCTGTACCGCTACAACACCGATGTCGAGCTGGCCGATCACGGCCCTCTCGGCCCTGAGGAGACGAGCACCCGATGACCATCACCTTCGTTCCGACACCGGTCGTCCAGCCGGTCGACGCCTCCGTCGACCACGCGATCCAGTCGATCGTGTCGGGCGCCTCGACCGACGCGACGTGCACGACCGACCTCGCCGTCGGCCCGTGGGACTTCGACTCGCGCCCCGGCTACGGCCCCGGGTCGTCGATGGGCGATGTCATCCCGACCGGAGCACCGCGACAGGGAGAGCTCCCCGCCGAGTACCGCGAGGCGAGCGAAGACGACCTCGACGAGCGCATCCGCGTAGCGAAGGCGGTGCTCGGCGACCGCGCCGTCATCCTCGGGCACTTCTACCAGCGCGAAGAGGTCGTGCGGCATGCCGACTACGTGGGCGACTCCTTCCAGCTCGCGACCGCGGCGAAGGAGCGCCCGGATGCCGAGGCCATCGTCTTCTGCGGCGTGCACTTCATGGCCGAGACCGCCGACCTGCTCTCCGGCCCCGATCAGGCCGTGATCCTGCCGAACCTCGCGGCCGGATGCTCGATGGCTGACATGGCGGACATCGACCAGGTCGAGGACTGCTGGGAGCAGCTCGCAGAGGTTCTCGGCGACCTCGACGCGCAGGACGAAGACGGTCGCGTGCCGGTCATTCCCGTCACGTACATGAACTCCTCCGCCGCGATCAAGGGCTTCGTCGGCCGACACGGCGGAATCGTCTGCACCTCGTCTAACGCGCAGACCGTGCTCGAGTGGGCCTTCGAGCGCGGGCGGCGAGTGCTGTTCTTCCCCGACCAGCATCTCGGACGCAACACCGCGAAGGCGATGGGCGTGCCTCTCGAGCAGATGCCCATGTGGAACCCGCGCAAGGCGCTCGGCGGCTCCTCGGCATCCGAACTCGTCGACTCCCGCGTGATCCTGTGGCACGGGTTCTGCTCGGTGCACCGTCGGTTCACCGTCGACCAGATCGACCAGGCGCGAGCCGAGCACCCCGGTGTGCGGGTGATCGTGCACCCGGAGTGCCCCATGGCCGTCGTCGACGCCGCTGACGAAGCGGGTTCGACCGACTACATCCGCCGCGCGATCGCCGCAGCGACCACGCCGACGACCTTCGCGATCGGCACCGAGATCAACCTCGTCCGCCGCCTCGCCGCGCAGTTCCCCCAGCACGAGATCTTCTGCCTCGACCCGGTGGTGTGCCCCTGCTCGACGATGTACCGCATCCACCCCGGGTACCTCGCCTGGGTGCTGGAAGAGCTCGTCGCAGGTCGCACGCCGAACCGGATCACGGTCACGGCAGATGTGGCCGACCCCGCACGCATCGCTCTGGAGCGGATGCTGGCGGCGAAGCCGCCCGTGGTGGCGAGCGCACGATGAACGTCATCGTCGTCGGCTCGGGGATCGCCGGGCTCACTGCGGCGCTGCATGCGCGGGAGGCCGGACACTCGGTCACCGTCGTGACGAAGGGCGCGATCGGCGACGGCTGCACGGGCTACGCGCAGGGCGGCGTCGCCGGGATCTACGGCGCCGGCGACTCTGCGGCGCAGCACGCGGCTGACACGATCGATGCGGGGGCAGGGCTCTCGGATGAGGCCGCAGTCGGGATTCTCGTGCGCGACGGCGCGGCCCGGATCGCCGAGCTGATCGCCCGAGGCGTCGCCTTCGACCGCTCACCGGACGGTGAGCTCCTGCTCGGACGCGAGGCCGCTCATCGTCACGCTCGCATCGTGCACGCCGGCGGCGATGCCACCGGAGCAGCGATCGCCCAGGCGCTGGTGGCCGCTGTCCGCAGCGCGGACGTCACCGTCGTCGAAGGCGCATTCCTCGCCGACATGATCGTCGAACACGGCATCGCACGTGGCATCCGCGTGGTGGTCGACGGTGTGACCTCCGACCTCTCAGCCGACGCCGTGATCCTCGCGACGGGCGGTGCCGGTCACCTCTACGCACACACCACGAACCCCCTGGGCGCCACGGGAGACGGCATCGCCGCAGCCCTCCGCATCGGCGCCGCTGTCGAGGACCTCGAGTTCGTGCAGTTCCATCCGACGATCCTGGCCGAGGGCCCCGCGTTCCTCGTCTCCGAAGCCGTGCGCGGCGAAGGTGCGACCCTGATCGACGCGGCCGGTCGGCGATTCGTCTTCGACACCCACCCCGACGGCGAACTCGCCCCGCGGGATGCCGTCGCACGGGCGATCGCCCGACAGGCCGCCCGGCAAGGCTCCCCCGTGCATCTCGACGCGACGATGATCGGCGGACGCCGGCTCGCAGATCGGTTCCCGACGATCGATCGGGTCACGCGTGAACGCGGTTTCGACTGGGCTTCCGAGCCAATTCCCGTGACACCGGCAGCGCACTACCTCATGGGCGGCGTCGTCACCGACCTCGACGGGCGCACGTCCATCCACGGCCTGTTCGCGGTGGGCGAGGTCGCGCGCACGGGGGTGCACGGAGCGAACCGCCTCGCCTCGAACTCTCTGCTCGAGGGCGCCGTCTTCGGCGCGCGCGCGGCAGCGGCACTCGGCGCACCGTGGCAGCATCCCCGGATGGACACGCGTGTCGAGCCCAGGAACGACACGATGCACGACGATGGCCAGGACTCGGACGACGTGAACGCCCACGGCACCGCGTTCACTCGCGCAGCACTTCAGCGAGTGATGTGGGAACACGTGGGCCTTCTGCGCTCGGAAGACGGTCTCCGGCACGCCGTGATCACGGTGCGTCGCTGGCTCGCCGTTGCACCCGACCCGACGACCGTCGCTGAGCGCGAGGACGCGAACCTGCTCCTGCTCGCCGAGGCGACGGCATCCGCAGCTCTCGCCCGCACCGACTCGATCGGTGCGCACTTCCGCGACCCCGTCGCCGCACCTCTCCTGGAGACCGTCTGATGCTCATTCCCGCCCACATCACCCGCGTCGTCGGCGCAGCGCTCGAGGAGGACGCTCCCTGGGGCGACCTCACCAGCACGACGCTGCTGCCCTCGGATGCCACCGCCACCGCCGACCTGGTAGCTCGCGAAGCGGGGATCTTCAGCGGGGGTGAGGTGTTCTCGGCCGCGTTTCGTCTCACCGATCCGACCATCTCGATCGACGTGCACGCGGGTGACGGGGACGCGTTCGCGGCGGGTGACGTGCTCGCCTCGGTGTCGGGATCCGCCCGCGGGATCCTCACAGCCGAGCGCATCGCGCTGAACTTCACGCAGCGGATGAGCGGCATCGCGACCGTCACCGCCGCCTACGTGCGGGCGATCGAGGGAACGTCGGCACGCATCGCGGACACCAGGAAGACGACCCCGGGACTCCGCGCCTTCGAGCGGCATGCCGTGCTCTCGGGGGGCGGACACAATCACCGCCACTCTCTGTCAGACGCGGTGATGGCCAAGGACAACCATCTGGCAGTGCTGAAGCGCTCAGGCGTCGACCTCGCCACCGCCCTGCGCGACGCGTTCTCGCACCTGCCCCACACCACCCACGTGGTGGTCGAGGTCGACCGGCTCGATCAGATCCCGGCAGTGCTCGACGGCGGTGCGCACACCGTGCTGCTTGACAACTTCTCGCTCGATGACCTGCGCGCGGGGGTGGCTCTCATCGGCGATCGCGCGCAGGTCGAGGCCTCGGGCGGGGTGAATCTCGACACGGTCGGCGATATCGCGGCGACCGGGGTCGATGTGATCTCGGTCGGCGCGCTGACGCACTCGGCCAGGGCGCTCGACCTCGGCCTGGACGTGCGGATCGGCTGAAGCGGATGCTGTATCTCGACCACGCCGCGACTGCCCCGGTGCGCCCGGAGGTGCTCGACGCGATGCGCCCCTTCCTGACCGGGGTGTTCGGCAACCCGTCGAGCCATCACACATTCGGCGAGGCTGCGGCGAGCGCGCTCGATGACGCACGCTCGCGGGTCGCTCGGGTGCTCGGGATGCGCTCCGGAGATGTGATCTTCACCTCCGGAGGAACAGAGTCGAACAACCTCGCGGTGAAG
The DNA here is from genome assembly GCF_031843745.1 of Microbacterium sp. WCS2018Hpa-9. Lineage (NCBI taxonomy): Bacteria > Bacillati > Actinomycetota > Actinomycetes > Micrococcales > Microbacteriaceae > Microbacterium > Microbacterium sp. WCS2018Hpa-9. The sequence goes on from NZ_JAVTIY010000009.1 coordinate 15,149, forward strand.
GGGATCGTGCTCGCAGCTCTCGCGCGCGGCCGTCGGCATCTCGTCGTCTCGCCGATCGAACACGAGTCGATCCTCGAGTCCGCCGACTACCTGCGTCGCTTCCACGGTGTCGAGGTGACTGCTGCTCCGGTCGATGCCCTCGGCAGGATATCCGGTGCCGCCCTGACGCAGACCCTGCGGGAGGACACCGCGCTGGTGGCCATCGGACACGCGAACAACGAGATCGGCACGATCCAGGACGTGCCCGCACTCGCGGCAGCTGCCAGGAACGCCGGTATACCTCTGCACGTCGACGCCGTGCAGTCGGCGGGGTGGCTGCCGCTCGCCGACCTCGGGGCGGATGCGATAGCGGTGGCCGGGCACAAGCTCGGGACGCCCAAGGGCATCGGAGCGCTCGCCGTGCGGGGGCGCGTCGCGCTCGAACCCCTCCTGCACGGTGGCGGCCAGGAGCGGGGCCGCCGCTCGGGCACCGAGAACGTCGCGGGAGCCGTGGCCCTCGCCACGGCGCTGGAGCTCGCCGACGCCGAGCGCGACGAGGTGACCGCCCGGCTCAGCGCGTCGACGGGACGATTCATCGAGACGGTGCAGGCGCTCGTGCCGCAGGCGTCGCTCACCGGCGACCCGATGGCGCGGCTTCCCGGCACGGCGAGCTTCACGTTCGCCGGCGTCAGCGGCGAGGCTGTTCTGCTCGAGCTCGAGCGACGGGGAGTCGTGTCGTCGAGTGGCTCTGCCTGCGCTGCCGGAAGCGACGAGCCTTCGCACGTGCTCCTCGCGTGCGGGGTGTCCCCTGCGGTCGCGCAGACCTCCGTGCGCTTCACATTCGGACGCGAGGCGCTGCCCCCCGATCTGCCTGAGCGGCTCGCTGCGCTGGTGGCCGAGTCGGTGCGCGCGGTCGCCCACCGCTGAGCGGCGAGAGCGGCGTGAGCGGCCATAGACTCGGCTGGTGACCGCCACCGCCCCGATCGTGACCCTGATCGTCCCCGGCCGCGACATCGGCGCCTTCGCTCCGGCCGCACTCGACTCGCTGCGCTCGCAGTCCGAGACACGGTGGCGTGCTCTTCTCATCGACGATGGCTCCGTGGACGACACCGCAGAGATCTTCACCGCAGCCGCCGCGTCGGATCCACGGTTCCGCAACCTGCGGCACGAGGCATCCCGAGGGCTCGGTGCTGCACGGAATGTGGGCCTCGATCTGGTCGACACCCCCTTCGTCGGATTTCTCGACGGTGACGACGAGCTCACCTCGACGGCCCTGGAACGCCTCCTCGGCACCATCGCCGAGACCGGCAGCGATTTCGTCGCAGGCGCCTACGTACGATCGCGCTTCGACGGCAAGGGCTATGTCCCCGGGCGGGTGCAGCCATGGGTGTCGGCGGCGACGTCTCCGGCACGACTGGGCACCACGATCATGGAGCACCCGCGTGCGAGCGCCAACATCGTGGCATGGTCGAAGATCAGCCGCACCGACTTCTGGAGCGATCTGAGGTTTCCCGAGGGCGTGGCCTACGAAGACCAGGTCGTGGCGCAGCTGATGTACACGCGCGCCCGCCGCTTCGACGTCATTCCCGACACCGTCGTGCGCTGGCGTCTGCGGGCCGACGGCACCTCGATCACGCAGGGCCGGGCGCAGCTCCCGGTGCTGCGCGACTACCTCGAGGCGCTGCGCGGAGGAATCCGGGTGCTGCACGAGGCGGGCGCCCAGGCCGCCGTCACGGCCCGACTCGAACTGATCCTGGCCATGGACGTGCCTCCGCTGCTCGAGATCGCACGAACCCACGCCGATCCCGAGTACTCGGCGGAGATCGACGCGTTCGTCGCCGAGATCGAAGCACTCCCCGAGCACTCCGACGCCCGCCCCGACCCCGCCCTCACCGCCGCGCTGGCGTGGTGAGCTTCGCGATCAGGAGACCGATGAACCAGTACCTCGCCGACCTCTTCTCGCTCGAGGGCCGCACAGCCGTCGTCACCGGCGGCAGCTCGGGCATCGGACGAGGCATCGCGACCGCACTCGCGCGTGCGGGGGCCGCCACGGTGATCGTCGCGCGCGGCGAAGCCCGGATCGCCGAGACCGTCGCCGAACTCACTCGCACCGGATGCCGGGCGGCCGGAGTCGTCGGCGATCTCGGCTCCCGAGAGGGGATCCGCGCCCTCGCCGAAGCTGCCGCCGAGCCGTTCGGCGAACCGGACATCCTCGTGAACTCCGCAGGGATCAACATCCGCCCGCCGTTCGCCGAGATCACCGAGGACGACTGGGATGCGACGATGACCGTCAACGCGCTCGCCCCGTTCCTGCTCGGACAGCGCTACGCCGCGGGCATGGCCGAGCGCGGCTTCGGGCGCCTGATCCACATCAGCTCGCAGCAGGCGCATCGCGCCTTCGTCGGCAGTGGCATCTACGGCGCATCGAAGGGAGCCGTGGAATCGCTGATGCGCTCGGAGGCCGAGGCATGGGGCGGCACCGGAGTCACGAGCAATACCCTGGTTCCCGGGTTCGTGCTCACCCCGCTCAACGCGCGGTTGCAGGAGGATCCCGAGCAGATCGCCGCACTCGCCGCCCGCACGATGATCGGCCGCAACGGCCTGCCCGCCGACTTCGCGGCGGCAGCCGTGTTCCTCGCCGGCGTCGGCTCGAGCTACGTCACCGGGCAGTCGTTGTTCATCGACGGCGGCCTGTCGGTGCACTGAGCGAGTCTCACCCCTCGGCCGGGTACACCCGCTCGTCCGCGCGAGGCACGTCGAGCAGCGGAACCGGCGCGGTGAGCGCGTCGACCGCATCCGCTCCAGCCGAGTCCTCCGGCGCCCGGTCGGCTCTGCGGTCGGCAAGAGCGGCACGCATACCTCCCGACACCGTCGTCTCGATGACCATCTCCGTGTCGAGCACACGCGACGCGGCGACCTGCTGTGCGGCGAGCTCGGCGTAGAGACCTCCCAGAGCGAGGAGCTCGGCGTGCGTGCCCGACTCCACGATCAGACCGGCCTCGACGACGTGGATGACGTCTGCGCCCATGATCGTCGAGAGACGGTGCGCGATCGTGAGGGTCGTGCGCCCCTTCGCCGCCTCGTCCAACGCCTCCTGCACGACGCGCTCCGACACGGTGTCGAGGGCGGAGGTGGCCTCGTCGAGCAGGAGCACGGGCGGATCCTTCAGCAGCACGCGCGCGATCGCGATGCGCTGCTTCTCGCCGCCTGACAGACGGTAGCCTCGCTCCCCGACCACCGTGTCGTAGCCGTGTTCGAACCCGCTGATGATGTGGTGGATGTTCGCCGCGGTGCAGGCCGCGATCATCTCCTCATCGGTGGCCTCCGGACGGGCGTAGAGCAGGTTCTCGCGGATCGTGGCGTGGAACAGATAGGTCTCCTGAGACACGATGCCGACCTGATCGATGATCGACTCCTGCGTGAGGGTCTTCACGTCAGCCCCCGCGAAGAGCACGGCGCCACCGTGCGCTTCGTACAGCCTGGGAGCCAGGTACAGCACCGTCGTCTTGCCTGCGCCCGAGGGGCCGACGAATGCGACATGCTGCCCCGGCTCGGCGACGAAAGACACACCCTGCAGCGTGGGACGAGCGTCGGGCGCCGCATCCGGATAGCGGAAGACGACGTCAGCGAACTCGATCCGCCCGCGCGGCCCCGGCGATTCGGCGACCGTGATCGCATCCGGAGCATCCTGGATCTCGGGCACGAGGTCGAGGTACTCGAAGATGCGCGCGAACAGCGCAGACGAGGTCTGCAGGTCGAGCGACACCCGCATGAGACCCATGAGCGGCTGCAGCAGCCGCGCCTGGACGGTCGTGAAGGCCACGACCGTGCCGGCGGTGATCGCGCCGGTTCCGCCCGCGATGAGGTACCCCGAGACGAGGTAGATGACGGCAGGCACGCTCGCCATCAGCACCTGGACGACGGCGAAGAAGCCCTGGCCGCTCATCGCCCGCCGCACCTGCAGGACCACTTGATTGCGGTTCTCTGCCTGGTATCGCTGGGACTCCGTGCGCTGGCGGTTGAACGCCTTCGACAGCAGCATCCCCGACACGCTCAGCGTCTCCTGCGTGATCGAGGTGAGCTCCGAGAGGGACTCCTGAGTCTCTCCCGCGATTCGCGCACGCACCTGGCCCACGCGGCGTTGCACGATGATCAGGAACGGCATCAGCACGACCGCGATCAGGGTGAGTCGCCAGTCGATGAGGATCATCGCGACGAGCGACGCGATGACCGTGACGACATTGCCCAGGATGCTGGTGACGGTGTTCGTCAGGACGCCCGAGACGCCGCCGACGTCGTTCTGCAGGCGGGACTGGATCACGCCGGTCTTCGTCCTCGTGAAGAATCCGAGTTCCATCGCCTGGAGGTGCTCGAACAGGCGCACGCGCAGATCACCGGTGACGCTGTTGCCGACTGTCGAGGTGAGCCAGGTCTGGGCGACGCCGAGAACGGCGGACACGAGGAAGAACCCGACCATCGCCGAGACGAGCCAGATCAGGAGCTGCAGCTGCGGGCCCCCGCCGTCGACGGGGAAGAGCGCGTCGTCGAAGATGCGCTGCACGATCAGTGGCGGTATCACCGCGATCGCGGCTCCGATGACGACCAGCACGCCGGTCCAGAAGATGCGCCACCGGTACGGCCGGAACAGGGTGATCACCCTCGCTCCGAGTCCGCTGATCCGCGGAGCCTCGGCGTTGAGCCGACGCTGAGCGCTCTCATCCATGCCGCGGAATCCGCCGCGCCCACCACCCATGCTCATCCCGCAAGCGTAGCCAGCGGGGATGACCCCGGGGTCGAGCGCCGTCCCTGATCGTCCGCTGAGAGCGGATTCGCCCGGATCCGGAATGGAATGTCCGAAGCTGTGGTTACGCTGAGTGGTTCCAGCGCACTCGCGCGACTTCCCTTTTTTCTTTCGTGCCCAGGAGGCCGTATGTCTGCCGTCGACACCGGTTCGATCACCACGCCCCCGGCCACGGCGAGCGGCGAGATCGCCCGCAGCGATATGCGCGTGATCTGGCTGCTTCTCGTCGCCGCCTTCGTCGCCATTCTCAACGAGACGACGATGGGGATCGCGATCCCCCATCTGAACACCGATCTGGGCATCCCGCCCGAGCTCGGCCAGTGGCTCACGAGCGCCTTCATGCTGACCATGGCCGTCGTGATCCCGACGACCGGCTTCATCCTGCAGCGCTTCACGACCCGCCAGGTCTTCATCGCGGCGATGATCTCGTTCTCGCTCGGCACCCTCGTCGCCCTTGTGGCTCCCGGTTTCGAGATCCTGCTGGTCGGCCGCGTCATCCAGGCTGCCGGCACCGGAATCATGATGCCGCTGCTCATGACGACGATCATGAACGTCGTGCCTCCGCAGTCGCGAGGTCGCATGATGGGCCGGGTCGGCCTCGTCATCTCGCTCGCTCCCGCCATCGGCCCGACGCTCGCGGGCGCGGTGCTCGAGACGCTCCACTGGCGCGCGCTGTTCGCGATCATTCTGCCGATCGCCCTGATCTCCCTCTTCATCGGGGTCAAGTGGATGACGAACCTCGGCGAGACCCGCAAGGTTCCCCTCGACGTGCTCTCCATCCCGCTCGCGGCACTCGGCTTCGGCGGAATCGTCTTCGGCCTCAGCCAGTTCGGCGGCGAGGGCGGGTCCGGCGAGACCACCGGCGTGATCGCGCTCGTCGTGGGTGCAGTCGCACTCGCACTGTTCGTGTGGCGTCAGCTGGTGCTGCAGCGGATCGATGACGCTCTGCTCGATCTGCGGGTGTTCCGCTCGGCCAACTTCACCTTCGCCGTCATCATCATGGCGATCCTCGCGCTGTCGATGTTCGGCACGCTGACCCTGCTGCCGCAGTACCTGCAGAACGTCGCAGGACTCAACGCCCTCGAAGCAGGTCTCATCCTGCTTCCCGGCTCTGTGCTGATGGGTCTGCTCGGCCCCATCATGGGTCGCGTCTACGACGCTCGTGGAACGCGCCCGCTGCTCATCCCCGGGACGATCCTCGTGTCGGCAGCGCTGTTCTACTACTCGACCGTCGGAGAGCACACCGTGTGGTGGGTGCTGATCATCGTGCAGGCCGCGATGTCGGTCGGGCTCGCGATGTCGTTCACGCCGCTGTTCTCCGCATCGCTCGGATCGCTGCCGCGTTCGCTGTACTCGCACGGCTCTGCGGTGCTGAACACGCTCCAGCAGGTCGGCGGGGCAGCCGGTGTCGCCGTGCTCACCGTCACCTACTCCGCCATCCTGCACGCAGGAGAGGCCGAGGGACTCGACACCGCGGCCGCCGGAGCACCGGGTGCCCGGATGGCGTTCCTCATCGCCGCGATCATCTCGCTCGCCGCCGTCGCGCTGAGCGCGTTCGTCCGCAAGCCTGCAGACGATCTGGCCGACGCTATGCACGGCGGCCACTGACCATCACCGCTGCGGCGGCGTCTGATCGCTACTGCGTCTTCGGCGCAGGGAAGTGGCAGACGCCGCCGCTGCAGTACCCGGCGGCGTCGTCATCAAGCAGGTTCGGAGTTCCGGTCAGCGGCTGAAGCACGGTCGGTGCGTTCTGCTCGGCGGAGTCCTGTGTCTTGGCCATCATTCGATCGTACGCCTGTGTCGACGGGATGGCGCGAAAAACCCTTGCCGCACGACAGCGGCGCGACGGGAGTTCTGCCCTACGGTTGACGAGTGCTCAAACGACTCCTCGCCCGCCTCTTCTGGGCAGTCAGCCGCTGGACCCTCACCGCCGAGGCGACGCCTTCGCGACCCACCATCCTGATCGGTGCGCCGCACACGTCGAACTGGGACTTCGTGCTCATGCTGGCGATCGCGTGGCGGCTCGACATCGAGGTGCATTGGCTCGGCAAGAACAGCCTGTTCCGCGGCTGGCGGGGCCCGATCATGCGGAGCATCGGCGGCATCGCGGTCGACCGCGCCGACCCCGCCCGAGTCGTCAACGACGTCGTCGACCAGGTGCACTCCGGCAGCGTCTTCGGTCTCGTGATCACGCCCGACGGCACTCGTGGAGGCAACGAGTACTGGAAGTCCGGCTTCTACCGGATCGCGAGAGAGACCGGGATGCCGGTGACACTCGGATTCGTCGACCGCACCACGATGACCACCGGTCTCGGCCCCACCCTCGAGCTGACGGGTGACGTCGCCGCCGATATGGACAGGATCCGTGCGTTCTACGCCGACAAGGCCGGCCTGCGTCCGGAGCGCCGCACGACACCCCGACTGCGCGAGGAGCAGCCGAGTCAGGACAGCTGACTCCTCGACTCACGCCGCAGCGTCAACGATGACCTGCACACGGGTGTGATCGAGCCGACGCGCAAGTGGCTGGACAGGATCCGAGGCCTCCCGCGAGACTGGCGGCATGGAACCCGATGACCGACCCGCGCACTCCGCGGAGCTCGACGACCGCCGCGACGGACGCGATGAGACGCGCAACGAGCGAGCAGACCGCAACTGGGAGGAGCTGCTCCAAGAACTGCGCGTGATGCAGACCGGCACCCAGATCCTCACGGGGTTCCTGCTCGCCGTGGCGTTCACTCCTCGATTCGAGGATCTGGACGAGTTCCAGCGAGACGTCTACGTGGTGCTCGTGGGTCTCGCCGCGGTGGCCACGATTCTGGCATTGGCACCGGTGGGCATGCATCGGGCGCTGTTCGGCCGGCGCCGCAAACCCGAACTCGTGCGGGTGGCCGCTCGAATCGTGAAGATCGATCTCGTGGCGATCGCCGCGCTCACGATCGGCGTCACGACCCTCATCATCGACTTCACCGTCAACCGAGCTGCGGGGCTCATCGCACTCGTGTCGTCGTTGCTGGGCGTGCTCCTGCTCTGGCTCGTCCTCCCCCGCCTCGTTCGGCGCGAGGCCGACCGAGGCGGGGTGAACGACGAGGCCTGACCGAGGCTCCCCCGTCTGCGGATCAGCGACCGGCCGGGGTGCGGTTCTCGGCGCTGACCATCCAGGCGAACTGCTCGAGGCTCTCGAGCACGGCATGCAGGATGTCGGCGGATGTGGGGTCTTCTTCGTCGACCGCATCGTGCACGTCGCGGATCGTCGCCACAACGGCATCCAGACGCGCGGTCACGAGATCGATCGTGTCGGTCGTCGACACCTCGCCCATCGGGAACGCCGGAAGCGACGTCGACTCTGCGATCGTGTCGGTGCGTCCGTCGGGCACTGCGTGCAGCGCGCGCATGCGCTCTGCGACCGTGTCGCTGAACGTGCGCGCGGCGTCGATGATCTCGTCGAGCTGTCGGTGCGTGTCCCGGAAGTTGCGGCCGACGACGTTCCAGTGCGCCTGCTTGCCCTGCAGCGAGAGCTCGATCAGGTCGACGAGCACCAGCTGCAGATTGGCGGCGAGCGTCGCCGATGCCGTGAATCCCTGCTCGGCGTTCTGTCGTCTGGTCGTCTTCGCTCCGCGCTTTGATGCGTTGGCGGTCTTGGACGCGGTCTTCTCAGCCATGGAGTCCTCCTGGGGTTGGGAACTGCGAGGTTAGCTCCGCGCGCGGCCCGGATCGAGGGGGTTGACAGTCCCCCCGGTCTCATCAGATCGTGGCGCAGTGACGAATTCAGAGACAACACAGACGGACATCGACGAGAACGCATCAGACGTGGTGATCGGGCCCGTCTCAGAGTCGGATGCGGGTGAGGTGCTCACCCTTCAGCGAGCGGCGTTCGTCTCGGAAGCGCAGATCTACGGCAGCGCCGACATGCCTCCGCTGACCCAGACCCTGCCCGAGGTCGAGGCCGAGCTGCGGTCGAGCAACGGGCTGACGGCGCGGAAGAACGGCCGGCTGGTGGGGGTGATCCGATTCGTCGAGGCCGACGGAGTGCTGCTGATCGGCCGGATAGCGATAGCTCCCGACGCACAGGGCGAGGGCATCGGGCGCACCCTGCTCGACGCGGCCGAGCGCTCATCGACGGCGGACGTGGCCGAGCTCTTCACCGGCAGTCTCAGCGAGGCCAACATACGTCTCTACAAGGCCTGCGGCTATGAGGAGGCGGAGCGGGTGCCCCAGGGCGACGGCACCGAGCAGGTGTTCCTGAGAAAACCTCTGCATCAGGTGGGAGACCCCTCTGAACCGGGCGCGTCGGGTTGAATCGCGCCGAGGTGTGAGGAATCGTGGCCCGGACACGCCGCACCCGCGTCGTGACAGCAACCGGAAGGAGAGTCTCGTGCTCACCCTCACCGATAACGCCACCGCAATCGTGAACACCCTCGTCAGCCGTCAGACCGACGCCACCGACGCAGGCCTTCGCATCCACTCCACGCCTGCCCCCGGACCGGACGGAGGCGCACGCCTCGCGGTCCTCGTGACGCCGGACCCCGAGCCGGATGATCGAGTGGTCGAGGTCTCTGGCACCCGTCTGTTCCTCGACGAGGCCGCTGCTGCCGCGCTCGACGACAAGGTGCTCGACGCCGGCGTCGACGACGAGGGCTCCGTCTCCTTCGCGGTGCTTCCGCAGGTCGCCTGACCGAGAGATTCACCGGATGCCGCGGCTCATCGAGCCGCGGCATCCGTGCGTGTGGGGCGGCCGTGCACTCGCCTCGCGTAGGTTAGATGGGGAACCGCGATCGTCGCGGATTCAGAAGGATCGTTCACCCGCATGAAGCTGGCATTGCTCCGTCGCTACGTCGTCCTCGCCAAGACGCTGCACTTCCCCCGAGCCGCCAAGCAACTGGGCATCCCCCTGGCATCGCTCTACACCTCTCTCGACAAGCTCGAGGACGAGGTCGGGCACACTCTGATCAACCGCGAAGGGACACCGCGGCTGACGAACGTCGGCGAGCTGTTCCTCGTCGAAGCTCAGGCGACTGTGGCCGCTGCTCCCCCGCCTGCGCCGAAGACGGCCGGCCCAGCCGGCGGCAAGGCGAAGGCGTCGAAGGGCAAAGGGCGCGCGCCAGTCGTGAAGGGCCAGCCGAAGCCGTACAAGAAGCGTCAGGGGCGCTGAGCCTCAGAGCTCGCTCACCTGGCCGTTCTCGACGCTCCAGCGACGGTTCGTCTGCACGGCCTCCAGCATCCGCCGGTCATGCGTCACCAGCAGCAGCGTGCCCGCGTACGACTCCAGCGCCTGCTCGAACTGCTCGATCGCCGGCAGATCGAGATGGTTGGTGGGTTCGTCGAGCACCAGCAGGTTGACTCCGCGAGCCTGCAGCAGCGCCAGCGCCGCCCGGGTGCGCTCGCCCGGAGACAGGGCGCCCACGGGGCGAGTGACGTGGTCGGCTCGCAGGCCGAACTTGGCCAGCAGGGTGCGCACCTCCGCCGATGACAGCTCGGGAACCAGAGCCTCGAACGCGTCTGCGAGCGCCGCGTCGCCGATGAGCAGCGAGCGGGCCTGATCGATCTCGCCGATCTGCACGCTGCTGCCGAGACTCGCCGTCCCTTCGACCGGTGCCTGCCGCCCGAGGAGAGCTCGGAGCAGGGTCGACTTGCCCGCTCCGTTGGGGCCGGTGATCCCGATGCGATCGCCGGCGTCGATCTGCAGCGACAGCGGCCCCATGACGAAGGTCCCCTGCTGGAACACGGCACCGCTGAGCGTCGAGACCACGCTGCTCGATCGAGGCGCCGAACCGATCGTGAATTCCAGCTGCCATTCCTTTCGAGGCTCTTCCACCTCGTCGAGGCGCGCGATCCGGCTCTCCATCTGACGCACCTTCTGCGCCTGCTTCTCGCTCGACTCGGCCGACGCCTTGCGCTTGATCTTGTCGTTGTCCGGCGACTTCTTCATCGCGTTGCGCACGCCCTGGCTCGACCACTCGCGCTGCGTGCGGGCCCGGGAGACGAGGTCGGCTTTCTTGTCGGCGAACTCGTCGTACTTCTCCCGCAGGTGCCGACGCACGACCGCACGCTCTTCGATGTAGGCGTCGTACCCGCCGCCGTAGAGACGATTCGATCCCTGCGCGAGATCGAGCTCGAGCACACGAGTCACGCTGCGGGCCAGGAACTCACGGTCATGGCTCACGAGCACGACACCGCCGCGGAGTCCGCGGACGAAAGACTCGAGTCGGTCCAGACCGTCGAGGTCGAGATCGTTGGTCGGCTCATCGAGGAACACCACGTCGAAGCGCGACAGCAGCAGTGCCGCGAGGCCGACACGAGCAGCCTGACCGCCCGACAGCCCGGTCATGAGCGCATCGCTCGCAACGCCGCTCCCGCTCGGGAGCCCGAGGTCGGCGAGCACCGCAGGAATGCGTTCGTCGAGATCGGCCGCGCCGCTTGCGAGCCACCGGTCGAGCGCCAGAGAGTATGTGTCGGCCGGGTCTGTGCCCGCCGGCGCGAGAGTCGGGTCTCCGAGTGCCGCCGCAGCCGCATCCATCTCGCTCGTCGCCTTCGCGCAGCCGGTGCGGCGCGCGATGTATTCGGCGACCGTCTCGCCTTCGACGCGCTCGTGCTCCTGAGGCAGCCAGCCGACGAACGCGTCGGTCGGTGCGAGCGAGATCGACCCTCCCATCGGCGCATCCACTCCGGCGAGAAGGCGGAGCAGCGTCGACTTGCCCGCTCCGTTCGCACCGACCACGCCGATCACGTCGCCGGGAGCGACCGTCAGATCGAGCCCCTCGAAGAGGATGCGGTGGCCGTAGCCGCCCGCCAGGTTCTGGGCGACGAGGGTGGCGGTCATCAGACCATCATCTCAGGCCCGCATGGGGTCATCGATCGCCGCGCCAGCTCACCCGCACCATCCCGGGGATGAATCACACTTCGGCAACGCCGCGGTCGGCGTGATCTCTGCCCGATTCGCGACATATACGCTCGAGAGCATGCGCCACCCCACTCCGATCCTTTTCGCCCTGGGAGTCACCGCCGTGCTGCTCGCCGCCTGCGCACCCCAGGCTTCTCCTGGAGCATCGACTCCCCGGCCGACGATGACCGCATCGCCGAGCGCCACCACCCCGCCATCGGCACCCGCTCGCATCGTCGTCCTGATCGACGGACTCGAGTATGTCCACGGCGAGGACACCGCGACGGCACCCTACGACGACGCCCAGGCCGTGCTAGAGCTGTTGAAAGAGGCCACCGGAGAGCTCCCGGATCCGACCGAAGTCGAAGACCTTCCCGGGTACGAGATGAACCTGGTCAGCTACGCGTGGGATGGACTCACCGTCGTCACCGACACGGGCGGCACGGGCCGTGCCCGCGTGGTTGTGAGCGCGGCGGATGTCGATGGCTCTCCCGTTGTGACCGAGGAAGGACTCTCCGTCGGTGCTTCGCGCAGCGACCTCATCGATGCCGGCGGATGGGATGGCTGGGACGAGAACGGCGACGGTATCGCCGACTACCTCGGCGTGGGCCATCAGGAGGCTCCGGGAACGACCTCCCTGAGCCGCCCGGGCGAGACCGGCATCCAGTATGTGATGTTCGCCCTGACCGACGACGTCGTCACGCGCATCAGCGCTCCTGCGAACGACTACAGCGACCTCTGAGCCACGGGATCAGGCTCAGGCGCGATCGCCCTCAGAGAGCGACCTGATCGTGCGTCGCGATCCCGAACTCCTGCTTCGGGTAGCGCAGTCCTGAGAAGTACATGTTGGTGTGTGCGACGATCTGCTCTCCCGAGATCGGCACGCCGTCCCACTCGGTGTCGACGGTGGTGTGGGCATCGCTCACGAGCGTGACGTCGTACCCCTCGGCTGCCGCGCGCTGCATGGTGGTGCGCACGCAGAAGTCGGACTGCGCGCCGGTGATCACCAGTCGGGTCGCCCCCAGCTCGTCGAGTGTCGCGCGCAGAGTCGTGTCGGCGAACGAGTCCCGATAGGCCTTGCGCACTAGTGGCTCGCCCTCTGCACGGTGCAGAGGAGCCGCCAGCTCCCACTCAGGGGTGCCCACGCCGACGGGGTCGTGATGCACCCAGACGACGGGCACTCCGACTGCGCGAGCTCTGTAGACCAGGGCCGCGGCGCGGGAGAGCACGCCCTGCTCGTCGAAGCAACCGGGTGTCACGCCGGCCTGCAGATCGATCGCGAGCACGACCGTGCGGCCAGGTGCTGCCATCGGGGTCAGTCCCAGTCCAGGTATTCCTCGATGATCACGCCGGTCTCGATCGGGTGATGCATCGGGAACAGGTGGTCGCCCGCGATCGTCTTGATGCTCGACCGGTCGGGGATCGTCGCCTGCAGCGCTTCGGCGTTGGCCGCGGGGGTTTCGACGTCTTCGGTTCCCTGCACGATGAGCACGGGGATCGCCGGTGCGACCGCGATGTCGACGTCCTCGACACCGAGCAGCAGCAGGCCGTTGGCCCGGTCGCTGTGCGCTGCCACCAGTGCCCGTGCGATCGTCCCGCCGAAGCCGTGACCGCCGACCCAGGTGTCTTCGATGCCGACGTGATCGATCACGGCGATGACGTCCTCGACGCGCTCGTCGAGTGTCGCCTCGGACTCCGACCGGTGTCCGATCCGCAGCACGTGGAAGCCTGCCTCCTCGGCGAGGTAGTGCGCGGCGACGCCCAGGACGTCTGCAGCGAGCCCCTGCTCCTGGATCAGAACCAGCTTCACAGGGCCGTCTCCCTCGTCCACGAAGGGGATGGCGCGGCCCTCTGGCTCGAAGATCTGGGTATCGGTCATGCGCGCGCGGCTCCTCGTTCGGCTGTCAGGGATCGACATCAAGCGTAGCCCGAGCAGGATGCGAAGATCGGCCCCACGCGACGCCCCGCTCGCCCGGGGGCATAGAGTCAGGGCAGGAGCTGACCCTGGTTCCCCAAAGATGGGAACCCGTTGTCCGACACGACACGCTCGTCCGCAGTTCGCACCTCACCCTCGACTTCGACCGCGACGGAGGGGCTTCTGACCCTCGGTGTGCTGGCGAACTCCTCGATGGAGAACGAGCGACGCCTCCCCATTCATCCCCGTCACCTCGATCGCATCGACGCGGACATTCGTGCTCGCATGATCGTCGAGCGCGGCTACGGCACCGACTTCCAGCTCGAGCCCGGCTACGTCGAAGCCCGCGTGGGACGAGTCGCCGAGCGCGCAGAGGTGCTCGCCTCCGCCGACGTCCTGCTGCTGCCCAAACCGCAGCTCGCGGACGTCGCCGAGATCGCCGACGGGCGGATCCTCTGGGGCTGGCCGCACTGCGTGCAGGATGCGGCACTCACGCAGACCGCGATCGACAGCCGCCTCACACTGATCGCGTTCGAGGCCATGAACCACTGGACCTCACAGGGCGACATGAGTCTGCACGTCTTCCACAAGAACAACGAGCTGGCCGGTTACTGCTCGGTCATCCATGCTCTGAGCCTCGTCGGTTCGACCGGCGACTACGGGCCGCGACTTCGCGCCGTCGTCATCGGTTTCGGCGCAACGGCACGAGGCGCAGTGACCGCACTGAACGCGCACGGAGTCCACGACATCGAAGTCCTCACGCAGCGCGGGGCAGCGGCGGTGGGCTCTCCCATCCACAACTCTCATCTCACCCAGCTCAACACCGACGACGGGCCCACGCACCTCAGCACAGTCGAGACGGAGGACGGCCCCGTGCTCCTCCCCGATTTCCTGGCGACGTACGACATCGTCGTCAACTGCACCCTGCAGGACGTCGCAGCGCCGTTGACGTATCTGCGGACCGAGGACCTCGACCGATTCGCATCGGGCAGCCTGATCATCGACGTCTCCTGCGACGAGGGCATGGGCTTCGAATGGGCCATCCCGACGTCGTTCGACGAGCCGATGTTCACGGTCGGACAGGGCGTGAACTATTACGCGGTCGATCACAGCCCGTCATACCTGTGGAATTCCGCCACGTGGGACATCAGCGAGGCTCTGCTGCCCTTCCTCCGCACCGTGCTCTCCGGTCCCGAGGCATGGGCTGAGAACTCGACGCTCACACGCGCGATCGAGATCCGCCAGGGAGTGATCCAGAACCCCAGCATCCTGAGCTTCCAGGGCCGAGACGCCACCTACCCGCACCCACTCGTCGCGTAGCGAGTGTCCGAGCTTCGCAGACGGCGACGGCAGCCGCCGTCACCGGGTCCGAGGCGAGATCAAGACCGTGCGCGTGGCCTTGCGCGACCACGCGTGCCAGGCACGCGCCACGGCCTCACCCCAGCCTCAGACGCCTTCTCACTCGGAATGATCGCTGCGGTCTTCGAGGTCGGGTTCCGTCCGCAGCACATCGGCGATCTCCTCCTCCGGTCGCGGCGCGACGGTCTCGTCGAGTTCGAGTTCCGGGACCGACGGCTCGTCCGGGGCGGGTATGTGCACATTGTGATCAGACACGGCGAAGTCCTTCGGTCGGCAACACGGCTAGCGTACGCCGCTAGATGTGCCGTTTCAGCCCGACGTGGGCAGTCTGATATCCGAGTCGGGTATAGAAGGCGCGAGTCCGATCCCGTGCTTCGTCTGTGGTCACCTGCGCCAGTCGCGCGCCCCGCGCGCGACCGAATTCGTGTGCCCACTCGAGCATCGCCGTGCCCAAGCCCCGCGACCGCTCCCCCGGCGCAACCCGCAGTCCCTCGATCTGCAATCGGGTCGAACCACCGCGCGAGAGGCCGGGGATGACGGTCAGTTGCATCGTGGCGACCATCTGGTCGGCAGCGTCGCGGACAACCCCCAGATAGTGGGAACTGTCGCGAGCGACCGCGCTGAAGGCCGCCTCATATCGCTCGAGCTCGACGCTCTCACGGTCCGAGCCGAACTGATCATCGAGCAGCAGCGCGGCGATGGCCTCGATGTCATCACGGCTCGCACGCTCGAGTCGGAAGGTCCGGTCGGCGACCTGCAGTCGCCCACGGACAGAGGACCGCGCGTCCGCCTGCAGTCTGGCGACCAGCAGGTCGAGCCATCCGCCGACGTTGGCGCGAGCCTCAGCGGTGTCGGGATAACGGCATCGCAGGTGCAGGCCCGACTCATCGAGGATGAACCACAGCATGACGCCGTCGGTGTCGGTCGCCGCGCTGACATATTGGGCGTCGAGCGCGACGGAGTCGATTCGCACAGGCAGCCTGCGCAGGTCCAGCCACGAGATCGCGAACATCCCGGGCGCTACGGGCATGCCACCCCACGGAGCGAGTACGTCGGCGAGCGGCCATGCACCGAGTTGCACCGCCTCTTTCACCGCGGCCGCCGCCGCGCGCGGCTCGGCGACGTCCGACTCGAGGACGGAGTTGGTGATGAACCAGCCGACCGAATCATGCCAAGTGTCCTCGAAGCGGCTGTGCACGGGAAACACGGCTCGAAGCGGGGTACCGGCCAACTCGCGGGTCACCGCCGTCATCGCGACCACTGCGCGTGCGAGGGTCGAGACGCCGTCGTCACGGGCCTGCGCAGCAAATGCCGCGGCGTCGTCTACGTCGAACACGTCGCGCACTTCCACGCGCTCACGTTGCGGCTCTGGCGCGCCCAGTGGCAACGGGAACTGCGGCATCACACCGCCGCTGTCCTCGATGATGTCTTTCCATCGCCGACGCACGTGGTCTGGGGCAGCATCCCGATCGAGCAATGCTTGCGTGTGTTCGACGAACGCCGGCGCCGCCCCCGGCGTCGGCTTCGCGCCCGCCCTCCCCACTTCGAGCGCAGACAGCAGGTCGCGCGCGATCACCAGCATCGACCACATGTCGACGTGCGCGTGGTCCGCCGCGATCACGACCGTGAGCCCCGCGGCAGTCTCCAATACGCACAGCCGGTGCGAAGGATGTTGGTACGACGAACACGCCGCATCGAGAACGTCCCGCAACGCATCGTTGACAGCCTGACCGGGGGCGACCTGATGCTCGACCCAGCTTCCGGGGCCGATCTCGACCTCGTGAAGCACCGGATCGCCGTCAGCACCGGGCGCGAATGCCGATCGCAGCGTGCCGTGGCGAGCGACGACAGACAGCCAGGCATCGGCGATCGACTCACGGCGAGTCGGTGCGGGCAGCCGGAAGGACAGCGCCATCCAGGAGCCTGGTCGATCGCCAGCCCCGACGTGGATCCGCTGATCGAACGACACGGGGAGGCGTCGTCCGAGCGCAGACGCGCTGACGTCGTAACCCCAGAGCCGTCCGAACGGGAGGCGGAGGTGCGTGACGTTGGTCAGTCGCATGGGCAGTACCTTATCGCCCCCAGATAACCTGAAAAATCCACGACTGCCCGACCCGACGCGGTGAGTCACCGATCGAGGAGCCCGATGCCCACTTTCGAGGTAGCCGGAGCCGAGCTGGCAGTCGCCCTGAGCGATGAAGGCGGACACCCGGTCGTCCAGCTGCACGGCCTCACATCGAGCCGGGCCCGCGATCGAGTGCTCAATCTCGACCTCGGTCGAGGGCTCAGCGGAACTCGACTGCTGCGATACGACGCACGCGGTCATGGCCGGTCGACCGGGCGGAAGGTTCCCGAGGACTATCGCTGGCAGAACCTCGCCGAGGATCTTCTGCGGTTGCTCGATCACTGGTTCCCGGGCGAACGCATCCACGGAGTCGGTCCCTCCATGGGCGCCGCGACCCTCTTGCACGCTGCGTCGCTCGAGCCCGACCGCTTCACCGGGCTCACACTCATGGTGCCGCCCACTGCGTGGGAGACCAGGCCCGGTCAAGCCGCGATCTACCGAACGGCCGCAGCGCTCATCGAATCCGACGGTGTGGAAGCGTTCCACGCCGCCACGCGTGGATCGACACCACCCCCGGCCACCGTCGGTGCTCCGGAGACGTGGCCCGACGTCGCCGATGCTCTCCTGCCGTCGTTGCTCCGCGGCGCGGGTATCAGCGACCTCCCCGCCCCTGAGGCCGTGGCGCGAATCGATGTGCCGACGACGATCCTGGCGTGGGTGGATGATCCGGGCCACCCGCTGTCGACCGCCGAATCCCTCGCTGTACTGCTCCCGAACGCGACTCTGACGGTCGCGCGCACCCCGGCGGATGTCGAAGCGTGGCCCGAGGTCTTGCGTCAGGACGTCGACGGTCGGGGCTAGACCGGCTGTTCGCGCCGAGTGATATCTTCATGCGGTGAGGCCAGAGTTCCGGGATACCGCAAACGCGGCTTTCGTCGTGACCATCGTCGTGGACATGCCGATCACCAAGCTCCATGCGCTGGACGTCATCGCTTTCGCGGCGGACAGTGCCATCGGAGACGCACGCACCGCGTCCCCTCGGGTACCGCTTTCGTCCAACGCCTGGGCAGAGGTGCAGATACCACGCTTTGCCGATCCGCCGCCGATCGCCGTCGACGTCTGCTCTGACGCAAGCTTCGAAGTCGCGCGCGCTGCCGCCGACCGCCTTGCGGAGGCATTGGTTCAGGTCGGCTGGACCGTGCGTGCTCGACGTAGCGACGAGACCTGATTCGCGACCCGCGGCTTCGTACGAGCCGCACCCGATCTCAGCACTCGGGCAGGACCCCGCTCAGTTGTTGAAGCGGAACTCCACCACGTCGCCGTCCTGCATGACGTAGTCCTTGCCCTCGAGGCGGGCCTTGCCCTTCGAGCGGGCTTCGACGACGGAGCCGGTTTCGACGAGGTCGTCGAACGACACGATCTCGGCCTTGATGAAGCCCTTCTCGAAGTCGGTGTGGATGACTCCGGCGGCCTGCGGCGCCTTGGATCCCTTGGGGATCGTCCACGCGCGCGCCTCTTTGGGTCCGGCCGTGAGGTAGGTCTGCAGACCGAGGGTGTCGAAGCCGATGCGGGCGAGCTGGTCGAGACCGGACTCGTCCTGGCCGGTCGACGCGAGCAGCTCTGCAGCATCCTCGGGGTCGAGGTCGATCAGCTCGGACTCGATCTTGGCGTCGAGGAAGATCGCCTTCGCAGGAGCGACCAGAGCGGCGAGCTCGGCCTTGCGGGCATCGCTGGTGAGCACGCCCTCGTCGACGTTGAAGACGAAGATGACCGGCTTGGCCGTGAGAAGCCCGAGTTCACGGATCGGGGTCAGATCGATGCCGGCGACAGACAACAGCACACCGCGCTCGAGAGCATCCTTGGCCGCGTTGGCGGTCTCGAGGACGACGGGCTCGATCTTCTTGCCGCGCACCTCCTTCTCGTACCGCGTGATCGCCTTGTCGACGGTCTCGAGGTCGGCGAGCATGAGCTCGGCGTTGATGGTCTCCATGTCGGATGCCGGGTTGACGGCGCCGTCGACGTGCACGACATCGTCATCTGCGAAACCACGCACGACCTGGGCGATCGCATCGGCCTCGCGGATGTTCGCGAGGAACTTGTTGCCCAGCCCCTCGCCCTCGCTCGCGCCGCGCACGATGCCGGCGATGTCGACGAACGACACCGCAGCCGGCAGGATGCGCTCGCTGCCGAAGATCTCAGCGAGCTTGTCGAGACGCGGATCGGGAAGGTTCACCACCCCGACGTTCGGCTCGATCGTCGCGAACGGATAGTTCGCTGCGAGCACGTCGTTCTTGGTCAGAGCGTTGAAGAGGGTGGACTTGCCGACATTGGGCAGGCCGACGATTCCGATAGTGAGAGCCACGGGGTAGGAGTCTACCGGTCGTGGGCGCGACCATCCTGCGGGATGCCGCTGGCGGCCCCTCAGTCCCGCACGGCGCGGAACGCGTGCGTGACGTAGGGCAGCTCGATCATGCCGTCGGCGACCCCGAGTTCATCGAAGAGCCGGTCCATCTGCCGGAGGATCTCCTCGCGCTCTTCTGCGGGCGCGGAGATCAGGTAGCTGCGCGAAAGCGCCATCTGGTGCAATTGCGTCCTGGTCATCGACCGGGTCCACTCCCAGCGCTCCGTCTCGACCTGGCCGAACGGCGCTTCGATGCGCGGCCCCTCGGTGCCAGGACCGTTCACCAGGTTCTCCGCCGGGCTGCTGTGCATGATGTCGGTCAAGCGGCGCACCCAGTCCGTGCGCTCATCGCGGATGTTCCAGATCAGCCCCAGCACTCCCCCGGCGCGGACGACCCGGCCGATCTCCGCGGACGCGGCGACCGGCTCGACCCAGTGCCATGCCTGGCCAAGAACGACGGCATCGGCGCTCGCGTCTGGCAGCGGCATCCGTTCGGCAGAACCCTGGAAGGTCGGGATGCCGGGAACGCTGCGGCGCAGGGCGGCAAGCATCTCAGGATCAGGGTCGACAGCGACGACCTCGGCATCCGGAGCCTGGGCCAGCACTCTGGTGAGCTTGCCCGTTCCGGCGCCGACGTCAGCGATCCGGCGGGTTCCGTGCGGCATGCGCTCGAGCATCCACGCGACCGCCTCGAAAGGATAGTCGGGTCTTCCGGCCTCGTAGTTCGCGGCTTCGGCGCCGAAGGATGTCGCTCGGTCGGTACTCATGTCGCCAGCCTACGGCGAGTCATCCTGGGGCGTCTCGGATGCCGGGAGAGAGTGGGGATGTGCCATTGGACTTCACCGCTATCGACTTCGAGACGGCGAATTCCAGCCCCGCCTCCGCCTGCTCCGTCGGCCTCGTGCGTGTGCGCGACGGCCGGATCGTCGCGACGGCCGGATGGCTGATCCGTCCGCCGGCAGGGCACGACGAGTTCCAGGAGTGGAACACGAAGATCCACGGCATCCGTGCGCACGACGTGCTGGACGCAGCCACCTGGTCGGATCAGTTCGACCGCCTGTGCGCCTTCGCGGGCGCCGACGTGCTGGTGGCGCACAACGCCGGCTTCGACCTCAACGTGCTCCGCCGCGCGTCGGAGGCCACCGGTGGCGACTGCCCGCCGTATCGCTCGCTGTGCAGCCTGCAGGTGGCACGCAAGACCTACGAGCTCGAGTCCTACCGGCTCCCGAAGGCCGCCGAGGCTGCCGGCTTCACCGGCTTCTCGCACCACGACGCGCTCGCTGACGCGCTCGCCTGCGCCCACATCATCATCGATGCCGCACGCAGGAACGGCGCGTCCGACGTCTTCTCCCTGGCCGACGCACTCAAGCTGCGCGTGACCGACCCGGTCGTCGCGACTCCGGAGCGCGCAGTCGCCTGAGTCGCAACGGACGAATGTCCGTGGCCGAGCGCATCATGGAGCACATGGATGCTCTCACGCTCGTTCTCCTCCTGGCCGCGCTCGTGGCCGGGGCCGCAGTGGGATGGTTCCTGCACGGCTCGCGCGGTGCGGCGGATCTCGCCCGCACCGAGGCAGAGCTCGCCGCCGCCCGAGACGATCGCGACCGACAGTACGACCTGTATCGGGATGCCGTCGAGCACTCAAGAATCGAGCAGCGCGCCGAAGCGCAGCGCGTGCAACAGCAGAATGCCGTGCTCACGGCACTCGCCCCCGTTCGCGAGAGCCTGCAGCAGATGCAGCAGAAGGTCTCGGCCATCGAGCAGGAGCGGCATGCGCAGTTCGGCTCCCTCGCGGAGCAGCTCAGGCGAGCGCAGGAGTCCGACGAGGCGCTGCGATCGACGACCGAGTCACTCGCCGGAGCCCTGCGGTCGACAGCCACACGCGGCGTCTGGGGCGAGACCCAGCTGCGCCGCGTCGTCGAGGCCGCAGGGCTGATGCGTCACGTCGACTTCGACCTGCAGTCGACGATCTCGTCAGACCGGGGTCATGGCCGCCCCGACATGGTGATCCGCCTGACCGGCGGCACGTCGATCGCGGTCGACGCGAAGGTGCCGCTCGACGCCTATCTCGAGGCTTCGGCGCTGCCGATCGGAGACGCTCACGAGGCTCAGCGTCGTGTGCACATGCAGAAGCATGTGAAGGCCGTGCGCGCCCACATCGACGCACTCGCCAAGAAGGCCTACTGGTCGGGTCTCGACGCGAGCCCCGAGTTCGTCATCTGCTTCCTGCCGAGCGAATCGCTCCTCGCGGCGGCCATCGACGAAGACCCGACGCTGCTCGACTACGCCTTCAGCAAGAGGGTGGCGCTCGCATCGCCGGTGAACCTGTGGGCGGTGCTCAAGACGGTCGCCTACAGCTGGACGCAGCAGGAGGTGTCGACCGAAGCACGAGCGCTCTTGAATCTGGGGACGCAGCTGTACGACCGACTGGGGGTGCTCGCCGGTCATGCAGATGATCTTCGCCGTGCGCTCGAGCGCACGGTCGACAGCTATAACCGGTTCGCCGGCTCGCTCGAGAGCCGGGTGCTCGTGACAGCTCGGCAGTTCCCCGGCATCAGTTCTTCGACACTCGACTCGGCTCCACCCGCGGTCGCCGCACAGACCCGACGATTCACCGCGCCCGAGCTCATGATCGACTCGGAGAAGGATCGCGACTCGAACGTCGGCATCCACCACACCGGCATCCACCACACCGACAGCGACGCCTCCGAGGAGCCGGGTTCATCGATTCAGGCAGACGTCGGAGACGTCCGGTCTCGCCTCGGCAACGGAGATTCGGCGCAGACTGGATCAGTCTTCGGAGCGATCGACCCCGAAGAGACCCGGAACTGAGGTCAGGCGGCGCCCGGTACGCCGCTGAGCAGGAGGATGACGAGGCCGCTGGTCACGACGAAAGCGCCGATCATCCACCAGGAGCTGACTTCGTGCCCCTCATCGAGGCGCTTTCGGAACAGCACGTCGGCGCGGCGAGCGGGGTCGGTGACAGTGGTCTTGACCACAGGCGGCGCCGGAGTCCCTGTCGGAAGAGGCACACCGGCCTCATCGACGTTGATCCGCATGATTCGACCGGTGGGCGTCGTCACGATCTTGGTCGGCGCGGCCTTGGAACCATTCGTGTGCTGCGTTGTCATCGGTCTGCCCTCCTGTGCCTGCGGTGCCTGGCGGCTCCGTCGACGGCGACAAATCCAGTGACAATTGTGACACGGACGCGCGAGAAACCTCGGCTCGGCGCTGCGCACGGCGGTACCGGGTCGGTAACGATGACCGGTTCCGCTCAGATCTCAGAGATCAGAGCCACTTCGAGACGAGGTGCTCCGAGGCGATCCTCCGAAGGGTTCCCGACGCACCGCGCAGCACGACGCTCTCGGTGTAGATGTATCCGCCCTCTCGGCGCACGCCGGCGACAAGCTGGCCATCCGTGACGCCCGTGGCGACGAAGATCGTGTTGTCTCCGCGCACGAGGTCATTGGCTTCGTAGACCTTGTCCATGTCGAGGCCCGCATCGATGCCACGCTGACGCTCGTCGTCGTCGCGAGGCCAGAGCCTCCCCTGGATGTGCCCACCGAGCGCCTTGATGGCACACGCCGTCACGATTCCCTCGGGGCTGCCTCCGATGCCCACGCACATGTCGGTGCGGGCGGCATGCCTGGCCGCATTGATGCCACCGGCGACGTCGCCGTCGCTCATCAGTCGCGTACCGGCGCCGGCATCCCGGATCTCCTGGATCAGCTGCTCATGACGGGGACGGTTCAGCACCGATACGACGATCTCGTCCACCGGCTTTCCGAGAGCTCCCGCGAGCTTGCGGATGTTCTCGCCGATCGGAAGGCGGATGTCGACAACCCCGACGCCGGCGGGCCCCGTGACGAGCTTGTCCATGTAGAAGACGGTCGACGCGTCGAGCATCGATCCTCGGTCGGACACCGCGATGACGGAGAGCGCGTTCTGGCGCCCCGCCGCAGTCAACGACGTGCCATCGATAGGGTCGACCGCGATGTCGCACTCCGGGCCACTGCCCGTACCGACTTCCTCGCCGTTGAAGAGCATCGGCGCGTTGTCCTTCTCACCCTCGCCGATCACGACACGGCCCTGGAAGGCCACGGTTCCGAGGAAGGCACGCATGGCATCGACGGCTGCACCGTCGGCCGCCTCCTTCGCGCCGCGACCGATGAAGGGAACAGCACGGATGGCGGCTGCCTCAGTGGCCCGCACCAGCTCCATCGCGAGATTTCGATCGGGACGAAGGGGGCTCAGATCCGCTGTAAGACTAACCATGCGGTCAGCCTAACCATTCGGCGGGTCTGAAACGCCTGTTTTCGCCCGAGACCGGACGAAGGAACCTCGATTCTTAACGTGGGCGCAGGAGGAGGTGGTCGGCCGATCGGCTCCGACAGCATCCGACAGTCAGCCCCGATAGAGTGACTGCTGTCCCGGCTTCCCCAAATCGCAGGAGTTCTCATGCCCGTCGCCACCCCGGATCAGTACGCCGAAATGCTCGACCGCGCGAAGGCCGGCGGCTTCGCGTATCCGGCTTTCAACGTCTCCAGCTCGCAGACCATCAACTCGGTCCTCCAGGGCCTGACCGAGGCAGGTTCCGACGGAATCATCCAGGTCACCACCGGTGGAGCGGACTACTTCGCCGGCCACACGGTCAAGGCACGCGCGACCGGCGCACTCGCCTTCGCCCGCTTCGCGACCGAGGTCGCGAAGAACTACCCGATCACCGTCGCGCTGCACACCGACCACTGCCCGAAGGATGCCCTCGCCGGCTTCGTCGAGCCGCTGATCTCCGCCTCTGAAGAAGAGGTCAAGGCCGGACGCAACCCGATCTTCCAGTCGCACATGTGGGACGGCTCGGCTGTCCCCCTGGCGGAGAACATCGAGATCGCCAAGGATCTCCTCCCCCGCATGAAGAACATCAACGCGATCCTCGAGGTCGAGATCGGCGTCGTCGGCGGCGAGGAAGACGGTGTCGCGCACGAGGGCTCCAACGACGCGCTCTACACGACTTTCGCGGACGTCGACCAGGCCGTGCAGGCTCTCGGCCTCGGCGAGCAGGGTCGCTACATCGCCGCTCTCACCTTCGGCAACGTCCACGGTGTGTACAAGCCCGGCGGAGTGAAGCTGCGCCCCGAGCTCCTCGGCGAGATCCAGCAGCAGGTCGCCGCGAAGTACAACACCGGCCCGAAGCCGCTCGACCTCGTCTTCCACGGCGGCTCGGGCTCGACCGACGACGAGATCGCCCTCGCGGTGGCCAACGGCGTCATCAAGATGAACATCGACACCGACACGCAGTACGCGTACACCCGTGCGATCGCGGACTACATGTTCAAGAACTACGACGGCGTCCTGAAGGTCGACGGCGAGGTCGGCAACAAGAAGCAGTACGACCCGCGCGCCTGGGGCAAGATCGCCGAGACGGCCATGGCCGCTCGCGTGATCGAGTCCACGCGTCAGCTCGGCTCGTACGGACAGTCGAAGAGCTGATCCGTTCCGCATGACAGATGCCCCCGGCCGATCGGCCGGGGGCATCTGTCGTTCAGGCGGTCACTGCCCGGCTGTCTTGGCGACGAAGTCGATGAAGGCGGGGTCGTTCATCAGCGGGATCGAGGCGCAGACGGACGCCACAAGCAGAGTGATCGCCGCGCCGACGAGCGGCACCCACCAGGAGCGCTTGCCGGTGCGCAGGCGACGGATCGAGAAGAAGGCGGTCAACGACCAGCCGACGGCGAGGACGATCGCGGCGATCGTGCCCCAGGTCCTGCCCTGAGCGAAGTTCGTGAACTCTCCGTCGACGCCGAGCACGCTCATCATCTGATTCATCGCGGTGGAGAAGTCGAGGTATGACAGGCCCGTCATGACCACGTTCACCAGACCGTAGGCGAGCAACGCGATCGTCACGAAGCGATCGACCGGACGCGGACGCGCGGCGGCCGAACCTGTCGGGGCGCTGTCAGCCTGAGCGGGCTGGCTGGTGGGAGCACCGACCTCGGTGGTCGGCACGTCGCCCAGCGGAGGCAGGCCCGCTGCCCTCCGCTGCTCTTCGAGGGTGGCGATTTCGCCGTACTGCGGCCGCTGGTCCGTCATGCCAGCATGCTAGTCCGATCGGCTAGGAGGTCCTCACAGGGAGCACCTCAACCGCCCGCACATGATGGCGGCCCCGGAGGAGTGGGGACTCCTCGGGGCCGCGGACTCGGAACGCTGGGGACGCTCGTCATCCAAGTGGGTCGAGGAACGCTGGGGACGTTCCACCACCAGTAGCGCCGAATGCACAGACGACTACAACTCACATGTTATGGAAAGCGTGTGCCCGAGCACCAGTGGCACTTCTTCAGATAGTGAAGACGCAGACGCGTGAGCGGCGAGCGTCAGAACGAGGGCGCGAGACGAGAGGCGCTATCCCCCAGCGCGTCCGCACCCAGCTGCAGCGACAACCGCCGTGCCACCAGTCGGAGCTTCTCGACGAGACCGCCATCGAGCCGCGGATGGCCTACCGGAAGCGAGACGGCGAGCGACGCCCTGATGTTCGGAGCGATCACCGGAACGGCGACACAGGCATTGCCGATCGCGTATTCCTCACAGTCCACGGCGAATCCTCGGGAACGCTCGAGCGCCGTCAGCAGAGCCTGCGGGTCTCGTATCGTGCGGGACGTGAGCTGCTCCAGCGGGTGGCGCGAGAGATAGTCCATCCGCTCCTCGCGACTCAGGTCCGCGAGGATCTGCTTGCCGAGCGCTGTCGCGTGCGCGCTCGAGTCGAGACTGATCGACAGGTCGATCCGCGGGCTGCGAGCAGCATCCACGATGTCGACGAGGTGCAGCTCACCATCGTTGTAGCGGGAGAGGTAGGCCGTCGCGCCCACCTCCTCGGTGGCGCGGCGCAGCGCCACGCGGACATGGGCGAAGAACACCCCGCCCGCGTCGGACCGCGACCGGAACGCGGGGAAGTTCTCGCCGAGGACCACACCGTCAGGCTCACTCACGAGATACCCCTCATGCATCAGCGTCCGCACGAGGTTGTACGTCGTCCCGGGAGTGAGACCCGTTCGCGCCGCGAGACTCTTGACCGGTACGGGACGTGGCGAGTTCGCCACGATGTCGACCAGTCGGAGCGCACGCTGAACCGAGCCGATCAGCGTCGGTGCCGCCTCAGTGGCGCCACTGTCACGCATTCCCACTGGAGGAACGACCTCCCAGCGCACGCGCGTCGCGCTGGCCCGCAGCATCCTGCCGCAATTCCTTCGGCAGCGAGAACATCAGGTCCTCTTCCGCCGTCTTGACCTCTTCGACGTCGCGGTATCCGGCTCCTTCGAGCGCCTCGAGCACCTCATGCACGAGGACCTCGGGAACAGAGGCGCCGCTGGTGACGCCGACCGTGGCGACACCGTCGAGCCACTCCTGCTTGACCTCTTCGGCATAGTCCACGCGATAGGCGGCCTTGGCGCCGTACTCGAGTGCGACCTCGACCAGTCGAACCGAGTTCGACGAGTTCGACGAACCGACGACGATCACGAGATCGGCGTTCGCGGCGACCTTCTTGATGGCGACCTGACGGTTCTGCGTCGCGTAGCAGATGTCATCGGACGGCGGATTGTGCATCTCGGGGAACCGAGCCCGCAGGCGGTTCACCGTCTCCATTGTCTCGTCGACCGACAGCGTGGTCTGCGAGAGCCAGACGACCTTCGAGGGATCCTTCACCTGCACGGTGTCGGCTTCGTCCGGCGAGTTCACGATGGTCACGTGCTCGGGGGCTTCCCCGGCAGTACCCTCGACCTCTTCGTGGCCTTCGTGGCCGATGAGGAGGATCTCGAAGTCGTCGCGGGCGAATCGGACGGCCTCGCGGTGCACCTTCGTGACCAGCGGGCAGGTCGCGTCGATCGCGTGGAGCCCTCGGTCCGATGCCGCCTCGACGACGGCAGGCGAGACACCGTGCGCGCTGAAGACGACATGCGCGCCCTCGGGAACCTCGTCGACCTCCTCGACGAAGATCGCGCCCTTGTCTTCGAGCTCGGTCACCACGTGGATGTTGTGCACGATCTGCTTGCGCACGTAGACGGGAGCGCCGTAGCGCTCGAGGGCCTTCTCGACAGCGACCACAGCGCGATCGACGCCGGCGCAGTACCCGCGCGGAGCGGCGAGCAGAACGCGCTTGTTCCCCACCACCGGGTTATCCTGAAGCCGCCCGGCCGCCCCACGTACTCGTGGAACGCGCGGAAGGGGCAGATGAACGGCAGTCGAGGTCACCTCTGAATTCTACCGCCGACAACCTGAGCAGGAGCGGGAAGGTGCATTGAGCGGATGACGGTCTTCGAAGCCTCGACGAGCCACGGCGAGACTCCACCGGCGGATGCGGTCGCTCCGCGCGACTCATCGGCCGACGCTCCGACGTCGGTCGCACGCCTGAACGGCACGATCCGCGACTTCGTCGCCCGCTGGAACACCGTGTGGGTCGAGGGCGAGATCACCTCCTGGAATGTCCGCGGCGGCAACATCTTCGCCCGCCTCAAGGACACCCGCTCCGACGCGCAGATCTCGATCCGGATCTGGTCGAGCGTGCGCCCGCGCATCCCCGGCGACCTGGCAGTGGGCGATCATGTCGTGGCCGCGGTCAAGGCCGACTACTTCGTGAAGGCCGGCGACTTCAGCTTCGCCGTCTCCGCGATGAAGCACGTCGGTCTCGGTGATCAGCTCGAGAAGCTCGAGAAGCTCCGTCTGCAGCTGCGCCAGGAGGGCCTGTTCGACCCCTCGCGCAAGAAACGCCTGCCCTTCCTTCCGCACGTGATCGGTCTGATCACCGGCGAGAAGTCCGATGCCGAGGAGGATGTGCACCGCAACGCGGAGCTGCGCTGGCCCCAGGTGCGGTTCCGCACCGAGTACGCCGCCGTGCAGGGCGACCGGTGCGTGCCGGAGACCCTCGCAGCGCTGGCGCGTCTTGACGCCGACCCCGATGTCGACGTGATCGTCATCGCCCGAGGCGGTGGCGACCCGCAGACCCTTCTCGGATTCAGCGACGAGCGACTCGTGAGGGCAGTGGCTGCAGCATCCACTCCGATCGTCAGCGCGATCGGACACGAGAACGATCACCCGCTGCTCGACGACGTCGCCGATCTGCGTGCCTCGACTCCGACGGATGCCGCGAAACGCGTCGTACCCGACGTCAGCGAGCAGAGGGCTCTGATCGCCCAGCTGCGCTCTCGAGCGACGACGAGACTGACGCAGCGGCTCTCGCACGACATCGCGCAACTCGAGCAGCTGCGCTCGCGCCCCTCGCTGCGGTCTCCCGACCCGATCATCGACTCGCGGTCTCAGGACGTGTGGCTGCTGCTCTCTCGCGGACGCGACACGATCACGCGCCAGCACGATGCGGCGGGCCGAGCGACCAGCGAGCTGCGAGCCTCGCTGCGAGCGCTCTCTCCTGCTGCCACGCTGTCGCGCGGCTACGCGATCGCTCACCTCGACGGCGGAGTGATCCTTCGGGACGCCGCGGATGCTCCGGCGGGCAGCCAGTTGACGATCACCGTCGACCGCGGCTCTCTCGCGGCGCGTTCGGAGGGCGAGATCGAGGAGGCACCGGTGCCCCGCTCCGGCTGATCGTGTCCTGCGCACGGCGTAGGATGGAGGCGTGAGTGCGCTGAACGACACCCCCGTGGACACGCTGTCATTCGAGGCCGCTCGCGACGAGCTCGTGAAGGTCGTCTCCGAACTCGAACAGGGCGCTCCGACCCTCGAGCAGTCGCTCGCTCTCTGGGAGCGCGGCGAGGCACTCGCCGCTCGCTGCGAGGAATGGCTGCTCGGCGCGAAGCGTCGCCTCGATGCCGCGCGCGCGACGTCAACCGGCAGCGCCGACGGAGACGAATCGTGAACAAGCCCGCTCCCATCGTCGCCGAGCTCGGGCGCCCGGAGACCCCCGAGGAGACGGCCGCACGCAAGGCCGCCTCGAGCAAGGCCTATCGCTCGAGTCAGACCGTGCGCAGTCTGGTGGCCGCGCTGATCGTCACGCTCGCCATCGTCGCGGTGATCGTGCTCGCGGTTCCGCGCGGAGAACCTGCGACCACGCAGAAGATCGACGTGGTCGGCATCGCCGCCGACGTGGAATCCACCATGGATCGCCCGGTGATCGTGCCCGACCTCGCCGACTTCTGGCGGGTCAACACCGCCGAGCTCACGAGCGGCGACACCGTGGTCTGGGACGTCACCCTGGCACCATCCGCCGAGGAAGAGCGCGGATTCATCAAGCTCGCCCAGGCCTTCGACGCCGACTCCTCATGGGCCCCTCAGCGCCTCAACGGCACCGCGCCCACCGACACGACGTCGATCGGCGGTCTTGAGTGGGATGTCTATGACCTCGGCGATGCCGGCGCGAAGCAGAACCTCACCTACGCCATCGGCACCCAGTCGGGCGACGACTACCTGCTCCTGTACGGCTCACGTTCCGCAGACTCCACCGCGGAACTCGCCGAGTCTCTCGTCCCCCAGATCCGCGACCTCTCGGAGTGACCATGACCCACGCGCTCACGCCCGCCGCTGCCTGGAAGCAGATGCAGGACGGAAATCAGCGTTTCGTCGATGACGCACCTCAGCATCCGAATCAGGACGTGGCTCGCCGCAAGCACCTCGCGGCGGCACAGCATCCGGTCGCGACGCTGTTCGGCTGCTCCGACTCGCGCCTCGCCGCGGAGATCATCTTCGACCTCGGGCTCGGCGACCTGTTCGTCGTGCGCAATGCCGGTCAGGTGATCGGCGAGTCGATCGTCGCGAGCCTCGAGTACGCGGTCGCCGTGCTGAATGTGCCTCTGATCGTCGTCCTCGCGCATGACTCGTGCGGCGCCGTGCGCGCCGCCATCGACGGAACGGCCATCGATGCCGCTCCCCTGCCGCCGCACATCTGGAAGCTCATCGCCCCGATCGTCCCGGCGGCCCGCAAGGTGCTGGCCGAGAGCGGTGGCACCACAGTCGACGAGATCGACGCCGATCTCGTCGGCGCAGAGCACCTGCGCAACACCGTCCGCGACCTGCTGCAGTCGTCGGAGGTGATCTCCAGCGCCGTCTCCGAGGGCCGCCTGGGCATCGTGGGCGCCAACTACCGTCTGGCCGAGGGCACTGCGGTGCCTGTCATCACGGTCGGAATCGACACCGACGGAATCGACACCGAGGGGCAAGGCCCCGCAACCAAGGAGGGTTCGGAATGACCGACACCGACCAGCGCAGCGGCGAGAACTCGCAGGGCTACCGCATCGAGCACGACACCATGGGTGAAGTGCGGGTTCCCGTGAACGCGCTCTACGGCGCACAGACTCAGCGCGCCGTAGAGAACTTCCCGATCTCGGGCAAGGGCCTCGAGTCGACGCAGATCGCTGCGCTTGCGCGCATCAAGAAGGCTGCCGCGCTCGCGAACAAGGAACTCGGCACGCTCGATGGAGCGATCGCCGACGCGATCGCCGAGGCCGCAGACCAGGTCGCCGCAGGTGCCCACGACGGCGAGTTCCCCGTCGACACGTACCAGACGGGCTCCGGCACATCGTCGAACATGAACATGAACGAGGTGCTCGCGACTCTCGCGACCCGCATCCTCGGTGCGAACGTGCACCCGAACGACCACGTGAACGCCTCGCAGTCGTCGAACGATGTTTTCCCGACCTCCGTGCACATCGCCGTCACGCAGGCGCTCATCGACACGCTCATCCCCGCGCTCGACCACCTCGCCGTCGCCTTCGAGGCGAAGGCCGTGCTGTGGAAGGACGCCGTGAAGTCCGGCCGCACGCACCTCATGGATGCCACCCCGGTCACGCTCGGCCAGGAGTTCGGCGGATACGCGCGTCAGATGCGTCTGGGCATCGAGCGCGTGCAGTCTGCGCTCCCCCGCGTCGCCGAGGTCCCGCTGGGCGGCACTGCCACCGGAACCGGAATCAACACCCCGCTCGGCTTCCCGCAGAAGGTCATCGAACTGCTCGCAGCCGAGACCGAGCTGCCGATCACAGAGGCGAAGGACCACTTCGAGGCGCAGGCGAACCGCGACGGACTCGTCGAGGCGTCGGGCGCACTGCGCACGATCGCGGTCTCGCTCACCAAGATCAACAACGACCTGCGGTGGATGGGCTCCGGCCCCAACACGGGACTCGGCGAGCTGCACATCCCCGACCTCCAGCCCGGATCGTCGATCATGCCCGGCAAGGTCAACCCGGTCGTCCCCGAGGCTGTGCTCATGGTCTGCGCCCGCGTGGTCGGCAACGACGCGACGGTCGCCTGGGCCGGCGCTTCCGGTTCGTTCGAGCTGAACGTCGCCATTCCTGTCATGGGCACCGCTGTGCTGGAGTCGATCCGACTGCTCGCGAACGCCTCGCGCGTGCTCGCCGACAAGACCGTCGACGGCCTGCAGGCCAACCTCGACCGCGCCGCGGCGTTCGCCGGCATGAGCCCGTCGATCGTCACCCCGCTCAACAAGCTCATCGGCTACGAGGCCGCGGCGAAGATCGCCAAGCACTCGGTCGCGAAGGGCATCACGGTGCGTGACGCGGTCATCGACCTCGGATACGTCGAGCGCGGCGACCTCACTCTCGAGCAGCTCGACGAGAAGCTCGACCTGCTGTCGATGACCCACCCGGGTTGATCATCAAGCTTTGACACACGGATGCCGCAGGGACTCGTTCCCTGCGGCATCCGTCGTCTTCGGGCCCGGTCAGCAGCAGCGGGCCCCCGGATCGGCATCCTGCTGCGCATAGTGTGCCCGCCAGAACTCGCGCTCGCTGAGCGGTTCCCGATCGGGATGCCGAGCCTGCTCGTGGGCCACGTAGTCCGCGTACCGAGACTGGCCCGTCACGCCGTTCACGTACCAGGCGACCGCCTGCCAGGCCCGACGAACATGATCGGTCACGACGGCGGCCATCAGTGCCCCCTCGTCGGCTGAGCGGAGGAGGGCAGTGCGTTCCACTGCTTCTCCACGGCCCGTTCTTCGGACGACGCGATGAGGCCGGCCGGCGCGAAGCGGCGCGACGGCACCTCAGGGTCCTCGTGGTCGACGACAGGGCCGGGGCGCACGGCCTGGATGACCTTGATGATCGAGATGGTGATGACGATCACCGACAGCACGAGGAACGTCACCGACAGGATGCCCTGGATCATGGTGTTGCGCACGACTGCTTCCATGGCCGCCACGCTCGTGGCCGTGCCGAAGGACGTCTCGCCCGCTGCGAGAGCGTCGCGGAAGGCGACGTGGTTCGCGAAGTAGCCGACCTGCGGCACGGTCGAGAAGATCTTCTGCAACGAGGCCGTCACCGTGACCACCGTCACGAACGCCAGAGGCAGAGCGACCACCCACAGAACCTTGAACGTGCGCCTGCGCGCCACGATGGTGAGCACCACGGAGAGGGCGATGGCCGCCAGCAGCTGATTGGCGATGCCGAACAGCGGGAACAGGGTGTTGATGCCGCCGAGCGGATCAGTGACCCCCATGATCAGCACCGCGCCCCACCCCGCGACCATGACGGCCGTGCAGATCCACGCACCCACCCGCCACGAGGTGTCCTTGAAGCGCGGGATGACGTTGCCGACCGAGTCCTGCAGCATGAAGCGCGCGACCCGGGTGCCGGCGTCCACGGCCGTCAGAATGAACAGCGCCTCGAACATGATCGCGAAGTGATACCAGAACGCCATCATCCCGGTGCCGCCGATCCACTGCTGCATGATGTTCGCGAGGCCGAGGGCCAGCGTCGGCGCCCCGCCGGTGCGGGAGACGATCGATTCCTCACCTACGGCCTCGGCCGTGCTCGTGAGCATCTCGGGTGTCAGGTTCACCCCGGTCAGGCCCAGGCTGTTGACGAACTGCACGGCACCCTCGACGGTGCCGAGCGTCGCCGCCGGCGAGGAGTTCATGGCGAAGTACAGCCCGCGGTCGATGGAGATCGCGGCGACGAGAGCCATGATCGCGACGAACGACTCCATGAGCATCCCGCCGTAGCCGATGAAGCGCGTCTGCTTCTCCTTCTCGATCATCTTCGGCGTCGTGCCCGACGCGATCAGCGCGTGAAATCCGCTCAGCGCCCCGCAGGCGATCGTCACGAAGAGGAACGGGAAGAGCGCTCCGGCCCACACGGGCCCGGTCTCCCCCGCGGCGAACTCGCTGAAAGCCGGGACGGTGATCTCGGGCCGCACGAACAGGATCGCGACGGCGAGCGCGACGATCACGCCGATCTTCATGAACGTCGAGAGGTAGTCGCGCGGAGCCAGCAGCATCCACACGGGCAGCACCGCGGCGATGAAGCCGTAGATGATGATGCCCCACGCGATCGTCGTCCGGTCGAGCGTGAAGATCGCCTGACCCCAGTCGGTCTCGGCGACCATGCCGCCGCCGATGATGGCCGCCATCAGCAGCACGAAGCCGATGATCGACACCTCGGTGATCTTGCCGGGCCGGATCCACCGGAGGTACGCGCCCATGAACAGGGCGATCGGGATCGTCATCGCCACAGAGAACACGCCCCAGGGGCTCTCGCCGAGGGCGTTCACGACCACGAGGGCGAGGATCGCCGTGATGATGATCATGATGAGGAGCGTCGCGACGATCGCAGCCGTGCCGCCGAATCGACCCAGCTCGTCGCGGGCCATCTGCCCGAGCGAACGTCCGCCCCGCCTCATCGAGAAGAACATCACGAGGTAGTCCTGCACGGCACCGGCCAGCACGACTCCGACGATGATCCAGATCGTGCCGGGAAGGTAGCCCATCTGCGCGGCGAGCACCGGACCGACGAGTGGGCCGGCGCCGGCGATGGCGGCGAAGTGGTGACCGAACAGCACCCGACGATCCGTCGCGACGTAGTCCTTGCCGTCTGCCTTGTACTCGGCGGGGGTCGCTCGCCGGTCGTTCGGCTTGACCAGGTTGCGTTCGATGAACTTCGAGTAAAAGCGGTAGAACACGAGGTAGGTGCAGACGGCCGCGAACACGAACCAGATCGCGTTCACCGTCTCTCCCCTGACGATGGCGAGCATCGTCCAGGCGATGCCACCCAGCAGCGCGATCGCCACCCAGAGCGCGATCTTCAGCGGTGTCCACCGCGGCTTCTCGTCCACCGCCACGGGCGGCAGCTGGTCATCTTCTACGGTCTTCGTCGCATCACTCATCGCGCATCACTCCATCGTCTGCGTTCGGTGCCACGAGCGTATGCCGACGTCTGCGCAGACGGAAGCGAATCGCCGACGCATCCTCCGGAATACACGACAGCGGATGCCGTGAGACCACGGCATCCGCTGTCGAAGGGTCAGCTCAGCTCAGCTGAGCTCGCCTCCCTCGAGAAGCTCTGTCACGAGGGCGGCGATGGCGGAGCGCTCCGAGCGCATCAGGGTGACGTGGGCGAAGAGGTCGTGTCCCTTCAGCGTCTCGATCACGCTGGCGATGCCGTCGTGGCGTCCGACGCGGAGGTTGTCGCGCTGACCGACGTCGTGGGTCAGGATCACTCGGGAGTTCTGCCCCATGCGGCTGAGCACCGTCAGCAGCACGTTGCGCTCGAGCGACTGCGCCTCGTCGACGATCACGAACGCGTCGTGCAGCGACCGACCACGGATGTGCGTGAGCGGAAGCACCTCGAGGATGCCCCGTTCGACGATCTCCTCCATGACGTTGCCCGAGACCACCGAGCCGAGCGTGTCGAAGACCGCCTGCCCCCACGGCCCCATCTTCTCGCCCTGGTCACCGGGCAGGTAGCCGAGTTCCTGGCCCCCGACGGCGAACAGCGGCCGGAACACGATGATCTTCTTCTGCTGCTGGCGCTCGAGAACCGCCTCGAGGCCGGCGCAGAGCGCCAGTGCCGACTTTCCGGTGCCCGCACGCCCGCCGAGCGAGACGATGCCGATGTCGGGGTCGGTGAGCAGGTCGATCGCGATGCGCTGCTCGGCGGATCGCCCGTGCATGCCGAAGATGTCGCGATCACCACGGACGAGCTTGTACTCGCCGTCGCCGGTCACCCGGCCGAGTGCGGACCCGCGCTCGGAGTGGATGATGAGCCCGGTGTTGACGGCCAGGCCCCTTGCGTCTTCGCTGATGCCGACCTCGCTCTCGTACAGGTCGCTGATCTCGTCGCCCGACAGGTCGAGCGTGGTGATGCCGGTCCACCCCGAGTCGATGGCCTGCTCGGCGAGGTACTCCTCGGCGCGAAGGCCCAGGGACGCCGCCTTGACCCGCATCGGGAGGTCCTTCGAAACGATCGTGACGTCCTGCCCGTCCTGCGCGAGGTTCATCGCGACGGAGAGGATGCGGGTGTCGTTATCGCTCAGCCGGATCCCGGCGGGCAGCACCGAGGCGTCGGTGTTGGCCAGCTCGACGCGGAGCGTGCCTCCTTCGCCGACCTCGACCGGAAAGTCGAGGCGCCCGTGTTCGACACGCAGGTCGTCGAGGTGACGCAGCGCCTGACGGGCGAAGTAGCCGATCTCGGGGTCGTGCCGTTTGCCTTCGAGTTCGGTGATGACCACGACCGGGACGACCACCGAATGCTCGGCGAACCGGAAGAAGGCCTGAGGATCACTCAGCAGGACGGACGTGTCGAGCACGTAGGTCCGGAGATCCTGATCAGGATCAGCGGACGCTGCTCGCGTCGTCGTCTTACGGGTGGACTGCTGCGCTGTACGTGAGGTCACGACCCACTCCCGACCCGGGGAATCCCGGTTGTTCGAACGAGTCGACCAGGGGGTCACGAGTCGTCAACCTGAGGCCGACCCGACGGGCGCTTTGCCCGATGCCTAGAAGCTACGACCAGGTGCCGACATTCGCTCGGCTCGACACGCCACCAGTTCGTTACGTGTTGATTAACGCGTCGTGACCGATCGTCTGGCACGCCGCGTCAGCGGCCGAAGCGCCGATCGCGATCGGAGAAGTCACGGATCGCCCGAAGGAAGTCGACCTGGCGCAGATCCGGCCCGAGCGCTTCGACGAAGTAGAACTCGCTGTGGGCGCTCTGCCACAGCAGGAAGTCGCTCAGACGCTGCTCTCCGCTCGTGCGGATGACGAGATCGGGATCCGGCTGGCCGCCGGTGTAGAGGTGCTCTCCGATCATCTCGGGCGTGAGATGCGCGGCGAGGTCTTCGATCGTTCCTCCGGATGCCTGGTGCGCGGTGACGATGCTGCGCACGGCGTCGACTATCTCGTTGCGGCCGCCGTAGCCGACCGCGAGGTTCACGTGCAGTCCCGTGTGATCGCGCGTGCGCTCCTGTGCGTCGTCGAGCACTCTCGCGAGCTCCGCGGGCAGGATGTCTGAGCGGCCGACGTGCTTCACTCGCCAGTTGCCCTCACGCGACAGAGCCTCGGCGAGCTCCGCGATGATCTCGATCAGGTCGGCCAGCTCGGCCGAGTCGCGCTTGAGCAGGTTGTCACTCGACAGAAGATAGAGCGACACGACGCGGATGCCGAGCTCGTCGCACCATCCGAGAAACTCCCGCATCTTGGCGGCACCGGCACGATGTCCCTCCGCCGGGGTCTCGTAACCCAGCTGACGCGCCCATCGCCGATTGCCGTCGATCATCATCGCGACGTGATGCGGAACCCTCTCCGGGTCGAGGTGTCGGCGAAGCCTGCTGGTGTAGAGCCGGTACAGCGGCCCCCGCCCCTGAACATCGCGTGACATCACCTCCCTACGCTATCGTGCCGGAGCCGCAGCGACAGGGCTGACGCTCAGGTTATGTACGCGCCCCCGCGCGATCACCCGCCTAAAATGAGGGCGTGAGCACTCCCGACTCCTCGGCGCCCGACGTTCCGCAGCTGCCCCTCATGGAGGAGGCGGCGCACGACGACGCCGTCGAGCTCAAGCCCACCTGGCGGGGCTGGATCCACGCGGCCACGTTCCCGATCGCGATCATCGCGGGCGTGGTGCTGGTCATCGTCGCGCAGGGCGGCGCAGCCAAATGGGCCGCAGCCGTCTTCATGGCGAGTTCGATGCTGCTGTTCGGCAACTCGGCGCTCTACCACCGGTTCGACTGGAGCCCGAAGGTCAGGATGACCCTCAAGCGGATCGACCACGCGAACATCCTGCTCCTGATCGCCGGCACCTACACACCGCTCGCGGTCCTCGCACTCCCCCCTGGCAAGGGCGCGCTGCTTCTCGTCTTCGTCTGGACGGGTGCGCTGATCGGCATCCTGTTCCGGGTGTTCTGGATCAACGCCCCGCGGTGGCTGTACGTCGCGCTCTACCTGCTGCTCGGATGGGCGGCGGTCATGTATCTCGCCGACCTCTTCGTCGCGAACGCGACGATGATGGTCCTCGTCATCGTCGGAGGCCTGCTCTACACCGGCGGCGCGGTCGTCTACGCGCTCAAGAGGCCGAACCCGTGGCCCGGCCATTTCGGCTTCCACGAGATCTTCCACGTGTGCACGGTGCTCGCGTTCCTGTGCCACTGGTTCGCGTGCCTGCTCATCGCGATGGAGCCGCTGTCCCCGTCACTCGGGGCCTGAACCGCTCAGCGACCGGTCAGCGCTTCTCGGGGTCGTCGTCGCCCTCGCGGACGATCGGCAGATCGGCATCCGTCTCGGTCGCCTCGTCAGCCGCGAGCGCGGCCTCTTCGGCATCGAGCTCGTCCCTGACCTCTTCGCGGTAGCGAACGCGACGGATCCGACGGTTCATGTCGAGGATCAGCAGGATCACCGCGACCAGGATGATCACGACGGCGGCGAAGCCGACGAATCCGGGCGTGACCAGCTGCGGGTCGACCGTCATCGAGGGCGTCGGCATCGGGGTCTCGGTCAGAGCGAGCATGGAGTCTGCCTTTCATGCGCAGGTCGCATAACCTGGAGTTACCAGCCTAACGACCGGAAGACCCACCCCGTGACGACCGCACAACAGCTCGACGACCGCTATGGCCGCACCCGCACCCGACGGGGTCCGTGGATCGTCGTCATCACCCTCGCCGTACTTCTCGTCGGCGCGTTCGGCTGGATGATCGTCACATCGCAGATGAACGCGGTCGACTCCGACGACCTCGGCTTCGACCTGGTCGACGAGCACAGCGTCACCGTGCGCTTCCAGATCACCGGAGTGCAGGGAAAGGACGTCGCCTGCGTCGTCGAGGCGCTCGATGAGGAGTTCGGAGTGGTCGGGTGGAAGGTCGTCGAGATCCCCGCCGGAGACACGCATTCGCAGGCGCTCTCGGCCACGGTTCCGACCGTCGCAGCCGCGACGACAGGTTTGGTGAACAGCTGCTGGGTCGCCTAGACTCATGCCAGACAGATGACGCCCTGGCACCGTGCCGGGGCGTCTTGGCATATCCCCCGCGGAACGTCGCCGGGTACCTACCGAAGGAGCTTCGTCATGTCTACTGACGCTCAGGTTCCCTTCCTCACGCAGGAAGCGTATGACCGGCTCGTCGCCGAGCTCGAGCACCTCTCCACCACCGGTCGCGAAGAGATCGCCAAGCGCATCGAAGCGGCACGCGAAGAGGGCGACCTCAAGGAGAACGGCGGATACCACGCCGCCAAGGACGAGCAGGGCAAGCAGGAGGCGCGGATCCGCACCCTCGAGAACCTCCTCAAGACGGCCAAGGTCGGAGAGGCGCCCGCGAGCCGCGGCATCGTCGAGCCCGGCACCGTCGTCACCGCGATGGTCGCAGGCGGCGAAGAGGTCTTCCTGCTCGGCAGCCGAGAGATCGCCGTGGGCAGCGATCTCGACGTCTACAGCGAGGCCAGCCCCCTCGGACAGGCGATCCTCGGACTCAAGGTCGGCGAGAAGTCGTCCTACGAGGCTCCGAACGGTCGCGCGATCTCGGTCGAGATCGTCAACGTCGACACCTACACGGGCTGACGACTCTCAGCATCGGGCTCGCGCCCTGATGTGCAGATGCCCCGTCCGATCGGACGGGGCATCTCTGCGTTCGCGTCGTGTCAGTCCGGCACGACGATCGGCTGGAAGCCGGCGTGACGGAGCGTATCGAGGGTGTGCTCGGAGTGCTCGGCGCCGCGCGTCTCGACGCTGAGCTCGAGGAACACCTCGCTGATCTGCAGGCCGTGTCCGTGGCGCGTGTGCATGGCCTCGATCACGTTGGCACCCGCCTGGGCGATGAGCTCCGACACACGTGCGAGCTGACCTGGACGATCGGGCAGCGGGATGCGGATCGTGAGGTATCGGCCCGAGGCCGCGAGGCCGTGCGAGACGACACGCTGCAGCAGCAGCGGGTCGATGTTCCCTCCGGAGACGACGGCCATGGTCTTGCCGCTCGCCTTCACCTTGCCGGCGAGGATCGCCGCGACACCCACGGCTCCTGCGGGCTCCGCGATCACCTTGGACTGCTCGAGAAGAACCAGAATGGCGCGCGCGAGGTCGTCGTCGGTGACGGTGACGACCTCGTCGACGAGGTCCTTGATGATCTCGAACGGGATGGCTCCCGGTCGCGCGACCAGGATGCCGTCGGCGATCGTCGGCTTCGTCTCGATGTCGACCGGGTACCCGGCTTCGAGCGAGGGGATCATCGCCGCCGCGTTCTCGGCCTGCACGCCGATGATGCGCACCGAGCGCCCGAGTTCGGCGGCCTTGGCCTTCACCGCGGCCGCGACGCCGGCGATGAGGCCTCCGCCTCCGATTCCCAGCACGATCGTGTCGACATCCGGAGCGTCCTCGAGCAGTTCGAGTCCGAGCGTGCCCTGCCCGATGACGACGTCGCGGTGGTCGAACGGATGGATGATCACGGCGCCCGTGCGCTCGGCGAACTCAGCGGCGAGGCGCAGCGAGGTCGCCACGGTCTCCCCCTCGAGCACGACCTCGGCACCGTAGCTCCTCGTCGCCAGCAGCTTGGGCACCGGGATGCCGAGCGGCACGAAGATGGTCGCCTGGATTCCGAGCGTCTGGGCCGCGAGGGCGACGCCCTGCGCATGGTTTCCGGCAGAGGCCGCGACCACGCCGCGCGCGCGCTCCTCGGCGCTCAGCTGGGAGAGGCGGTATGCCGAACCGCGGATCTTGAACGATCCCGTTCGCTGCAGGTTCTCCATCTTGAGCACCACGGGGGCGCCGAGGACATCCGACAGAGCGCGCGACGGCAGGGTCGGCGTTCGCGTGATCACCTCGGCCAGACTCTGAGCGGCATTCTCGAACTCGGTCAGGCTGGGGACTGCGCTCATCGATTCCTCCGTGTGCGCTCGCGCGGCACTGTGCTCCAGATTAGGTCTGCATTCGGTTGATCACCGGTGCGCCAGGCGCCGGTGCTGACTGTCACCGCGGCGACGTTGACGAAGGCCGCGAGAGGCACCGCGAAGAGCGCCCCGGGGATGCCGCCGACCATCGAGCCTCCGGCGACCACGAGGACGACGGCGAGCGGATGGACCTTGACGGCCGAGCCCATCAGGATCGGCTGCAGGATGTGGCCCTCGAGCTGCTGCACGCCGAGCACGACGGCCAGCATCGCGAGCGCGATCCACGGGCCGTTGTAGACCAGGGCGAGCAGAACGGCGAGCGCCCCGGTCACGACCGCACCGACGATCGGGACGAACGAACCGAGGAAGACGAGCACGGCGACGGGGATCGCCAGCGGAACGCCGAGCAGGGCGGCGCCGACGCCGATGCCGACCGCGTCGATCGCGGCGACCAGCAGCTGGGTTCGCGCGTAGTTGACGATCGTGGCGAAGCCGTTGCTCGCCGCGGCGTCGGCGGCGGGGCGCGCCGCGCGCGGGAAGAGGCGCAGCGTCCACCCCCAGATGCCTCGGCCGTCGGCGAGCAGGCAGATCAGGATGAACAGCGAGAGGACCGCGCCGGTCACGACGTGCGCGGCGGTGGTGCCGACGGCGAGAGCTCCGTTGAGCAGAGCCTGGGTCTGCTCGTTGACGACCTCCAGGCCCTGATCGATGTACCCCTGGATCTGC
This sequence comes from Microbacterium sp. WCS2018Hpa-9, assembly GCF_031843745.1. NCBI lineage: Bacteria > Bacillati > Actinomycetota > Actinomycetes > Micrococcales > Microbacteriaceae > Microbacterium > Microbacterium sp. WCS2018Hpa-9. Next base: position 56,363 of record NZ_JAVTIY010000009.1, read on the forward strand.
GACTCGCTGAGGTGCAGCGGCCCGGTGAGCAGGAACTGCCGGAACTCCTCGATCGCCTGGGAGCTGCGCTCCTGCACATCGGGCAGCTGGGCCCGCACCTGCCAGATGACCAGCCAGAACAGCAGGGAGACGATCACGAGAGTGCCGATGATCGAGAGGGCCACAGCCAACCAGCGCGGGAAGCGGTGGCGCAGCATCCACTGGAATCCCGGCCACAGCAGCGCCGTGATGAGGATGCCGACCATGAGCGGGATCACGAGGAGCTTCAGCTCGATGACGAGCCAGATGAATCCGGCCACCACCGCGGCGATCAGCAGGATGCGCCAGGAGTATGCCGCCGTGACGCGCAGCCCTCGCGGGACGGCCTCGTCGGCCTCGGTGGTCACCGTGCGATCAAGGGAGACGGGCCGCGGACGGAAGAGATCTCTCAGCCGCGGACGCTGCTCTTCGCTCATCGCCCAAGTCTACGGCGCAGCCACCGCCGGCCGTGACGGTCAGGGCGCAGATGTCGGCGCTCGGCGCTACCCTGACGAGGTGACCGACACCCTCAGCGCCACCCAGGCCCGTCGCATGGCGCTCGCCGCGCAGGGCTTCTCTCGTGCACGCCCGGCCTCGGTGTCGGCCCGGCACATCCACCGCGTCATGGATCGCCTCGGCGTGCTGCAGATCGACTCGGTCAACGTGTTCGCGCGGTCGCACTACATGCCGCTGCTCTCGCGCCTGGGTTCTTATGACCCGGCGCTCTTCGATCGCGTCTTCCATTCGCGCACGACCCATTACGTCGAGTACATGGCGCACGAGGCGACGTTCATCCCCATCGAGGACTGGCCGCTCTGGCGGTTCCGCATGGATCACTTCCGCGCCAGATGGGCGGCGGAGGACTCCTGGATGAGCACCAACACCCGAACCCTCCGTTGGGTGCAGGACGAACTCCGCGCCAGGGGCCCGCTGCGACCGGCTGACCTCCGAGACGACGCTCCTCGCGAGCGAGGCACGTGGTGGGATTGGGACGACGTGAAGCTCGCGCTCGAGCACCTGTGGCGCACCGGCGACGTCGCGATCAGCGGTCGCAAGGGCTTCGAGCGCAGCTACGCGCTCGCCGAGCAGGTGATACCCGACGCCATACTCTCGCAGCACGTGCCCCGTGAGGACGCGATCCGCGAGCTCACGCGGCGAGCGGCGCGATCGTCAGGAGTCGCGACCCAGTCGGACCTCGCCGACTATTACCGCATCCGTGATCGCGCCGCGGTGTCGCAGTCGATCTCAGATCTGGTCGATGCGGGCGAGATCCTCCCGGTCTCCGTGCGCGGGTGGGACCGCGGTGGTCGCCCACTGCCCACTTGGCGGCACCGTGACGCGGTCCTGCCGCGCAGGATCGACGCTGCCGCGCTCCTGACGCCCTTCGATCCGGTGGTCTGGTTCCGTGACAGGGCTCTGCGCGCCTTCGAGCTCGATTACCGGATCGAGATCTACGTTCCCGCCGAGAAGCGGCGATACGGCTACTACTCGCTGCCCGTGCTCGTCGGCGACCGTATCGTGGCGCGTGTCGATCTTAAGGCCGACCGGGCGACCTCGACGCTTCAGGTGCAGTCGGCCTGGTGGGAGCCTCAGTCCCAGCCGGGCGAGGATGCCGAGAAGATCGCCGCGGAACTCGCGCTCGCGGCGGCATGGCAGGGGCTCGCGCACGTCTCCGTCTCACGCTGGGGCACAGCGGCCGAGGCTCTGCATGCGGAGCTGTCCGGTCGCACAGACACATCGGTGCGTCGCCATGTGCACGCCAGGGAGGCGACCGAGTGAATCGCCGCCTCGCATGGACGGTCGGCGGCGGGGTCGCCGCGCTCCTGGTCGCCGGGGCAGCCGTGTGGCTGTGGCTGGCGTCGAACGCCATCCCCTCGCCACAGACCACGACGACCGCGACGAGCTCGCCGGCACCCGATCCGGATGAGCAGGCCCTCGCGCAACAGGCGCTCGATGAGCATCTCGAGGACTGCACGTCCGACGAGGTCCTCGAGGGCGACGTTCCCGACGGATGCGGGATCAGAATCCCGTGGGGCACCGAGTTCGCCCACGTCGACGACGTCAGCTTCCGCATCGAGCGGATGCCGGTGCTGCAGCTGACGGATGGCGGATTCATCGCCGAGGGCGGCATCCTCGTGGCGACCGTGTCGGGCACAGGGCAAGACGGCAGTCCGAGAACCGAGACCTACCGCACGGACTCATGGACGCTCCGCGGCGACGCGACCGTCGATGACGGAGACGTCGATCTCGACGTGTGGTGAGCACTGCTCCGGGTCAGGGCCCGAAGACGGAGAAGGCCCGATGCGTCGGTGCGCATCGGGCCTTCTCGCAGATCAGAACTGCACGCGTGGAGGCTCTGAGATCGCACCGCTGTCGGCGACCTCGAAGAACTCTCGCTCGGTGAATCCGAGCCCCTTCGCGAAGAGATTGTTCGGGAAGACCTTGATCTTGGTGTTCAGCTCACGGACCCCGCCGTTGTAGAAGCGGCGCGCGGCCTGGATCTTGTCTTCGGTGTCGACGAGGGCCTGCTGCACCTGCAGGAAGTTCTGGCTCGCCTGCAGCTGCGGATACGCTTCCGCGACCGCGAAGAGGCTGCGAAGTGCCTGCTGGAGGTGACCCTCTGCGATTCCCGCCTCACCGGGGCCGCCGGCCGAGAGCGTCTCCGCTCGTGCTCGAGTGACGTTCTCGAAGACCGCCTTCTCATGCGAGGCGTAGCCCTTCACCGTCTCGATGAGGTTGGGTATCAGATCTGCCCTGCGCTTCAGTTGAACCGTGATGCCACTCCACGCCTCGTCGACGCGGACGTTCAGCTGCACCAGCGAGTTGTAGGTCGCCCAGAGGTAGATTCCGATGAGCAGAATCACACCGACGACGATCAGTACCGGCACGAGCCATTCCATCAGAGGCCCACCCTTCCTCGTGTTTGTCTCATCCTATCGGCGCAGCCTGCGCGTCGACTGGGTGCGCCGGTCAGGCGCAGAACCGGGTCATGCGCCGAGCACCCGATCGAGGTACCGATTGGTGAACCGACGATCGGGGTCGAGTCGGTCGCGCAGCGCGGTGAAGTCGGCGAAACGGGGATAGCGCTCCTGCAACTGCTCGGCTGTCTGCGTGTGCAGCTTGCCCCAGTGCGGGCGTCCCCCGTGCTCGAGCATGATCTGCTCCACGGCCTCGAAATACGCGGACGGGTCGGCGCGCCAGTAACGGTGGACCGCGATGTATCCGCTCGCCCTGCCGTATGCCGTCGACAGCCATCTGTCGTCCTCCGCCGCGAAGCGCACCTCGATCGGGAACTCGATGCGCCACCCGCGTCGCTCGATGAGGTCGCGAACAGCGCGGAATGCCGGCACGACGTTCTCGACGGGCACCGCGTATTCCATCTCGCGGAACCTCACGGTGCGGCTCTGCGTCAGGACGCGGTGCGACAGCTCGGTATACCGCCGGTCGCCCGTGAGCTTGACGGCGAGTCTGTTGAAGTGCGGAGTGATGGCCGGCACGGTCTGCCCGGTCGCGCACACCGCCCGATACACGCCGTTCGAGAGCAGCGTCTCGTCGATCCAGCGCCCCAGGACGGGAAGCGGCTGCCGCCTCGTCGACTCGGGCACCCTCGTCTGTCGCTTGGTCAGGGCGATGTCGGTGTGCGGAAACCAGTAGAACTCGAAGTGATCCGATGCCTCGACCCTGTCGTGCAGGGTCTCGAGCACGTCGTCGAGCGGGGCAGGCTCATCGATCGCCTCCATGAGGAAGATCGGCACGCACTGCAGCGTCACGTCCACCAGGATGCCGAGCGCGCCGAGGCCGAGCGCCACCGCAGGGAGCAGGTCGGCGTTCTGCCCCTCGTCCACTCGGAGGAACTCCCCTGCGGCGGTCACCAGGGTCGCACCGACGATCTGGGTCGCGAGACCGCCGAAGCCGGCGCCGGTGCCGTGCGTTCCCGTTGAGATGGCACCCGAGATGGACTGCCGGTCGATGTCGCCGAGGTTCTCCATCGCGAGGCCGAACGGTGCGAGGAGCGACGGGATCCGGTGCAGTCGCGTGCCCGCGAGCAGCGTCGCTCGCCCGCTGGCCGCGTCTGCCGACACCAGGCCCTGCATGTCGTCGAGCTCAAGGAGCACTCCGGGTGCCACGGCGATGCCCGTGAAGCTGTGCCCCGCGCCGACCGCCTTCACCGTGAGCCCCTGCGCGACCGCGGCGCGGACGGCGCGCTGCACGCCTTCAGGGGTCCGCGGGCGCTCGACGCGAAGCGGTGTGACCTGCGCAGACCTCGCCCAGTTCTGCCAGGTGCCCCCGATCCGGGTCACAGGAACGCCTTCCCCTCACCGCGGTACGTCGGAAGCTCGTCGACGATCTCATCGCCCGAGACGAGCTGGTAGCTGTCGATGCGCTCGGCAGGCTCGCCGCTCTTCGCATGGCGGAACCAGACGCGGTCGCCCACTCCGAGCCGCGCGGCCTCCCGACCCTGCAGCGGTGTCTGCACTTCACCTGCGGCCTCACGAGACAGCGTGCGCAGCCCCTGCGGCCAGACGGGCAACGGCTGTCGCGACGCGACGGCCGGGCCGGAGGCGATCCATCCGCCACCGAGCACGGTCGCGATGTCGGCGGCAGGCCGCCGCACCACGTCGAAGGCGAAGGCTGATGCCGGTGCGGGGCGGAACGATCGGTACCCGTCGAAGAGATGCCCGCCGAGCAGTCCGCTGCCCGCGCTCGCCTCGGTCAGCGACTCGTCGCTGCCGGTGAACTCGAGCGATCCGGTTCCGCCGCCGTTGAGGAACTCGAGCGATGCGATCTCTGACAACGCGCCGACGATCGCGGCCCGACGCTCGCGCAGCTCGGATCGGGAACGGGCTTGCATGAGACGGATCACCGGTGCATCCGCTCCTGCGTTGTCTCCCTGGCCCGCGATCTGAGCTTCGTACATCTGCAGTCCGACGAGCCGGAAGCCGGGGCGACGCACGATCTTGCGCGCGAACGCGGCCACCTCGCCCGCGGTGAACAGAGCAGACCTCCGCACTCCGATGTGTCCGAGCGCGACGGATCGCAGTGACGCGTCGGCGTCGATCGCGACCCGGATATCCGGACGGCTGCCGGCCGGCGCGACGCTGTCGACGATGTCGAGGTGCGCCGGATCGTCGACCATCAGCGTGATCCGTTGCGCCGCCTCCTCCGATTCGAAGAGCTGCGCGAGTCCCGCGCGGTCGACTGTCGGGTAGCCGACGACGATGTCGTCGTGGGTCTCGGCGAGCCACAGCGCCTCAGCGAGCGTGAAGGCGAGGATCCCCCTGAACCCGGGCAGCTGCAGCACGGCGTCGAGCACCGAGCGAACCCGCACGGACTTCGACGCGACGCGGATAGGCAGCCCGCCCGCGCGAACCAGCAGGTCCAGAGCGTTGTAGCGCAAGGCTTCGCGATCGATCACCGCCACGGGGGCCGGCAGATGGCCGGTGGCCGCAGACAGGCGCGGCCAGTATCGTGACGGGTCGTGCCACTCGGGGGAGACGGCGTTTCGTCCCTGATCGGGGCTCAGATCGGCGGTGAGGTCGAGCACTCCCCCACCCTATGGGTTGGGCGGACTCGGATTCATCCTTTCTGAGATCGAGTTGCACTGCTCGCGCGGCGTGGAATCCCGATACTTTGGCGGCGATCGTCGTAATGAACACCGCGGATCGCCGTCTTGATCACTGAGCCCGTCATTCGTGGTGGGCTCACCGGCCGTGCCCGGCCGGTTGCCGGGGGGGTAGCGATGCTGTCTCAGCAGCATCACAGGGAGACGGGCGCTGGGGCGCCCGTCTCCCCGTTCATGCGGACAGACATCAGGACGGCTGATATACCCGTGTACTCTGAGCCAGTCACGGCATGGAGCCCCCGTAGCCCAATGGCAGAGGCAGGCGACTTAAAATCGCTTCAGTCTGGGTTCGAGTCCCAGCGGGGGCACGTCGTGCTCTGCTCAGCCCTCCGCGCGTCGATCTGCGGCACCGCGTGGGTGCACGCTCTCTGCCCCCGGGGCGCGCGCCTCACGGACGCGTCGGAGGATCAGCACGGCGAGCGCGATGGCGAACGCTGTGTACACGGCGTAGTCGAGGTAGCCGAGCAGATGCTCGAGCTGCTCATGCTGTGTGCCGAGCAGAGCGCCGACCCCGATGAGCAGCGTGTTCCAGAGGCCGCTGCCCACGATCGTGTACGCGCTGAAGCGGATCAGGTTCATGCGGGTCGCCCCTGCGGGGATCGAGATGAGGCTGCGCACGCCGGGGACCATCCGTCCGACGAGCACCGTCCACGCTCCGCTTCGCCCGAACCAGTCCACCCCGCGGTCCAGGTCGGCATGGCTGACCAGTTTGGTGGCGGAGAGGAGCCGCACCGCTCGTTCGACGCCGATGGCCGCTCCGAGCCAATAGAGCAGCAGCGCGCCGATCCACGACGCGAGCGTGCTCCAGAAGATCAGCCATCCGAGGGTGAGGTCGCCGCTCTGGCTGAGGTATCCCGCGAAGGGCAGGATCACCTCGCTGGGAATGGGCGGGACGAGCACCTCGAGGAACACCAGCACACCCACACCGATGTCGCCGAGCTGCGTGAGAACGTCGGCTGCGAATCCGGTGAGGCCGGAGAACCCGTGGTTCGACGCCGACGTGTCGGCGGCGGCGATGCCGGCGATGCTCATCGGCCGAACAGATCGCCGATTCCCGGAATCCCGAGGTCACCGAGCCGTTGCCCCCACTCGCTCGCCGTATCGCCGAGACCCGAGACGGTCTCGCCGGCCGACCCGAGGACGCCTTCCGCAGCTCCCGCAAGCTCCTCGCCGCCGAGGCCGCTCGCGATCGCCTCGATGTCGACGCCCTGCGCGAGGGCGTCGAAGTCGACGCCGAGACCGGCTGCCTGCTCGAGGAGGGGAGCTGCGACGGCACTGCCGACTGCACCCACCGCGACGATCCCCAGCGCGCCCACCGCAGCTCCGCCGACGGCACCGGCAGCGCCGAACCCGCGCACCCGCGAGAGGATGCCCCGCATGCGCCCCGGACGAGCCGCCTCGGAACGACCGGCCGCGCGGGCGAGATCGTCGGGCGACGACGACGCCGGACGCTCGCCCGGGGCGAGTTCCGTGTTCATGCGCTCCTGCACCTGCGCCCGCTGGGCGGGGGTCAGACGCGCGAACGCCTCGCGATGGATCTGCTCGACGCGGTGCGGATCAGCGGTCTCGAGAAGGTAGTCGTATCGCGCGATCGCGGCCCGGTCGGCATCCGACACAGCACCGGCAGCACCGGCTGCAGGCGGCGAGTAGGGATCCCGACCCGCCGGACGCGCGGGCGGCGGCGCGTAGCGATCGGCCCCGGCCCGACGCCCGACCGGTGAAGGCGGCGTCGCTGCACGCGAACCGGTGCGATCCGTGCGGGATCCGGTCTCGTCGAGATCGAGAGCGCGAGCGGCCATCCCGAGCAGTCGGTTGAGTTTTCCCATGGTGACGGTTCCTTCGTAGTGTGAACGACCACGGGACTCGACAGCAGGGCGGTGAGGGTCCATGGTCGTCCGCGGATACGGACGCCAGGTCTCCTCCACCCTCGCGGGCCGGTGGGCCGGGACACGACTTCGTATCCGTAATGACGACACCACCGCAGACGGGAGTACTCCCCTTGCGTTGCTGAGGCTAGCAAGTCCGCCTATGAGCCGGGTGCGAGACACACCTTCTCCGGAGACGACGAACGCCCCGACTCCGCGGAGTCGGGGCGTTCGAGGAGATGACTACTTGGCAGCAGCCGTCGCGGCGGTCTTCTTCGCGGCCGGCTTCGCGGCTGACGTCTTCTGACCGGCGGGCTTCTCGTCGGCGGCCTTGTCGGAGGCGGTCGCCTGAGCGGCCGGAGCCGTGGTGGCGGGAGCCGGAGCGTCGGCGGCCGGACGCGGACGTGCGGCGAACTCCTCGAAGACGTAGCGCGGGTTCTGCACCGTCTCGAGGTTCACCAGGTCGCGACCGAGCCACAGGTTGTTCCACCAGCCCCCGACCACACGGAACTTGCGCTCCCACGTGGGCATCGCGAGGCCGTGGTACCCACGGTGCGCGACCCAGGCGATGAAGCCCTTGAGGGCGATCTTGCCGGACTGGAAGACACCGTTGTAGAGCCCGAGGCCCGCGACGGCACCGAGGTTCTTGTGGAAGTACTCCTTCGGGTCCTCACCACGCAGCACGGCGACGATGTTCTTCGCGAGCAGCTTCGCCTGACGCACCGCATGCTGAGCGTTCGGCACGCAGAAGCCGCCGACGCCGCCACCCGACAGGTCGGGAACGGCCGAGACGTCTCCGGCAGCCCAGGCTCCGGGGACGAACGCCTCGGGAGTGCCGACGCGGAGGTCGGCACGGGTCTGGATGCGGCCGCGCTCTTCGATCGGGAGGTCGCCACCGCGCACGACGGTCGGGTTCGCCATGACACCGGCGGTCCAGACGATCAGGTCGGTGGGGATGATCTCACCGGTCGACAGCTCGACGATGCCGTCGACGGCGCTGGTGAGCTGCGTGTCGAGGTGCACGTTGGCACCACGCTTCGCGAGGTCTTTGAGCACCCACTCGCTCGTCGGCAGCGACACCTCGGGCATGATGCGGCCCATCGCCTCGATGAGGTGGAAGTGCGTGTCGTCGAAGCTCAGCTGCGGGTACTTGCCCACGAGCGACGACGCGAGCGAACGCAGCTCGGCGAACACCTCGATGCCGGCGAAGCCACCACCGACGACGACGACGGAGAGCAGGCGGTCGCGCTCGGGGCCCGCAGGAAGCGATGCGGCCTTGTCGAAGTTCGACATCAGGCGGTCACGGATCGCGACGGCCTCTTCGATCGTCTTCAGGCCGATCGCGTTGTCCGCGATGCCGGGGATCGGGAAGGTGCGAGAGACCGCACCCGCCGTGACGACGATCTGGTCGTATGCGAACTCGTAGGGCTCGCCCACCGGAGGGGTGATCGTCGCGACCTTCTCGGCGTGGTTGATTCCGGTCACCTTGGCGGTGAGCACGTTCGTCCGCTTCAGGTGGCGACGGTGCGCGACCACCGAGTGTCGGGCTTCGATCGAGCCGGCAGCGACCTCGGGAAGGAAGGGCTGGTACGTCATGTACGGCAGCGGGTCGACCATGGTGACGTCTGCTTCACCCTTGCGAAGGTGCTTCTCCAGTTTCCACGCCGTGTAGAAGCCTGCGTAGCCTCCACCGACGATCAGAATCTTGGGCACAGTGCTGTTCTGAGGCACAGGGGGACAACTCCTCGGGAGTCAGGGATGTGGCGTGCGAGCGCGCGCCGATCGGATGCGCCGGGCAGCTGCGGTGACGCCAAGCGCTATCAGGATACCAGGGACTGTGAGCGCGATGAGCGGCAGGGTACCGTAGCGCAGCGATTCAGCGCTGGGAAGCAGCGGTGAACCGGGTTCTGTCGGTGCGTCCGCATCCGGCAGGGGCGGCACCTCGACCGGCGCGGCGGTGGGTTCGGGTTGCGGAACGCTCTCAGCGCGTCGGAACAGGCGCACCCACTCGGCGAGGTCGCCCATCGGGTTCTCGGAGACCTTGGGAACGTCGGCGGCGATCGCCGCATCGGCATCCACCAGACCGTAGCCGTAGAGCGGATCGGGGAGGTCGGCCATGCCAGGCACCTTGATCGCGGTCTTGATGATGCGATTGATGACGTTCGCGGCATCGAGCTCGGGGTGCGCTGACCGGACGAGGGCGGCGATGCCCGCGACGATGGGCGCCGCACCGCTCGTGCCGCTCCAGGGCACGACCGTGCCGTCTGCCGAGACGCCGCGCAGACCCTCGCTGGGTGCGGCTATCCCGATGGTGATCCCCTGGGTCGACGCCTCGATGCTCGCGGTGCCCGTCTGGTCGACTCCGCCGACCGTCAGCACGCCGGGGATCGTCGCCGGAGCGCCGATGATGTTGGTGCCGCTCCCCCGGTTGCCCGCGGCGACGACCACCACCACGTCGTTCTCGAAGGCGTAGAGGAACGCGTCGTCCCAGCTCCTGTCCCAGTCCAGCGTGTTGGTGGTGAACGAGAGATTGATGATGTCGGCCCCATGGTCGACCGCCCATCGCATGGCCTTCGCGACCTGCTCGGTGAACGGAACCGCGGCGGCGGCGCCGAAGCCCACCGAGATCGACAGCAGATCGGCCTCGGGTGCGACTCCGATCATCCCCTTGCCATCGGCGGAGCCTCGTCCGGCGGCGAGCGATGCCACCCATGAGCCGTGATTGCCGTCGATGGCACCCACCGGGGTGCGCCCGTCGGGGGTTCCGGTGCCCGACACGTCGGTGCCGCCGACGACGGCGTCATCGAACACCCCTGGGACCTTGGCGATCCCGGTGTCGATCACGGCGATCGTCACTCCATCGCCGCGTGTGGTCTCCCACGCATCACGGATGCCGGCTCCGTCGAGCCAGTACTCGGCGGCGCGATCCGGGTCTGCGGGGTCGTCCGGCACCGGTGGAGGGGTCGCTGCCGCGCCCAAGAGCAGGACGGATGCCACGATCGTCGCCATGGCGACACCGTTGCGCAGCATCCGCGGCCGCCTCATGCGGTCGATGCCTCGGCGTCACGCAGGGCCGCACCGGAATCGTCGCACCGGCACTTCTCAGGCGACCAGCTCGAACGCTCGAGAGCCGCGTCGCCGATCGGGTTCACTCCGGGACCGGCCGCGAGAGCGTGACCGGCCAGAGCATGCAGGCACTTGACGCGCGACGGCATGCCGCCGGCGGAGATCCCGTCGATCTCGTTGACCTCACCGAACTGCGCCCGGTCGGCGAGGTAGGCCTCGTGCGCCGCGAGATAGGCCGCGGCGACGCCCTCGTCATCGGCGAGCAGCGCGGCGAGCTCGGGCATGACCTGCGTGGCCTCGAGGGTCGACATCGCAGCGGTCGCCGCCGGATGCGTCAGGTAGTAGAACGTGGGGAACGGTGTTCCGTCGGGGAGCCTGGGCGTCGTGGCGACGACCGTGGGGTTGCCGCACACGCATCGGGCTGCGATACCCACGACGCCGCGGGCCGTCCTGCCCAACTGGGCCGACACCACGGCGAGTTCGGCGGTCGTGGGGGCGGGGAATGGCGGCGTGGTCACCCGTCCAGCGTACGGGAGACGACCGGGAGGATGCTCGGAGCACGCTCCTCGCTCGGCGGCACCGACGGTCAGCGGCTGACCGCCGCCGTGTCGCTCAGCCCCGCGGATGTCAGAGTGCGCAGCAGCTGCGGCATCCAGTCGGAGGGCGTCTCTTCGAGAGTGTCGCTGACCGGCCCCTGCTGCTGCGGGAGCGCCGCGGGGTCGAGGTCGTTGTCGATCAGGTACACGACCTCGCCGGGCTTGACGTAGTACAGGCGCTCACGCGCTTGAGTGGTGATGTAGGCCGGATCGTTCCAGCGCTCGCGCTCTTTCTCGAGCGCGGCGATCTCGTCTTCGGAGACCTGGATCGACTGCTCCAGAGCCGAGATCTTCTGTCTCTGGTCGATGAAGGTGCCGAGTGTCGGCACCAGCACCCACGCCCCGAGCACGACGAGCGACAGCATGATGACCGAGAACGCCGAGAGGCGGATGCCGGAGGCCCACTCGCGAACGTCGACCCGGCGCTCCTGGGAGCCTCGAGTCGCCGAGCCCCGCGGCTGGCGGGCGGACGGACGCTGAGTCGACTTCGCCGCCGGCGCGCTGCGGGATGCGCCCGAAGACGCCGAAGGAGGAGCCGGTCGTCGTGCCACGGCTCCTCCTCCGTATGTGCCGCTCAGGCGGCGTGTGTCTGCCTCTGCTGTGTTCAGCCCTGGTAGCGCGGGAACGCGGAACGGCCGGCGAAGACGGCCGCGTCGCCCAGCTCTTCCTCGATGCGCAGAAGCTGATTGTACTTCGCGACGCGCTCGCTGCGAGCAGGCGCACCAGCCTTGATCTGACCCGCGTTCGTCGCGACCACGAGGTCGGCGATCGTGGTGTCCTCGGTCTCACCCGAGCGGTGCGACAGCATGGCGGTGTAGCCCGAGCGCTGCGCGAGGCTGACCGCGTCGAACGTCTCGGTGAGCGTTCCGATCTGGTTGACCTTGACGAGCAGCGAGTTGGCGACGCCGCGCTTGATGCCGTCGGCGAGACGGGTCGGGTTCGTGACGAACAGGTCGTCTCCGACGAGCTGGACCTTCGAGCCGAGCGCGTCGGTGAGGAGCTTCCAGTTGTCCCAGTCGTCCTCAGCCAGTGCATCCTCGATCGTGACGATCGGGAAGTCGTTGACCAGGCCCTCGTAGTACTCGATCAGCTCGGGGCCGCTCCAGTCCTTGTTGTCGAGGCGGTAGACGCCGTCCTTGAAGAACTCGGTGGCTGCGACGTCGAGACCCAGCGCGATGTCGGTGCCCGGCGTGAAGCCGGCCTTCTCGATCGCCTTGACGAGGAAGTCGAGACCCTCGCGGTTGCTGGGCAGGTCGGGGGCGAAGCCGCCCTCGTCGCCGAGACCCGTCGCGTAGCCGGCAGCCTTCAGCTCGCCGCGCAGCACGTGGTAGGTCTCGACACCCCAGCGGAGCGCCTCGGAGTACGTCTCGGCGCCGATCGGGGCGAGGAAGAACTCCTGCATGTCGATGCCGTTGTCGGCGTGCTCGCCGCCGTTGATGACGTTGAAGAGCGGAACGGGCAGCAGGTGCGCGTTCGGGCCGCCCAGGTAGCGGAACAGCGGCAGGTCGGCGGAGTCGGCCGCGGCCTTCGCGACCGCGAGGCTGACGCCGAGGATCGCGTTGGCGCCGGTGCGCTGCTTGTTCTCCGTGCCGTCGGTCTCGATCAGGATCGCGTCGACGATGCGCTGCTCGCTCGCCTCGACACCCTCGAGCGCCGGACCGAGCTCGTCGATGATGGCGTCGACGGCCTTGAGGACGCCCTTTCCGCCGTAGCGGGTCTTGTCGCCGTCGCGGAGTTCGTACGCCTCGAATGCGCCGGTGGATGCACCGGACGGGACGGCCGCCCGCTGGACCACACCGTCGTCGAGGAGCACCTCCACCTCAACGGTCGGGTTACCGCGCGAGTCGAGAATCTCGCGTGCGCCTACAGCCTCGATCAGTGCCACTGATGTGCTCCTTGCTCAGAGAAAAGGTTGTGTGGAGCGTCGTCGATCCGCGCCCAGTCTAGCCCGCTCGCGGTCGACCTCCCGGGTTCGTCTCGGCGGCTCACACCACGACGGCGAGGGCGAAGCCGTCCCAGCCCTTGGCGCCGACCGTCTGCAGTGCGGTCGCGTCGAAGCGGGGGTCCTCCCCCAGCATCCGCAGCGCGTCTCTGGTGCCGACGACCTTGGAGTCCGTCGAGTCCGCACGCACGATCTCGCCCTCGCGCCCGATGTTGTCGAGCACGATCACGGTGCCAGCGTGCCCGAGTTTCGCCGCCCAGTCGAGGTAGACCGTGTTCGACTCCTTGTCGGCGTCGATGAAGACCAGATCGAAGCCGCCGACCAGCGTCGGGAGCACGTCGGCGCCCCGGCCGATCCGGATGTCGACGCGGTCTCCGACCCCGGCGGCATCGATGCTCGCGCGGGCGACGGCGGCGTTGTCGGCTTCGGCCTCGACCGTGACGACGCGGCCTTCCGGCCCCACGGCCCGAGCGAGCCAGATCGTGGAGTACCCGCCCAGCGTTCCGATCTCGAGCACGCGGCGAGCGCCGCTGATGCGCGCGAGGAGGTGGAGCAGCTTGCCGCCGACGGGCGCGACCTCGATCTCGGGCAAACCGGCATCGCGCTGGGCTGAGAGCGCCGCCTCGAGGCGCGGATCGTGACCGACGAGCAGCTCGGCGAGATAGGCATCGGCGTTCGACCAGGCTGCGGGAGTGGAATCCATGCCCTCAGCAAACCGCGACCCTTCGGGAGCGTCAAGAGGCTTGCGGACGCTGGTCCGCGCGCGGAGCGGACAGCAGTCGACCGGGGGCGCCCGCGAGCTCGGGCTGTTCGCGGAACTGCCCGGTGACGACGAGGACGGCGATGACCGCTGCCGCGACGATCCACCCCGCGACGCCGAGCGGTCCGGCGAGCGCCAGATCAGGCTGCGACGCGGCGAAGATGATGATCAGTCCGGCGGCGGCGTTGAGAGAGCCATGGGCGAGAACGGCCGGCCACACCGAGGCGGATCGCAGGCGCAGCCAGCCCAGCAGCACACCCCAGGCCATGCAGCCACCGATCATGAAGAGCACGCCGGTGATGTCCGTGCGCCCGAAGTTGTAGCCCAGGAGGATCAGCGGGCTGTGCCAGACACCCCAGATCGCTCCGCTGAGGAGCAGCGTCGGCCAGGTGCCCAGCGGACGCAGCGCGGGTACGAGCCATCCGCGCCATCCGAGCTCTTCACCGAACGCCAGCACGCTGTTGATGAGGGCGCCGAGCGGGATCATCACGATCTGCGAGATCACGACGAGCTCGACGGGCGGCATCGGCGCCCCGGCGGGGAGCGCCTTCGCGACCTCGGCGGAGAACGCGGCGAAGGTCAGATCGAGCTGCACGAACCCGAGGGCTGCCGCGACCACGATGCTCAAGGCGACGAGAAGGGGCGGCACGAGCCAACCGGCCACCATCAGCCAGACGACCCGCTTCGCCGGACGCAGCGGCCACAGCCCGAGAAAGCGCACCCGCTCGCCGCGCGACGGGATGCGCATCGTGAAGGTGACCACCAGCGCGGCGATCGCGGGAGTCAGCATCATCACCGGCAGAAGGAACCAGGTGCTCGGCTCGGCGAGTCCGTCACCCAGCCAGAGCGGAAGGGCGACCACCCACGCGAGTCCGCACGCGAGTGCGACGAAGACGACGATGGCTGCGGTTCGGATGCGAGTCATGGGTTCTCTCCCTGTTCGGGTTCGCCGAGGGGCGTGGTCATCGGCGTGCGGCGGCGGCCAGGACGGATGCCGCGGTGGCGGCGTCGTCGACGGTGACGACGAACACCCGGCCGTTCGTGCGGGTGACCTCGAGCGCCTCACCGGCGCGCAGCACGAAGCCGCGCCGTCCGTCCGTGGCGATGCGGTATCCCCAGCCGCCGAACTCGGCGAACGGGTCGACCTGGATCGAACGGGTGCTCGCAATCTCCGTGGCGGGGATCTCGAGTCGTGGCCAGCCCGCTGCCGAGCGCACCCGGAGACCCGCGGCGCTCGCGCGGACCCGGAACGAGAGACCGCTCGCCACGAGGATCACGAGGATCAGCGCGATGACCGCGACGATCCATCCGTCAGCCACGCCCCGTGCAAGGAGCAGCACGCTCATCGCGATCGTGAGGAAGACGCCGATCCCCAGGACCACCTGACCGCTCCGGGCGATGCCGACGGTCTTCATCCATACGGCGCGTTCATGATCGGCGAGCGGCAGGGGTTCCGCCGGCGCCTCGGATGCTGCGGGCGCGAACTGCACCTTCGGCTGCAGGAACCACCCGGCGGCGGCCAGCCCGGCTGAGACCGCGAAGAAGACCGGGACCCACGGCGTGATGTCTGCGGCCTCGGCCGCATCCGTGAGGCCGCGCTGAGCGGCGGTCGAGACGACGGCGAGCATCGACATCATGCCCGCGATGCCGAGGCTTGCAGCTCCGAGCACGCGGGCGGTCGTCGACCACTGCGGTGGTGCACTCGACGTCGCTGCACCGTGCGGGGGCCGTCTGTGGGAGTACAGGGCGATGATCGCGAACAGCACGATCGTCCCGCCGCCCAGACCGATGAGCAACGCCAACGGCGTCCAGCGCGGCCCGAAGCCGTCGACCCCGTCGAGGCCCCAATGGACCGCGGCCGGATCGGGGATCTCGGGCAGCCAGGCGACGACGACGACGGCGGCGAGCGCGATCAGGGCCGCGGGGACGATCACCCCCACCCACCAGAACGCGGTGCGGGCTCGGCGGATCTCGGCGGTCATGCTTCGGTCTCCTTGATGAGGGCGGCCAGGGTGGGGGGCGAGAGGCCGAGTGACGCCGCTCGGGTCACGAGGGCGGCGATGTCGTGGGAGAGCTCGGCGAGTGGGGCGGCGGCTGGGGACACGACGGCTCCCCTGCCCCGTCGCAGATCGATCAGTCCTTCGTCTCGCAGCTGCTGGTAGGCGCGGAGCACCGTATGAAGGTTGATCTCGAGCGCATCCGCGAGCTCGCGGGCGGAGGGGAGTCGGTCGCCCGGCGTGAGCCGGCCGGCGAGGACGTCGGCGCGGACGGACGCCGCCACCTGATCGAAGAGCGGCCGAGCACTGTCGGGGTCTATGCGGATCAGCATCCCGCCTCCTCTCTTCTACTAGTTCTACATAAACTATAATAACTGTTCGAACCCTCCAGTGATCTTTGTGGCGATCCCGGCATCATCCACACTGACTTCATGCGCATCACTCCTCGCCGCCTCGCCATCGGCATGAGCCTGTGGATCCCCAATCTCTTCAGCGGCATCCGCATCCGCCGATTCAGCGAGGACTGGACCCACGCGACCGTCGAGCTGCATGTGAACGTCTTCACGCGCAATTACGTCAAGACGGCCTTCGGCGGTTCGATGTCGGCGATGACCGACCCGTACTTCTTCATGCTCGTCATGCATCAGCTCGGACGCGAGTATGTGGTGTGGGACACGCGCGGCGAGATCGAGTTCGTCAAGCCGGGACGCGGTGTGCTCACGGCCGAGTTCGACGTCAGCAGGGAGCGGGCCGCGGAGATCCGCGAGCGCGCACACGGTGGGGCGAAGGTGCTCGAGTGGTTCGAGACGGTGATCACCGACCGCGACGGCGATGTCGTCGCAAGAGTGCGTCGCGAGGTCTACATCCGCGAGAAGAAGCGCGTCACCGCGGCTCGCAGCTGAACCGCGACCGGGTCACCGGAAGTTCACCCTCGCATGACACGATGACGGGATGCCCCTCGCACGCCGCCTGAGACTCGGCGACGCCGTCGCCATCGGACTCGGCTCGATGATCGGCGCCGGCGTGTTCTCGGTGTGGGCTCCCGCGATGAGTGTCGCCGGCAGCGGCATCCTGGTCGCCCTGGCGATCGCCGCGATCGTCGCCTACTGCAACGCCACCGCGTCGGCGCAGCTCGCTGCAGCGCACCCTGTCGCCGGCGGCACCTACGCATACGCCAGAGCAGAGATCGGTCCGTGGTGGGGCTTCGTCGCCGGCTGGAGCTTCGTGATCGGCAAGATCGCGAGCTGCGCCGCGATGGCCATGACCTTCGCCGCCTACGCCGCACCCGAGAGCTGGCAGGTGCCGGTGGCCGTGGGGGCGGTCGTCGCGCTCGCGACCGTGAACTGCTTCGGAGTGACCCGCACGGCTCTGGTCACCAGGATCCTCGTGGTGTGCTCGCTGCTCGGGCTCGCCCTGGTCGTCGCGACCGGACTCGGCGGATCGTCTGCGGCGTCCCCCGCCCCTCTCCTGGACGCCAGCGCCTACGGCGTTCTGCAGGGCGCAGGTCTGCTCTTCTTCGCGTTCGCCGGATACGCGCGCATCGCGACGATGGGCGAGGAGGTCGTCGATCCGACCAGGACCATCCCCCGCGCCATCGCCCTCGCTCTGGGCGGCGCGGTCGTCGTCTACACGCTCGTCGCGATCACGGTCATCGTCGTCCTCGGCGGCGACGCGGCGACGAGCACGACGCCTCTCGCCGATGTCGCCGCGGCCACCGGGTGGCAGGCTCTCACCCCGGTCATCCGCGTCGCGGCGGCGGCAGCCTCGCTCGGCGCTCTGCTCGCTCTGCTCACGGGCATCGGGCGGACGACCCTGGCCATGGCCCGCGAGCAGGACCTGCCGCGGTTCCTCGCGAAGATCGACGAGCGGTGGCAGGTGCCGCGTCGTGCAGAGATCGCGATCGCGCTCATCGTCGCCGGCATCGTGCTCGTCGCCGATCTGCGCGACGCGATCGGGTTCTCCTCGTTCGGGGTGCTGCTGTACTACCTCATCGCGAACGCCGCGGCGTTCCGGCAGCAGGATTCCGCGCGCCGCTATCCCCGCGCGCTGCAGGTCGTCGGGGCGCTGGGCTGCCTGATGCTCATCAACACCCTTCCGGTGCTGGCGTCGGCGATCGCAACCGTGGTCGTGCTCGTCGGGGTGCTCTATCGGATGGCCCGCCTCCGACTGTCGCGGTGATCAGGTCTGCGCACTCGCGTCCGGGGATTGCTCAGACGCCCCGGCACGGTACGTGCGAGGGGCCATGCCGAGGATGCGGCGGAAGTCACGCGTGAGGTGCGCGTGATCGGCGTATCCCAGGTCTGCCGCGAGGCCTGACAGCTCCAGCCCCGGGTCGAGGCGCAGCCGTTCGGCGGCCTGCTGAAGACGACGACGACGGATCATCGCCGCCGGTGAGACGCCGATGTGTCGGTGGGCCAGTCGCTGCAGTGTGCGCACCGAGACGGCCAGACGCATCGCCGCCTCTTCGACCGTGTCTGCGGCGTCGTCGCCCATGAGCACGTCGACGAGCGCGTTCGCGTGCTTCGCGGCATCGTCGACGGGCCCGACCCGGCGCACGAGCCAGTCGGAGAAGACTGCGACGGCGCGCTCACGGCGCCCGTCGCCCGTGCACATGGCGGCGCCGATCGCATCCGCAAGGTCGGGCGCGTCGATGATCGTCTCGGTGTCGACGAGCTCAGCCGGGTCGTCGACGAGCGCTGCCACAGCGGCCGGTCGCAGCAGCGCGCCGACCGCCCAGCTCGTTCCGCGCAGGTCACGATGCGACGCCCGTGTCGTCGCGCCCGACAGAGTGACCGCGCCCTGCTCGACCACGAGGTTCAGCGCCGGGTAGCCGACGACCTCCTGCCGCGAGGACCGGCCCGGCTCGATCGACCACTCCGGGATCCAGAACCACACGGCGAGATCCCGCGCGGCTGCCGCGGGCGGCAGCCGATGGAACTCGGGCAGCCGGGCCGGGTACAGCACCCCACGGGTCGAACGCATGTCTACTCGTCGCTCGGGCGAGCCGCTGGGGGCCCCGCGACACTCGGGGCCGGCGCCGGAACGGGGTCAGCAGGCGGCCACACCACGAGCAGGAACGCCGCGATCGGCCCCAGGAACACGGTCAGCACGAACCATGCCAGTGCAGACCTGTTCCGCGTTCGCGCGAACCCGCCGGCGAGGATCGCCACGGTCAGCCACATCGCCGACACTGTCCCTCCGAGGTAGTCAAGATCCATGCCCTCGACCATACGACCCTCAGCCCTAGGAGCGGACGCACCCGGCGAAGCCTGTCGCCGATGTTCAAGCGCACTCCCCTGAGGGTTCCGTACCGTGAACGCATGACCACCGAGAACACGACCGGCGTGACCGGCGAACACACCACCGACGGCCGCCCGCACAGCGCGACCTCGCTCACCCCGTTCCTCGCGATCGCCGGGGCCAGAGACGCGATCGACTTCTACCGAGACGTCTTCGGCGCTCGCGTCGTCGACATCACGGAGTTCGGGGGCGTCGTCGCCCACGCCGATCTCGACTTCGGCTTCGGCCGCCTGCAGCTGGGTGAACCGAGCCCCGAATATCACCTGGTTCCCGCGCCGTCGGGCGACGATGACTGCTATTCGATGGGCCTCTACGTCTCAGACGTCGACGCCGTGGTCGAGCGGGCGGTCGCCGCGGGGGCGACAGTGCGTGAGGCTCCGTCTGCCTTCGTCTCGGGCGACCGATTCGCGAGCATCCGCGACCCCTTCGGCGTGAGGTGGTCGGTGATGACCCGCGTCGAAGACCTCTCGGACGACGAGAGCGCGCGTCGCGTCGCCGACTGGGCCGCGTCGTTCAGCGCCGCACCGTCTGACGACGCGAGCTGAGAGCCGCCTCCGCCGCGAGGCACGCGGCAGGGAGCAGCACCTCGGCCGTGCGCCGGTAGCCGAGCGGGCTCGGATGGAAGCGATCCAGGCTGAACATGGCATCGGGATCGTCGAAGAACATCGGGCCCACGGCTCGGCGGAGATCGACGGGCCGCGCCCCGGCCGAGCGTGCGGTCTCGGCCTGCGCTTCGGCCAGCCTGCGCGACACGCTCGAGATCAGCCTCCGCAGCGGCTGTGGCACGGGGCGCAGAGCGCCGAGGTCGGGGCACGTTCCGACGACGACCTCGGTGCCCTGGCGGCGCAGGTGCAGGATCGTGTCGCGTAAGTGCTGTGTGGAAACGGCGATCGGGAGTCGGTGCGTGACGTCATTGCCTCCGACCACGATCACAGCCACGTGCGGTGCGTAGCCATCGGGCAGACCCGCGAGCTGAGCGGCGAGATCGGGCGACTCCGCACCGACGGCCGCGGCGGTGCGCAGGCGCACGGGCCGCCGCATGCGCCGTGCCATTCCTTTCGCGAGCCGTCCGCCGAGCGTCTCCTTGCGGCGCTCGGCGCCGAGACCCGCCGCCACCGAGTCGCCCAGCACGAGAAGCTGCACAGGATCGCCGTCGAGCGAGCGGCGCCAGACGCGATCGGCATCGATCGACTGCTCGCCGAGCGGCTTGCCGATGCGCCGACGCGCGATCGCCGCCTGACGCCTGAGCACGAACCGGATGCCGACGACGGCCGAGACCGACGCGGCACCGATCGCGGCGAAGGCGACGAGATGCGGTCGACTCATGCCTCGATTCGATCCGACCGGCGTGAACGCCGAGTGAACGGCATCCGCAGTCGTACGGGATTCAGGCCAGCGGCTTGAGCTCCAGCTCGGCAGTGCCCGTCGACACCGTCGCGAACTCGGTGTACCCGTCGGCGGCCGAGCGCTCGAGCAGCGCCTTGACGTTCTTCGTGCGCCGCTCCAGTCGCACCCTGGCACCGGATGCCACGAGTGCAGCCTTGTGCGTGACGAGCTCGGCGACCGGCACGTCGGCGTCGTGGATGAGCACGACGGCGCGTTCGCCGGCATCCGCTCCCGCCGTCACGAGATCGACGAGCCTCTCGAAGCCGAGCGAGAAGCCCACGGCCGGCACCTGCTGACCGAGGAAGCGCCCGATCATGCCGTCGTAGCGTCCGCCGCCGCCGAGCGAGTACGACACCGACGGATGCGCGAGCTCGAAGATCGTGCCGGTGTAGTAGCCCATGCCGCGCACGAGGAACGGATCGAAGATCAGCGGGATGTCGGTCGCACCACGACCCGCGGCGACGGCCTCGCCGATGCCCACGAGGTGCCCGACGATCTCGTCCGGGGCGTTCTCAGGAAGCGCCTTGCGGATCTGCCGCTCACCGAACGGGTTGTACTCCATGGTCTGCGGACGGAGGAGGAAGGCCTCGAACGCGTCGACGGCCGCCGCTGCCGAGCCGCGCTCGCGCAGTTCGGCAGCGACGCCGTCTGGGCCGATCTTGTCGAGCTTGTCGATCGTGATCAGAACGCCGGGGCGCTCCTCGCCGGTGAACCCGAAGCTGTCGAGCATCCAGTCGAGCGCTCGCCGATCGTTGATGCGGACGGTCGCTCCTTCGAGGCCCAGCGCGTCGACCGCGTCGAGAGAGGCGACCATCAGCTCGGCCTCGGCGCGAGACGAGTCGTCGCCGATGATGTCGATGTCGCACTGCACGAACTGGCGGTAGCGACCCTTCTGAGGGCGCTCGGCGCGCCAGACCGGCCCGATCTGGATGGCGCGGAACACACCGGGAAGCTGCCCGCGGTTGCTCGCGTAGAAGCGTGCGAGGGGAACAGTGAGGTCGTAACGCAGACCCAGGTCTGCCAACGCGCTCTGGTCGCCGGCAGCATCGCGGATCGCGTCGGCGTCGAGGCCGCGTCGCAGCACGTTGTATGCGAGCTTCTCGTTGTCTCCGCCGATGCCGGCGTGCAGTCGCGAGTACTCCTCGAGCGCGGGGGTCTCGATCTCGTCGAAGCCATGCGAGCGGTAGCGATCGCGGATGACGGCGAGGACGCGCTCGCGACGGGCCTTGTCGGCGGGGAGGATGTCGCGCATTCCGCGCGGCGGGTTCACAGTAGCCACGGCTCCATCTTTCCAGGTCGACGGGACGGGCTGTGGCCTCAGGCCCCCGATTCCGCCTCGCGGACCTCAGCCTCGACCACTCTGAGCCGTTCTCGCAGCGCTCGTTCCGCATCCCAGCCCTCGGCGCGGGCGACCGCGACGAGGCCGAGCAGCGCGTCACCCAGCTCTGCCTCCGAGGTCGGCGCAGCGGCAGCCACCACTGCACCAGCCCCGGCAGTGACGACGCCGGCCCCCGCAGCTCGACCGACGGTCTTCTGCGCCAGGGCGAGCGCCGGCATCCCGCGCGGGATGCCGTCGAGAACGCTCCGCCTCGTGCGCTTCTCCGCCGCCTTCGCGGCATTCCAGTGCACGAGGACCTCTTCGGGCGTCGTCGCGACCTCTCCGGCGAAGACATGAGGATGCCGCCGCACCATCTTCTCGGTCAGAGTCGCCGCCACATCGTCGATGTCGAACGGGTCGTCCGCATCCTGCGCAGCGATCGCGGAGTGGAACAGCACCTGCCAGAGCAGGTCGCCGAGCTCTTCGCGCAGATCGTCGCGTGTGCCGTTCTCGACGGCGTCGATCACCTCGTGCGACTCCTCGATGAGGTACGGCACGAGATCGCGGTGCGTGATCTGCTGAGACCAGACGCAGCGCTCTCGCACCTCGCGCATCGTCTCGGCTGCGGCACGCAGGGGGTCGTGGTCGGGCTCTGCGCTCACTGGCCATCCTTCGGACATCACTTCTCCTGCCTTCGTCGTCCCTGTCCCGTGATCACGGGTTCACGACGCCCTGGCGTCGGTACGCGCGTGCACGCAGGGAGACGATGACCCCCGACAGGACGAGCGCCACGAGCGAGCCGACGAGCACGCCCAGGATCGCCTGGTCGCGGATGCCCGCATCGGTCGCGAAGGCGAGGTTCGCCAGCAGCAGCGAGACGGTGAAGCCGATTCCCCCGAGCGCACCGGCGGCGAAGATGTCGGCGAACGGCAGGGCGGGGGCCGCACCCCGGGGGCGGATCCGCATCGCCAGCCACCCGAACAGGGAGATGCCGATGACCTTGCCGACCGGCAGTGCTACCGCGATCCCCCAGAAGGCGGGCGACAGCTCTGACGGGGCGAGAGCGGGAATCACCACGAAGGCGGCGACGAACGCGAAGGTCGGCAGAATCGCGCCGTTCACCGTCGGTTCGAGAACGTGCCGGGTGCGTGCGGCGGGAACGGGCGACATCACGAGCCCGAGCATCACGCCGGCGATCGTGGCGTGGATGCCGGAGGAGGCCACGAGGCCCCAGGCGACGATGCCGACCACGATCATCGCGACGGCGATCGCCGGATGCCCCTTGGCATGCAGCAGTCGACTGAGCAGCCAGAAGGCGACCACGGCGGCCACGGCGAGCGCGAGGAAGAGCCACTGCACATCGTGTGCGAAGAGCACCGCGATGAAGATGATGCCGATGATGTCGTCGAGGATCGCCAGCGCGAGCAGGAACACCCGCACGTTCGACGGAAGCCCCCGGCCGAACATGGCGAGGACGCCGAGCGCGAAGGCGATGTCGGTCGCGGTCGGGATGGGCCATCCGGTGGCGGTCGCCGAGTCGCCCGCGATGAGGAGGTAGACCGCGATCGGCACCAGCACACCACCTGCGGCGGCGATGGCCGGCTGCACGGCCTTGCTCGGCGAGTCGAGCTCACCGTGGGTCAGCTCATGCCGCAGCTCGATCGCCACGACGAGGAAGAACACCGCGAGCAGTCCGTCGGACACCCAGTGCTCGATCGAGAGGTCGAGGACGGTGCCGGGGACCGCGATATGGAAGTCGAGCACTGCGGCGATCGCGTCGTGCGAGGGCAGATTCGCCAGCAGGATGCCGAGCCCGGCCGCGACGAGCAGAAGGACAGCGGGAAACTGCTGCCCACGGAGAGGGTTCGCGGAGATGCGCATCGCCCCCATGGTAGTTGCGGCCGCCCCGCGTCTCACATCGTCATGCGTTCAGAGCACTGCCCCGGCCCGGGATACTCTCGAACGGTGACCCCCGAACACGCCTTCCCCGAGCCCACTGACACCTCGGCCATCCGCATCATCGGTCGTTTCGAAGCGGGCCGCGGCATTCCGGATGCCATGCGCACCGATGTGAGAATGCTCGGCGCCCTTCTCGGCCAGGTTCTGCGCGAAGCGGGCGGAGACGACCTCTTCGAGGACGTCGAGCGCCTGCGGCTGGCGACGATCCAGGCCTACGACGAGGAGACGTCCGACGCCTTCGACCGCGCTGCGGCGATCGCCGAGTCGTTCACGATCGCCCGTGCCGACGAGGTCGCCCGCGCGTTCACCTGCTACTTCCACCTCGTCAATCTCGCCGAGGAGCATCAGCGTGTGCGGGTGCTGCGCGAGCGCGCCGGCCAGCCGGGCCGCGAGGATGCGGCAGACACCGTCGCCACCGCGTACGCGCGCCTGAAGACCGAAGTGGGCGATGACGAGGCTCGTCGTCGCCTCGAGGGACTGCGCTTCCACCCCGTGTTCACCGCTCACCCGACCGAAGCTCGTCGCCGCGCCGTGTCGTCGAGCATCCGCCGTCTCTCCGAGCTGCTCACCCAGCACGACGCGGCGAGTGAAGGCGGAGCCGAGGAGCACCGCGCCCGACGTCGGATGCTGGAGGAGATCGACACCCTCTGGCGCACGGCTCCGCTGCGCGCCGAGAAGCCGTCTCCGACCGACGAGGTGCGCACGGTCATGGGCGTGTTCGACGAGACTCTCTTCACCACCGTGCCGCACGTGTACCGCCGCATCGACGACGCGCTGCGCGGAGACGACTCCGGCTCCAGTGCACCTGTCGTCCCCGCCTTCGTGCGCATCGGCTCCTGGGTCGGCGGCGACCGCGACGGCAACCCCTTCGTGACGGCATCCGTCACACGAGAGGCCTCGCAGATCGCCTCCGACCACGTGCTGCGTGGCCTCGAGCGCGCGCTCGAGCGCATCGGCCGCACGCTCACCCTCAGCGCCGAGGACACTCCTCCGAGTGACGCCGTCTCGGCGCTCTGGGATTCGTTCGCGGCCGCAGAGCCGCGGATCGCAGGCGAGCTGGCCGCCCGCTCCCCCGGCGAGCCCCACCGACGGGTGCTGCTCGGCCTGGCACATCGCGTCGCGGCCACCAGGCACGGCGACGAGCAGGCGTACGCCCGCCCGGAGGAGCTGCTCGCGGACCTCCGCGCGGTGCAGTCGTCGCTGTCGGACGCCGGCGCGAAGCGCCACGCCTACGGCGGCGTGCAGCACCTGATCTGGCAGGTGGAGACGTACGGATTCCACCTCACCGAGCTCGAGGTGCGTCAGCACTCGCAGGTGCACGCCAAGGCCCTCGCAGAGCTCGAGAGCGGCGAGCCGATCGGCGCGCAGACCGAAGAGGTGCTCGAGGTCTTCCGCGCGATCGCCGAGATCCAGCGCGACCGGGGCCTCCGCGCCGCCGGGCGCTACGTCGTGTCGTTCACGCAGGCGGCCTCCGACCTCGCGAACGTGCACCGGCTCGCGAAGCACGCGCTCGGCGACGATGCGCCCGTGCTCGACGTCGTCCCCCTGTTCGAGACCTTCGCCGACCTGCAGGCGGCCCCCGGCATCCTCGCCGAGGCGGTGACGTTCCCGGAATTCCAGGCGCGCCTCGCAGCGACGGGCAACCGGCTCGAGGTCATGCTCGGATACTCCGACTCGTCGAAGGACGTCGGCCCGGTCGCCGCCAACCTCGCGCTGTACGAGGCGCAGGAGAAGATCGCGCAGTGGGCGCAGGAGTCGGACATCGAGCTGACACTGTTCCACGGCCGCGGCGGCGCCCTCGGACGTGGCGGCGGACCGGCCAACTCGGCGATCCTCGCGCAGCCGCCGCACTCGGTCGACGGGCGCTTCAAGCTGACCGAGCAGGGCGAGGTCATCTTCGCCCGTTACGGCGAGCCGGCCATCGCGATGCGCCACATCGACCAGGTCGCCGCCGCGACCCTGCTCGCGTCCTCGCCGAGCGTCGAGAAGCACACGAGCGACGCCGCGGCGCGTTTCTCCGACATCGCCGCCGTCATGGACACCTCGTCACGCGAGCGGTTCTTCTCGCTCGTGAAGGCCGAGGGCTTCGCGCCCTGGTTCGCCACGGTGACACCGCTCGAAGAGATCGGCCTGCTCGCTCTCGGCTCGCGACCTGCCCGGCGCGGGCTGTCTGTCGAGTCGCTCGAAGACCTGCGCGCCATCCCGTGGGTGTTCGCCTGGACCCAGGCCCGCATCAACCTGGCCGGCTGGTTCGGTCTCGGAACGGCTCTTGCCGCCGTCGGCGACGAGGCACGACTCATCGAGGCCTATCGCGACTGGCCGCTGCTGCGCACCATGATCGACAACGTGGCGATGAGCCTCGCGAAGACCGATGAGCGCATCGCCCGCCAGTACCTCGCGCTCGGCGACCGCGACGATCTCGCGCAGCTCGTGCTGGAGGAGCTCGCGCTCACCCGCGAGTGGGTCATCCGCCTCACCGGCGGCGTCGGACTGCTCGAGAACAAGCCGATCCTGCAGCGCGCGGTGCAGCTGCGCACGCCGTACGTCGACGCCCTGTCGCTGCTGCAGCTGCGTGCTCTGCGTGCGCTGCGGGACCCCGCCGAGGCGACCGGATCCGGTGCCGATGACGAGCAGAAGCGCCTGCTGCTGCTCTCGGTCAGCGGCGTCGCGGCCGGCCTGCAGAACACCGGGTGATCGACGCCTATCGCCCCTGAGCGAGTGCATGCCGGTGTGAAGGACCTCGCATCGGCGTGCCCGCTAGAGTGAAAACTCCGCCCGATCCGGCGTACCCTCACGCGACACGATCGCACGCAGCACCATCCACCGATCAGAAAGCTCTTTCGCGTGACCTCTTCGCCATCCGCCGACTTCCACCCGCTCGCAGAGTCCGTTCAGCCCGTGTTCGACACGGTGCTCACCCGCAGCCCGCACGAGCCCGAGTTCCAGCAGGCTGTGCACGAGGTGCTGAACTCGATCGCACCGGTGCTGGCACGCAACCCGCAGTTCGTCGACGGCGGCATCCTCGACCGTCTGGTCGAGCCCGAGCGTCAGATCCTGTTCCGGGTGCCGTGGGTCGACGACGCCGGTCGCCTGCAGGTCAACCGCGGCTACCGCATCCAGTTCTCGTCTGTTCTCGGCCCGTACAAGGGCGGCCTGCGCTTCCACCCCTCGGTCAACCTGTCGATCATCAAGTTCCTCGGGTTCGAGCAGATCTTCAAGAACGCACTGACGGGTCAGGGCATCGGCGGCGGCAAGGGCGGCTCCGACTTCGACCCGCACGGTCGGTCGGATGCCGAGATCATGCGCTTCTGCCAGTCGTTCATGAGCGAGCTGTACCGCCATCTGGGTGAGCACACCGACGTCCCCGCAGGAGACATCGGCGTCGGCGGCCGCGAGATCGGCTACCTCTTCGGCCAGTACCGCAAGATCACCAACCGTCACGAGTCGGGCATGTTCACCGGCAAGGGCACCGGCTGGGGTGGCGCCGAGGTGCGCACCGAGGCCACCGGGTACGGGGCCGTGTTCTTCGCGCAGGAGATGCTCGGCGTGCACAACGACTCGCTCGACGGCAAGCGCGTCGGAGTCTCCGGCTCGGGCAACGTCGCGATCTACGCGATCCAGAAGGCATCGCAGCTCGGCGCGACCGCTGTCACGGCATCCGACTCGTCTGGTTATGTCGTCGACGACGCCGGGATCGACGTCGATCTGCTGCGTCAGATCAAGGAGGTCGAGCGCGCGCGCATCGTCGAGTACGCGAACCGACGCCCCGGCGCGCGGTTCGTCGAGGGCGGCAGCGTCTGGGAGGTGCCCGTCGACATCGCGGTGCCCTCCGCGACACAGAACGAACTCGATCTCGACGCTGCCGAGGCACTCATCGCCAACGGCGTGCGCGCCGTCTCGGAGGGCGCGAACATGCCCTGTGTCCCCGCAGCCGTCGAGGCGTTCCAGGGCGCCGGCGTGCTCTTCGCCCCCGGCAAGGCCGCGAACGCCGGCGGCGTGGCGACCTCTGCGCTCGAGATGAGCCAGAACGCCTCGCGTCAGCGGTGGAGCTTCGATGCCAGCGAGAACAAGCTGCGCGAGATCATGGCCGACATCCACAGCGCCGCGTTCGACGCCGCAGAGCGCTACGACGTCGCGGGCGACTACGTCGCGGGAGCCAACATCGCCGGCTTCGAGCGCGTCGCCGGCGCGATGCTCGCCCAGGGCGTGATCTGACGCACTCGCGCCTCGCGCGCCCGTGCACGCATGAAGAGCCGCCTCCCTCAGGGGGCGGCTCTTCTGCATCCCGCGTCAGCTCTCGTCGACCGGCGTCTTCACGACCTTGTTGAACCCGGTCACCGGCTGATTCTCATCGAACGCGACGACCTTCTTGCGGAACCCCCTCGTGATCACGGCGAGGTAGATCAGGCCGAGCGCCGTCCAGATCAGACCTCCGGTCAGGGCGTCCGCGTGCAGGTTCACCCACAGCAGCCCGGTGAGCAGCATGCCGATCCCCGGCATCACGATGTACGAGAAGATGTCGCGCGGCGTGTGGCGACGACCCTTGCGGATCGCGAACCACGCGATCACCGAGATGTTGACGAAGGTGAAGGCGATCAGCGCGCCGTAGTTGATCCATGCCGCGATCAGCTCGAGGGTGAAGGGGATGGCGAGCAGCGAGATGGCGCCCACCAGCACGATGTTGAAGGTCGGCGTGTGCGTGCGGGGGTTGATGTAGCCGAAGGCCTTCTGCGGCAGCACGTTGTTGCGCCCCATCACGAGCAGCATGCGCGACACCGATGCGTGCGAGGCGAGCCCCGATGCCAGCGTCGCGCAGAAGCCCGCGGCCGTCAGCACGGCCATGAGCACGTTGCCGCCGACGAGGTTGCCGATGATCGGCAGCGTCGAGTCCTCGACGTACTGCATGTCGCCACCGGGGGCGAACTCGTTCCAGTCCGGGAACCGCAGCTGCGTCACGTACGCGGCCACGAGGAAGATCGCTCCGCCGAGCAGCACCGTGAGCAGGATCGCCTTCGGCATGATCTTCGGGTCCTTCGCCTCCTCGGCGTACATCGTCACGGCGTCGAAGCCGATGAACGAGAAGCAGACGATCGTGGCGCCCATGAGCACCGCGCTCATCGTCGCCCCGTCGTGGATGAAGGGCGCTGCAGACGCGATGGTGCCCGCACCCTCACCACGCATCAGCTGGGCGACGACCATGACCACGAACACGACCATCACGACGATCGAGAACACGAGCAGGATCATGTTCATGTTCGAGGTGCCGCGCATGGTCATGTAGATGATGCTCGTGACGAGGATGCAGTACAGCACCACCCAGATCCAGCCGGGGATGTCGGGGAACAGCGCCTCGAGGTAGCTGCGGATGATGAGGCAGTTGACCATCGGAAGCAGCACGTAGTCGATGAGCGAGGTCCAGCCGACCATGAAGCCGAGGTTCGGATGGATCGATTCACGCACGTACGTATAGGCGGAGCCGGCGCTCGGGATGGCGCGGGAGATCTTGCCATAGCTGATGGCGGTGAAGACCATCACGACGAGGGCGACGAGGTAGGCGGCGGGGACGACGTTGTCTGTATCGCGGGCGACCATGCCGAACGTGTCGAACACGACCGTCGGGGTCATGTAGCCGAGGCCGAGACCGACGATCGCCCAGAGACCGAGATTTCGTCGCAGTGTTCCGCCACCCTGCGCGAGCGGCTTCGTCTTGATGGGCGTGGCCATGAGTACTCCTTCGGGAACAGCGCAGGGGCCGGACTTCGGGCGGTCCGACACTGACGCTCAGTATGTACCCGGGATATTCCTCAGCGGAAGAGCAGATCTGATTCGAAATACGCATTTAACATGCCGAATCTCCGCGTGATTCGAAGACGTGGCAGATCACCAGCCTTCGGTGAGCACCCGATCCAGCATCGCGACGACATGGTCGGCGCTCTCGATCGTCAGACAGAGCGGAGGTTTGATCTTCAGCACGTTCGAGCGCTCCGAGGTCGTGAGCACGATCACGCCGAGCTCCCGCATCCGCTCGCAGATCGCCGCGGCTTCAGCATCCGCCGGCTCCATCGTCTCGCGATCGCGCACGAGCTCGACGCCGAGATAGAGCCCCTCGCCGTGGACGAAACCTATCAGCGGATGCCGATGCGCCAGCGCACGAAGGGCGTCTGCCAGATGCCGGCCGACCTCGAGCGCATTGCGCTGCAGGTCGTCTTCGACAATCGCGTCGAGGACGGCGAGGCCGACGCTGCTGCTGACGGTGCTGCCACCGGCTGAGGAGAAGAACTGCCCCTGGGTGCTGAGCGCGTCGGCGATCCGCTTCGATGTGATCACACCCCCGATGGGGAAGCCGTTGCCCATCGGCTTGGCGATCGTGACGATGTCGGGGACCGCGCCGGACTGCTCGAACCCCCAGAAGGTCGACCCCATGCGTCCGAAGCCCACCTGCACCTCGTCGGCGATGCAGAGACCACCCCGCGCGCGCACGAGTTCGTAGGCACCCATCAGATAGCCGTCTGGCAGGAGCACTCCCCCGGCGTTTCCGAGCACGGACTCGCACAGGAAGGCGGCGGGGTCCCTGCCGCCTGCGGCGAGGCGGTCGAGGTCTGCGGAGAGGTCGGCCAGATACCGGTGCGCCGTGTCGGCACCGCGATAGGTGCCTCGAACGGGGTTGGGCACGTCGGCGACGTGCACCCAGTCGGGCCGCGTAGCGAGAGCATCCGGGTTGTCGTAGGCGCTGGTCGTGACCGCATCGCTCGCCATCGTCCACCCGTGGTAGGCCTCTCGGAGCGCCACCACGGTGCGTCGACCGGTGGCCGCCTGCGCCAGTCGGATGCCGAGGTCGACCGCCTCCGAGCCGCTGTTCACGAGCAGCACGGTGTCGAGACCGCTCCCCTCGGGCATCAGCGCGATCAGCCTCTCGCTGTACTCGGCGAGATCGCGGAACAGGAACCGCGAGTTGGTGGCGAGCGTCTTCAGCTGTCGATTCGCCGCCGCCGCGACCCGGGGATGACCGTGTCCGAGTCCCGCGACGTTGTTCACCATGTCGACGTAGCTGCGACCGGTCGTGTCGACGAGATGATGCCGCCAGCCGCGCTCGATCTGCGGCGGATGCTCGTAGTAGCGCTCCTGCGCGGCCGCGAAGATGCGCTCCCTGCGCCTGAGCTCCTGGCCGGCCTCGTCACGCTGCGCGTGGGAAGCGAGCCCGAGCAGCGCGGCCGGATCTGCCGTGAAGCGGCTCCACGCCGCGACGCGATCAGGGGCCACGAGATGCGCGGCAGTTGGCGCATCGGGCCGCGGAGCCGGAAGCGACGGAGCATCGACTCGCCCGAGGCCGACGACGATCGTCCTGTTCTCGAAGGATGCCGCGAGCCTGCCGATGCTCTCGCCCCGCTCGACTCGCCCGCTGCGATTCGGCTCGAGGTCGGCGCTTCGGAGCTCGAGCACCCACCCGCCGTCGAGTGCGATGCGTGCGCCGACCTCGGTGATCTTCAGCTCGCCCCCTGCCGGCGCGATCATCCGCGACGACGGCCCAGGGGCGACGTGCACCTCGGTCTCGACCGGCCAGGTGGCTGCAGCACTCGCGGTGTCGATCGTCGCACGAGTGAGCCGGAACACACCGTAGGGCACGACGGCGGCACGAGCGCCCTTCGCATGCGCCTCGGCGACGAGGAGCGCCTCTGCGTCGGGATGCGCCCACCGCCCGGCGTCCAGCCCCTCGGCCTCGACACTCGGATCGACCACGACGACGCGACCGTCGAGCTCGGGCAGAAGGGTCGACAGCTCGGGGCGCACATCGTCAGCGGTGTCGAGCGGTGACGAGCCGGGCTCGGTCTTCTCGAGCTCGGTCTTCTCGGGCGCAGGAGACTCTGGCTCAAGAGTCTCTGCCGCTGCTGCCTCGGGGTCTTGAGTGTCGGGGTCTTGAGTGTCGGGGTCTTGAGTGTCGGGGTCTTGAGTGTCGGGCTCCGGCACCGCCGGGTGTGAGGCCGTCTCCGTCGGCATCTCGAACTGAGGCGACTCGAACCCGAGCCGAGCGAGCACCAGCTCGGTCGCCTCGGTGAGCGGAACGGCAGTCGCGGCGTCGAAGATCGCCTGCTCGCCCGCGATCCGCTCGCGGGCGTAGTCATTGTCCCCGTCGATCGCGAGCTGTCTCCAGCCGCTGGCGACGAGAAGGGCGGCGCGCAGCACGACCAGTGGCCAGACGGCGAGCGCCTCCTCACGGGTGAGCGGTGCGTCGGCATGGAACGCGGCCACGGCGTCGAGCGCACGGAGCGGGCGCTCGGGCTCGTGGTGCAGCATCGAAGAGACGCACACCGCCAGTTCGGCGACCCGCCACCCGAGCCCCAGGTCGCCCAGATCGAGCACGGTGTGCGGGTGCAGTCGGGCATCGTCACCGCGCCTCCCGGTGACGTTGTCGTCGGTGAGGTCGCCGTGGATCGGCTGCACCGGCAGTGCCTCGGCCACGATCGACAGTGCCGTCTGCGCCTCGTCCGCAGCCGTGCGCACGCGGGAGCGCAGCTCGGCCTCCGTCACCGCCGGGGCGAGAGCGCTGATCTGCTCGTACGCGACGCGCATGTCCCACATCTGGTCACGCTCGAGACCCGGGTGCTCAAGGCCGGCGAGCGCGTTCACGGATGCCGCCGCCAGGGCGCCGAACTCGGCGAGGACGACGGGGGCGAGATAGCCCGCGTCGACCAGCGGCTCCCCCTCGGCGAACTCACTGCGGCGCACCGCGAATCCCCGCCAGCGCTGCGTGAGCTGCCCGTCATGCCCTGGAAGCACGGCGGGAACCCGCACGCCGACCGCACGATACGCATCGAGAGCCGCATGCTGGGCGGCGCGCGCGTCATCGCCGAAGACCGGGTTGTCGACACGCAGGACACTGCGCGATCCGTCGGCTTCGACCAGCACGAAGTTGCGATCCTGATTGCTGCCGAGCTCGCTCGCCACCGCCTCGACTCCGTAGCATTCACGAGCGATCAGCGCGGCGTCTTCCGTGCTGATGTCCGGTCGGACGAGCCCTGCGCCGTCACTCACCCTCGACCCGCCGCGCGGCCGTCGGCGTCGAGACGCACATCGTCAGCATGCCGGGCCAGCGAGCTGCCGTAGCGCTCGGTCAGCTGCACCATGAGGTCGGGGGTGTCGCGATCCACGCCGAATACGTGCCCTGGGAAGTCGAGTTCGGGTTGTGCGGCCGAGATCTCCGCCTCCCGGTCAGGAGACAGGAGCTGCACGGGATCTCCGACCGCGACCCAGCCGATCGGCACGACCGTTCCCGACGGCAGCACCGCTCGTCGGTGCACGATGGCGTTCACACGGACCTCGCATCGATCGCCCACCAGAGCCCCGTTGAAGACCCGTGCGCCGGACGCGAAGAAGACCTCCTCGCCGACGGTCGCCCCCGCGATGCTCGCGAGAGTTCCCACGAGCGTGTGCGAGCCGATGTGCACGGCGTTCGCGGCCGTGGCCCTGATGAGCGCGTTCTCCATCACGATGACGTGCTCGCCGATCCTGATCGGGCCGCCCTCGGCGGTGATGACAGCGCCGTGCAGCACTTGGCAGTCTGGTCCGATCGTCACGTCTCCGGAAATCACGGCGGTGGGAGCGACGACGGCGGTGTCATGGATCCGGGGCCGAGCCCCGAGGTGCTCGTACAAC
This sequence comes from Microbacterium sp. WCS2018Hpa-9, assembly GCF_031843745.1. Lineage (NCBI taxonomy): Bacteria > Bacillati > Actinomycetota > Actinomycetes > Micrococcales > Microbacteriaceae > Microbacterium > Microbacterium sp. WCS2018Hpa-9. Next base: position 89,844 of record NZ_JAVTIY010000009.1, read on the forward strand.
ATGACGCCAGCGTAGCGCCGACGCGATGGTGCCGAGAGTCACTTTTCTGGTCGCCACGCGACGACCCTGAGCACACGGACGAGAGCAGCGATCGTCCTGCTACGCTGACGCCCATGCAATGCAGGTGACTCGATCCCTCCCCGTCCCCGGCCGCCCTTCGGCGTGCCCGCGGCTTCTCCGATCGAAAGGCTCATCGCCATGCACTCCACCGACCTTCCCCTATTCGGACGCACCGCCCTGGTGACCGGTGTCTCCCGCAGACGCGGCATCGGATTCGCGACCGCGACGACGCTCGCGTCTCTCGGCGCGAACGTGTTCCTCCACCACTTCCGCCCCCATGATCTCGACCACCCCTGGGGCGGGGACGACCTCGACGCGGTTCGCGCGGGCATCCGCGACTCCCTCGCATCGGGCGCCGTGATGGGCGACGTCCAGGCGGATCTCCGCGACCCCGACAGCATCGAACCGCTGCTCGACGCCGCCTCATCGCTCTCGGGCCGGCTCGACATCGTCGTCTGCAACCAGGCGATGAGCGGCGGCGACGGCACGATCTTCGACATGACCGCCGACCGACTCGACGCGCACTGGCAGGCCAACGCGCGCGCCTCGCTGCTGCTCACCGCCGGCCTGGCGAGGCGAGTCCGCCATGAGCTCGGCGGTGCCGAGACTCCGGTCGCCCGTCCGGGCGACCGCGTCCCGTCGCTCGGGCCCTTCGAGAAGCCGACCGCTCACGTCGTCTGGATGACCTCCGGTCAGGGGCACGGAGCGATGCGCGGCGAGATCTCGTACGCGACGAGCAAGGCCGCGCTGGCGGGGATCACGCGCTCGACCGCCGCTGAACTGCTCGATGTCGGGATCGTGCTGAACACCGTCAATCCGGGCCCGGTGAACACGGGCTACCTCGACGCCGACACCACTGATCGCGATCTGTCGGGCGTCGACGAGTGGATCGACGGCACGCCGTTCGGCCGCATCGGCCGCCCCGATGACCCGGCCCGCCTGATCGGCTGGCTGTGCACCGACGCCGGCTCGTGGGTGGTCGGTCAGGTGCTGACCACCGACGGCGGATTCTCGCTCTAGCCCAGCGGCAGAGCACGCGGGGCGTCGAACTCCCGGACGAGTCGACGCCTCGCGTCTGCGCGGTCTACGCCCCCGCGGCCGCCTCGGCGGCGACCGGCTCGGCGACGACCGGCTCGGGGAAGATCGCCGTGAACAGCTGGCCGACCCACTCGAGCAGCTCGGCCGCCTGCAGCGGTTCGAGTCCGACTCCCACGGCGGCGGGCACGGTCGGCATCGGCACGACGATCGCCTCACCCCCGCCGACCAGCTTCGCCTTGGGGTACAGCCGCTGCAGGCGCACCTTGATCGAGTCCTCGAGTCGGGCAGGCGCGATGCGCAGGTTCGAGCCCATGACCACGACGTCGGAGAGCCCGGCTCTGGCCGCGCGACGGCGAAGGCGGGAGACGGCGATCAGGCCGGTGACCTCGTCGGGAGGGGTGCCGTAGCGGTCGGTGAGCTCGTCGATGACGAGATCGATCGCGTCGTCCTTCGCCGTCGCCGTCGACGCCGCTGACAGCTTCTGGTATGCCTCGAGACGTAGTCGCTCGCTGTCGATGTAGTACTCGGGGATGCGCGCGTCCAACGGCAGCTCGAGGCGCAGCTCCTGGCCCGACTCGACGTCTTCGCCGCGGAACGTCGCGACGGCCTCGCCGATCATGCGCAGGTAAAGGTCGAAGCCGACTCCCGCGATGTGGCCGGCCTGCTCGCCGCCGAGCAGGTTTCCGGCGCCGCGCAGCTCGAGGTCCTTGAGCGCGACCTGCATTCCGGAACCGAGGTCGTTGTTCACCGCGATCGTCTGCAGCCGGTCGGCCGCCGTCTCGCTGAGCGGCTTCATCTCGTCGTAGAGGAAGTACGCATACGCGCGCTCGCGACCTCGACCGACACGGCCGCGCAGCTGATGCAGCTGGCTCAGGCCGTACTTGTCGGCCCTGTCGATGATGATCGTGTTCGCGTTCGCGATGTCGAGACCCGTCTCGATGATCGTGGTCGAGACGAGCACGTCGAACTTGCGCTCCCAGAAGTCGTCGACGACCTGCTCGAGCGCGTGCTCGCCCATCTGGCCGTGCGCCACGGCGATGCGCGCCTCGGGCACCAGCTCGGCGAGCTGGGCAGCGACGCGCTGGATCGACTGCACGCGGTTGTGCACGAAGAACACCTGACCCTCGCGCAGGATCTCTCGGCGGATCGCCGCCGCCATCTGCTTGTCACTGCGGGGGCCGACGAACGAAAGGATCGGATGCCGGTCCTCCGGCGGCGTCGCCAGCGTCGACATCTCGCGGATGCCGGTGACCGCCATCTCGAGCGTGCGCGGGATGGGGGTGGCGCTCATCGCGAGGATGTCGACGTTCGTCTTCATCTTCTTGAGGGTGTCCTTGTGCTCGACGCCGAAGCGCTGCTCCTCGTCGATGATCATCAGGCCGAGGTCTTTGAACATGACCTGATCGGTGAGGATGCGGTGCGTGCCGATCACCATGTCGACCGTGCCGTCGAGCAGGCCGTCGAGAGTGAGACGCGCCTCCTTGTCGCTCTGGAAGCGCGACAGCGGACGCACCTTGACGGGGAATCCGGCGAAGCGCTCGGTGAACGTCTCGAGGTGCTGCTTCACGAGGAGCGTGGTCGGCACGAGCATCGCGACCTGCTTGCCGTCCTGGATCGCCTTGAACGCCGCGCGCACGGCCACCTCGGTCTTGCCGAAGCCGACGTCGCCCGAGAGCAGCCTGTCCATCGGGATCGGTCGCTCCATGTCGGCCTTGATCTCGTCGATCGTCTGCAGCTGATCGAGGGTCTCGGCGAACGGGAACGCCTCTTCGAGCTCGCGCTGCCAGGGCGTGTCGGGGCCGAACGCATGACCCTTCGCGCTCATGCGCGCCGAGTACAGCTTGACCAGCTCGACCGCGATGTCGCGCACGGCCTTGCGAGCCTTGCCCTTGGCCTGCGACCAGTCACTGCCGCCCATCTTCGAGAGGGTCGGCCCCTCACCGCCGACGTACTTCGAGAGCAGGTCGAGCTGATCGGTGGGCACGTAGAGCTTGTCGCCGGGATAGCCGCGCTTCGACGGGGCGTACTCGAGCACGAGATAGTCGCGCACCGACTTCGTCGCGTTGCGCCCGCCGGTCGACACCTCGCGCTGCGTCATCTCGACGAAGCGGCCGATGCCGTGGGTGTTGTGCACGACGAAGTCGCCCTGCTTGAGCTGCAGCGGATCGACGACGTTCTTGCGACGCGACGCGAGCTTCTTGACGACGCGCTGGTCTCCGCCGATCGTGCGCCCGTAGAACTCGTTATCGGTGAGGACGGCGAGCTTCGCCTCGCGGATCTGGAATCCGGCCTCGACCGAGCCGGTGACGAGAGTCGCGACGCCGGTGTCGGGCGCGTCGGTCAGCTCGGACACGATGCGAGCGGCGATGCCCCGGTCGGACAGCACGTCGCGGGCACGGTCGACGAGGCCCGCTCCGGCGGCGATCACGACGACCCGCCAGCCGTCTGCGATCTTCGCCTCGACGAACGAGATCGCACCGTCGACGTTTCCGTGGAACGACGGGATGACCGAGGCGTCGATGGTCTCGGCGTCCTCGCCGCCCATCGAGAACGGGCTCAGCCGCCACCAGACGCCGCCGCGATCGCGGACGACCTCGCGCAGCCGGGCGATGGTGAGGAAGTCGCCGGCACCGAGATCGATGGGGGCCGATGCACCCGAGGTCGCCGCACTCCAGGCCGCGTCGAGGAACTCGCGGTTGGTCTCGCCGAGCGTGATCGCACGGGCGCTCGACCGTTCGGGGTCGACGACGGCGGTCGCGACGCCCTCGGGCAGGTACTCGGCCAGTGACTTGAGCGGACCGGAGACCGCCGGAAGAAGAGACTCCATGCCCTCGACCGGGATGCCCTCGGCCATCTTCTCGAGCATGCCGGCGATCGCCGGGAACCCGCTGATCAGCGCTCGCGCGCGATCGCGGACGTCAGGGGTCAGCAGCAGCTCGCGGCTCGGCGGCAGATCGACACCGTCGACATCGCCCGGAAGCGAGCGCTGATCGGCGACCGAGAACGAGCGGATCTGGTCGATCTCGTCGCCGAAGAACTCGACGCGGAACGGATGCTCCGAGATCGCGGGGAAGACGTCGAGGATGCCGCCGCGCACGGCGAACTCGCCACGGCGCGACACCATGTCGACGCGCGAGTAGGCGCGCTCGACCAGCTGCTCGACGACGTGATCGAGCTCATGACCTCGACTGCCTGCACGAAGCTCGAGCGGGGCGATCTCGCCGAGGTTGCCGGCGATCGGCTGCAGTGCGGCTCGCACGGAGGCGACGACGACGAGGGGGTGGTCGCCCGACCACTCGGCGATGCGACGCAGGGTCTGCAGTCTCTGACCCACCGTGTCGGTGCTGGGGCTGAGTCGCTCGTGCGGCAGCGTCTCCCACGCGGGGAAGGTCACGACCTCTGCATCGGGGATGTACGCGGCGAGTGCGGCAGCGAGGCTCTCGGCGCGTCTGCCGGTCGGGACGACGGTCAGGAGCGCGGCGGGATGCCCGGCCGCCCGGCGCTTCTCGAGCAGACCGGCGAGAGCCGGAGCGTCGAGTCCGTCGACGAGGCCGAGGTCGGCATCGGTCTGCGCCCAGCTGAGGGCGTCACGAAAAAGAGACGCCTCTTCCAAGGCGCGCAGAATCCCCGGAACAGTCACCGGACAAGCCTAGCCGCGACCGCCGACACTGGCATCGGGATCGGCAAGGACGCGCGCCTCGCGAGCCGTAGGATGCCGGGATGGAACCGGTCATCCTCACCACCGAGCGCCTCGTCCTGCATGTGCCGGACGAGTCGGACATCGACGCGATCACGGCGGCCTGCCAGGATCCGGAGATCCCTCGATGGACGACCGTGCCGAGCCCGTACACCCGTGAGCACGGCGAAGGATACGTCCGTCTGATCGGCGAGTGGTGGGCCGACGGCAGTCAGGCGATCTGGTGCGCCTATCGCGACGACGAGCTGGTGGCCTCGATCGGACTGCACCACATCGTCGAGCATCCGACCGGCGGGCACGCCGAGATCGGCTACTGGGTCACGGCATCCGCCCGAGGCAACGGCTACCTGGTCGAAGCGGCTCGCGCCGTCGTCGACTGGGCATTCGTCGAGCTCGGCCTCGCCCGACTGGGCTGGCGTGCGGTCGCCGGCAACGTCCCGTCGGCCCGAGCTGCCCGTGCGCTCGGGTTCCGGTACGAGGGGCTGGGGCGCCAGGCGCTCACCAACGAACGCGGGCGCGACGACGGATGGTTCGGCGGGCTCCTCGCGACCGACGATCGCACCCCGGTGGACTGGCCGGTCTTCTGAGGGGGTGACCTAGCCGCGTGTCCGACGTCGGTGGCAGGATGAGCGCATGCCTGAGATGCCGGAGGTCCAGGGCCTGACCAGCTTCCTCGCCGAGCGCACGGTGGGGCGCACGATCGTCCGCACGAGCGTGGGGGCCATCGCGGCTCTGAAGACCTACGACCCGCCCAACACCGCTCTGCACGGGGCCGAGATCACCGCGGCATCGCGCCGGGGCAAGTTCGTCGTGCTCTCGTGCGGCGACGACCTGCACCTCGTCTTCCATCTGGCCAAGGCGGGCTGGCTGCGTTGGTACGAGACCCTGCCGACGACCCTCATCAAGCCGGGCAAGTCGCCCATCGCCGTTCGAGTGGGCCTCGACGACGAGAGCGGATTCGACCTCACCGAGGCCGGCACGAAGAAGTCGCTCGCCGTCTATGTCGTGCGCGACCCCGAAGAGGTGCCCGGCATCGCCCGCCTCGGCCCCGACCCCCTCGCCGAGTCGTTCACACGCGACGCGTTCGCCGCCCTGCTCGACGGCCGGCGAACGCAGATCAAGGGGCTGCTGCGCGACCAGAGCGTGATCGCGGGGATCGGCAACGCCTACTCCGACGAGATCCTGCATGCCGCGCGCATGTCGCCGTATGCGATCGCCGACAAGCTGGGCGACGACGAGATCGATCGCCTGTACGCCGCCATGCGAACGACGCTGACGGATGCCGTCGTCGAGGCCTCCGGCAAGCCGCCGGCCGACCTCAAAGACGCGAAGCGCCGCGGGATGCAGGTGCACGCCCGTCGCGGCGAGGCATGCCCGGTGTGCGGCGACACCGTGCGCAGCGTCTTCTTCGCGGACCGCTCGATGGAGTACTGCCCGACCTGCCAGACCGGGGGCAAACCGCTCGCCGATCGTCGCCTGTCACGGCTGCTCAAGTAGCACTTCGACGCGGAATGAAACGCAGTCAGATGTGTTGAGTACACTCAGAGCATCAACGTGCTCCGGGGTCGGTGAGAATCCGAACCGGCGGTGACAGTCCGCGAGCGTCTCGGTTCTCCGAGATGCCGATCCGGTGGAATTCCGGGACCGACGGTGGTGCGAGGCGCAGCCTCGCTAGTCCGGAAGGGAGGCAGCACGGTGCGCCGCCGCGCGCGCGTTCTGCCGACGTCTCCTCCCGAGGAGAATCCCCGGAGCCTCAGAGAGGACCACGGATGGCAGTGAACGAGGCGGAACGGCGGGCGATGACCCGTGCGCTCGAGCTCGCGACGCTCGGCCCTCGAGGCGTGAATCCTCAGGTCGGCGCCGTCATCCTCTCCCCCGAGGGCCAGATCATCGCCGAAGGCTGGCACCATGGTGCCGGCACGCCGCACGCCGAGGTCGATGCGCTCTCGAAGCTCGCACCCGGCGCGGCCGACGGTGCGACCGCCGTCGTCACCCTCGAACCGTGCAACCACACCGGGCGCACCGGCCCGTGCGCCGTCGCGCTCATCGAAGCGGGCGTCTCGCGCGTCGTCTACGCCCTCGACGACCCCGGCGAGGTCTCGGGCGGCGGCGGCGATCGCCTGCGCTCGGCGGGGGTGAGCGTCGATTCGGGCGAACAGGCCGATGTCGCGCACGAGATCATCGACGGCTGGCTCACCGCTCAGCGTCTGGGGCGCCCGCACGTCACCGTGAAATGGGCCCAGTCCCTCGACGGCCGCGCGGCGGCATCCGATGGCAGCAGCCAGTGGATCACCGGGCCGGAGGCCAGGGCCGATGTCCATCGACGTCGAGCCGCTGCGGACGCGATCGTCGTCGGAACGGGCACCGTGCTCTCTGACGACCCCTCGCTGACGGCCCGCGACGGCGATGCGCTCCACGACCGGCAGCCGATCCCCGTCGTGATCGGCTCGCGCCCGACCCCCGACGACGCGGCGATCCGCCGCCACCCGAAGACGCCGCTCTTCTACGACATCCACGACCTGAGCGCCGTGCTCGCCGACCTGCATTCGCGCGGCATCCAGAGCGTGTTCGTCGAAGGGGGCCCGACCCTGGCGAGCGCCTTCATCGCAGCAGGGCTCGCCGACCGCGTGCTCGCCTACATCGCGCCCGTGCTGCTCGGAGGCGACCGACTGGCACTCACCGACATCGGCGTCGGCACCATCGACGCCGCCCGGCGCCTGACGATCGAGGAGTGGCTGCCCCTCGGCGCCGACCTGCTCGCAGTCGCGCAGCCGTTGCTCACCACCGAAGAAGGAGCCGCCTGATGTTCACCGGAATCATCGAGGAGATCGGCGAGATCACCGCGATCGCGCCCGCCGGAGACGGATGGCGTCTGACGGTGCGAGCCCCCAAGGCGGTGTCCGACGCCGTGCACGGCGAGTCCATCGCGGTCTCGGGCGTCTGCCTCACGGTCGTCGACTCGACGACCGACACCTTCGACGCCGATGTGATGAAGCAGACCCTCGATGTCGCCGCCCTCGGCGGAGCATCCGTCGGCACCCGCGTGAACATCGAGAAGGCGATGCCGGTCGGCGCCCGCCTCGGCGGCCACATCGTGCAGGGGCACGTCGATGGAGTGGGCAGCGTGCTCGAGGTGCGCCCCGGCGAACAGTGGAGCGTGCTGCGCATCTCTCTGCCAGACGACCTCGCGCCCCTCGTCGTCGACAAGGGCTCCATCTCCGTCGACGGCACGTCGCTCACGGTGAGTGCGGTCAGCCCCGTCGATGTCGATGCCCAGTGGTTCGAGATCTCGCTGATTCCCGAGACCCTCGCCGCCACCACCCTCGGCTCGCGCGCGGTCGGCGACCGTGTGAACCTCGAGACCGACATCCTCGCCCGCCACGTCGAGCGTCTGCTGGCGTTCAGGGCAGCACCGGAAGGAGGCTCGCGATGAGCCTTTCCACCATTCCCGAGGCCCTCGAGGCCCTGCGCGCCGGGCGACCGGTGCTCGTCGCAGACGATGAGAACCGCGAGAACGAGGGCGATGTGATCCTCTCGGCCGAGCTCGCCACGCCCGAATGGGTCGCCTGGACGGTTCGCTGGTCATCCGGCTTCATCTGCGCGCCGATGCCCGCCGACCTCGCCGACAACCTCAACCTGCAGCCGATGGTCGCGGCATCCGAGGACGCACGCTCGACCGCCTACACGGTGAGCGTCGACGCGGCAGAGGGCGTGACCACCGGCATCAGCGCGCACGACCGCGCCCACACGCTGAACGTCCTGGCGAACCCCGAGTCGACCGCGACGAGCATCATCCGCCCCGGACATGTGCTTCCTCTCCGCGCGGTCGACGGCGGCGTGCGCGAGCGCAGCGGTCACACCGAGGCCGCTGTCGACCTGATGAAGCTCGCGGGTCTGCGCCCGGTCGGCGCGATCGCCGAGGTCGTCGCCGAGGACGGCAGCATGATGCGGCTTCCCGGGCTCATCGAGCTGGGTGCGCGCGACGGCGTGCCGGTCATCACGATCGAGCAGCTCATCGCGCATCTCAACGAGACCGACCCCACCGGCTGGTCTCCCGAACGAGCCAGCAGGCGCGTGAGCCTGCGCGCGGATGCGACCGTGCCCACCACGCACGGCACGTTCCGCTTCCTGGCGTACAAAGACAGGGTGACCGGCACCGATCACATCGCCGTCGTGTCGGGCGAGCTGAGCGAGACCGCTCTCGTGCGGGTGCACTCGGAGTGCCTGACGGGCGAGGCGTTCGGGTCGCTCAAGTGCGAGTGCGGCCCCCAGCTCGACGCCGCTCTCGACGCGATCGAGCAGGACGGCGGCGTCGTCATCTACATGCGGGGCCATGAGGGCCGGGGCATCGGGCTGATCAACAAGCTCCGCGCGTACAGCCTGCAGGAGGAGGGCCTCGACACGGTCGACGCGAACCTCGCGCTGGGGCTCCCGGCCGACGCCCGCGACTACGCGGCTGCGGCGGGAATCCTCGCCGACCTCGGTGTGTCGAAGGTGCGCCTGCTGACGAACAACACCGACAAGGTGAATCAGCTGCGCGGCCTTGGGCTCGATGTCGTCGAGCAGGTGCCGCTGATCGTCGGCGTCGGACCCAACAACCACCAGTACCTCGAGACCAAGCGTGACCGGATGGGTCACATCATCGGAGAGGCGGAGCTCGCAGAGGCTCTTGCCGACGGACGGAAGGACGACGCATGAGCGGCGCAGGAGCACCCAAGACCGAGAAGATCGACGGACGCGGGCTGAAGGTCGTCATCGTCGCCGGCACGTGGCATGACGTGATCACCGACGGCCTGATCGCCGGTGCGCAGCGCGTCCTCGACGAGGCCGACGCCGCATACCGGCTCGTGCGCGTGCCGGGTTCGTTCGAGCTCGCTCTCGCCGCGCAGGCCGCGTTCGCGGGCGGGGCGGACGCCGTCGTCGCGCTCGGCGTGATCATCCGCGGCGGAACCCCGCACTTCGAGTACGTCTCGGCCGCGACGACCGACGGACTGACCCGCGTCTCACTCGATGCGGGCAAGCCGGTGGGCTTCGGCGTTCTCACGCTCGACGACGAGAAGCAGGGCCTCGACCGCGCTGGTCTCGAGGGCTCGAAGGAGGACAAGGGCGCGGAGGCGGCGGATGCCGCACTGCGCACTGCCGTCCTCGTGCGCGAGCTGCGCGGCTGAGAGGTCAGCCTGCCCTTGCTGGCGCGCGAACCCCACGTGCTTCTAGCGTGAGGGCATGGAGACTCTGCGCCACGTCGTTCTGTTCGTCCACCTGATCGGCTTCGCCGTGCTCTTCGGCGCTTGGGCGGTGCAGGCTTTCGGCGGCAAGCGCGAGTTCACCCGTCTGATGAGCATCGGCATGACGATCGCGGCGATCGCGGGCCTCGCACTCGCCGCACCGTGGGGACTCCCCGAGGGCGTCGAGATGAACTACGCCAAGATCGGCACGAAGCTCGTCGTGCTCCTGGTGATCGGTGCGCTCCTCGGCATCGGCACCTCGACGCAGCGCAAGTCCGGGTCCGTCCCTGTCGCGATGTTCTGGCTCGTCGGCATCCTGACAGCGCTCAACGCCGGCATCGCGGCCATCTGGCGCTGATCCGCCGACCACTCGCTCACGAGCGCAGCGGCACTCGCACGTCTGCTCCGGCCTCTTCGGTCAGCCGCTCCCCCATCTGCGCGAACGTCGGCTGCGCGATGAACCCCCCGGCGAAAAGCGCCTGTCCCTGAGCGAATCCCTGGGCACGGCGGATGTCGTCTTCTCCGACGAAGCCGAACACATCGGCCAACTCGGCGATGTCGCGCGGGGCGTTGACGCGCATGAGTCCGAGGTTGTCGCACTGCGAGAGCACGTTGGGGTGGATCTTGGTCGGGCGCTGCGTCGACAGGAAGAGCCAGAGACCGAACTTTCGTCCCTCCGCCGCGATCTGCACGAGCCTCTCGGTGAGAGCTTTCTCGACGGCGGTGCGCGGCTCGGGTGAGCAGAGGTTGTGGGCCTCGTCGATCACGATGAGAAGAGGACGGCGGCTCTCGCGCTGCATCCACAGTGCCTCGAGCACCGCGAGTGCCGCGACCTTCGGCTCCGCAGGGTGGTCGAATCCCCCGAGGTCGAGGACGGTGGCCCTCGGCCGTTCAGCGATCACATCGACGACGGATCCGGCTCCTCTCGACCAGAGGTCCCACTCGAGCACCTGCAGGTTCTCCATGCGATTCGCGAGCCGGATATGCGCCGGGTCTCCTGTCGCGCGGAACTGTCTCAGCATGTCGTCGGCGTCGAACTCCGTGGTGCTGACGGGCCAGTGGAGCAGGACGTTGTACTCCTCGGCATCGGCGATCGGGTCGATCTGCAGAACCGCGGCCTTGGCGGCCGGAGATAGATCGATGTATCGGGCGTGCAGCTTGTCGCCCTCTCCGTGACCCGATCGGAACACGCGGATGTCGGTCTGCGCGATGGCGGCCGCATGCTCGGTCGAAGCGCCTGCTCTCGTCTCCGCCAGCCTCACGAAGTCGGCATTCGGATCGAGGATGAGCATCGGCAGTTCGGTGTGCAGCAGGAGCTGCTCGAGCACGACGCCGAGCGCGTATGTCTTGCCGCTGCCGCTCTGGCCGCACCAGAACGTATGTCGGTTGAAGCGGCGTGCGTCCAGCTGCACGAACGTTTCCGCATCATCCGTCATCGTGCCTATGGTCAGTTCGGTCATGCCCGGCCTCCAGTCCCTCTTCGGCCTCCAGCTTGCCTCGGACTCCGAGCAGGATCATCACACTTCTCGGGTGACGCGGCTCGCCCGTCCAGGTGGTCGACGGACGTCCTCCGCCCGTCGGCCGCTCCCTGGATCGGCTAGGACGCGAGCGCCTTCGCCTTGAGCGTCTCGAACTCGGCCTGGGTGATCACGCCCGAGTCGAGCAGACCCCGCGCCTTCGTGATGTCGTCCGCCGGCGAAGAGCCTGCGGTCTCCCGGATGTAGGCGGTCTGGGCCGCTTGCAGTTCGGCGATCTGCTCGCCGCGCCGCTGCGCCATCCCCTGCCCGCGGGCGATGAGATACACGAGTGATGTCAGGAACGGGAGGAAGACGAGGAAGATGATCCACACCGCCTTCAGCCACCCGTTGAGAGAGCTGTCTCGGAAGATGTCGCCGATGATCGTGAAGACGACCATGAGGTACGAGATGAAGACGAAGGCCCAGAAGAACCAGGCCACGAGATCCCAGATGGACATGCGCGATCCCTTTCGATCGGAGGTGGTGAGTACCAGGTCCGAAGCTAGCCAGGCGCGGATGCGCCCGCGTCACCCTGCCCGGGTGACCCGGCGTCAGGTGCAGGGACGGGATTCACCGAGATGACCTCGATGTGGAGGTCATCGAACGCCCCGAGAAGGCCCAGCAGACGCGGCTGATCATCGACAGGTCCGAGGATGCTCGTCAGTCCACCAGGCCGCGCCTGCACCGTGAACCCGTCCAGCGCCTGCGCGAGCTGCGAGCTCATCCGTCCGCGGACGAGCACTTCGAAGACCTGGGTCATGACGGCAGCCTCCCTGGGATGCACGGGCAACGAGGACGCGCGAGCGCGACGGTCCCATGATGGACGCGCAGATCGCGGGCGTCCTCATCCTCTGCGGATGATCTGAAGTCGCTGTGGATGGTGCGACCGCGCCCTGCCATACTGACAGCGGAATCGCCGATGACAGCCATACCTCCCCCGCCGGCTCACGCCGTCGAGCGACCACGATTGCGTAGCCGACTCGACGCGGCGCTGAACGCGCCCCTCAGCGTGGTCGTCGCCCCGGCCGGTTCCGGCAAGACCGTGCTGGTGTCGCAGTGGGCGGCATCGCACCCCGACGTGCGTGTCATCTGGATCGGGCTGGAGCCGGCGGACAGCGATCCACGACGCCTCCTCGACCATCTGCTGAGCGCTGTGCTGCCCCCGGGCCGCGAGACGAGGGACCTCGGACGGCCGCACGCAGTCAACGCGCGAGCCTTCGGGCGCCCGGTCCTCGAGTCTCTCGTCAACGTCTTCCGCGAGCATCCCCCCGTCGTGCTCGTGCTCGACGACCTGCACCACCTCGCCGGATCCCCGCTGCTGCCCGACCTCTGGTGGCTCGCCGACAACGTCCCCGAGCACACCCACCTCATCTTCTCGTCACGTATCGACTACGGCCTCGGCTGGGGTCGCCATCGGCTGAGCCACTCGTTGATCGAGCTGCGACAGAGCGACCTCGCGCTCGACGAGGCCGCGAGTGCGACCCTGCTCGAACGGATCATCGGCGCTCCCGTCAGTCCGCGCACTCTCACAGCAGTGATGGAGCGCACCGAGGGATGGGCCGCCGGAGTCGTGCTGACCGGTCTCGGTCTGCGCAGCGAAGCCGACCCGGAGCACTTCGCGAGTGAGCTTCGCGGCACCGATCGCCTCATCTCCGAGTATCTGAGCGAACAGGCCCTGGCCCAGCAGCCTCCCGAGCGCCGATCGCTGCTGCTGCGCCTGTCAGCCCTCGACCGGATGTCCGCAGAACTCGTCGAGTCGATCCTCTCCGTCGATGACGCGACGTCGCTGTTCGAGGAGCTCGAGAGAGAGTCGATGTTCCTCGTCGCCCTCGATCGGAATCGGGAGTGGTTCCGCTTCCACCCGATGTTCCGAGAGCTCCTGCGCTACCGGTTGAAGGCCGAGCGCCCCCGAGCGGCGACCGAGATCCGCACTGCCGCGGCCGACTGGCATCTCGCGAGGGGCGATGCGCCCTGTGCCATCGACTACCTCCTCGAAGCCGGATCGTGGGAGCGCGCGGCGACCGTCATCTCCGGACGCGGCCGCGAGGTGCTCGAACGCAACGACACCGTGTCGGTCAGCCGGTGGCTCGATGCGTTGCCGGCAGAGTTCCGTGCGACCCGACCTGACGTCGAGATCCTGCGCGGCATGCTGCTGATGATGAACGGAGACGCGGCCAGAGCCGAGGACGTGCTGCGCGAACAGGCCGATCGGCCAACTCTCACGCCGGGCCGTTCGGCGATCATCCACACCTTCCTCGCGGCGCGGGCGCAGTTCCGGTCTGATCCCCACATCGCACTGCAGGCTGCGGAGTCGGCTGCAGCGCTGCTCAGCGAGCATCCGGATCTGCACCCACCCGAGCTGCTGGGCCTCACCCACCCGCACCTGCTGCGCACGAGTTCGCTGACCTCGGCGGGCCGAGCGCTCTTCCTCTCGGGTGATCTGATCGCTGCGCGACGACGATTCGACGAGGCGCTCGCCGAGCCAGGGGCCCAGTACAGCCTGTATCGCATCCATCTTCTCGGCTCGCTCGCGCTGCTGGAGGCGTGGGCCGGACGGCTGCGCCGTGCCGCGGCGTTCTCCGCGGAGGCCCTGGACCTCGCCGCCGAGACCCGTCTGCTCGCACATCCGTCGCCGGCGGACGCCTTCCTCGCCGCGGCACTCGCATCGGTCGAGCGAGCCACGCCGTCCTCCGCCGCGGCGCCCTTGCACGAGGGCGCACTCCGCGCCGCCGCGAACCACCGCACTCAGCTCATGTGGATCGCGCACCTCGAGAGGGTTCTCAGCGAGGGAGACGCCGTGGACCCGGTCGAGGCTCTGCCGTCGACCCCGCCTCCGATCGTCGCGGTGGCGCTCGAGGCCGAGGAGGCTCGCGCACTCCGCCTCGCGCACGCATCGAACGGCGGGTTGCGTCATCCGACGGCAGGACGCTGGTCTCCTGTGACCTTCGAGGCGACTGCCACAGCACTGACGCGCAACCGCCCCGGCCTCGCGCGCGCCCACCTCGATGCGGTCACCCCGGAGCCCCCCGAATCGATGCCGCGCGCCAGTGTGGAACAGCTCATCCTCCGCTCGTGGCTCGATGCCCGCGAGCGCGGCACGGGCGCGGGCGCGGAAGCGATGCACAGGGCCCTCGATCTGGCGTCACAGCATGATCTGATCGCCGTCTTCGTGCGCGCCGGCCCCGAGGTCATGCGTCTGATCGCCGACCTCCCCGGCACCTCGACGCCGTTCCGCGCCACCGTGCTGGAAAGGGCGAGCCTGCTCCGCCGCACCCGCGCGACCTCGCCCGAACTGGCCGAGCAACTGACCGACCGTGAACTCGAGATACTCGCGTACCTGCCCACCAGGATGACCAACCTCGAGCTAGCCGCCCGCTGCTATGTGTCGCCCAACACGATCAAAACCCACATGGCTCACATCTATCGGAAGCTCGCGGTGCCCAATCGCAACACCGCCGTCGCGCGCGCTCAGGACCTCGGGCTGCTCTGACGCCGCGGTATATCGCCCTGAAAGGGTGACGCGGCCGTGCGCCCTGCGCCCGAGAGTGGCACCGTGAGCGATGCGAGCGTGCCTGAGGAGTCACCCCCTCAGCTTCGGCGCGCCTCGCGTGGGTCGCAACCACGCAGCATCCAGATCACCGTCACCCGCCCTCTGCTGTTCGGCTTCGCTCTGGTCCTCGGCGGGCTCGGCGCTTTCGTCCTCGGCGTCGCCGCGAGTTCGGTCGCCACGATCCTCGTCTACATCGCGATCGCCCTCTTCGTCGCGCTCGGCCTCGACCCGGTGATCCGCTGGCTGGAGGCACACCGGGTGTCACGAACCCGCGGACTGCTGATCGTCTCCGGCGGCTTCCTCGTCTTCCTCGTCGTCGTGATCGGGTTCATCCTCCCGCCCGCCCTGGTGCAGGTGGGCGAGTTCGCACGCTCCATCCCCGCGGCCATCGCGGACTTCCGCACCTCGGAGGCGTACACAGCCTTCGAGGCGCAGGTCGGAGACGTCGTCGGAACCGCACTCGATCAGCTCGCGGCGTTCTTCGCGGATCCCGGCAACCTGCTCGCTGTCGGAGGCGGAGTGCTCGCCGTGGGCTTCGGCGTCGGCAACGCGATCTCCGGGGTCATCATCGTCGTCGTCCTCACCCTGTACTTCCTCGCGTCGCTGTCGTCGATCAAGTCCGCGTTCTACTCGCTCGCACCCGCGCGCGATCGAGCCAGACTCCGATCGCTCACGGAGCAGATCACGGACTCGATCGGCGGATATCTCATCGGGATGGTGGTGCTCGCCGCCTGCAATGCGGTGTTCGCGACCCTCCTGCATCTGATCCTGGGGCTCCCGGCCCCTGCCTTCATGGGGCTGGCCGCCTTCCTGATCACACTGATACCGCTCATCGGTCCGGTCACATACTGGATCTTCGCCTCGGTCGTCGCGCTGTTCAGCGACCCCCTGCTCGCACTGATCTTCTCGGTGCTGTATCTGATCTACATGCAGTTCGAGGCATATCTGCTGACTCCGCGCATCATGAACAAGGCGATCGCGGTGCCAGGGTCGCTCGTCATCATCGGGGCGCTCATCGGCGGGGCCCTGCTCGGTCTGCTCGGCGCCCTGGTGTCGATCCCGATCACGGCCGCGATCCTGTTGATCATCAAACAGGTCCATATCCCGCGTCAGAACGCGAGAGTCTGAGGACGGAGAATCCCATGGCACGATCCACGGTCCAGGAGCTGCAGCGGCGCCTGGCTGCCCTCGAAGCCGAGAACAGCGTGCTCCGGGGCGGCAACCCTGCGGCAGTCCCCGCCCCTATGCCCGATCCGGTTGCCTCGCGCCGTCGATCCCGCGGGTGGGGGCGCACCCTCTCGGCTACCGTCCTCATCGTGCTGGGAACGCTCATCGCACCCGTCGCCCTGGTGGCCGCCTGGGGCAACGTGCAGCTCACCGACACCGACCGTTTCGTCGCGAGCTACTCCGTGCTCGCGAGCGATCCTGCCGTGCAGTCCGCCGTCACCGATCAGGTGGTCGAGGCGATCGAGGGGCAGGTCGACATCCCCACCCTCACCACGGATGTGATCGACGGCGTCATCGAGCTCGGCACGGGCCCCGCGGCGACTCGTGCGCTGGAGCTGCTCAAGGGCCCCGCCGCGCAGGGACTGCAATCACTCGTGGGCACCGTGGTCGAGCGCTTCGTCGAGTCCGAGGCGTTCGCGAACGTCTGGGCATCGGCGCTCCGCATCAGCCACTCGCAGGTGGTGTCCGCGTTGCAGAACGATCCGGATGCGGCCATCGCACTCGGGTCCGACGGCACGATCGGGATTCAGCTGGCGCCGATCATCGACGCCGCGAAAGACGTGCTCGTCGACCAGGGCGTGGGATTCGCGGCGTCGATCCCGACGGTCGATCGCACAATCACCGTCGCGCAGGTCGACTCCCTCGCCTCCGTCCAGCTCGCCTACGAGCTGGTGGTGGCGGCTGGACTGTGGTTGCCCTGGGTGGCGATCCTGTTCCTCGCCGCCGGGGTGGTCGTCGCGCGACGACGCTCGGTCGCACTGGTCACCGCCGCGCTCTCCCTCGGCCTCGTGATGCTGATCGTGCTCGCGGGCCTCGCCATCGGCAGGGTGTTCTTCGACGCGGCTCTGCGCAGCAACGGCATTCCCGCGGATGCCGGGGGCGCGATCTACGAACTCGTCGGCGGCGCCATGCGCGATACCGCCGTGGCTGTGCTCGTGCTCGCGCTCGTCACTGCTGTGGTCGCGTGGTTCGCCGGTCCCTTCGACGTTCCTCGACGACTTCGCGCCATCGTGCACGGTGGCGCAGCCTCGCTGCGCGACACTCTGGAACGGCGCGGCCTGAGCACCGGACGCGTCGGCGCGTGGCTGTACTCGCGACGCGCTCTCCTGAGAGCCGCGATCATCGTGGCGGGTGCGGCGGTCGTGCTGCTCGTACGGCCGCTCAGCCCCGCACTCGTGCTGTGGACTCTGGCTCTGTCGCTGCTCGCCGTTCTGATCCTGGAGGTGGTCGAACGTCCACCGTCCGACGATGCCGATGTCATCGACGTCGTGTCGGCCGAGAGCGATGCGCTCGACGACATCGCGGACGAGAAGGCGGCCCTCGCCTCTGTCGATCCCCTCGGACCTGCCAGCTCATGACTCTCCCGCCGGAGGTCGCGAAGCCGTTCGCCGAACGACGTGACGAAGGACGCGCCGCCCGCTCGCGGATGCCCCGGGCGCAGCTCGGCGCGTGGTCGTCTGCCCCGGAACGGCCGGACCCCATCGCTCTGCTCGAGGAGCAGGGACGATCACGGGTGCAAGAGCTCACACCGCTGCGGTACACGCGGATGGCGGTGTCGCCGCTCGCCTTCTACCGGGGGGCGGCCCTGCTCATGGCGTCGGACCTCGCGGAGTCCCCCCACACCGGCATCATCGCGCAGCTCTGTGGAGACGCGCACCTGTCGAACTTCGGGCTGTTCAGCACCCCGGAGCGGCACATGATCTTCGACATCAACGACTTCGATGAGACGCTCCCAGGGCCGTTCGACTGGGATGTGAAACGGCTCGCGGCGAGCTTCGCGGTGGCCGGCAGGCAGCGTGGTTTCAACGCTGAGGAGGAACGTGCCTGCGTCGTGGCAGTAGCGCACGGCTATCGGACGGCGATGAGGAGGGCGGCGAAGTCGACTGTGCTCGACGCGTGGTACGACCGACTCGACGCAGAACGTGCGCGGTCGTCGATCCGCCAGGCCCAACTCGACCAGCGGGTGGGAGACGAGGAGGTGCGCCGGCTGGACGCGACGATCGAGAAGGCGCGGAAGCGCGATCATCGGAAGGCCTTCAAGAAGCTGGTGCGCGTCGTCGACGGTCACCTGCGCATCGTCGCGGCGCCGCCGTTGATCGTCCCCGTCGAGGATCTCATCCGCGAAGCGGGGCGTGCGGCAGACGAGGCGGATGTGATGCACCAGGTGCTGGGCGCGTATCGGACGACGCTCGTCGGCGAACGGCATCCGATCGCCGAGTATCGGTACCGACACATGGCGCGAAAGGTCGTCGGCGTCGGAAGCGTGGGGACGCGCGCCTGGGTGGTCCTGCTCAGCGGACGCGACGACGACGATCCGCTGCTTCTCCAGGCGAAGGAGGCTCAGGCATCCGTGCTCGAACGCTTCCTCGGGCCGAGCGAGTTCGACGATCACGCAGAGCGCGTCGTGCGCGGGCAGCGGCTGATGCAGGCATCCAGCGACATCTTCCTCGGATGGCAATCCGTCGTCGGCCTCGACGGGCAGCACCGAGACTTCTACATCCGGCAGCTGCAGGACGGGAAGGGAGGAATCGACCCGGAGACGATGACCGTGCGGGGTGCGGTCCTGTACGCGCGGATCTGCGGCGAGACGCTGGCGCGAGCCCACTCCCGATCCGGAGATCGGGTGCAGATCGCGGGGTATCTGGGGCGAAGCGACACGTTCGAGGAGGCGATCGCGGACTTCGCGGTGGCTTACGCCGATCAGAACGACAGCGACTTCCGCGCCCTGAAAGCCGCCCTTGCGTCAGGGCGACTGCCGAGCGAACACGGACCCGCGTGAGGCGCCTCCATGGGATCCCGAGGCACGATGCGTGAGCCCGCGACTCTCGGGGCTCACGTCGCGAGACCGGTGTCCGGATGGCCGTCGGGGTACTGGCTCGTGCTCGCGCTTCTCGTGCTCACCTACGCGCTGTGCGCCGCTCAGGGCACCACTGACCCGAGCCCATCGGCGTTCGTGGTGCAGCTGGTCACCGTCGCCGTCGTGCTTCGCGTGACGGATGCGCATCCTCGGGTGCAGCGCATCGCCTGGATCGTGCTCACGGTCGCGGGCATCGCCGCGGTCGTGGTCGCGGTATTCGACCTGCAGGGACACGCACTCGACATCTCCCTGTCCGCCGCATCGATGGTCGCGTTCCTCATCGCACCGGTCGCGATCATCAGGCACCAGGTCACGCGTCGGGGCCTGGATGCCGAGGCTCTGCTCGCCGCGATCTCGGCGTACGTCCTGGTGGGCATGTTCTTCGCTCTCGTCTACAACCTCGTCGCGCTTCTGACCATCACGCCGACCTTCGGTGCGGAGGTCGTCGATTCCCTCTCGAGCCAGCTGTTCTTCTCGTACACGACGCTCACGACCACGGGCTACGGCAACATCGTGCCGGTGAGCCCCGCCGTGCAGGGGATCGCCGTCGCCGAGGCGATCACCGGACAGCTGTTCCTGATCACGGCCGTGGCGCGGATCATGCGCGGCAACCGCCGTCCCGCGTACGAGGCAGAGGCGGCATCAGCATCCGCACCCGCATCCGCACCCACATCCACATCCGCACCCGAGGAGACCTCTTGAAGAAGTGGAACGTGGTCATAGTCCTCGGCGCCGCGCAGTTCGTGATGGTGCTCGACGGAACCGTCATGAACGTATCGATCTCGACGGTCGTGAGCGATCTCGACACGTCCGTGACGGCGATGCAGGCGGCGATCACGTTCTACACCCTGACGATGGCGGCGTTCATGCTCCTCGGCGCCAAGCTCGGCGATGTGTGGGGACGACGCCGCGCCTTCGTGATCGGCTCGTGCGTCTACGCCGCAGGCTCCCTCATCACCGCGCTGAGTCCGTCCGTGGGGTTCCTCTTCCTCGGCTGGTCGATCATCGAGGGGCTGGGCGCGGTGCTGGTGATCCCCGCGATCGCCGCACTCGTCGCCGACAACTACCGAGGTGCTGAGCGCGTCACCGCCTTCGCCGTCATCGGCGCCGTGTCGGGTGCGGCGGTCGCGGCCGGTCCGTTGATCGGCGGGGCGGTGACCACCTACTCCAGCTGGCGGTTCGTCTTCGTCGCCGAGGTGGTGATCATGCTGGGGGTCGTCGTGTGCGCTCGCATCATCACCGATTCCACCCCACGACAGAGCATCCGCATCGACATCGGCAGCGTGCTGCTCTCGTCGGCCGGTCTCGTCCTGATCGTCTTCGGCATGCTGCAGAGCAAGACGTGGGGGTGGGTGGTCCCCCTGTACACGCCGGAGATCGCGGGCGTCCCCATCGCGCCCCTCGGAGTCTCTCTGACGACCTGGTGCATCGCGCTCGGAGCCGCCCTGATCGCGCTCTTCATCGGCTGGCAACGACGGCTGATACGACACGGCCGCTCTCCTCTCATGCAGCCGGATCTGTTCTCCATCACGACTCTGCGCAGCGGGCTATCGGTGCTCGGCGCCCAGTACGCCGTGACGGCAGGGCTGTTCTTCATGGTTCCGGTCTACCTGCAGATGACGCTCGGATACGACGCGCTCGAGACGGGCCTCAAGATCTTCCCGCTCTCGGTCTCGTTGATCCTCTTCTCGATCGTCGGCACCGCGCTGTCGCGCAGGTGGTCGCCTCGCCGCATCGTGAGAGTCGGGCAGTCGACCCTCGTGCTCAGCGCCGTGCTGCTGCTCGGTTCGGTGACCGAAGACCTCCGCGGCGGCCTGTTCGCGTCCGGCATGTTCCTCGCCGGCGGCGCCCTCGGGCTCCTGGCCTCACAGCTCGGCAACGTCAACATGTCGAGCGTGAGCGAGAAGGACACGAGCGAGGCAGGCGGACTGCAGGGCGTCTTCCAGAATCTCGGCTCATCGCTCGGAACGGCGCTGATCGGGTCGCTGCTGATCGGCGCGCTGTCGACCTCGTTCGCGTCGGGAGTCGCTGTGAGCGACCTTCCGAGCGAGGTGCGCGAGACCGTGAGCGCCGCGACAGACCGCGGGGTCACAGTGGTGCCCGCAGCGGACGTCGCCGGGATCGGCGAAGCGGCCGGTCTCAGTGAAGAGGACTCGAGCGAACTCGCCGAGGTCTATCGCGAATCGCAGCTCTCGTCGCTGCGCGTGTCGTTCGTGGGACTGATCCTGATCAGCCTGCTGTCGATCCTGTTCTCGCGGGGCATCCCGGCAGAGGTGTCGATTCGTCGAAAAGACGACGCCGACCTGGCCGAGAAGCCCTGACCGCGCGATCGCCCGTCTGGCGGGCTCAGCTCCGAGGGGATGCCGTGCTCGCGCGGACGACGAGCTCCGTGCCGACGAGCGGGGTCTGGATGCGCTCTCCCCCGTCGAGCTCGGCGAGCAGCGCGTCGACCGCGAGGGCGCCGACCTTCTCAGGATGCTGCTGCACGGTGGTCAGCGGCGGCCACAGCTGCGCGGCATCCGGCAGTCCGTCGAAGCCGACCACGCTGACGTCTCCCGGAATATCGCGGCCGGCTTCACGGAAGGCGCGCACGACGCCGATCGCCATCTGGTCGTTCGCGGCGAAGACAGCGGTGACGGCCTCGTCGTCACGCAGCCGGAGCCCCGCGCGGTAGCCGGACTCGGCGGACCAGTCGCCCTGCAGCGGCTCGGGCGCGACGACCCCGCGGGATTCGAGGGTCTGCCGCCAGGACTCGCGACGGCGTTCGGCCGAGTACGACTTCGCCGGACCCGTGACATGCCAGACCGTCTTGTGACCGAGGTCGAGAAGATGCTCGGTCGCGAGCCGCGCGCCCTGCGCCTGGTCGGTGTCGACGAAGGGATGAGTCGCTCCCCGGTTGGAGTCGACCAGCACGACGGGAAGCCCGTCGGGGATCTCGACCTCGGCCTCATCGAGCTGGTGCGCCTCGATCACGATGATGATGCCGTCGACCGCGTGCTCCTCGAGGCGGCGGAAGGCGCCTGCCACGGTGTCACGAGCGCTGGACTCCACGGGGATCAGCGTCAACGCATACCCCATCTGCGAGGCGCGCACCGCGATCGCGTCGAGCGTGCGCTGATTGCCGTAGGAGCTGAAGGAGAACATGATCACGCCGATCGCCCGGAATCGACCTGAGCGCAGTGCGCGGGCGGCGCTGTTCGGCCGATAGCCGAGCCGCTGCATGGCGTCTTCGACGCGCTCCCTGGTGGCGGCGCCGACGTAGCCGCGCGCGTTCACGACCCGCGAGACGGTCTGCCCGGAGACTCCGGCCTCTCGGGCCACGTCCTCCATGGAGGGGTCTCGCCGCCGCTGCGGCGGCTCTGCCGACTGTTCCGAGGTCACGAGCACTCATCCATTCATGTGTTGACGTTGACACACTAGCAGCGCATCGAATATGTTGACGTTGACACACGGCGCCGTGAGCGCCCGATCTCTAAGAAGGTTCTCGTCAATGACGACTCAAGATTCCGCAGCCCTGGCGGACCACGGCATCCGCCGGCGTGAAAAGCGCGACTGGAAGGGATGGGCCTTCGTCGGCCCGTTCATGGTCGTGTTCGCCCTGGTTTTCCTCACACCTCTCGCCTATGCGTTGTACCTCAGCTTCTTCCAGGAGAAGCTGATCGGCGGCACCGCGTTCGTCGGGTTCGACAATTACGTACGCGCCCTCACCGACCCGCAGTTCTGGGAGGCCTTCGGCCGCGTCGTGCTGTTCCTCGTCGTGCAGGTGCCGATCATGCTGGTCCTGGCCCTCGCCGCAGCGCTGGCGCTCGACAGCGCTCGGCTGCGCGGAGCATCGTTCTTCCGCATCCTGATCTTCCTGCCTTATGCGGTGCCCGCCGTCGTGGCGGTGCTCATGTGGGGCTACATCTACGGCGACCAGTTCGGCCTGACGTCCAACTTCAACGACCTGCTCGGCAGCGACCTCATCACCCCGTTCGCCCGGGAGTGGATCCTGGTCTCGATCGGCAACATCGTGACGTGGCAGTTCGTCGGCTACAACATGCTGATCTTCTACTCCTCGCTGAAGACGATCCCGACCGACATGTACGAGGCGGCATCGCTCGACGGAGCCGGCGCGTGGCGCACGATCTTCTCGATCAAGATCCCGTCGGTGCGCGGCGCCCTCGTGATCGCGACGATCTTCTCGATCATCGGCAGCTTCCAACTCTTCAACGAGCCCAACATCCTGCGACCTCTGGCACCGAACGTGATCACGACGTACTTCACACCCAACATGTACGCGTACAACCTCTCGTTCGCCGGACAGCAGTTCAACTACGCCGCGACGATCGCCATCATCATGGGCGTCATCACCGCAGTGATCGCCTACGTCGTGCAACTGCGCGGCTCGAAGTCGGAGGTGCGCTGACATGGCACTCCCCCTCGCCCGCCCCTCGCAGAAGCGCCACGATCTGATGAATCCGCGCAAGTCGAAGATCCTGCTCATCGTGATGGTGATGTACGCGCTGTACACACTGGTGCCGCTCGTCTGGCTGCTGTTCAGCTCGACCAAGACCCAGTCGGGTCTGTTCAGCTCGTTCGGTCTGTGGTTCTCCGACGACTTCGCGTTCTTCGACAACCTGGTCGCGACCTTCTCGTACCAGGACGGCATCTTCCTGCGGTGGCTCGGCAACACGCTGCTGTACGTGGTCGTCGGAGCCGGTGGCGCGACCCTGCTGGCGACCATGGCCGGCTACGGACTCGCGAAGTACCGCTTCCCCGGCCGCCGCGCGGTGTTCGCCGTCGTGCTCGGCGCGGTCGCCGTGCCCGGCACCGCACTCGCCGTGCCTACGTTCCTGCTCTTCAGCGAGCTGGGGCTCACCAACACCCCGTGGGCCGTCATCATCCCCTCGCTGATCAGCCCGTTCGGCCTCTACCTGATCTGGGTCTTCGCCTCGGATTCGGTGCCGACCGAGCTGCTCGAGGCGGCGCGCATCGACGGCGCCGGCGAGTTCCGCACCTTCTTCACGATCTCTATGCGACTGCTCGCACCCGGAATCGTGACTGTCACTCTCTTCACCGTGGTCGCGACCTGGAACAACTACTTCCTGCCGCTGATCATGCTGTCCGACCCCGACTGGTACCCGCTCACCGTCGGTCTCAACCAGTGGAGCAACCAGGCGATCGGCGCCGGATCCCAGCCGATCTACAACCTCGTGATCATGGGCTCGCTCCTCACGATCATCCCGATCGTCATCGCCTTCCTGCTGCTGCAGAGGTTCTGGCAGTCGGGTCTCACCGCCGGAAGCGTCAAGGAGTAGCTCCCGGCATCCCTCCGCACCGCACACGTCGGTCCGACGAAGGACCGCACCCCCCGAAAGGACACAGCAATGAAGCACCTTCCCTCACCCGCCGCACGGCGCACCCTCGCGGTGCTCGCGGCCGGAACCGTCGCAGCGCTGGCGCTGGCCGGCTGCAGCACCGGTGGCACCGGCTCAGGCGGC
Source organism: Microbacterium sp. WCS2018Hpa-9 (assembly GCF_031843745.1). Lineage (NCBI taxonomy): Bacteria > Bacillati > Actinomycetota > Actinomycetes > Micrococcales > Microbacteriaceae > Microbacterium > Microbacterium sp. WCS2018Hpa-9. The sequence goes on from NZ_JAVTIY010000009.1 coordinate 114,498, forward strand.
AGCGCTGCCGGCGACGGCTCGTTCGACTCCGTGGAGGCCGCACTCGAGAAGGGCGGCGAGATCACGTACTGGTCGTGGACCCCCTCTGCCGAAGCTCAGGTCGAGGCCTTCGAGAAGGAGTACCCGAACGTCAAGGTGAACGTGGTCAACGCGGGCACCAACAACGAGGAGTACACCAAGCTGCAGAACGCCATCAAGGCGGGCTCGGGCGCCCCCGACGTCGTGCAGATCGAGTACTACGCCTTCCCCCAGTTCGCACTCACCGACGCGTTCGTCGACCTCTCGCAGTACGGCTTCGCCGACTTCGAGGACGACTACACCGCCTCGACGTGGAACTCCGTCACCGACGGCGACGCGATCTACGGCCTGCCGCAGGACTCCGGCCCCATGGCCCTGTTCTACAACAAAGCCGTGTTCGACGCCGCGGGCGTCGCCGTGCCCACCACGTGGGACGAGTACTACGAGGCGGCCAAGGCGATCCACGCCGCGAACCCGAACGCCTACATCACGAACGACACCGGCGACGCCGGCTTCGCGACCTCGATGATCTGGCAGGCCGGCGGCAAGCCGTTCGAGACGTCCGGCACGGATGTCACGATCGACCTGCAGGACGACGGTTCGAAGAAGTGGACCGAGAACTGGAACCGCCTCGTCGAGGAGGATCTGCTCGCCCCCTACGGCAGCTGGAGCGACGAGTGGTTCCGCGCCCTCGGCGACGGCAGCCTCGCCACCCTCGTGATCGGCGCCTGGATGCCCGGCAACCTGATCACCGGCGCTCCCGACGGAGCCGGCGACTGGCGCGTCGCGCCGATGCCGACCTACGACGGCTCCCCGGCGACGGCGGAGAACGGCGGCGGCGGCCAGGCCGTGACGACGCAGAGCAAGAACCCGGAGCTCGCTGCCGGATTCCTGTGGTGGCTGAACAACTCGGAGGACAGCATCTCGACGTTCCTCGAGTCCGGCGGCTTCCCGTCGACCACCGCCGAGCTCTCGAGCGAGGAGTTCCTCGCCGACGCACCCGAGTACTTCGGCGGCCAGAAGATCAACGAGGTCCTCGCCGCTGCGGCCGACGACGTCGTCGAAGGCTGGAGCTACCTGCCCTACCAGGTCTACGGAAACAGCATCTTCGGCGACACCGTGGGCCAGTCGTACCAGAACGGCACCGACCTGAACGAGGGCCTCGTGACCTGGCAGGACGCGCTGGTCGAGTACGGCAACTCGCAGGGCTTCGCCGTCAACAAGTAATCGCACGTCCGGGCCGGACGGGGACTCGATCTCCGTCCGGCCCTCCCATCGAAAGCACCGCATCGTGACCTCCTTCTCCATCGGCGAGACCGACTTCCTCCGCGCCGGACTCCCCCACCAGGTGATCGCCGGCGCCATCCACTACTTCCGGGTGCACCCCGACCAGTGGCAGGACCGCATCCGCAAGGCCCGTCTGATGGGGCTCAACACGATCGAGACGTACGTGGCCTGGAACGCTCACGAACCCCGCCGGGGCGAGTGGGATGCCACGGGGTGGAACGACCTCGGACGCTTCCTCGACCTGATCCAGGCCGAGGGCATGGACGCGATCGTCCGCCCTGGCCCGTACATCTGCGCCGAATGGCACAACGGCGGTCTGCCGAACTGGCTCACCGCGGACGGGCGCGAGCTGCGCTCCTCCGAGCCCACCTACCTGGCCGATGTGAGCGAGTACCTCCGTCGTGTCTACGAGATCGTCGCTCCGCGGCAGATCGACCGCGGTGGCTCGGTCGTGCTCGTGCAGATCGAGAACGAATACGGCGCGTACGGCTCCGACAAGGCCTACCTCCAGGCGCTCGTCGCGCTCACGCGTGAGGCCGGCATCACGGTGCCGCTCACGACGGTCGACCAGCCCACGGATCGGATGCTCGCAGACGGCAGCCTTCCCGAGCTGCACAAGACCGGTTCGTTCGGCTCGCGCAGCGCCGAGCGCCTCGCGACCCTGCGCAGCCACCAGCCCACGGGTCCGCTGATGTGCTCGGAGTTCTGGGACGGATGGTTCGACTGGTGGGGCGGCGTGCATCACACGACCGACGTCGCAGCGGCCGCCGCCGACCTGGATGAGCTGCTCGCCGCCGGCGCCTCGGTCAACATCTACATGTTCCACGGCGGCACGAACTTCGGCCTCACGAACGGCGCCAACCACAAGGGCCGCTACCTGCCCATCGTCACGTCGTACGACTACGACGCGCCTCTCGACGAGGCAGGGAACCCGACCGACAAGTTCTTCGCGTTCCGCGACGTGATCGCGAAGTACGCGCCCGTGCCCGGGGAGTTCCCGGCCGCCGCCGAACCCGCGCCCGTCTTCTCCGTGCCGCTCGTCTCAGCCGGGCCTTGGACGGATGCCGAGGCGAGCGCGCCCGTCGCGGCAGCACCCGTCACGTTCGACGCGCTGGAGCATCTGAGCGCTCTCGTCCGTTACGACGTCTCCCTGCCCGAGGGTCAGGGCGGTCAGCTGGTGCTCGACGAGGTGCGCGACCTCGCCTGGGTCAGCGTCGAGGGGCAGGCCGTCGGCACGCTCTCCCGCACGCGGCACGACCGCGTGCTGGCGATTCCGGAAGGCCGGATGCTCAGCATCCTCGTCGAAGAGCAGGGTCGGGTGAACTACGATCACCGGCTCGGCGAGCAGAAGGGGCTCATCGGCACACCTTCGCTCGACGGCCTGCCGCTGACCGGGTGGCACTCGACACCGCTCGACGTCGCGGCCCTGGCTGCGGAGATCGGGTCCCGCGCCGCGGAATCGTCGGTCGCGTCGGCGACCGGTCCGTCGGCGTGGGTGGCGGAGTTCGACCTCGACGCCCCCGCAGACCTGTTCCTCGACACCGTCGCGTGGGGCAAGGGCTACGCGTTCGTCAACGGCTTCTTCCTCGGTCGATACTGGCGAAACGGCCCGCAACGCACCCTTTTCGTGCCCGCACCCGCCACGAACACGGGAGCGAACCGACTCGTCGTCCTCGAACTCGAGCACCTGCTCGACGCGACCGCCGATTTCGTCCCTTCGCTCGACCTCGGCGACACCGAGGAATAGCGCTCCGCGGGCCACTCGACCCGGTACCGTGTGTCTGTGCCGCGTCGAAGGTTCTCCACTCCCTCACCCGCCGCTCGTGCGCGCTATGCCAAGCGCCGCCAGGGCCGCGTGGCGCGGGCGGACAACGACCTCACCACCGAGCAGTGGGCTTCGCTGCGAGAGGCTTGGGGAGGATGCGCATATTGCGGAGCAGGCGACATCGCCCTGCAACGCGATTGCGTGATGCCGATCTCGCGAGGCGGGCGGTACACGGTCGAGAACGTGGTTCCTGCATGCGGGTCGTGCAACGCGAGCAAGCGCAACGACGAGGTCACGTCGTGGATGCGACGCAAGCGACTCGACGAACGGGCGTTCCTCACCCGATACGACGCCATCCTCCGCGACCTGCGCCAGACCGAGTGAACGGCGTCACTTCCGGCCCCTGCGGGACTTCCAGACGGCTGCGGTGAGACGAGCGGCGTCGGCTCGGGTGATGCTCTGCCAGTTGCGGCCGCCGCGCGCGAAGGCCTCGTGCACGCCGGCCGGCACCGCGGCCGACTCGACCGGACGATCGAGCCAGTCACACGCGCGCACGTGCACGAGGTCGACATCTCGCGCCTCGGCTGAGGCGTCGTAGCGCCACGGTCCTGTGATCCGTCCCAGCCACAGGAAACCCTCGGCGTCGCGCGTCCAGACGAACACGCCCTCGGCGGCCGACACGAACCGCTCGAGTCGGCGTGCCATCCGTTCTCCGTAGACCGCGTCCACCGCGGCGAGCGCATCGGCGATCGAGCCCGGTGCGTCGTCGAGCCTGCCGCCCACCCCGCACACGCCGAGCGCCAGCGCCCGCTCGACGGCCGGCCCGTCGCTCACGTCGTCGTCGCGCGAGCGCATCGGAGCGCGGTGGACCGAGGGACCCTCGACGTCGTCGCCCGTGCGAGGCGCTGCGATCATGTGAGCGGCACCAGCGCGACGTCGATCCGCCGCTCATCGATGGTGACCGACATCATCGTGCACACCGGCTGGCGGCGGCGGTCGGTCGGTGAGCCAGGGTTGAGCAGACGCATCCCCGAGGGGGCGACGGTGTCCCACGGAATGTGCGAGTGCCCGAAGATCAGCAGATCGACGTCGGGGAAGGCCGCATCCATCCGCTCCTCGCGGCGCTGCTTCGCACCCGTCTCGTGCACCACAGCCACCTCGACCTGCTCGATCGTCAGCCGGGCGATCTCGGGCAGTCGCCCACGCAGCGCAGGGCCGTCGTTGTTGCCGTAGACACCGTGCAGCACCCGCGAGCGGGACTCGAGCAGATCCAGCGTCGCGACGTCGACCCAGTCGCCCGCGTGGATGACGATGTCGGCGTCGTCGACCGCCCGCAGCAGCGCCTCGGGAAGACGCTTCGCCCGCTTCGGCACATGGGTGTCGGCGATCAGCAGCAGTGTCGTCGTCACAGTTCTCCCCGCCTCCTCGGGCCTCGGCATCCGCCTCCGACTCTACGCACGCGGGTCCGGCGGACGTCACACGCACCCAGCAAACGCTCAGGAAGGCGTAGGATCTCCCGGTGCCTTGGTATACCAGGCCCACGGATCTAAGGAGCAGCATGAGTACGACCACAGCGCCCGCGAATCCGCGCTCGCGCGTCATCACGGCAAGCCTCGTCGGCACCACGATCGAGTTCTACGACTTCTACGCCTATGCGACAGCGGCCGTGCTCGTCTTCCCGGTGCTGTTCTTCCCCACGGGCAACGACACCACCTCACTGCTGTCGTCGTTCGCGGTCTTCGGAGCCGCGATGGTCGCCCGTCCGATCGGCGCGGTCGTGTTCGGCCACTTCGGCGACAAGTTCGGGCGCAAGGCCACGCTCGTCGCCTCTCTGCTCACGATGGGCATCGCGACGTTCATCATCGGGCTTCTGCCCACGTTCCAGCAGATCGGCTGGTGGGCAGCTCTGCTGCTGCTCATCCTGCGTCTCGCTCAGGGTTTCGCGCTCGGCGGCGAGTGGTCGGGAGCTGCGCTGGTCGCCACCGAGAACGCCCCCAAGGGCAAGCGCGCCTGGTACGGCACGTTCCCGCAGCTGGGAGCACCGCTCGGTTTCATCATCGCCAACTTCCTGTTCCTCGCCATCAACTGGCTGCTGCCGCACTCCGAGAACCCCGCGCTCAAGTCCGAGGCCTTCCTGTCGTGGGGCTGGCGCATCCCGTTCCTCTTCTCGGCCGTCATGGTCATCATCGGCCTGTGGGTGCGTCTCAAGCTCGTCGAGTCCGACACGTTCAAGAAGGCCGAGAAGAAGGGCGCGATCCGCAAGCTGCCCCTCGCGACCGTGTTCCGCCACCACTGGAAGCAGCTGATCCTCGGCACGTTCATCATGCTGGCGACCTATGTGCTCTTCTACCTGATGACGAACTTCACCCTCGCGTACGGCACCAAGCCGGCCACGCTCGAGACGGCATCCGCTGCCGCGCAGGCCGCTGCTGAAGCGACCGGCAAGGACTTCGATGCGTCGGCCTTCGCCGCACAGTTCTATCCGGGTCTCGGTTTCGCTTACACCGACTTCGTGCTCATGCAGATCGTCGGCGTCGTGTTCTTCGGAATCTTCACGCTGCTCTCCGGGCCGATCGCCGACTCGATCGGCCGTCGCAAGCTGCTGCTGTGGGTCACCGGGCTCATCATCGTGTTCGGCTTCACGTTCAACGCCTTCCTGCTTCCTGCGATGGACCCGAAGTTCACGGGTGCGCTCGCGCAGGCGTTCCTCGTGTTCGGGTTCATGCTCATGGGCGCGACGTTCGGTCCGATGGGCGCGCTGCTGCCGGAGTTGTTCCCCACGAACGTCCGCTACACGGGCTCCGCTATCTCGTACAACGTCTCGTCGATCCTCGGCGCCGCCGTGGCCCCGCTCATCGCCCTCTGGCTCTGGGAACTCGGCGACGGCGCCCCGTGGCTCGTCGGTCTCTACCTGTCGGCGATGGGCGTGCTGACGTTCATCGCTCTGCTCCTCTCGAAAGAGACGAAGGACAACGACTACGAATCCGACCTCGGAGTCGCGGCGTCCGTCGAACTCTGACATCTCGCCCCAGCCGAAGGGCGGCACCTCCTCGGGAGGTGCCGCCCTTCGTCGTATCGCCTCAGTAGGAGGCGTGGACGGAACGCGTCGAACCGTCGAGCACCATCGTCCCGCCGTAGGGAACGATCCACTGCGGCCGCGTGTGGCCGAACGGCACGCCCACGCAGACGACCGCATCGGGGTTGTACCTCGAGACCGTCTCGATCACGGCGTCGCGCTGCGCCGCGCGCAGCGCATCGGCCTCGGCCGGTGACGGCAGGAACTCGAAGTCACTCACCGGCGGACGCGCGACGACCACACCCGCGACGGCATCGAGGATGCCGCGCTCCCCCAGCCCGCGCATCCAGCGTGCCACCCAGCTCGCGGGCGGACGCTCCTCACTGGTCTCGAGCAGCAGGATGCCGCCGCGCAGATCGTATGTCGTGGGCAGCCGGTCTGCGAGCGCGAGCGCGTCGATACTCTCGAGGCACCCGCCCCACGTGCGCCCCTCGACGCGCGCAGCAGGACCCGACCAGGTCCACTCCTCGGTCGCGATCCGGTCACCGTATTCGGTGAGCGCGAGCGGGTCGGTCCAGCGCCGTCCGACGTCTTCGGATTCCCCCGGTTCGGTGATCTCGACGGTGCCGCCGTCGAGCAGCGCGGCGCGCAGCGAGCGCAGATGCACGTCGTCGACCGCCGGCCCAGGCCCGAGGTGCACTGCCGTGGAACCGCCGTAGTAGCCGCGGATGCCGAGGCTCCACAGCCAGTTGAGGATGTTGGTGTTGTCGCTGTAACCCAGGAACGGCTTGGGATCGGCCTGAGCGCGTGCGGCGTCGAGGTGCGGCACCACCAGGATCTGATCGTCGCCGCCGATCGTCGCGAGGATCGCGCGGATGCCGGGGTCGGCGAAGGCCGCGTTGACGTCGGCGGCCCGGGCTTCGGGACTCGCATCGAGCTGCCGAGTGGTCGGATACTCGACCGGGAGCAGTCCCGTCAGCTGCTCGAGCCGTCGGAGAGCCTGCTCGTGGATCTCCGGGGCGACCGCAGGAGCGGCGAAGGCGGGTGACAGGACGGCGACGCGGTCGCCGGGTACTGGTTTCGATGCAGACAGCATCGGCCCAGTCTCGCATCGGACGCGCCTCACGTGTGCGTCAACATGGGTTGACATCTCCCGTGCCGTCAACAATGATTGACGCAGGAGGCTCAAGATGACCATCAAGACCGCGATCAGACAGGACGACGGCGGCGAGCCGCTGTCAGAACTCCACCGCCTCGCCGCCCTGCGCACCGAGCTCGCCCGCGCCGAAGAGACCCAGGTGCGGCGAGCGCGCAACCTCGGGTACTCGTGGCAGGCGATCGCAAGCTCTCTCGGCGTCTCGAAGCAGGCGGCGCACCGCCGATTCGGCAGGCACTGAAACGCATACAGCCCATCCACAGAATCCGTCCTCGCACGAAGTACGGTCGAACTACCCCTTTCAGAACGAGGTTCCGCATGTCCAGCACGGCGACATCACGCCGACGCGGACGCGGCGCGCAGCACGACGGTCCGCGCGCCACCTTCCGCCAGCTCCTCCCCTTCCTCTTCGAGCACAAGCGCACACTCATCGTCGTCGCGGTGCTCAGCGTCTTCGGGGCGGCCACGTCACTCGCCCAACCACTGCTGGTGGGGCAGCTCATCGAAGCCGTGCAGTCCGATCAGGGACTCGGCATCCTGGTCTGGATCCTCGTCGGTCTCGTGATCGTGTCGTCGATCATCTCGGGCTACCAGCACTACCTGCTGCAGCGCACCGGCACCGCAGTCGTGTACTCCAGCAGACGCAAGCTGATCTCGCGCATCCTGCACCTGCCGATCAGCGAGTTCGACGCCCGCCGCACCGGCGACCTGGTGTCGCGTGTCGGCACCGACACCACGCTGCTCTACGCCGTGCTCACGCAGGGACTCGCGGACGCCGTCGGCAGCGCGATCCTCTTCCTCGGCGCGCTCATCGCGATGCTCGTGATCGACCCCGTGCTGCTGCTGCTCATCGTCGTCGTGATCGGCGCCTCGGTCGTCGTCGTCACCGCGCTCAGCGGTCGCATCCGCACCGCATCCACCGCCCAGCAGGAGAAGGTCGGCGAGCTCGCCTCGGGTGTCGAGCGCGCCGTCGGCTCGATCCGCACCGTGCGCGCCTCCGGGGCGACCGAGCGCGAGACCGAGACGGTGTCGGCCCTCGCCTCCGAGGCCTACGGCATCGGCGTGCGCATCGCCAAGATCTCGTCGCTCGTGGTTCCCATCGCGGGCGTGGCACTCCAGGTCTCGCTGCTCGTCGTGCTCGGCGTCGGCGGCCTCAGGGTCGCGGCCGGCACCATCACGATCGCGTCGCTGATCACGTTCATCCTGTTCCTGTTCATGCTCGTGATGCCGCTCGCGACCACGTTCGGAGCGATCACCTCGGTGAACCAGGCGCTCGGCGCCCTCGGCCGCATCCAGGAGGTGCTGAACCTTCCGATCGAGACCCAGCACGATGCCGAGATCGCCGCGTCCGTCCCGCGCGACGCCGCCGACCCCCTCGCCCCCGCGATCGAGTTCCGTGACGTGCGCTTCCGCTACCCCGAGAACGTGGTCGCCGCACGACTGGCCGCCGCGAAGGAGGCGCAGACGCTTCTCGCCGATGCGCACCTCGAGCCGACCGATGACTCGAGCGCCCCGGCGGAGCGCGAGGTCCTGCGCGGCGTCTCGTTCTCCGTGCCCCGCGGTGCGCGCGTCGCGCTCGTCGGCCCCAGCGGTGCCGGCAAGAGCACGATCCTCTCCCTCGTCGAGCGGTTCTACGACCCGACGGGCGGATCGATCCGTCTCTACGGCCACGACTCGCGCACCTATCCGCGCGACGAGCTGCGCGCGCAGTTCGGATACGTCGAGCAGGATGCCCCCACGCTCGCCGGAACTCTCGGCGACAACCTGCGTCTCGCCTCGCCGAACGCATCGGATGACGCCTGCGAGCAGGTGCTGCGCGCCGTGAACCTCGGCGATGTGCTCGCGCGCGACCCGCTCGGGCTCGAGGCCCCCGTCGGGGAGGACGGCGTGATGCTCTCGGGCGGAGAGCGTCAGCGCCTGGCGATCGCCCGCGCCCTGCTCACCGATGCGCCGATCCTGCTGCTCGACGAATCGACGTCATCTCTCGACGGCGTGAACGAACAGCGCATGCGCGAGGCCATCGACGCGGTGTCGACCGATCGCACGCTCATCGTCATCGCCCACCGGCTGTCGACCGTCGTCGACAGCGATGTCATCGTGGTGCTGCAGGACGGCGCCGTGGTCGGTCAGGGCACTCATGCCGAGCTGATCGAGTCGACGCCGCTCTACCGCGATCTGGCGCGGCACCAACTGCTCGCCTGAACAGCGTCACCTGTCGCAGGACATGCGCGAAGGCGGGATGTCAGAGACCACTCAGCCATGGGTTCGCCTCAGCCATCCCGCCTTCGCGGTCTGGGGGTAGGGGGATCTGGGGAATAGAGCGCCGGCTCCCCCGAACCGGCGCCCGGTCTGTCAGGCCTTGTCGAGGCGGTAGCGCAGCGAGGCGAGCTCGGCGCGCAGCGCGGCCGGCACCTTGTCTCCGAAGGTGTCGTAGAACTCCTCGGTGAGGTCGGCCTCGGTCTTCCAGGCCTCGGTGTCGATCGAGAACAGCTCCTCGAGGTCGGCCTCCGGCACGTCGATGCCGTCGAGGTTGAGGTCCTCGACCAGCGGCAGGCGGCCGATCGGGCTGTCCACGGTCGACACCTCACCTGCGACGCGACGGATGATCCAGTCGACGACACGCGAGTTGTCGCCGAATCCGGGCCACAGGAAGCGGCCGTCCGAGCCGCGACGGAACCAGTTGACCTGGAAGATGCGGGGCGCGCGGTCGAACCGCAGACCTCGTCCGACCTTCAGCCAGTGGCCGAAGTAGTCGGCCATGTTGTAGCCGCAGAACGGCAGCATCGCGAACGGATCGCGGCGCAGCTCGCCGACCGTGCCCTCGGCCGCAGCCGTGCGCTCAGACGAGATGTTGGATCCGAGGAACACGCCGTGGGTCCAGTCCGTGGCCTCGACCACGAGCGGCACGTTGGTCGCACGGCGTCCGCCGAAGAGGATGACGTCGAGCGGCACCGCCTCTTCCCAGTCCTCCGAGATCTGCGGGCACTGGGCCGCCGAGACCGTGAAGCGCGAGTTGGGGTGCGCGGCGGGGCGACCGGAGTCGGGCGTCCATGCGTTGCCCTCCCAGTCGGTGAGGTGAGCGGGAGCCTGATCGGTGAGGCCCTCCCACCACACGTCCCCGTCGGGGCGCAGCGCGACGTTCGTGAAGATCGTGTTGCCCCAGAGCGTCTCGACGGCTGTGACATTGGTCGACTCGCCGGTGCCGGGTGCGACGCCGAAGAAGCCCGCCTCGGGGTTGATCGCCCAGAGGCGACCGTCTTCGCCGGGACGGATCCACGCGATGTCGTCGCCGAGGGTCTCGACGCGCCACCCTGGAATGGTGGGGCGCAGCATGGCGAGGTTCGTCTTGCCGCACGCCGACGGGAACGCCGCAGCCACGTGGTAGGCCTTGCCCGCCGGATCGATCACGCGGATGAGCAGCATGTGCTCGGCGAGCCAGCCCTCGTCGCGGGCGATGACCGAGGCGATGCGCAGCGCGAAGCATTTCTTGGCGAGGATCGCGTTGCCGCCGTAGCCGGAGCCGAACGAGTAGACCTCGAGCGTCTCGGGGAAGTGAACGATGTACTTGTCGTCGTTGCAGGGCCACTCGACATCGGGCTCTCCCGCGGCGAGCGGTGCACCGACCGAGTGCACGGTCTTGACCCAGGGCGCGCCCTCGGCGATCCGGCGGGTGACCGCATCGCCGACGCGGGTCATGATGCCGATGGATGCCACGGCGTACGCGCTGTCGGTGACCTGGACGCCGATGTGCGAGAGAGGCCCGCCGACGGGGCCCATCGAGAAGGGCACGACGAACATCGTGCGGCCTCGCATCGAGCCCTCGAAGATCTCGGTCATCTTCTCGCGCATCTGCGCAGGAGGCGCCCAGTTGTTGGTCGGACCCGCATCCTCCTCGTTCTCCGACGAGATGTAGGTGCGGCCCTCGGTGCGCGCGACGTCGCTGGGGTGCGAGCGGGCGAGGTACGAGCCGGGACGCCACTCGGGATTGAGCTTGATCAGCTTGCCCTCGTCGACGAGCCCTCGCAGCAGCCAGTCGTTCTCGGCACGCGAGCCGTCGACCCAGTGGATCGACGCCGGCTGCGTGAGAGCGGCGATCTCGTCGACCCAGGTCGCGAGCTCTGCCATCGCAGGGGTGTCATACGTCGGAGCCGTCCCGAAGGTGCGCACAGGTGCGACAGATGATGCTCGGGGGGTGAAGACTTCGGCGATCGCCATGACTACTCCTTTGAAGTGAGGGGCGTTTGTTCCATCTTCTTCTGGTTGCCACCCGGCTTTCGGCCATTTGATGCGATAAGAATCGAAGTTCTTTAGCTAGTATCAAGGAATGGCTCCTTCCGGCATCCACCTCGCGACTCTCGGCCACCGCATCAGGCATCACCGCCTCGAGAGGGGCTTCACGCTCGATGAGCTGGGCGCGCTCGTCGGCGTCGCGGGCTCGCAGCTGAGCCTGATCGAGAACGGCAAGCGCGAACCGAAGCTCTCGCTGCTGCAGGCCATCGCGCTGGCCACGGGCACCGAGGTCACCGATCTCATCTCCGGCGAGCCGCCCAACCGACGCGCCGCGCTCGAGATCGAACTCGAACGTGCACAGGAGAGCCCGGTGTTCCGGCAGCTCGGCATCGCCCCGGTGCGCGTCACGAAGGGCATGAGCGACGAGACCATCGAGTCGCTGCTGGGCCTGCACCGAGAACTGCAGCGCCGGGAGCGTGAGGCGATCGCGACCCCCGAAGAGGCCAGGCGGGCGAACACCGAGCTGCGCCTGCGGATGCGCGAGCAGAACAACTACCTCGCAGACATCGAGCGGCTCGCCGAGAAGCAGCTGCGATCGGCCGGTCACGTGCAGGGAGCGCTCACGCACCGCACGGTGAGCATCATGGCCGAGAAGCTCGGCTTCGAGCTGATCTACGTCAACGACCTGCCGCACTCGACACGCTCGGTCACCGACCTCGAGAACGGACGCATCTACCTGCCACCGGCGTCGATCCCCGGAGGCCACGGCCTGCGATCCATGGCGCTGCAGGCCATGGCGCACCGCCTGCTCGGCCACACGCCACCGACCGACTACGCCGATTTTCTGCAGCAGCGACTCGAGATCAACTACTTCGCCGCCTCGTGCCTGATGCCCGAGACAGCCTCGGTCGCGTTCCTGCAGCAGGCGAAGAAAGATCGCAACCTCGCGGTCGAGGACTTCCGCGATGCGTTCGGCGTGACCCATGAAGCCGCCGGGATGCGCATGACGAACCTGCTCACGCAGCACCTGGGGATGTCACTGCACTTCCTCCGGGTCGATGCCACCGGCGCGATCACGCGGGTCTACGAGAACGACGACCTGCCCCTGCCGATGGATGTCACGGGGGCCGTCGAGGGCCAGCGAGTGTGTCGCAAGTTCCAGGCGCGGGCGGCATTCACCCAGCAGAACCGCACGAACGAGCACCACCAGTACACCGACACGCCCTCCGGCACGTTCTGGTGCTCGACGCAGACCGGCGCCTCGACCGACGGCGAGTTCTCGATCACGGTGGGCGTGCCCTTCGATGACGCGCGCTGGTGGCGCGGACGCGAGACCGCCGACCGCGCGGTCTCGAGCTGCCCCGACGAGGCATGCTGCCGCCGCCCCTCGGCCGACCTCACCGACCGGTGGAACGGAAAGGCCTGGCCGAGCGCCCGTGTGCACACGCACATGTTCTCGCCGCTGCCCCGTGGTGCGTTCCCCGGAGTGGACGACAACGAGGTCTACAACTTCCTCGGGCGTCACGCGAGCGAGTGACCTGAGCCGCAGCAGACCGGATCAGCCGTCGAGGAAGCGCGTGAACCGCTCGAGAGCGCTGCGCACCGCCCCGTCGTCGGCATCCTGCACGAAGAGCTCGGGAGCTGAGCCGAGCGAGGCGCTCGCGTGCGTCCAGCATCCGATCACCCGACCGTCGGCGACGATGGTCGCTCGCACCATGCCGTTCTTCCCGGGTCCGACCGTCGCGAGATGCTCGGGGGCGCACACCGCCGTGCGGTCGGCATACGAGATGTAGTACTCGTCGAAGGCCCCGAGAGCGAGCACGGCGGCGGCAGATGACGAGCGCCGTGGACGATCGACGCCGACGAATATGCCCTGCTCGATCTCGGCCACCCTTCCCGCCGCGCGATCGAGAGCCTCACGTGATCGACCGAGCGTGAGACCCGACCACCAGGCGAAGTCGGCCACTGCCGCAGGGCCGTGTCCGTCGATGAAGCGGACGAACAGCTCGGCGAGCGGATCGGGCGGAGCCGCGTGCTCACGGATGTGCTGCTCGACGAGCACGAAGCGCTGCTCGCGCGCGATGCCCTCCCGCGCCGCGACCGGCCCCTGACAGATCAGTCCGTCGAGGGTGAGCACGTTGAGCAGATGGATGCCCCGCTGGCCGCCGGGGTCGACTCCGATGCCCGTGAACACCTCGAACATCTCGGCGCGTGTGAGTCCGCCGTCACGAAGCCGCGGCATCACCGCACGCGTGACTGCCGCGACCATCTCGTCGTCTATGGCGAGTTCGCGCTTCCTCGTGGCCCCCTGCCGGTGCTGCCGATCGCCGGTCACCGACAGCACCCAGCGCAGATCGCGGGCCGGGACGATGTGCAGGGTTCCGCGCATCGTCCACGCCCGCACCAGGTCTCCCCTGTCGAAGGCGCGATCGACCTGGCGCAGCGTGGGCTCGTTGCGCGTGCGCGCGGCGAGAGCCCAGCGCCCCGCGGTGAAGTCCTGACTCTGCACCGCGAGCATGTGTGCCGCAGCGTCGGTCACCGAGCGCGCGGGAGCCGTGAGTCGATGCGAGCGCAGACGCTCGGACAGCAGGGATGCGGACTTCATGCCCTCATCATGCCCGGTGCGACCGACACGGCACTCGACTCACTCAGCCGCGCAGGGTGACCTCACGGCGCTCGGGGAGCACGATCGGATGCGAGCCGGCCATGACCTCGAGCACGCGGATCACCTGGCATGAGTATCCGTACTCGTTGTCGTACCAGACGTACAGCACGACGTCACGATCGTTCGCGATGGTCGCGAGGCCGTCGACGATGCCCGCGCGGTGCGAGCCGACGAAGTCGGTGGAGACGACCTCCGGGCTCTCGACGTAGTCGATCTGCTGGCGCAGCTTCGAGTGCAGCGAGACGCGACGCAGGTAGTCGTTCAGCTCGTCCCTCACCGCGGGCCGCTCGAGGCTCAGGTGCAGCACGGCCAGCGATACATCGGGCGTAGGAACGCGGATCGACGAGCCGGTGAGCTTGCCCTCGAGCTCGGGCAGCGCCCGAGCCACGGCCTTCGCCGCGCCCGTCTCGGTGATCACCATGTTCAGCACGGCCGAGCGGCCTCGTCGATCGCCGCTGTGGAAGTTGTCGATCAGGTTCTGGTCGTTGGTGAACGAGTGCACGGTCTCGACGTGGCCGCGCACGATGCCGTAGGCCTCGTCGATCGCCTTCAGCACAGGGGTGATGGCGTTGGTGGTGCACGAGGCGGCCGTGATGATGCGATCGCCGGGCTCGATGGTGCCGTCGTTGATGCCGTGCACGATGTTCTTCAGCGCACCCTTGCCCGGGGCGGTGAGCAGCACGCGTGCGACGCCCGTGGATTCGAGATGGCGGCTGAGACCCGCCTCGTCGCGCCAGCGGCCGGTGTTGTCGACGACGATCGCATCGTGGATGTCGTAGGCCGTGTAGTCGATCGTCGAGGGGTCATCGGAGTAGATGACCTGGATGCGGGTGCCGTTCGCGATGATCTGGTCGGCGTCCTCGTCGACCGTGACGGAGCCCGCGAAGCGGCCGTGCACCGAGTCGCGCAGCAGCAGCGACGCGCGCTTGACGAGGTCGTTCTCCGAGCCTCGGCGCACGACGATCGCCCGCAGCCGCAGACCGCTGCCACCGCCGTTGTGCGCGACGAGGATGCGGGCGAGCAGCCGCCCGATGCGTCCGAAGCCGTAGAGCACGACATCCGTGGGGGCTGCGGCGACCGCGCCGACCGCGGGTGCGAGGGCTTCGGTCAGATAGGCGTCGAGAGGCTGGTCGCTGTCGGCATGGCCTGCGGCGAGCCGAGCGAGGTCGAGTGACGATGCGCCGGGAGCGAGTTCGTGAACACCTTCGAGCACAGCGAGGGTCTCATCGACCGCGAGCCGTTCGTGCCCGAGCTGGGCCACTCTGTCGTGCACCTCGACGATGCCGGTGGCTGACAGCCCGAGCAGTCGGTGGCCGTGGAGCGATGTGACCACGTCGCGTTCCCGCTTGAGTGCGCCGATGAGCGGGATCATCCGCTCGGCCAGCTCTTCTCTCGCCGTCCAGTCGTCATGGGGTGCGGCGGTTACGTTCATCTGCGTCCTTGCATGTGTGAGCGCGCCGAGGTCGCCGGCGCGCGAGATTGCCGGGTGAGCTTCGGGGGATGCCTCCAGGGTACGCGCCGCGTGGCGGGGTTCCGAAATCGCGGCTTCCCGTCCGGCGTTCACCTGCACGACAGGGAATCGTGCGAGCATCCGACGCGTTGTCCCCCGGGCATGCACCGCATCGAAAGGCTCCAGATGACCGACCCCTCCCGCCCGTCGGCGTGGCCACCGCTGCTGATCGCCATCGTCCTCGAGGTGACGGCCACACTGTCGCTGCGCGCGGCCGAGGGCTTCACCCATCCGCTGTGGCTCGTCCCCGTGGTGATCGGCTACACCGGCTCGCTCTGGCTGCTGTCGATCGTGCTCGATCGAGGGATGCCGGTGGGCGTGGCATACGGCATCTGGGCGGCGATCGGCGTCGTGCTCACCGCCGTGATGGGCACGGTGCTGTTCGATGAGCTGCTCGGGCCGGTGCAGATCGTCGGCATCGGCGCGATCGTGCTCGGCGTTCTGCTCGTCGAGCTCGGGTCGCATAAGCGCGAGACGCCCGCGGAGATCGGAGCATGACCTGGCTGCTCCTCGCCCTTGCGATCGCGAGCGAGGTCACCGCGACCCTCAGCCTGCGCGCGTCCGAAGGCCTCCGTCGCCGGAGGTGGATCCCCGTGATCGTCGTCGGCTACCTCGCCGCCTTCACCCTGCTCGGAGCGATCCTCGCCATGGGCATGCCCGTGGGCGTCGCCTACGGGGTATGGTCAGCGGCCGGCGTCGCGATCACGGCGATCCTCGGCCGCGTGATCTTCAAGGACCACTTCTCGGTGCTGATGGCGATCGGCGTCGCCCTGATCGCTCTGGGGGTTCTGCTGATCGAATTCGGCGGAGCGCACTGACGGTGCACCGTGCGGGGACGAGCAGTCCGCGAACACCGCTACGGTGTCAGAACCCCACGCCCATGACCGCGACGCTGCCCGCCATGGCCCACGATTCGACCGCGAGCAGGCGGGCAGTCCTCGAGTGTGGACTCCGCGCGCGCAGCCACTCGGCAGCCACGGTCCAGAGCACCACTCCGATGACCCCGGCTGTCACGAGCACCGACAGCAGTCCGTCGAGCCCATGCCCGCCGTGGCTGCCAGCCCCGACCGCTGGCGTCTCGTCCGTCGACGCGCTCTCGAACGCACACACGGCCATGACGACAGACACGAGCGCTCGGTGACAGCACGACGCAGCTGACGGAGTGCCGCGCACACCGACGGTGCCGAGCATCGCCGAGAGCAGCAGCACGACGCCGAGAACCAGACCGGTCGTCGCGTCGCCATCGGTGACGGCGGCCACGACCATCGCTGCCGCCATGATCAGCGACGTCTGCGCGCCCTGCCACGGCACCGCGCGCCCTGCGCCCACGCAGGCGATCGCCGAGACGACGGCGGCCAGAGCCGTCAGCCACGATGCTGCGGGGAGGAGGTGATCCACGCACGCATTATATTGATCACTCGCTCAAAATAGCCAGACCCCGGTGCGATGCGACAGGATGGGCATGTGCCCCGTGTCGTCGACCATGATGAGCGCCGCCGGCAGATCGCCGAGGCGTTGCTCGCCGTGGCCGCCCGTGACGGGCATGAGGCTGTGTCGTCTCGCGCGGTGGCGAAAGAGCTCGGAGTCGCGACAGGCTCGCTCTGGCACTACTTCGACGGTTTCGACGACGTGATCCGCGCGGCAGCGGCGGAGATCACCCGACGCACCGACGAGCGCATCCGATCGGTGACCGCAGGGCTCCGCGGACTGACCAGACTCGACGCCCTGATGCGCGAGGTGCTCCCCGTCGACGCCGGAACACGCACGGAGGCGTATGTGGTCGTCGGATTCTGGGGCCGCCTCGCGACACTCGCCTCGGCCCCCGACGCCGGCTCCCCCACGCTCGCGACCTGGCAGGACGGCATCAGCGAGGCCATCGACGAAGCTGTCACCGACGGCGAACTGTCGGCCGCGACACCGAAGCAGGCGGTCATGTCGCTGCTCCGTTCGATCACCTACGGCCAGCAGGTCCTCGAAGTCACCGAGCCTCGAGGGGCAGAAGCCCACCTCGCGGTGCTCGAGAGCATCCTCTCGCCCTGGCGCAGCTGAACCCCGCGGTCGAACCCGCACCCCCACCCCAACCCGCACCCGCACCCGCACAGAGCCGATCGCCGGCGCACTCTTGTGCACCCCGCCGCACCGGCGTACCATCGTGCCAACCCGTTTATTGAGCGCTCGCTCGAAAATAGTGAGGTACGACGATGTCCCACCGCCAGCCCGTCTCCATCGACCGGATCCCCACCCCGCATCCGCTCGACCCGCTCACCGGCGCCGAGATCGCCGCAGCCCGCGCCGTGCTCGACGCCGCGGGGCTCCTCGGCGAGACCGTTCGCGTGCCGATGCTGCTGCCGGACGAGCCCACGAAGCACGAGCTCGCCGCCTGGGCGCCCGGCTCCCCCATCGACCGTCGGGTCGATGCGACTCTGCTCGACACCGCGACCGGGGTCGCCTCCGAGGTCGTCGTCTCGATCACGCGCGGCGAGGTGCTGCGCAACGAGCGCGTGCCGAACGACACCCCGCCCTATGGACAGCCGCAGTACCTCTTCGAGGAGTACGAACGCGCAGAGATCATCGCGAAGGCCTCCCCCGAATGGCAGGCCGCCATGACGCGCCGCGGTCTCGAGCAGCACATGGCGCTCGCGTTCTGCGGCCCGCTCGCTCCGGGCTACACCGGCCGGGCCGACGAGGTGGGACGCCGCGTCATCCGCTCCCTCACGTTCCTCAAGTACGACGAGACCGACTCCCCCTGGGCGCACCCCGTCGAGGGGCTGGTCGTGCACATCGACCTGACCGCCGGAAGCGTGATCCGCATCGACGACGAGGGCGATGTGCCGGTGCCCGCGGGGCACGGCAACTACTACGCCGAGGTGCAGGGCGCCGCGCGCACGTCCCTCAAGCCCATCGAGATCACCCAGCCGGAGGGTCCGAGCTTCGCCGTCACCGGATCGCTCGTCGAGTGGGAGAACTGGTCGATGCGGGTCAGCTTCAACGCCCGCGAGGGGCTCGTGCTGCATGACGTCGCGTTCGACGGGCGCTCGGTGCTCAGCCGGGCGAGCGTGCCCGAGATGGTCGTTCCCTACGGCGACACCGCCCCGGGAAGGTTCTGGATCAGCTACTTCGACGCCGGCGAGTACCTGCTCGGCAAGAACGCGAACCACCTGGAGCTCGGCTGCGACTGCCTGGGAGTGATCCGCTATCTCGACGGCTATGTCGCCGACGATCACGGTCACCCCGTGCGCATCCCCAACGTCGTCTGCATGCACGAGGAGGACTACGGCATCCTCTGGAAGCACACCGACCTCGCCGGCCGCTCGGATGTGCGCCGGTCGCGCCGCTTCGTCGTGTCGTACTTCTCGACGATCGGCAACTACGACTACGGGTTCTACTGGCATTTCTACCTCGACGGGTCGATCGAGGTCGTGGCCAAGGCCACCGGAATCGTGTTCGCGGGCGCCGGTGAACCCGGCGTGCGGCAGAAGCACGCCACCGAACTCGCCCCAGGGGTGTTCGCCCCGGTGCATCAGCACCTGTTCTGCGCCCGGCTCGACGTCGCGATCGACGGCGACGAGAACCGCCTGTTCGAGATCGACGCTCAGCGCATCCCGATGGGTCCGGACAACCCGTTCGGCAACGCGTTCACGTGGTCGGAGACTCAGCTCGCCACCGAGTCCGCCGCTCAGCGCGATGCCGACTCGTCTGTCGCCCGCGCCTGGGAGGTGCAGAGCGCCACCCGCACGAACCACGTCGGGCGCCCGACCGCGTACCACCTGATCCCCCAGCCCACCGCACTGCTGATGGCCGACCCCGAGTCATCGGTCGCCGCACGTGCGACCTTCGCCACGAAGCACCTGTGGGCGACCCAGCACGAGCACGGTCAGATCTGGCCCGCCGGCCGATACCCGAACGCGCACCAGGGCGGCTCGGGTCTGCCCGAGTACACCGCCGGAGACCGATCGCTCGACGGCGAGGACATCGTGCTGTGGCACACGTTCGGCCTCACGCACTTCCCTCGCCCGGAGGACTGGCCGATCATGCCCGTCGACTACGCCGGATTCTGGTTCAAGCCCAACGGGTTCCTCGATCAGAACCCCGCGATGGACGTACCCGAGTCGTCTCAGGCGCACGTCGCAGCGGATGCCGGATGCTGCGGAGGCGGCGGATCCTGCACCTGCGACCACTGAGCCTCTTCGTCGCTGTCAGCGGTCAGCGCGTCGCCGTCATCGGGCAGCCCCCGACGGAAGCACGCGGCGAATGTGCCCCTCAAGAGAGTCGGGCGATCGCGACGCGCAGGATTCCGTCGGCCTCGTCGAGCGCCTGAGCCGAGGCGTCTGCGGGCGCCCCGGTGGAGATCATCAGGATCGCGAGCTTCACAGAGCCGCCGGCCGCGTCCAGCACGTCGGAGGCCTCGTCGACCCCGGCGCCGGTGAGCTCGGTGACCGTGCGGATCGAGCGCGCATGCAGCTTCTCGTTCGTGGCCAGCAGGTCGACCATCACGCCGTGGTGCGTCTTGCCGAGCTTGATCATCGACAGAGTCGTGAGCATGTTCACGACGAGCTTCTGCGCGGTTCCCGACTTCAGACGCGTCGAGCCCGAGATGAACTCGGGCCCGGTGACGACCTCGATCGCGATCTCGGCGACCGCACCGATCTCGGAGCCCGGGTTCGAGGCGATGGCGACGGTGAGCGCGCCGACTGCCCGAGCGAACTCGAGGCCGCCCACGACGTAGGGCGTGCGACCTGACGCCGAGATGCCGACGACCGTGTCGCGCTCGGTGAGCCCGAGCTCCCGCAGCGAGGTCGCTGCGGCCTCGTCGTCGTCCTCGGCGTTCTCGACCGCAGCGCGAATGGCCGTCTCGCCCCCGGCGATCAGCCCCACGACCATCGAGGGGTCCGTGCCGAAAGTCGGCGGGCATTCACTGGCGTCGAGCACACCGACGCGGCCTGCGGTGCCCGCCCCGAGGTAGATGAGGCGCCCGCCGGCGCGGAAGCGGTCGGTGATGCCGTCGACGGCCGCGGCGATCTCTGCGCTGCGCTCCCCGACCGCGGCCGGCACTCGGTGATCCTCGGCGTTCATGCGCCGCACGAGCTCGGCGGTCTCGAGCAGGTCGAGATCGCCCCGTTCCGTCGTCGACGCCTCCGTGCCGAGCGTCGAGAGGACGTCGAGGAGGGCGGTCAGTCTGGTGTGTTCATTCGGCACGATGCACGAACCTTTCGTGGGGAAGATCGGTGCGCTCCGCGAGCAGGAGCGCTCCGTCGAGGGCGTCACCGGCAGAGACGGCGACCGCGTGGCTTGCGGCACGCAGCGCCTGGTCGAGAGCCGAGCGGAACCAGAGGTGCGCGGTGAGCCCACCGTGGAGAGCGACGTCACTGCTGCCCGACGACGCGGCGACGGCCGAGGCGACGAGCAGATGGATGCCGTCGGCGACGATCTCCGCCGAGACGGGGTCGCCGCCCTCCGCCGCATCGAGCACCAAGGGCGCCAGTGCCGCGAGGCGACGGGCCAGCGGGCCGTCTGCCGAGAGCCAGCCGGGAATCGCCGCGGGGTCGCCGATCGTCGCGGCCACCGCATCCGTGAGCAGGGTCGCTGGTGCGAGGCCGGCCGAGGCGCGCAGCACAGCACGCAGCGCCTCTCGCCCGAACCAGGATCCGCTTCCGAAATCGCCCAGCTCGGGACCCCATCCGTCGACGAGGGTGGACACCTCGCCGTCGATGCCGAGGGCTGCTGCGCCGGTTCCGGCGATCAGGAGCACGCCTGCTCCGCCATCGAGCGCTCCGGCATGGGCGGAGACGACGTCAGAGGTCACGACAACCGGCGCCCGCAACTCTCGGGCGAGGCCGTGCGCGAGTTCGGCTGCGGCTGCGGGTGCCGCCCAGGCTCCCGCCGCGCCCACCGACACCGCCGAGATCGGCTCAGCGAGCCGTTCTCTCAGCGGGAGGATCGCGGCGAGCGCTGCGGCGACGCCGTCTGCGGCCGCCAGACCGGGTGCTCCGATGCCGTCGTACACGTCTCGGCGGTGAGGGACGCGATCGTCCGCACCCCACGGCCCGGAGATCACCGCACGGCATCGTGATTTGCCGAGGTCGACGGCGACGAGGGCACGCGGAGAAGACATGGAAATAGTCTACGCATCAGTCCTAGCGCATGAAAGAATTGTTCACACGCCCGAAACCCGCCCTCACGCAGGAGAGCCATGAGCATCCAGACGACGATCGCGACAGCGGCCGAGAAGCTGCCGCCGTCGCTGGCGCGCATCGCTCGGACGATCGCCGACGATCCGACCATCGTCGTCGACAGCACGATCACCGAGATCGCTGCGAGATGCGACACCTCGGTCGCCTCGGTCGTACGCTTCTGTCGCACCATCGGCGTGAACGGCTACGCCGCGCTGAGAATGGCGCTGGCCACAGAGCTCGGCCGCGAGTCGGTGCAGTTTCCTGCAGCATCCGGTTTCGGTTCTGAGATCTCCGCGGCCGACACGCTGCGCGAGGCGACGGCGAAGGTCGCGGCTCTCGAACTGCTGGCCATCGAGGAGACCATCGCGAACCTCGACTACGACAGCCTTGCGGCTGCGGTCGAGGCGATCGACGACGCTGATCGCGTTCTGCTCTTCGGCATCGGAGCGAGCGGCCAGGCAGCAGCCGACCTCGGCCGCAAGCTGCTCCGCATCGGGCACGCGGCGATCGTGCTCACCGACGCGCACGAGGCGAGCGCCGCCGCATCGCTCGGAGCAAGGAAGACGGTCGCCATCGGCTTCTCGCACTCGGGAACGACCCGCGAGACCGTGCACTTCCTGCAGACCGCGCGGGCTGCGGCCGGCGTCACGATCGGTGTCACGGGTGGATCATCGTCACCCGTCACCGAGAGCTGCGATCACGCCCTGCTCACTCGTGCCCGCGAGCCGCGACTGCGCGCCGGGGCGATGGTGAGCCGGATCGCTCAGCTCGCTCTCGTCGACTGCCTGTTCGTCGGGGTCGCGCAGCGCCGGCACGCGCACACGATCCACGCCCTTCAGCGCACCGCGGACGCCACGCAGCCACTGCGCTGAAGAACTGATCTCAGGCCGGCACCGGCTCGTGCCGACGCGCTGGATCGACCGACCCTGCCGTCCGCAGGAAGACGATGATCCAGCTGAAGATCAGCACGGCCGCGATCAGCTCGACCGCCGTGAGGTTGTAGTAGCCGACGGCGAAGAACGACGCCAGCAGGATGATCACCAGCACGTAGGCCCAGCCGAACGCCACGAAGACCCGAGGGATCGTGCGCAGGAACCAGGGCAGCCCCACCACGACGACCGCGAACACGACGACCATCCCGGTGGCCACCGTGTTGTGCACGAGGAAGAACTCGTCGACGGGGAAGATCCCGACGCAGGCGAGGAAGATGCCCATCAGGATCAGACCGCCGCGCACGATGAAGCGACCGCGCCGATCGATCGGATCGTCCACCGGCAGCCCCGCCGTGGCATAGCGCGCGATCGTCGTGACCATGACGCCGGCGATGATCAGCGTGATGTTGAAGGCGGCCGACGCGCTGTTGGTGCTCATACCCAGCGCCGACAGGTTGTCCTGCCACCAGTAGACATCGCTGGAGGCGAGCATCGCGGCGAACGCCCCGACCACGAGGAACACCGCGAGCACGAGCGACAGCACTGTCGGCGTGAGCGCCACGGCGCTGAGGAACGTCACATAAGCGGTGAGCGCGAAGGCCACAGCCACCAGGACCGCTCCGGGGAAGGCGAAGACCGGGGCACCGGTGAAGCTGCGCTCGAGCAGCTCGGCGATGCCGAGCCATCCCAGGTAGGCGATCGCGGCATGCGCGAAGGCGATCGCGGCCAGGTCGTACCAGCGCAGCCTGTCACCCGGAACGCTGAATCCGTCGCGGGTGCCGTCGGGCGCGATCGTCGCGGGCCTCACGACGAGGCGACCGAGCGCGAAGGCCAGCACGGCGGTGATCGCACCGCCGTAGGCTGCGAACGCGCCGATCGAGCCGGTGCCGCTGATCGCCATCTCCTGGCCCCAGAAGACCGGCCACCCGATCGCGAACCCGAGCACGAAGAACACCGCCCCGACGATCAGCGCGGTTGCTTCGAACACCGCATCCGCTGTGTCGGGTCCGCGCAGCTGACGCAGGACCTGCATGACCTTGTCGCCGAGATATCGCATCACTGGCCTCCGCCCACATCATAGAAGCCTCGCCCTTCACGCCATGCCGGTGATAGCATCACGGCACGGATCGTATACAACGTCGTCGTTCCACCACCCGAGGTGATCAGTCATGAACGGTGCACTCGCCGCCCCCGCCGAATCGGTATCGACGCTCGTCGCGCGCAACATCAGCGAGTTCCGGGCTGCCGTCTCGGAATCCTTCGTGCCGTTGCAGGTCTCGACGGACGGGCCCGACCACTTCCGCGGGATCATCCGCGGGGCTTCGGTCGATGAGGTGCATGTGAACGAGGTGCGCGCCACGTCTCACATCGTGGAGCGGACGCCCGAGCTCATCGCCCGCAGCGACCGTTCGTACTTCAAGCTCAGCCTCATGCTCGCGGGCACCGGGATGCTGATCCAGGACGACCGGGAAGCCGTGCTCCAGGCCGGGGATCTCGCCGTCTACGACACCGATCGCCCGTACTCCCTGGTCTTCGACGACGACTTCCGCACGATGGTCGTGATGTTCCCGAAGCATCTGATCAGCCTCCCCTCCGACATGATCGGGCAGCTCACGGCTGTGCGCATCTCGGGTCAGGGCGGCCTCGGCGCGATGGTCGTGCCCTATCTGACGCAGCTCGCCGGCAACCTCGATCAGCTCGCCGGAACGACAGGGGCACGGCTGGCGCACAGCGCGCTCGATCTCGTCACGACGGTGTTCACGCGCGAACTCGGCCTCGACGAGGTGTCGGCCGACCCTCATCGCGCGCTCGTTCAGCGAATCCGCTCGTACATCGACCGCAACCTCGCCTCGACCGATCTCGGACCAGCGACGATCGCGTCGGCGCACTTCATCTCGACCCGCCACCTGCACGGGCTGTTCCAGGAGCAGGGCGTGACGGTCTCGACGTGGATCCGCACGCGCCGCCTCGAGCAGTGCCGTCGCGACCTGCTCGACCCGATGCTCGCCGACCGCCCTGTCGCGGCGATCGCGGCCCGGTGGGGTTTCGTCGATGCGGCGCATTTCAGCCGCGCATTCAAATCCGCGTTCGGGATCTCTCCGAGCGAGTACCGCGCCGCGCACTGAGCGCGCTCTCACGAACCGTCTCCGGCGGGCGCGACTGATGTGTCCTTGCTCTGCAGGGCACGCCGGTTGACTGTCGGCGCGCGATGGTGCCGCTTCTCTTGAGCGGATGCCGTGCGCCGCCGGAGCATGGGGCAAGCGCACCGCGATGACGCGATGCCCGGAGCGAGGATGCTCCGCTGATTGCGACGTCAGGACCCCCATGACCGCCCCTGTCACGACCGATTCCGCCCTCGACGAATGGCGCACGTACGACGAGTTCGCCGCGGGCATCGACACCTTCCGGCTGCCGAACGCATCGCTGTCGGGCACCGCTCTGACGCTCGCGCTCGATGACGGCTCGACGCTCTCGCTCACGTTCGACGCGGTCGCGGTCACCTGGTCGGGTCTCGGGGATTCCGGCACCGACCCTTACGACGCCGTGGCCGTGCGCGACGACGTCGTCTTCGTGAACATCCCGCTCGAGAGCCGTGAGCGCGAGGCCATCACGGTCGTCTACTCGACCACGACGCACCGGGCGACCGTCGTGCGCTCGCGGATCGCGGCCGAGGCCGTCGAGGGCAAGCCTCAGGTCGGGCAGGACTTCTGGGCGGCGACCGCCGACGGCGGCACCGCGACGGGCGAGGTGCCTGGGCCGAGCCGAGACCTCATCGGCAAGCGCAACATCTACCGCTACAGCCCGCACCACCTCTACGAGCACGTCTATATCTCGAGCCAGCGCTATGCGTGGCAGTGCCTGGAGGGGGTGCAGCGCGGGCACGGCGACATGGACCTGTCGACGGTCTGGAAGTTCGCCGACGGGCTCTACCTCTTCTGCTTCCGCGAGTTCCGCATCGCGGTCGCCAGCGTCTGGCTGCACGATCTCGGCTACCAGCTGATGACGACCGGGATCTTCCTGGGTCTCAACGGCGACGGCGACGCCGAGCACACACGCGGGGGCGGTCACATCTATCCGCTCGGCTCGGTCTCCTACCCCGACGCTCAGCCCGTCTGATCCGGCACCGAGACCTGCACACGGAGATCATCATGAGCAACGCAGACATCATCACTGAGCACTACGCGGCCAGCGACCGCGGCGACCTCGACGGCATGCTGGCACCGCTCGCCGACGACGTGAGCTGGACCGAGGCTGCAGGGTTCCCCTACGCCGGCACGTACCTGGGGCCGGATGCGGTGGCCGCCGGTGTCTTCCAGCGCATCCAGGACGAGTGGGACGACTACACGGTCGCGATCGACGAGGTCATCGACGGCGGAGACGTGGTCGTGGGGATCGGCACCTACTCGGGTACGTACCGAGCGACCGGCCGATTCTTCGCCGCCCGCGTCGCGCACGTCTGGCGCCTGTCCGATCGCAAGGTCGTCGCGTTCGAGCAGTTCACCGACACCGAACTGGTCAACCGCGCACTGCGCGACTGATCGCAGCAGACCCGAAGCACACGAGAGGCAGGAATCACATGAACAAGCGAGTATCCGGCACTGCGGCGCTCATCGCCGTGGCAGCCCTCACCCTGGCCGGCTGCGCCGGCGGAGACGGCAGCGGAGGCGGCGAAGGCGCCCCCATCGTCGTCGGCTCCGTGAACACGATCAGCGGCCCGGCGACGTTCCCCGAGGCATCCCTCGCGGCGGCCGCCGTGTTCGACGCGTTCAACGAGGCCGGCGGCCTGGACGGACGCACCATCGAGTACAAGACCCTCGACGACAAAGGCGACCCGGCGACCGCCACCGCCTCAGCCCGCGAGCTCGTCGGCAGCGACGGTGCCGTCGCGCTGGTCGGCTCCGCCAGCCTGATCGAGTGCGAGATCAACGCGAAGTACTACGAGCAGGAGGAGATCCTGTCGCTTCCGGGCATCGGGGTCGACACCGGCTGCTTCGCCAGCGACAACATCTCACCCGCGAACGTCGGTCCGTTCAACGACATGACGCTCACCCTGCAGTACGGCTCCGAGGTGCTCGGGCTCGATGACATCTGCATCCTGCTGGAGATCGCAGGATCCACCCGCCCGACTTACCAGGCCGCGATCGACAAGTGGACCGAGATCACCGGCAAGGAGCCGAAGTACGTCGACGACACCGTGCCCTACGGCGCATCGGACTACACGCCCTACATCGTGAAGGCCCGCGAGCAGGGTTGCAAGGCGCTCGCGATCAACCCCGTCGAACCCGACGCGATCGGCCAGGTCAAGGCCGCGAACGCCCAGG
This sequence comes from Microbacterium sp. WCS2018Hpa-9, assembly GCF_031843745.1. Lineage (NCBI taxonomy): Bacteria > Bacillati > Actinomycetota > Actinomycetes > Micrococcales > Microbacteriaceae > Microbacterium > Microbacterium sp. WCS2018Hpa-9. Next base: position 141,572 of record NZ_JAVTIY010000009.1, read on the forward strand.
GCTGGGACGACGTGACATGGCTGTACCTGACGAGCGTCTACAGCGAGAACTTCGCGGAGGCGATCGACGATGCGGGTGCCGGCATCTACGTCCCGGCCGAGTTCTACCCCTTCACGGATGACGACGAGATCAACGCCGATTGGCGGGAGCTGATGGAGGCGAACGACATCCCCCTCACCTCGTTCAGTCAGGGCGGATACCTCGCGGCGACCTACTTCATCGAGGTGCTCGAGGGCATGGACGGCGACATCACCCGCGAGACGGTCACCGAGGCGCTGCGAGGGATGGACCCGATCGAGAACCCCATGGTCGGAACCCCCTATGCCTTCGGCACACAGAACACCGCCGGCTGGCCGATCATCCTCGAATCCGGCACGAACGCCTGGGAGAAGGTCGCCGACGACTGGCTCCGCATCGGCGAATAGCCGCCCCCTCACCTGCCGCCGAGCGCATTCTCGGCGGCAGGTTCTCCCCCTCACACCAGAAAGGACGCCTCATGCTGCAAGGCGCCATCGCCGGTCTCGCCGCCGGCGGTCTCTACGCGGTCCTCGGAGTGTGCCTGACCCTGATGTCGCGCCTCGTGCGGGTCGTCAACTTCGCCCAGGCCGCGACGGGGATGTTCGGCGCCTTCAGCGCCGTGTGGTTCGTCAGCGAACTGGGGGTGCCGATCTGGCTCGGCTCCGTGCTCGGCGTGCTCGTCGGCGGGGTCCTCTCAGCCGCGATCGGATGGATCGCCGCGACCTGGCTCTCCGAAGCCTCCACCACCACCCGATCGGCGATGACCGTCGGTCCCCTGCTTCTGCTGATCTCGATGTCGTTCATCCTGTTCGGCAACAAGCCGCAGCCGTTCACGCCGATCATCGCGGGCCCCGCGTTCTCCTTCGGCGGGGTCGTGATCAGTCAGGTGACGATCGCCACGGTCGTCCTGGCGATCGTGACGGCGGTCGCGGTGCGGATCGTCCTGCGCCGAACGCGGGTCGGCACGCAGCTGCGCGCGTTGTCGGAGCGACCGACGACCGCCGAACTCCTCGGCATCCGATCGCGTCCGCTGTCGATCGCCGTGTGGTTCGTGACCGGCGTGATCAGCGCGATCGCGATCATGGTCGTCGCGCCATCCCAGTCGAACGACGCGACCAGCCTCGCGATGCTCATCGTCCCCGCCGCGGCCGCCGCGCTGCTCGGCGGCTTCCGCCGACTCGACCTCGCCGTCATCGGCGGAGTCGTGCTGGGTGTGCTCGGCGGTCTCGTCGCGCAGATCGACGAGGTCGCGCTCGTGCGCAACTTCCTTCCGTTCCTGTTCATCGTCGTCCTGCTCCTGTGGACGCAGCGCAAGGAGGTGTGGGATGCCGCTCGCTGACCGTCCCTGGTTCCGTCTGTCCTGGCCTCTCGCCGTCGCCATCGCCGCGGTGGGGGCCGGCGCCATCCTGAGCGCGGCCCTTCCGGGCTACTTCGTGTTCCTCGCGATCAGCGCGGTCGTCGCGGCGATCGCGATCCTGGGCCTCGGCATCGTCACCGGGTCTGCCGGCATGATCGCGTTGTGTCAGCTCACGTTCGCCGCGGTGGGCGCCTGGATCGTGTCGCTGCTGAACGTCATGCAGGCCCCGGGCGGCTTCGTCGTCTGGCTCGTGATGGGTGGCATCGCCGCCGGCCTCGTCGGAATCCTCGTCGGGCTTCCGGCGCTGCGGCTGCGCGGCGTCAACCTCGCCGTCGTCACGCTGGGGTTCGCTGCCGCCGCGGATGTGACCCTCGTGCAGATCCAGTTCCCCGGGTCCGCCGACGGCACGGCCGTCGAGCGCCCCACCATGTTCTCGAACGACCGCGAGTTCTTCTTCCTCTCGGTCGTGGTGCTCGCCGTCTGCGCACTCGGCGTCTTCTTCCTGCAGCGCGGACGATGGGGCTCGAGCTGGAAGGCCGTCGCCTTCTCGGAGCGCGGCACCGCAGCCGCCGGGCAGAGCGTGCAGAGCGCGAAGCTCACCGCGTTCGCCGTCTCGGCCGCACTCGGAGGCATCGCCGGCGGGCTGCTCGCCGGTCAGGTGCAGCTGCCGTTCGCATCGAGCTTCACCCCGCTGCAGTCACTCGCCCTCTACGTGCTCGCTGTCATGTCGGGAGCGCATCTGATCGACATGGCGATCCTCGGCGGCATCCTCTGGGTGCTCGTCCCCGAGCTGCTGAAGCGCTGGGGCGTGCCGCAGGACTGGGCCTTCGTCGTCTTCGGTGTGCTCGGCGTGCAGGCGATCACCAGCGGCACCAACCTCGGGCAGGGCATCCGCACTCTCATCTGGAAGCGCGCGGATCGCAAGACGGCGACGGCATCGCTGACGGCGTTGCCTCCGGATGCCGATGCGGGTGACGCGGCCATCACGACCACGACCACGGCGACCGTCGACGAGCGTGCTCTGGACGGCGCGCCCGTGCTCGCGGTCGAGGGGCTCACGGTGCAGTTCGGCGCCCTGAAGGCCCTGGACGACGTGTCGTTCCAGGTGCCCGCGGCGTCGATCATGGGACTCATCGGCCCGAACGGAGCGGGCAAATCGACCTTCGTCGATGCGATCAGCGGCTTCCTGCCGAAGCACGGCGGGCGGGTGCTGCTCGGAGATCGCGACCTCGCCGGTCTCTCGCCCACACGTCGCGCACGGCTGGGGCTGCGCCGGACCTTTCAGCAGGACAGGGTGCCCCCGTCGCTCACGGTCGGCGCATACGTTCGGTTCGTGGCGCGGCGTCGACTCGCGGCCTCCGACATCGACGAGGTGCTGGAGTTCTTCGGATGCCCGCCGGCAAGGGCGCGTCTGTCGAGCGTCGATGTCGGCACCAGACGACTCGTCGAGGTGGCAGCGAACGTGATCTCTCGACCGCGACTGCTGATCCTCGACGAACCGGCGGCCGGCCTGTCGCACGACGAGCACCTCGCTCTCGCCGCGCGACTGCGAGAGCTGCCCGCTCGCTACGGCGTGGCGCTGATCATCATCGAGCACGACCTGGATCTGGTGCGCTCGGTCTGTCCGACGCTCACCGTGCTCGACTTCGGCCGGGTGCTGGCGAGCGGGCCCCAGGCCGAGGTGCTCGCGAACCCGGAGGTCGTGAAGGCCTACATGGGAGAGACGGAGCTGCTGAAGTGAGCGAACTCGTGCTGCAAGGGGTGACGGTCAGCCGCGGGGCGGGCCCGGTGATCTCGGATGTGTCGCTGACGGTGCGAGGTGGCGAGGTGCTGGCCCTGGTCGGCCCGAACGGTGCGGGCAAGACGAGCCTGATCGAATCGGTGTCGGGCGTGACCCCGCACTCCGCGGGGTCGCTCATGCTCGACGGCGAGCCGATCGACAAGCTCTCCCGGGTGTCGAGAGCTCGCCGTGGCATCGTGCACATCGAGCAGGGACGGGCCGTGTTCCCATCGCTGACCGTGCGCGAGAACATCTCGCTCACCGCGCGAACGGCGGCGGAACTGGATGCTGCACTCGCGCAGTTCCCCGAGCTCGAGAAGCGCATCGACTCCCCCACCGCCCTGCTGTCGGGTGGCGAGCAGCAGATGGTCGTGCTCGCCCGTGCGTTCGTGGCGAAACCGCGAATCCTGTTGATCGATGAGATGTCGCTCGGGCTCGCACCGGTGGTCTTCATGCGTCTCATGCCGATCGTGAAGTCGATCGCCGAGTCCGGCGTCGGAGTGCTGCTCGTCGAGCAGTTCACGCAGCTCGCCCTCGGACTCGCTCGAGAGGCCGTGGTGGTCGCCGGCGGGCGCGTCTCGTTCCAGGGCACGGCCGAGGCGTTGAAGGAGGATTCGCAGCTGCTGCATCGTGCCTACCTCGGTGGCTGATGGAGTCAGCGCACGAGATTCTGCGCGGTCACCCGACGCGAGTCTGATCCGCGATCATTCCTCCCCGGCTCAGGAGTTCCACTCCGAAGGCAGGGTCAGCGGTCGATCGAACCCCTCGCGCGGGATCCAGCCGCTCCAGTCGCCGATGCGAGTCAGCAGACCCTCGACATCGCGCATGATGCTCTCGCCGACGACGCGAGCAGAATCCAGATCGGCGCGCGGCAGCTGATCCGCATCGACGGCCGCCTGGGCCTCGTCCTCGTCTTTCCATACGGCGTTGAGGTCAGGGGTGATGACGAGATCGAGGTGCTGATCGACGGTGTCGAAGAAGTTGCCGGTCTGGCTTCGATTCCTCTCCAGATTCACGTACCAGCCAGCGAACCGCTGGTCTTCGTCCCAGAAATGCAGAACCTGGAACGCCTCGTTCTTCGGCATCACTCGCAACACCCCGGGCCCCTGCCAGACACGCGGCGCAGTGCCGAGACGCTGCCGGAATCGCTCTGCCAGGGGAATCTGACGCGGATCACCACCGTCGGGCAGCGCCCAGTACATGATTTCCGTGCCGTTCGGCAGCCACCCGACGGTGACGGTCTCGTCGTCGTGGATGACCCGCAGGGGCAGCGCAGCCTGAAGCCGGCCATCCGGATAGCGATATCTCAGGAGCATCTCGTCGCCCTGCCGCGCGTGGGTCATGCGACTACCGTAACCACTCGTTCGCCTCGGACTTCGGATGCTGCCCAGTAGCCTGAGGGGATGACCGAGACCATCAGCGCCCGCGCCGTCCTGCTCGACATGGACGGCACTCTCGTCGACTCGACCGCCGTGGTGGAGCGCCTGTGGCTGGCGTGGGCTGCGCCGCACGGCATCGACCCCGCGACGGTGCTGAGCGTCGTGCACGGCCGACAGGGACATCAGAGCATGGCGATCATGCTTCCCGAGCGGGATCACGAGATCAACATCCGAGAGAACGCCGTGATGCTGGCGAATGAGAGCGAGGACGTCGATGGCGTCGTCGCGATCGACGGCGCCGACGTGCTGCTCGAGGCTCTGCTCCCCTATCCCCATGCGATCGTGACGTCGGCCGATATCACGTTGATGAACGCCCGCATGGGCCAGGCCGGGCTCACGGTGCCCTCGCTGACCGTGACAGCAGAGAACGTGTCGGCGTCGAAGCCGGATCCTGAGGGGTTCCTCCTCGGCGCAAAGCTTCTCGGTGTCGACCCCGCCGACTGCGTCGTTTTCGAAGACTCCGGCGCCGGCATCCAGGCCGCTCACGCCGCAGGGATGCGCGTGATCGGGGTCGGTTCGCACGCGACCTCACACGCGCCGACATTCCATGTCGACGACCTCACCCAGGTAGGCGTAGTGCCGACCGCCGACGGATTCGAGCTCACCGTCCGGTGATGCGGTGAGCGGCCGGGTACGCGGTATGCGGCGCGCGGACAGCGATGCGATGCTGACCGCCTGATGGCGTCGCACGTCCTCTGACGCATTGACCTCTGTCCGTGCGCGACCGCACTCGACGGCTCGACCAGGCAGCAGCGGAACGACCGTATTGCTACGCGCCAGACCATCATCGTTTTGCGGACCTATCCGGTTCGGGAGAGTGGCGCAGTCTGCCGGATGCTGAGTCGTGGTGTGCGCCATCGCTGGTCGGGGTCCCACCATGCCGGTCC